>CACYHE010000035.1 GCA_902774185.1 uncultured Bacteroidales bacterium | reverse complement strand
GAACGGAACTGTGACAACTATTCCTCACAAACAATTACAAGACGAAATGGTGAAGGAATATGTGCGCAAGAAAAAGATTCCCGAGGTGCAACCACCGGATATGTTTGGCGAGAACGAATGTACTAAAGAGCAGCAAGTTGTGCTTGCTTATCGTCAGAAAAACAAAGAGATAGCATACCAACAAGAAACGGAGGAATACTACGTATGATTACACTTTATACCATCGGTTTTACGAAGAAATCAGCCGAGCAGTTTTTTGAATTGCTCAAAAAGAACCATGTGCAAACGCTTGTGGATGTGCGGATTAGCAATAGTAGCCAATTGGCAGGATTTGCAAAGGGAAGTGATCTGATTTATTTTCTCAAACAGATAGGAAATATTGGTTATCGGCATGTCACAGACTTTGCTCCGACGAAGGAACTGTTAAGCGATTATCGAGCAGGAAAGGTGAATTGGGCGGAGTATGAACGCGTCTTTGCAGACCTAATGACCAAGCGTCGCATCAACCAACGATATAAAGTAGAAGATTTTGACAAGTGCTGTTTTCTTTGCTCCGAAGAGACTCCCGAACAATGTCATCGTCGCCTTTTAGCCGAACATCTTCGTCTGCAAGATCCTGAAGATGTACAAATCAAACACCTAATCTAAACTATACCACTATGAGTAAATCCAGATTTTTCCTTTGTTTAGCTAATTCCTATAAACACGACAACCGTTGCTTGGCAGGAGTATTGGTCAAGCATACTTATAACAGAGGCTACGAAATTATCCAAGACGATTGGGGACACCCAATTTGGTTCCGCCCTATTAATCGCTGGACGGATGCAGGAGCAATTCCTAATGATGAGGCAGAAGGCATAAATCTTTTTGATGTCATTGAAGTGACAGATCCAGAACCATGCCCAGATGGAGCGCAGCAAGAGAATCATTATTATTCGTCTCTGTCTTACAATGGTCATGTGGAGATGGACAACGCGCTTCTGAATCTTCTCTCAAGGACGAATAGAAAAGTGCTGTTTGGGAATGCCTATAATGCTGTATCGCATGATTATTATGAGCGGCTGGAATATTCGATTCTTATGATTCATGCATCCAATGTGCGTTGTTATTTGAAAAAGCGTGAGAATAAACAACCGCAACCACGCATGGAGTTTACCTTCAATGGCAATGAGTACGACTTCCCAATTACTGATCCAAAATTCAGACATTTGCTGGAAAATGATAAAAACGAAGCCAATGCTGCATCGGAGTATTATCTCACACTATCACTTGGAGCAATCTGTGATGATAAACACTTTAAGTTAGTCGCCGGTGTTATTATGTATGATGATAACGATAATGATTTTAGCAATATACTTGAATCGGCTCATGAGTCATATAGACTATTCAAGCAAGGATTATCCATTGCTCAGATTGCAAAACGCAGGTTATCGAAAGAAGATACGATTGCTACGCATTTAGTACCATTTGTAGAACGAGGGCTTATTGAACCGGGACAATTGGTTCCGAATGAACATATAGAGAAAATTTTGCGTTACTACCGCCAGCATCCCTACGAGAATCATCTCAAACCTTTTTATGAGGCATTCGATGGCGAAATCAGTTATTCAAGCATTAAAATCATCCTCGCCTTAACAAAAAACAAGTAACCATGCAACATCTCTGCACGCAAAGGCTGTACCTTTGTAGTTGGAATTACAACTGCTGAACGAAGTGCGTGAGAATCAGTTGACTGCGCAAGGTCGTGCGTTGCTTAATGGGCGGTATAACCCACGGTTTCAGAATACGGACGAGGATTTTCATATTACCTTGACGACCCATAACCGTTTGGCGGATGATTTGAACGACCGCGAGTTAGCCAAACTGCCGGACGATCCGCATGTTTTTACGGCGGAGATCAAGAAAGATTTTCCGGTGAATATCTACCCGACGGATGAAGTTCTGACGCTCAAAGAGGGCGCGCGCGTGATGTTCGTGCGCAACGACGACCAAAAGCCGAGAAGGTTTTATAATGGCAAGATCGGTGTGATTACGGAGATTGACAGCGAGAAGATTGTTGTGCGTTGCGAGGATGGCGAGATCGAAGTGACGCGGATGGTTTGGGAGAATATCCGCTACAAAGAGGACGAGAAAACGGGTAAGATAGACGAGGAGATTTTAGGTACGTTCACCCAATATCCGCTGCGGCTTGCGTGGGCTGTGACAATCCATAAGAGCCAGGGTCTGACTTTCGACAAAGTGATTATTGACGCGGCGCGTGCTTTTGCGGCAGGACAGGTCTATGTGGCACTTTCGCGTTGCCGGACGCTGGAAGGGATAGTGCTTTCTTCACCGCTTGATTATGTGGAACTGGACAACGATCCTTCCGTGCTGCGCTATACGGATAACCAGCCGTCGGTAGAGACGATTCAGCAGACACTTCCGACAGCGCGCAAGGAATATGAGATTCAGCTGTTCAGTGCGCTTTTTGATTTCCATCGGACACTCTCGTTGGTCGAACAGATGCGCAAAATGGTAGCCTCCAAAGTGTCGTTCAATGAAGAAAGTTTGCCGTTCTTGGACGCGTTGCAGCCTGTTTTTACCGAGTGGCAAACAATCGCCGATAAGTTCCGGCCGCAGTTGACCAAACTGTTGCTGAACGGCGATAAGACCTTGCTGCGCGAGCGTTTGCACGCGGCGTGCGGGTATTTCGTGCCGCTGATGACGCCCGTTGCTCAGAAGATAGCCAATCATCCGTGTCGTTGTAAGAACAAGGCGGACGCAAAGGATTTTGAGCCGCTGCTGAGCGATTTGTTTTTAGTGCTGCAAGAGAAGATGCATCTGATGCAATCGCTCCTCAAAACAGGCAATCCTTCGTCCGAATCGTTGCTTCAGGCAAGGAACACGTTTGAGGGGACGCCTACCCCCAGCAAAGTTCTACGGACGGCCACTGGCAGTCCGATCGTGCAAAGCTCTTCACCCGTAAAAGGAGGGGAGAAGAGGCCTAATCCCAAGACACCCAAGCCAAAGAAGGGTCCTGCCAAAAACGAGATTCGTCCGGGCGCAATAGACGACATGGCGGTGGAGGCGATGATTCATGACATGTTGGAAGAAGGTAAACCTTCGCCGTTTTTGTTGGATTTCATTAAGATGATGCGTCAGAAGCGCGTGCAAGCGAAACCCGAGACCCCGCAAGCCGGGGCACGATGGATGGTGGAGGATGATTTGCGTCTGCGAGAACTGTTCCAAGAAGGCACCCCCATTGCGCAATTAACCAAGGAGTTCAACCGCACTTACGGCGCCATTCGTTCTCGCCTCAAGAAATTAGGCTTAATCGAATGATTGCGGCAATTTGTTATGCCAATATGTCTTTGTATTCGTCTGTGCGGTGGAGGAATGCTTGCGCGTAGGAGCAGACGGGGGTGATTTTACGGTTGTTGGCGCGCGCAAAGTCCACGGCAGCGAGAACCATCTGACGGGCAATGCCGCGTCCCTCATAGCCTTCAAAAACACGCGTGTGGTCGATGATCATCCGTTCGGGAGTGGGGCGTTGGTACGTCATTTCGCCCACTTGCACCGGTTCGGTACACGCTCCTTCTTCGGTGGCTCTTATCCATGCCTCAAAAACGCCGTTCTTCTCGGTCTCTTGGTGTTGAATAGTGATCATAGTTGCTCTAATT
>CACYHE010000034.1 GCA_902774185.1 uncultured Bacteroidales bacterium | reverse complement strand
GTGTACAATACACCCATGAGCATCTACTGCGACTTGTTTTCGATATTATCGAGACTGCTTTGAAATTTCCTAGGTTTCTATCAGTCAAAAACAAGCGTTCGTAAACGCCATTAAATATGTCTGCGCCCTCACCCGGAGCGTTCTCCCATTGAAGTGGGAGAAGCGGCTTCCGCCTAAGAGGGGAAATGCCCTCCCACACATGAGACATACCCCAGCGTGAGTTTGCGAGTGCAAAGGTACAACAAAAAAATGAGATATGCAAGAAAATTAAAGATTTCTTCGTTTTTTCGTTAGAAATGCGTCGATTTTCTGAAGAGATCTCAATTTTTTAGTAACATTTCTCCGGATAATCCATTATTTTCGGGCGAAAGTTGCAAATTTCTCCCAATATATTTGCATATATCAGAAAAAAGCACTACCTTTGCGGCAGATTTCCCGAAAACAAGGAAACATTCCGAAAAAGTTTCCTGTTCTTGGATCACGGATGAATATAAGGATGTACTATAGCATCTCTGCTATTTTCTCCAGATAGAGTTGGTCCGTTTCGTCGAAGGTGTTGAAGTCCTTGCTGTCGATGTCAAGGACTGCGATGACTTGGTTGTTACGGATGAGGGGAACAACGATCTCGCTGTTGGATGCAGACGAACAGGCGATATGTCCGGGGAAGTCATGGACGTTAGGCACGATAACGGTTTCGGCGCGTTGCCAGGCCGTTCCACATACACCTTTACCGTAAGGAATACGCGTACACGCGATTGGTCCTTGAAAGGGTCCCAAAACCAGTTGTTGTCCATCCACGCGATAGAAACCCGTCCACCAGAAGCCGAAAGCCTCGTGCAAAGCAGCAGCCACGTTCGCCATGTTGGCAATCGGGTCCATCTCTCCGGAGATTAGCGATTCGATCTGCGGAAGCAGATTTTGATATTTCTCTATTTTGTTCATTTACAACTTATTAGACTTGTTTTAACATGCCTTGGCAACCTTCGAAGATATCGTCGTAGGCTTTTGTAAAATCTCCTGTGTACCAGGGATCGGAAACATCGCGGATATTTCCGATATTGGTGATTTGTGATGGGTCATTTGTAATTGCCCATGCCATCATCAGCGAGACTTTGTGGTCCGTATCCTCGCCAATGATGTAGCGCAGCCAACGGAGATTGCTCTGGTCCATGCAGACGATATAGTCGTAATAGGCATAGTCAGCACGTGTCATCTGTCGTGCTCCACGGTGCTCAAACGGTACATTCTTTGAGGCTAATATTCGCTTAGCCGGAGGATAGATGTCGTTACCAATTTCTTCTGTGGACACCGCAGCTGACGCAATCTCGAAGTCAGCAGCACGTCCGGCTTGCTCTACCAACTGCTTCATGATGAACTCAGCCATCGGTGAACGGCAGATATTGCCGTGACATATAAAAAGTATCTTCGTCATATTCCTTATTTATTTTAGGTGGGTATGAGCCAGTGCATCGATAAGATCTTCGTCCGCAGGGAGCCATTTGACGGATTGTAACTCATTGGGAGCAAGCCATTTAGCAGCTTCGTGCTCCAAGAGTGTGACATGATTTCCGGCAAGTTTACACTTGAAGCAATGCATCGTCAGATGGAAGGTGGGGTAGTCGTAGTCGATGGTACGAAGTAGTTCGCCAACTTCGATTTCGGCATCTAACTCTTCGTGAATCTCACGCTTCAAGGCTTGTTGGGGCGTTTCTCCGGCTTCGATCTTTCCACCGGGAAATTCCCACCAATCTTTCCACTCGCCATATCCTCGTTGCGTAGCAAAGATACGTCCTTGCTCGTCGAAGATCACCGCGGCAACTACCTCGATTTTTCTCCGCAGAAACGGTTGCATCGGATGACGTTCTATTTCGGGGGGTGTGGGCATTTTTTCCCAGTTCCAATAATTGTTTAATGAAATCGAGTGCAAAGGTACGAAAAATTATTGACATCCACAAGATTTATGTGCATTTTATTTGCATATCTCAAAAAAAAGCAGTAACTTTGCGCTCGAAATTTAATAGCGTATATTACCGGCTTGGCGCATGGGGAGATAAAATTTTAAAACGCAAATAAAGATAAATATGAAAAAAATAGTGATGCTTTTGTTGGTTGTCTTGGCCGGAGTGGTGTTCGTGAAGGCAGAGATGGCACCAATCTATTATGAGGGATTCAGTCGTTGTTTTGACGAGGAGGATGAGAATTACGGCTACACGGGTGGTAATGACAACCAGTGGGGAGGCGACATCGCAAAAGCAATAGTCATCTATCAGGATGCACCTGAGTGGACATTCAATAACTGCAATGCCGGTTTCCAGTGCCTGAAAGTGGGTACGTCCGTCAAACAAGGTTCGGCACAGACGCCGTTCATTGCTTGTGAGGGAGAAGCCGTGCTGACGTTCCGCGTGGCTCCGTGGGAAGGCGATTCGCTCTTCTACGTATCTATTCAAGGTGGTTTGACGACGGATCCCTGTGTGTTTGAACTCAAGCAGCATCAATGGAAGACTGTCACGATTCATATATCGGATATCACAAGCGGTATTCGAATGACGTTCTCTTCGACTAACAAACACCGTTTCTTCCTGGATGATGTGTGCGTGCGTCCTGCCGATCCAACCGTTGGCGTCATTCGTACGCAGGAGGGTAGTGTGGTAGATTTTGGAGTTGTTGGAAATAACTATACCACCATGCAACGTGTGCTGCATGTGGAAGGAGCGAACCTGACAGGCAATATCACGGCTACGCTGGCAGAAGGAGAACCGGAACTGTTCCAACTCAGTATGGCTGCCTTACCGTCTGCTGGAGGAGAACTGACCATTACTTGTCTTCCTGGAGCAGCGGCAGGGGATATGCACGGTTGTTACCTTTACCTGCGCGGAACAGATAACAAGACCCATCAACAGGTGGAGAAACGAATCACGCTCCGGTTGGAGGTTACGTCCTTGAATCTGCAGGGAGCAGGAACCAACCCCGATCCGTACACCTGTCAGGATGTCATCCTGTTGGCTGCCCATGAAGGAACCGTGTGGACGAAGACTTATTATTGGGTAACCGGCTATGTGCTGGGAGGTGTCAAACGGTATCAGGAAACCTATGATGGCATTTCTTATACCGATGATCAGTCGCTGGTTTTAGCCGCAACTCCTAACGAGACGGATGATAGCAAGTATGTCACCGTGCAAATCAGCGAAAACGCACGTGCAGCACTTAATGTGAAGGATAATCCGGAGTTGATAGGACGGCAGATTAAGGTGCAAGGCTTATTGCTCAATAACAATGCCAATCCGCTTTATCTGGGCAAACCCGGAGTGCGCGATGTGCGTACCGATGCACAGTATGTACGGCCGAATAAAGAGGCGACAGCCTTGCCTAATACGGCTGCGACACCGCTCTCTCGTAAGATCCTGCGCAACGGCCAAATCCTCATCCTTCGAGGGGAGAAAATATGGACACTCACCGGACAAGAAATACAATAAATTATACAATTATGTTACAAATCGGAGACAAGATGCCGAGTTTTGCGGCTGCTGATGAAACCGGCAAAATGGTTACAAACAACGACCTGATCGGCAAAAAGACAGTCATTTATTTCTACCCGAAAGATTCCACGCCGGGTTGCACGGCTGAAGCATGCAACATCCGCGACAACTACCATGCTTTCTTGGCACAGGGTTACCAAGTCTATGGCGTGAGCAGGGACAGCCAAGCCTCGCATATCAAGTTCAAAGAAAAATATAACTTGCCTTTTCCATTACTCAGCGACCCGACCACCGAGATGCTGCAAGCCTTCGGTGCGTGGGGAGAAAAGAAAAACTATGGAAAGTTGACGATGGGAACGCTGCGCAAGACATTCATCTTTGACGAGAACGGCATCTTGGAACGAATCATCGAAAAGGTCGATACGAAGAATCACACCGCGCAGATCTTGTAATGACGATCATTTTTGACTTGGACGGAACGCTGCTCAACACGATTGACGATTTGGGTTATGCGTGCAATGTTGCGCTGGAGCAGACGGGTTACCCGACGCACCGCATTGCGGATTATCCGCGTATGGTAGGCAACGGGATCAATAATCTCATTCGTCGTGCCATGCCGGAATCGGAGCGAACGGAAGAGAACATCTTACGCGTACGCGCGCATTTCGTTCCTTATTATAATGAGCACAACTGCGACTACACGCGTCCGTACGAAGGCATACCGGAACTGTTGGCGACGCTCAAAGCGCAGGGACATCAATTGGCTGTGGCCAGCAATAAGTACCAGGCAGCGACGGAAAAGATCGTGGAGCACTTTTTCCCCGGTATCTTTGATGTCATTACGATATCCTTTCCACTTTCAACTATAAACTAGACGACTTCTCTCAACTCTCATCTCTAAACTCTCAACTAATCTATGTTGGCGACAGCCTCGTAGATCGAGACACTGCTATGAATGCGAATGTGCCTTTCGTAGCGTGTTCTTGGGGGTTCGTAAGCAGAGAGACGCTTATCGAGAATGGAGTGGGGCGGATTATTGACAAGCCGGAAGAACTGCTTTTGGACGTGTATATTCAGCAATCCATCCTGACGCAATACGATGCTTTTGATGGTGGACATAAGCGTGACCATGCGGAGACAGTCATTCGGGAGAGCCTCAAACTGGCACGTGCTTACGACGCTGATGAGACTATGTCGTACGTGATTGCAGCGTACCATGATCTGGGTTTGAAATTCGATCGGGAGAAGCATCATATCCATTCAGGGGAGATCCTGATGGCAGATGAGAATTTGCAGCAATGGTTCACGCACGAACAACTGTTGATTATGCGGGATGCTGTGGAAGATCATCGTGCCAGCGGGAAGAATCCTCCACGAACAATCTATGGAGCGATTGTGGCTGAAGCTGACCGGCAGATAGATCCGCTTACTGTTGTGCATCGGACGATGGTGTATAGTCAGAAGCTGTATCCGAACGGAGATTTCGATACTCTCTACCAACGCAGCCTCGATCATCTCCACGAGAAATATGCGGAAGGTGGCTATTTGAAACTTTGGCTCAATAGCGAACGGAATGTGCAGGGTTTGGCAGCATTGCGAGCAATGATACATAATGAACCCGAACTGCGGAGACTCTGCCGCGAATGGTTTGATAAGCAACAATAAGACGAAATGGAAAACTACGAAACAATCGTGCCCCAAAGGGGCTTAGAAATTATATCGGAACGGCAGGAGAAAGTGCTGCGGTATCTGAACGAACACGGGATTGCGTTTACGACCTACAACCATCCGGAAGGGAAGACGATTGAGGAGGCGAAACGGTGGTGGCACGACGACGGAAGTGTGCATTGCAAGAACATCTTCATGCGCAATCACAAGGGCGACCAACATTACCTCATCTGCTTCCCGTGCGACTACGATTTGGCGATTCATGATATTGAGCATTGGTTGAAGGACGTGCTGGTATCGCAGGGTCTCAAGGCCCCCGGCAAACTATCTTTTGCATCCCCAGAACGGATGATGAAGTATCTGGGATTGGAACCGGGTAGTGTCAGTCCGTTTGGATTGATCAACGATACCGAACACCATGTGATTTTGTTCTTGGACAGCCGTTTGAAAGACGCCGATTCGCTGAGTTTTCACCCGAATGATTGTCGCGGTACGGTAGTGATTAGCCAAGACAATTTCCAAAAATACCTGTCCTGTGTGGGCAATAAAATCGAATATATCACAACTTGCTAAATGACCTATTCATTTCGAGCATATTATCCGTATTACAAGCGCAACTTGAAGTTGGCGTTTCCGGTGATGCTGACGCAGTTTGGAGCTGCGTTGGTGGGACTCGCTGACTCGATCATGGTGGGGCATTATGGCACAACCGACTTGGCTGCGGTTAGTTTCTCCAATGCGCTGTTTTTCACGGTAATGGTTTTTGCGATGGGGGCACTCATGGGCATCACTCCGTTGGTGGGTCATGTGCATGGACGATTGGAAAAGTTGAGAGTTGAGAGTTTAGAGTTGAGAGAAGTGGAGAGTTTAGAGTGGAAAGAACGCATAGACCATAAGCACGAACAGATCACATCGTATCTCACTAATGGCCTGGTGTTCACGGGTTTGATGTGTGTGTTGTCGTTAGTGCTACTCGCTCCTTGTATCGGTTTTCTGGACGCGTTCGGGCAAGAACCCGAAGTCGTCACTTGCGCGCGACCCTATTACATCCTCATCGTGCTGTCCATCGTGCCGTTTCTGCTGTTCACGTTCAGTAAGCAGTTCCTTGAGGGACTCGGTAACACGACTGTTGCGATGCTCATTACGATAGGTTGTAACTTGCTCAATATCTTGCTGAACTGGGTGTTCATCTTTGGGCACTGGGGTTGCCAACCGATGGGTGCGGAAGGTGCAGGGTGGGCGAGTCTGATTGCGCGCTGCCTGATGCCGGTTTGTTTCTTTATTGCCATGCTTTGCAAGGCTGATTGGCGACGGTATCTCACTTCCATGCGTCGGTTTCTGATCACCCGTCGCGAGGTGGAACATCTCCTCACTATCGGTATGCCGATTGGTTTGCAGTCCTTCGCGGAAGCCTTCCTTTTCACGGCTTCGTTCGTCATCATCGGTTGGATCAGCAAGGAGTCTCTGGCTGCGCACCACATCGCCAACCAGATGGCAGATTTGACGTTTATGTTGGCGTTGGGCATCGGTTCAGCCACCACCATCCGCGTCTCGCATCAACTCGGCAAAGGCGACCTGCAAGCCGTGCGCATGGCGAGTCACGCGTCCGTACATCTGTGTCTGCTGATGAACACCATCGGAGCGGCTATCATGATCTTCGGACGCAACGTTATTCCGTATATCTTTACCAACGATTCGGAAGTGATTCCTATCGCTTCAACGCTGCTCATCATTGCAGGAACGCTCCAATACGCGGATGGATTGCAATGTATAGGAGCGGCGATGTTGCGCGGCATCCAGGATGTACGAGTCCCGATGCGGATAGCACTGTTCGCCTATATCGGTGTGGCGCTGCCGCTGGGAATATATTTAACATTCTATTACCCCCTTCCTTTTAGGGAAGGGTTGGGGGTAGGCTCTGTGGGTCTTGGAGCGAAAGGTATGTGGATTGCGTTCGTCATCGCCTTGGCTATCCCGGCAGTCCTCTTCCATGTGCGCTTCCATAACCAAATGAAACGACTCAAAATTCACGGTTTTGACGAAATAAAATGAAGTAAAAACGGAATAATCGTACCCCCTTGGGGTTAAGACGTTTAACGGTTTAGACGAAACAGATTGATATGAGAAAAGTCCTTTTTTATACCTTGTTGGCCGTGGTTCTTGCGGCATGTCAGAAATCCCAAACGCTCGAAGAACGAGCTGCTGAGTTATGTGCGTACATCCCCGATCATGAGTTGCTGGAGAAGTCCCGTGACTACATGACGAAGGACTTTTATGCGGTGCTGGACACGATGTTCTATCGCCTTCCGCAACACGAAGCGCTGGATCATGAATGGCTCTATTATTTCGTCACCGGCAACGGAGGCACGATTGCTGATTATGAGGTGGTTAAGGTTGAGCAAACGGACAAAGACCATGCGGTTGCTACTATCTCTGTGCGTCAAGAATGGGCGGAGTGTCCTCCCGATGAAACGGGAGGAACGGCCTCCGCCGAGGAGGGAGAAATTCCGGAGGAGCACATCCTGTCCATGGAACGTGTGAACGGCCAATGGCTAATTTCTGATTTTGACGACCACAAAGCCGATTGTATCCGCTATATTGCTATCAATCGCAAGGAGCAAGCCATCCGTCAAGCCATCAGCGACTACCTGCTGCGTGAAGTAGCGCCGTACTACCTGCAAGGTGAACTCTGTGTGCCTTCGCTGATGATGGTGCGTGAGGAGGATTCCAGCGTGTGGGGTGATTTCTGGGTGTTCTGGTATAAGATTGAAGGCGATACGCTCAAGACAGTTTCCGGCGGAGATCATCCGGGAATGATGACGCTTCGGTATGAGAATGGCCAACCGCAAGTCGTCGCTTTTGAGCGCGTAGAGGATGGTTCGCGGTTCATGCCGACAGCCCAACGGATCTTCGGGGATTATCTGGATATCTTCATGAATATGCATTCCAACGAGTCCGTCCGCGAAGCCGTTCGTCGTGAACAGTTATATGAGTACGTGCAGCAAAACAACCTTAACGTCCATTACTACCAAGACTACGGCTGGGAGGCAAAAGAATTAGAATTTTGATTAACGAACAAACGGATAAAAACCATGCTAACCATCAAACACACAGAATCAGAACGCAACGGCATTTTCGAGGCGTGGCTGGATGATGTCCATGTCGGTGAATTTTTGTAAGACAGCCGACACTTCATTTTTGTCATTTTTTGGTATTTTTTGACATCAAATAGGGATACCATCTTTGGATGAGAGGATTTGTTAGTAGCGGATTAGTGAAAGCTTGTTTTCGAGTAAGCCGGTAGTAACAAAGACTCAGAAGAACTAAAAGTTCTATTTCTATTTGATGATTTTTCTCTTCCTTTTTTGATTACCCAATATCGCTACACCCCACGTTGAAATAATCGTACCCTTGCGGTTAAGAAAATGTTTTTGAGAGTGCAGTGCAATGTGGAAAAGCCAATTGACTTTTGGCTTCGAAAATCGGAACGTTAATCGTGCCCCTGCGGCTAAGAAAAGGGAAGGTAGTCGGGGAGACTATACCGACCGAGAGTGTTTTTTTTGTGAGTCATGCAATGACGTGTTTTTGTAAGCAGCCAAGCGAGTACCTGCAAGGTAGTCGATTAAGTGGAATGGACTATTAAGGGTGCTGCAAGCTTGCTTGTAAGCACAATGAAGAGGCTATTACACTCCAGAGCCTGGTGGGCTCGATAGGCTGCGCGTTTTTGATTAACTATATTTAACTATATAATTATTATAATTGCCGCGACGCGTTATAATCTCTATAATTTTCCCAATCCATTTTCGGAATTTTTTGATATTTTCGCCATTAAATAACAATGACATCTTGGATGTGGAGATTCATTGTGGATTGGCTATCTAAAAGCTTGTTTTTAAGTAGGCAATACAAAATGAAGATTCAAGGTACGGCAAGTACTATTGTGATTTAATGTTATTTTTCTTTATAATTTTTATATCAGAACTGCTATGATGGTGTTGTTTATGTTTTTGTTTTCGATTAAATTATAAACAGCCGTTGCTGCCGATTTTTTCTCCTCTTTTTTGGTTCTATACTCACCAAAACCTCGCATTTCGCTTGCAAAATCAACAAATCCAAAAGATTTTCCTCATTTTATTTGCACATGTCGCAAAAAAGCAGTACTTTTGCAGCCGATTTTGAAAAACGCATAATTAATGGCATACAGAATGCGACATATTACATGCTGGACGGAACCGAAATTCCGCAGTTTACTCGTTGCTACGATTCGTGAGAATCGCTGTTGCCTATGTATGGATATGTCGATTTAAAACACTCTACCAATACCAGATGCTATATCCCCGTAGGCTATGCTTGCGGGGATTTTTTATGTCACCTCCTACGTGCTCGGGATGTGAGCACACGTATGTTTACAAACAATTTTATTACTATGAAAAGATTTAAAAAACTGAATTTCAATGATGTATGGGCGTTGGTGGGAAGACCGAACAACTCCAATGGATATGTTGTCAGCCAGCAAAGTGCAGCTGTGATGGAGCGCATAGCGCAAACCATGAGTCGGCTTGCCGTGATGGGTGACGACGAGCAAAGATCCTTGTGGCTGCCATTCCGGACTTGCAGAAAATATTCGGGTTGGGGGTTTGTGCCTCCGGAAAAAGGCTTGCTTTGGTACAAGGTAACCATCTCGCAGTACGAAGGCATCTATTACTTGCTCATCAACGATTTGGAGCGGCATTATGTGTTCTACAAGAGCGCGAATAATTTTCCGGACGAACGGCACAATCCCTTGTGCGATCCGGACATAGAGGACGAACTAATCAAGTTGGAGGCATACATCAGCATGTTCGTCGATTGGATAGTGGCTGAGCCTGACGAGTATAACGCTTATATCGCGCAGAACTTGCCATACCGGAAACGGCAAGGCAAGATCCGGAGATCCGTTTTGTACCAACTCATGCCGAGTTATAGAAAGTTGCAAAATCGGACTGAGATGATCCAATTGTTGGAACAACTGAAGGCCGAAGGACCTACTACTGTTGACTCCGTCTCGCTGAATAGCTATGCGCATGTGTGGAGAATCGCTTACGATGCCTACGAGAAGGCAAACGCTGCGTTGTGGGGCGATGAATACGAGGATTCGTCCGACCAAACCGATCGGGAGATGTTCGTGCAGCACTCTAACCAAGGCAGGGCTGCCGACAAGTATGATTGGGATTCCGAGGCAGATTTCTGCACTTGGAAAGAGAAAAACAGTTGGTTCCACCCGATGGACGTTGCCTATGCGCGGATTCACTTGTCGCCGATGCGCAACGAGCAAACCAACTTGTGGGAATATCACTTGTGGTTTGATATATACGGCTATTATGCGGATGTGCTGATTGTGGCAAACGTCTTGTATGACAAGGGAGTCCGGGTGCTTATCAGTCCCTACGAAACCTTGATGGGCATCTTGCGCGAAGATGATTGGGTAGGAGTCTCGCCTTTCCCTGAGAAGTACCTCGATAGAGGTGAAATCACCAACCTGATCAGCCTCCCAACCGTTGATGAGGATGAGGAATCGTCTGCGGAGAACATCGCCAAGTTGATCCAACGGGTTGATTGGCAGCCGGAGCAGCAAGTCTATCCGGCCAAAATGGAAACTTAAATTATGAACAAATTAAACTTATGATTTTTATGCAAAACGATGTAAGAGACAAGCAATATCAATTCTCAACGGCAGATCAGAACATCTTTTTTACTTCCGATCTGCACTTGGGTCACGAGAACATCATCCGGTTCTGCGACAGGCCTTTCGCGAACGTCAACGCGATGAACGAAGCGCTTGTGGAACGGTGGAATGCCGTGGTGAAGGACAACGATATCGTCTTCATCTTGGGTGATATAGCCTTTGGTGGAGCACAACTGTATGATCGGTATCTGCCGCGACTGAATGGCCGGAAGTTCCTCATCTACGGCAACCACGACTTCAAGAATATGCGCGACAGGTACACGCGCTATTTCGAACAGGTGGCGCTGAAGATGTTCTTCTGTGTGGATGCTCAACCGATCATCCTCAACCACGAACCGCTACTGTGCTTCGGTGGACAGCTGAACAATCACACTTGGCATCTGTTCGGACACGTGCACACCAACAAAACCGGCAAACGAGGCTGCGATTCCGAACGTGTCCGGAGCATGTGCACCCCCACAATGTACGATGTGGGAGTGGACTTCAACGACTTCACTCCGGTGCGTTTCCAAGATGTCAAAGCACAAATCGCTCGGCAGAAAACGATGCACATGAACTTCATCGAGTTATACGAGTATGACCATTCTTCTCGACTCAAGCAGTTCTTTCTGCGTCTACGAAACAGGCTC
>CACYHE010000033.1 GCA_902774185.1 uncultured Bacteroidales bacterium | reverse complement strand
GGTATTTGGATGCCATATATTTCACAACTTTTTCGGCATAAGGCATCAGGCAGAAATACTTGTTGGTCAACCGCAGAAATTCATCTCCCATTTCGTGCGCCAGTTTCACCATTGTATCATTCGCACTATTGGCATCATTTACCAGCAGTGGTTTCAAAAACCGCTGCAAATGCAACCTATCTTTCGTCACTTCACCGCGTCCGTACATTCCCCATAACTCCAGATTATATGGTTTATATACGTTTAAATAGTCCTCAAACGTAGGATATAATCGATTTAGATGATACGTTTGGTAAATGTCCTGCAGAGCCTTATGTTCTGCCGTCGTCCAATCGCCAATTGTATCGTCCCAATCAAGAAATACAGCCTTATACTGTTTCATTCTGTTTTATCATTTAACGGCTCAATAGTTTAACTCCTTGTGCATTGTAGGTGGAGCCGGCACGCTCGATGCACAATTGACCATCCTTGATGAATTTGCGAAAAGACGTTTGAAAGCTGACGATATTGTCTCCGGTACTCAGATTGGTGTTTTGGACAAGGCGCACCGCCTGACCATAGATGCGGCTGTTCTTGTTTTGTGGTGACAGTTCGTACGCATCAAAATATAACTCATACCCCTCCCAGTTGTCGTAGGGCGTAGATGACCAATAATACCCCATATAATCCAGATCGCTATCCTCCATATATACCTCATTGTCCCAACGATAGCCTGCAGCCGGGAGGAATATCGCACCGGCGTTCTCCATCTGTGTCCATTGCGCAGACGTATACTCGTTATACTTGTAGTTCTTTCCGTCCGTATTGGCGTAATAATCCGTTTTGGCTACCAGCCCCTTTGATATGCCGGTGTAGAAGGAGATGCCTTCGGGATTTGTCCAGTTGTCAGGCAGCAAGATCAACCCTTTGATGCCATCCACCTGTCCCAAACCAAAAAGCGAAGTAGCGTTCGCACGCTTGAAGAAGAGATACTCCCACTCTTTATTGGTTAGCGTGCGCCATTGGCTTGATATGTTGCCGCCATTGCTGATGGCGTTTTCTCCCCACTCGCTGAACTTAGGATAGTCTTGCCAATCCGTACTATAGTGGGTGGGATTCGTACCGGTTCCCCAACCGAAGAGATCCAACCAACCGGTGTAGGAGGCTTCGGTGATATTTGCGTTTGCTACACCGAGTGCGGTAAGTTGATTATCCGCAAAACGCCAAGC
Organism: uncultured Bacteroidales bacterium; assembly: GCA_902774185.1. Classification (GTDB taxonomy): domain Bacteria; phylum Bacteroidota; class Bacteroidia; order Bacteroidales; family Paludibacteraceae; genus Colicola. Next base: position 8,209 of record CACYHE010000033.1, on the reverse strand, counting down.
CTGCGTGCTCGCGTTGTACTGCAAGTTGCCTTGGGAGAAGACAATTTGCTCGCCTCTTGCGTTGATGGTAAAGCGACCGGGAAGTGCACCTTCCGTAGCCCAAGTGCTTACGCAATATAGCATAGCAGTAATAAATAAGAAAATCTTTCTCATAAGAGTTTTTGTTTTGTTTGCAATATCTATTCTATCCGTTTCGTGAGTTTTCTTCTATTGCTTCACATTTTCGGCGCAAAGGTACAAAAAATATCTGACATACACAAGGATTTTGGGTAAAAATCATTACAAATGATACTCTATGCTGATTTTTGCCCATGCGCCGGGTTGCAATACTCCGCCGTAGTCATAGTAATGGCTGTTGGTCATGTTGGTGCAAGACACGGCAAAACGCCAATGCAGGATGTCGTAGTAGATATTACCGTCCAAGAGAAGCACCGGTCGGAAGTCAGACACCGTGCCATCGGCATTGTTGAACTGCCCTACGCGGTTGCGATAACAGAGCGTCCATGAAGCACCGAGGCCTGCGTAGATTCCATGCTCTAGCTGAAGGACGACTTTATGCCTAAGATAATCCAGGTAGCGCGAGTTGGCCTGCTGCAAGTTGATATCAAGGTTTGTAAAGGCATAGGAAAGCTGGACGTTACGCAGCCATTTGTTGAGTCGGTACTGCACGGTGCATTCGACCCCGAGCGTGTTGACGCGCTGTTGGTTCTGAGCATGATAAGGGCGTTTGGTGTCCTGAGCCACATAGACCCAGTCGATGATATCGCGTCCCCAACGATGGTACAGTTCTGCATTGAGCGCCAGCGTACCTGCTTGGTCAAAAGTGTGTCTGTACGATGCACCGAACGATGTCGTCCATGCTTTCTCGGGCATCAGATTCGGATTGCCCAATTGGTTGCCGGCGTCATAATAGAGGTCGGTGAAGGTCGGCATTCGCAGCGAACGGTTAGCATTGGCATAAAGTGACACCCCGCAGTCGAAGGCATAGCCTAAGTCCGCTCCTGCCGTCCAATGATGCGCGAACGAGGTATTGTAGATACCGCCTGCCGTGATGGAGGCAGAGAAATGCTGGACGTGAAAGGTCTGTTGTGCAAAATAATGGATATTCAGACGGTTGTGATCACCGAAATTGGTCGAATGGATGTTCTCGTTTCGTGCTTCGACGCCCACTGTGGTCTTACCGATGGACGAGGCGTAGTGCGCCCGCAAAGCAGCCGTGGCGTTATGTGTCAGATGGCGATTGGAGACGGTACCCCGATGCCATTCGTAGCGGTCATGGTTCGCCCGATACGCCGCCAGCGCGTCCAAGGACCATTTGCCCCAACTGTGGTTGTATCGCGCCGAACCGAAAGCAGTGCGCGTGGCATCAAACTGATCCTGCGACCCAAAGCCGTAGAACATCCCGGCTCCTGCATCCTTGTACTGCGCAGCGAGTTGCATCTCCAGTCCGCGCCAGGTGGCGTTGAGGTAGATGTTCGCTCCGTTGAAATCGGAGTTTTTGAGCGATGTTGCCTCTTTGTCAGTCGGAGCAGGCGCATAGTATCCGTTGCTGTGGGCGTAGTCGGCACTCGCCAGCACGCGCCACTCGTTCCGCCGCCAACCGCCCGTCAGTTCGGCTTTGGCAAAGCGGTTCATACCCATCTGCATGGACACGTGATACGTGTTATTGGTAATTGGTGATTGGTCATTGGTCATTTGTCGGGTGACGATGTTGATTGCTCCGCAGAACGCATTACCGCCAGATAGTGAAGCTGCGGCTCCTTCGAGCACCTCGATACGCTCAATGGCAGAGATCGGGATGGGGATGTTCATGGTGTAGTGTCCGGTTTGCGCGTCGCTGACGCACACGCCGTTGAGAAGGATCATCACTTGGTCGAACGTTCCGCCGCGCATGCTCACATCAGCTTGCGCACCGTTCGCTCCGCGTGTGCGGATGTCCAGTCCGGGGAGGGTCTGTAGCAGGTCAGCCACGGTCGTCGCAGGCAAGGCAGCGATGGCATCTGAGCTGATCTGCGTCACAAGCCGATATGCTTGCGATTGGATCTCCGTCTGCTGTGAGATGACCTGCACTTCTTGTAAGTGCAACTGTGTCACCTCGTCCGGAATGGCAGACGAATCGGCTACAGAAGCCAAGGCGTTGACAACGCCTGCAAACGACAAAGCAAGACCTCCTAGAACGACACGACCGGAACACACCAGTTGTCTGTCGCATAATGCGCGGCTCAACCGTCCGATGGTCACCTCACGGTGCATCGAGACGAAGGCGGCATATGCCTTGCGCGCAAAACGCTTGAAGCGGAGCACTCCCGCTCCTACTTGCATTAGTCGTTGTTTCATTGAGTAATAATTTGAATTATGTTTCTTTGTCGCTGCAAAGATAATCATTTCTATAGGTTTCCATCGTATCCTATTGGTCGAAATTGTTCCTGTTCTTCACTGTAGATATAGCCGGCTTCACGAGCAGGATGTTGGACGGTGAGTACTGTTCTTCATATTTTACTTAATTTCTTATATTATTTCGCTCTTTGTAATGCTGCGCGACCGAGGTCGGTCATCAGACCGCGTTGTTCGAGATCGGCACAGCGTTGTTTATTCAGTACTGTCCAATGGCTCTTTTTCTGCCGAGGAGAGAGGCGTTGTGCAAGCCTTCCATCCCCAAGACGCTTGAGCGTCGAGTCAATCCAGCCGAAACAAAGCGCTTCTTCCACGACATCCAAATAGGGAAGACATATACCTTCGGGCTTTTTCTTTCCGCGATACAAGGCGATCCAACAGCACTTTTCACTTGCTGCATTTCGTTCGAACCACGTTCTCAGTTGTGCCCGTTCGCCATATTCCAACAAATCAACTATTTCCATTATATCCAATGGGCCTAAATTGTTCTTGTTCTTCGCTATATTCGTAACCGGCATCGTGGAGGATGGCTTTGATCTTCTCCGGCTCGGTATTGAAGTTATAGCATAGCGATTCGAGCGAGTCAAACTCCTCGTCGCGTAAAAGCATATTAATGCTCGATACTAATATAGCAGGGTTTTGCGGTAGGTAATCCATTTGCGTCAAATGTGGCGCAAAGGTACAACTTACACGGACGAAGGCGGGGAACTGTTTGTAGGGTTCGGGGTCAGCGAGTTGTGCTCGCCAACGGTGGTAGAGTTCCAGGAAACGGGGATGGGACTTGTCACGAAGGATGACTTGGGCATCACGACAGGCCTGTTGCCAGTTGCCGCGTTGCTTGGTTTCTCCGGCTGTGAGCGGATGTTTGTCATAGTCCCGTTTGTTCTGGATGAAGATTTCGTTTGGACCGGTACCACACACCTCTCCTGTGAGAGGGTCATGGAAATGTTTATAATGTTTAATGTTTAACGATGTTTATAAGGAGGGAAGACCCCCGATAGTCATTAAGGAATATATAAGTAATATATAAGGAATCACTAAAGATTCGGGGGTGTCCGGATGCCATCCGGACGGAATAGACATAGAAAAATTTGCATGAGATTCTTGAGACAGTTGAGACAGTTAGCCCAAAGAGTCTCAAGAATCTCAACTGTCTCATGCGATTTTTTTATATACTCCATATTTGATTTTTTGGATAAGACCATGGTTTTGCCATTCGTCATTCCAGCGAAGGACCGTAGCACGGGATATTCCTTGAGATTGTGCCTCAGCAACGAGGGTTTTGGACTCAAATTCAGCAGGAAGGAGGGAGAGGAGGATGGCTTTCTGCCGATGAGTTCGGCGGTGGCGTAGTCGGTATCGGAGCAGAGGAGGGACTCAGCGCTGTCACGCTGAGCAGTCAACGGACTAATTCCTCGGAGGGCGGAGCAGAAGAGGGACTCAGCGCTGTCACGCTGAGCAGTCAACGGACTAATTCCTCGGAGGGCGGAGAGGATCATGGCGATACGCTCGATGTGGACCGCCATACGGAGGACGACGGAGTGGAAGTCTTCGCCGAGCATGCGGATGAGGTTCGGGTAGTAGCGTTTGGCGGAGATGCCGTACTTGACGTAGAGGTTGGGCGAAATGCAGCCTATTCGTTTCATCCACAGCCTATTACAAAAAACTATTTCCGTGCTGTGTTCCTCTGTTCTGCCGTTTTTTTTCATTTTTTTTTTCGCAAAGATACTACAAAAAACGTCCCTTTAAAAGGACGCATAAAAAAAAGGACGTCACGTGACGTCACTTTTTTGGGGGGCTACAACTACCGCGGGGATTTGCAGTAGGTAGTCATTATGCAATCTCTTGTAATTCTCCTGTTACGGAGTCGATGATAAAGCCCCGAACGGTTACGTCTTTCGGAATGAGCGGATGAGTTTGGATGGTCTTGACGGTTTTGCGGACGGAGGTCTCTGTATCGCGGAAGCCTTCGAGCCAATGGTTGAGGTCAATGCCGCACTCACGAATGGTGTCGAGCGTCTCATCTTTGATACCACGCGCTTTCATGACATGGTGGAAATGCGCATAACTCATGTGACACGCACCGCATTGCGAATGGGCAACTACCATGATCTCTTCCACCCCCAGTTCATAGATAGCGACGATCAAGCTACGCATCGCTGAATCAAACGGCGTGATGATCAATCCGCCTGCGTTCTTGATGATCTTGGCATCACCGTTCTTGAGACCCAGCGCAGCCGGAAGCAACTCCGTCAGACGCGTGTCCATGCAAGTGAGTACCGCCAGTTTCTTATCGGGGTACTTGTCGGTGATGTACTGTTCGTAGTTTTTCTGCGCTACGAAATTCTTGTTGTAATCAATAATTTGGTCTATCATAATAACATTTCTATTTTGCTTTTCTAGCGAAGTCAAATAAGGCTTTCGGCAGATGACAGTAACCATCGGGGTGCTTGTCCAGATAGTCTTGGTGATATTCGTCCGCAGGATAGAAATTCTGCAAAGGCAGTTTCTCCACTACGAGAGGTTGATCATGTTTAGTTTGCTCCTCCACATAGACTTTCTCTATCGTCGGCAGATCCTCTGCATCCGCATAATAGATGCCTGTGCGATAACGAGTACCTTCATCATGTCCTTGTTTGTTCAGGCTCGTCGGATCGATAGCGTTGAAGAACATATGGAGCAGGAACTCCAGACTCACTTTATCCGGATCGTAGGTTACATGCACGGTCTCGGCATGACCGGTGGTATCGGTATAGACCTGTTCGTACGTCGGGTTGACCGTCTGACCGTTAGCGAAACCCACTTCCGTCTCAACTACTCCGTCGATCTGTTTGAAGAAATGCTCCGTTCCCCAGAAACATCCTCCGGCTAAGTATATGTGCTTGTGCTTCATTGTTTTGCGTCAAATTGCCGCAAAGGTACAAAAAAAATCCCACATATGCAAGAATATACGGGATTTTTTTTGTATTTTAGAGTACTTAGTACTCGTTTTTACGTTTGGGGTTCATGGGAAACCAACCTTTGCGAACCCGTTCGCGCTGTTTGAAGACCTCACCAATACTCCAAAAAGAAGAGAAGGCAAAGATGCCCAAGAAGATAGAAATATAGGTATTCTCCACAAACAATGAGCCGCCTGCGGTTAATATACCTACCACCAAGAATGCCCACCAGGACTTGACACCGAAATAGTACTCCGCTTTCATGACCAGCGGATGAAAAAGTCCGATACAGAGGAACGCGCCTGCGCCCAAAAGAATGCCTTCGAAGTTCATAAAACCATTTTCACATTTTCATATTTTCTTATTTAGTGACAAAACATAAAGCCGAAATAGAGACGTGGTCCGGTGGGCATACATAGTTCGCTCTTATGGAAAGCCAACATCCAATCCAATCGGAAGGTGATATGCACCTTGCGCGTGAGACAATAATCGCAGCCGACGTAAGGTGTAACATAAAAGAACGATTGCTTGTGAAATGTGCTGTTAGCGTCCGGAGTCCAACTGTTCTGGTCGCCCTCTAAGATATAGAGCCCTTTCATCGAACCACCGCCGATGACGCCGCCGATATACGGCCAGGCTTTGTCTAAACGCCAACAACAATCTGCCAGCACACCTCCGCAACCGAACCGCACATAACTGCCGTTTTTGAGTACATTGTGACAATCGGTTATACCACTCAGCATCGTACTCACAAAACCTTCAAAACCCGTTCGCAGATGTTTCCAAAGATGGACGCGCAAGGCTCCGCCAATACCGAACAACGCACCTTGCGGAGAACATAAACGACCGTCTGCGGTCTTGGGCGCGTTGTTGTCTTGACCGAATAAATACCCCGTGTGCAGCATCATGCCGCCGGAGAATCCTTGATAGACCTTGTTCTTCTCGATGCCTTCGGACACCTGCGCACATAATCCGCACGCAAACAATAAACATATAAATAGTACCTTTGTTCTCATCGTGTCATATACTTTTTTACAAACAAACAACCTGCTACCACGAGAGCCGGCCCAAGACCGGAATAGAAAGATGCGGTAAATTCTGCCGGTATGCAAGGAATAAATTTCAGGGCGATACCAAGGCTGGACATACACACAATCAACACCCATCCTCGAAGAGGAAAAGTATGCCCGATGGTGGTTTTGTCCGGTAACGCCGCTATAAGGTTACAATACCTGTTCACAATGCGCCGGAACATCCATATAAAGCTAATCAGGACGCCCAACGTGATCAAACAAAGCCACCATAACTCATCTGCCGGCATGGCAGTATAGGCGCGAATGCCTTTTATCGCAATAATCAAACCAGAAACACCCCAAATAGCCGCAGCTACGAGGTATAGAAATCGTTTGTCGATATGGTTTTTAATCATAATACCTTTGCGTTTCAAAATTCGGCGGCAAAGGTACTACTTTTTTCTTAAACTTTACTTAAGATTTTCTTAAGAAATCAAAAATCACCATAAATGGGGATGCGCAACTCATTGATAGTGCCGTTAACATCCAAAGAGAGGATAAAATGCTGCATAGTTAATTGGGATGTTAAGCGAAGGACACCCGGTTGAGCCGAAGGGAGTAGGGCCGTCAGCACGCTGTCTAACATCTGCCGCAAGGCGTTCGGTTCGATCGTGATCTCGTTCACAAAGGGCGTCAGATGTAATTGTGCCGCAAGTCCTTTTGCAAGAATATCCGTTTCGCGGCTGCGTAGCCAATCTGTCAGGAATGCCTGTAGGTCAATCGTGTAATGCGTTACTTTCTGCTCAATATGGAAGATAAAACCTATTCCACGAATAGTCTCTATCGGTTCTTTGTTTGTCCAGCCTAACTTGCGCCGCAAGGCATTGAGGTGCACATCGATGGTACCGGTGTCATACTGAAAACGGTTACCCCAGACGTGGTCTAACAACATCTGCCTTGTGCAAATCCTATTTGGACGTGCAGAGAGATAATCTAACAGAGCGTATTCGTATCCGGTCAGGTGGATTTCCTCTCCGTCTCTACGCACGCTCCGTTGTTCGCGGTCAAGTTCTATATGGTTTATTATGGTGGTATACATTTTTACAATAGGTTACTCAGTTTATCTTCTCGGATGATTTTGGGTGCAGCCTTACCGGCAAGGACAAGGATTTTCTTCCCGTCTCGATAGATATGCAACTGCCGCGACCGGACAATAGCCGTCAGCGTCGGGTCGGTTTCTATCTGCTCGCGGATAGCGCGGTATTCGCCATTCGGGGCGAATAACTTCCGCTGCAAGTGCGAGCACATATTAGTGGTGTCTATCAATTTCATTCCTCTTTAGTACAATAATTCGGGCGCAAAGGTACAAAAAAAAATCCGAATGTGCAAATCTTTTTGTGTTTTGAGCACAAAAAAAGAGCACTCGCTCTTGGAGTGCTCCGATTTTACAAAACATGCTTTGTTATGAGATGGCGATTTGGCGTCCGGTCTTGCCTTCTTCGCGTTTGATCTTCGGCAGGTCGATGGTCAAGATACCATCTTCGACTTTTGCGCTAATCTTCTCTTCATCCACATTGTCCGGCAAGGTGTACTTTTGTTCGAAGTTGGTGTAAGCAAACTCGCGTCTCAAGTAGTGCGAATGTTTGTCTTCCTCCTTGTGCTCGAACTTGTTCTCAATGGCGACGCACAAGTTGTGATCCTCATCGACGTGTACTCTGCAGTACTCTTTCTTAACACCCGGAGCAGCCAGTTCGACTACATAGTCGTGCTCGTTCTCTTTGACGTTAACCGAAGGCGCCACATTGCTTGCCGTGTTCAGCATGTCATTGTTCAAAAACTCATCAAATACGGTCGGGAACCATC
>CACYHE010000032.1 GCA_902774185.1 uncultured Bacteroidales bacterium | reverse complement strand
TGCCCCAACGGTCCTGAGTTCATGGATGTACCCTGCGGTATCGCTTCCACGTATATCTTCTCGCTCAAACCGGGCGATAAGGTACGCATGAGCGGTCCTTACGGCGAGTTCCGTCCTGTTTATGACAGCAAGAAGGAGATGATCTGGGTCGGTGGTGGTGCCGGTATGGCTCCGCTGCGTGCGCAGATCATGCACATGCTCAAGACCCGCCAGTGCCGCGACCGTCAGATGCACTATTTCTACGGCGCACGTGCTATCGACGAAGTCTTCTTCCTCGACGATTTCCTCGCGCTGGAGAAGGAGTTCCCGAACTTCCATTTCCACCTCGCGCTGGATCGTCCGGACCCGAAGGCCGACCAACTGGGTATCAAGTACACCCCGGGCTTCATCGCTCCTGTCATGGGCGACACCTACCTCAAGCAGCATGACGCTCCCGAGGACATCGAGTACTACCTCTGCGGTCCTCCTATGATGGCGAAGACCGTCCTCGACCTGCTCCACTCCCTCGGTGTGGACGATCAGGACATCCGCTTCGATAACTTCGGCGGTTAATCCCCGTTTCTCAATAAGGTACGCACGCACACGCGTGCGTACCTTATATTATTTTTCATTTTCTTTGTATTTCAGGCGATTGTCAATCGCCGCTCAAAACACATGTCTCAAGATCACGAACAATGGCAATGGCAAGAACCCGGCAAAGCATGGAAGGGTGCCGGTTTATACCACGTCACGCTGACCATCCCGTCGCGTGAGCCTTTGCTCGGCGACCTTGTCATCCCTGATAACGACCCAGCGCAGGCCTACGTAGCGCATAAACCGCTTGGCGATGCCCTGTTGCTATGTCTCCGTGAGTTTCCCAACTATCATCCCGAGATACAGGTACTTCATTATTGCCTCATGCCGGATCATCTGCACATGGTATGGTACGTACGTCGTAGCATGACGCGTAGTGTGAGTATGGTAGCGTCCGGTTTTCGATCAGCCGCCCAGAAACTCGGTCGGGCGTATTCCTATTACGATGAGGATACTTTTTCTTCCGTTGCCCCGACCGTCGGTCGGGAGAAATACAAAGAAAACACGCTACGCAAGCGACTTGGCAACGAAGCGTACTATGCGCTATCGCCCATCTTCACGCAGATGCCCGATATCCGTCCAATGGCGCAATACCGTCGTTTACAAACGGCTATTCACTATATAGACATGAATCCGCAGCGCCTTGCTACCAAGCGCCTCAAGCCCGGTTTCTTCCGCGTGCAAGACAATATTGAAATAGGCGAACGTGACTATCGGGCAATAGGCAATAGTAAACTTCTCTATCAGGCTTCCTATGCCCCAGTTCATGTCCGTCGCACTATGGTCGAAGAAGCGGAGCATGGCGATACAAAACGTCTCCGAGACTACATGAATAGCTGTGTCCTTGCTGCTCGCAAAGGTGCGGTCATGGTATCTCCGTTCATCCACGAGAAAGAACGCGATGTACTCAACGTCCTTCTCTCCGAAGGACATTCTGTCATCTACATTGCAGACAATGGATTCGGCGAGTATTACAAACCATCAGACCTGCTTTTTGATGCAGTAGCCAACAAGCAGGTACTCATTCTCTCTCCGTGGCCCTATGATCCAAAGAAAAAGCATATCACCCGAGCCGAGTGCGTCGCCATGAATCAGATGGCAGAGGAGATATGCGACCTTCCTTCCAACACTCCTCTCGCCTCACTGGATCATCACAAAGAAACCAATCTGTAACGATACCGTTTTCTTTGTATTTTGCCGATTGGCAATCGGTATTTACGCCCCCATGCTCCGGATATACGCAAGAATAAGCTCCACCGCCGCATCTTCGTTGATTTCGTCCATGTTGAGCACGAGTTGGTAGTTACGGGTGTCGTAACGGGACGTGCCGGAGAACTCCTGCACGTAGTTCTCACGCATCTTATCGACTTTGTCGATGACCATGCGGGCTTCCTCTTTGCTCATGTTCTGTTCCTGCGATACACGCGCCATGCGGCAAGGCATCGACGCCTGAATGAAGATACTCAGATGGTTCGGGTGATCCCGGAAGATATAGAACGCACTACGGCCGGCGATGACGCACGAATTCTCTTTGGCAAGTGCCTTAAGCACTTCGGTCTCTGCACGGAAGACATCCTCGGTCTCGATATTCGTCTTGTTCAGTTCGTACTCCGACTCCGAGAAGGTCATCTTCCGTTTGAACTCCGCCCACCAACCGGTCTCCTGACCCTTGATGTTCTCTATCTGCTCTGCCGACAGGTTATAGCGTTCCTGCAGAGCATTGATGACGGCCTTGTCGAAGTACTCGACACCTAATTTCTCGGCTAACTTACGACCGACGGTTCGACCGCCGCTACCTAATTCACGATTGATCGTGATGACAAATTTATTATTTGGATTCATATTGAAAAATTATTTTTGGTATTTTTGTATAATTATTAAACACAATGAGGAGCTGAAGAATCATGATCCAAGACATAGTATTACATTTATAATTTGCTGCAAAGGTACAACAAAAATGGCACATATGCAAATAAAACTTGCATATATCAGAAAAATGTTGTAATTTTGCAGCCGAAAGTGAAAAGATGCTGTACCAATGGATCATATCGCTGCCGATGATGGTGTGCCTGTTCTGGTGCATTTTCTTCGTGGTGCGGGCGTTTGGGTCGGTCGATGAACCGCGTGTCAAATACACGATTTTACTTTTCTATCTCGCCTCGACCGTGTTGTACGTCAACCATTGGCTCTTCTTCTCGGATTGCGAGACGACGATCGGAGCTTACACGTATCAGTTGGCTAATCTATGCGTCTATCCGCTTTATTACATGTACCTGCGTGCCCTCACGCGTACGCGCTACACTTGGGATAACTTCGTGCTCTTTGTTCCGGCGGTGCTGATGGCGGTTTTCTTTCCGCTGAACCTCTATTTCCCTACCCGAATCTGTTTCGCGATTCAGGTCATCTGGGTATGGATCTGCGGATTCCGCTTACTGAACACTACGCGTTCTCACATGGATAACACCTATACCGACGACCGCAGTTACTTGCTGCAGCCGACCCATGCGCTGCTTATTCTCATCGGTATCACGGCGGTCGTCTCTACCCTACTGAACGTCCTGGGACGGGACCTGTTTGACGGCAGTGTGTTAGTCTGTATCCCGGCGGTACTGATGGCGGTCTTGCTGTTCAGTCTCGGCTATGTAGCGGCGCATACGAAGTTACCGATAGAGACCGTCTCGCCCGAGGAACATCCGGAAGAGGACAAAGCGACAACCGAAGAGACCAACCAACTGATGCATAAGATAGGTACCGTGTTGGTGGAAAACAAACTGTTTGCCGATTCGCAACTTACGATCCAAGACTTGGCTTCCGCTGTCGGCAGTAACCGCACCTATGTATCCAACTGCATCAACCGCCGGACGAATCTCAGTTTTTCGCAATTTATCGCGCGGTATCGGGTCGAGTATGCAAAGACGATTCTGCTCGACGAACAATATACCGATGATCACGATGCATTGGCTCATGCCATCACCCTGAGCGGATTCGCTTCCGAACAGGCCTTCTATCGTATCTTCAAAGAGATCACAGGCCTTACTCCCCTCCAATTCCGTCATAAAAAGCAGTAATTTCGTCAGTTTTTCCACATCGTAGAGACGAAAAGTAAAGAATTGTACGATTTGTGAGTCGAATTGTACGATTTGCGAGTGAAATGTCAAAAAAAAGCAGTACTTTTGCAGCGATTTTTGATCGAGAGCATGCATGCTCGAGAAAAATCGTCTATTTGGTCGATTTTTGATATTTTATACTTTATCTTATGAAGAAATTCTTTATTTTCACTTTTGCACTGGTAGCAAGTGTATTGGCATTCACCTCTTGCGAGGGCAAAGTGGTGACGGACAATGAGCCGGACAACACGGAAGAAGCCAACATCAATAAATACATCGGTTCGATGTGGTATCTGGACTCGATAGACATGGGCGATTTCACCTCCACCCATATGTGCATGCCGATCTTCGTACTGAGCAAGAACACGATCCGTCTCGGTAACGATGTGGAGCAATTCCGGTACGAGGAGAACAAGATCTACCTTCGCGACAACGTATATGACATCGTTTCGCTGGATGAGAAAGGCATCGTGCTTGGTGTAGCCGAAGAAACGATCTACATTTCCGCTCTACCTGTGCTGGATTCCACCAAACAGATTGAGATCTCCGAGTCTGCACTCATTGGTCGGTACAAACAAGTGATTAGTTCCTTGGAAGAGACAGCTGTGGATGGTTCCGTCTCCATCAGTTACTCCACCGGCGGCTTGATCATGTGGATCAACCTCAAATCAGACAGCAGAATGGTTTTCGAGGACTCCAACCCCTATATGGATGACACCAAAGGTTTCTGGGCTTTAAGACCGGAGGAACGATTGATCACATGGGGCGGTGTCAGTTCCTACGATGAGCTGATCGGGATGAACAGCTGGCAGAACATCCTTGTCTTCAACGAAGACTATCTCGTCGTTGGTGAGGACTATGACTACGATGGTACGGTAGGCTTCACCCATCGTCATTATGAGAATGTCTTTGTACGCGTGGAAGAGTAAGAAGATAAAAGACAAAAAATAAAAGATAAAAGCTATGAAGAAATTCTTTATTTTCGCTTTTGCACTGGTAGCAAGTGTATTGGCATTCACCTCTTGCAACAAAGAGGCAGACAACCCGATTGTAGGTACATGGGCTCAGATTACCGAGGACATGGAGTATTTCATCACTTTCGACGGAAAGAACAACTACACCTACATCAACAACTACTATTTCTATGATCAGGAGACCGGCGAGAAGATCCCTACTCCTCATGAGCACATAGTCATCAAGGGTTCGTTCACCTTGGAAGGTGACATCATCACCGTTCACAACGATTCACAAACCATCTCCATGGACGGCGGTCCGGCAGAGGAGATCGAATGGGAACCGTACGACGAGAAGATGAAATACAGCATCGAAGGTAAGACCCTCCACCTCATTCGTGAATACGGCACCGAGTATTCCTATGAGGAAGATTGGACCAAACAATAATTTCAGGGAAACATCATCTACTTTATTATCATCTACTTTATTTCAATCATTTCAGGTTGGCTGCATCTCTATGAGGTGCAGTTTTTTTGTAGTCCGGCAGAACCCAAAATGCGGCAAACATCACTTTTTTCTTGCATAATTCATTTTTTTGTACCTTTGCACGCAAAATTGGTGGGTCACATAAACCGTAATTAAATCATGAACGATAGTTGGCATTGGCAGGAACCGGGAACCGCATGGCGGGGTGTCGGTAT
>CACYHE010000031.1 GCA_902774185.1 uncultured Bacteroidales bacterium | reverse complement strand
CAGGAGTTTGTGCGCCGCAAAGTGGATCTGCTCGAGTATGCGCGTAAGAAAACGACGCAGAAAGTGAACCTCTTTGAGAAAGTGCAAATACCTGGTTATCAAGACGCTATCCGTAAGATTAAACGCTTTATGGAAGACGAGGAGAACCTGAATAAATCGAGTCAGAAGATTGTGAAATCCAAGAAAGAGAAGGAGGCTGCGGTATGATTACACAAATGAAAAAATATACCTTCCTGGTATTCCATCGTGACTACGAGCCTTTCTTGGAGCAACTTCGTGAACTCGGAGTAGTACATATCACGCAGAAAGCCGCCGGTCTCATCGAAGATAATGAGCAACTTCAGGCTGCACTTCAGCACGAAGATGAAATCCGTCGTCTGCTCAAACAAGGAGCGCCCGATCAACTGATTGCAGAGCGCAATGAGGTGAAAGAGCGTATCTCTGCTGCCCAAGAAGCCGCTAAACAAGCTGCTGTATGGGGTGATTTCGATGCCGCACGTATCGCAGAACTCAAAGAAGCTGGTTACACGCTGCATTTCTATGAGTGTCCGACTAAGGCCTTCCAGGAAGAGTGGGGTATAGTAATCAACGAAAAAGATAATAAAACCTTTTTCGTTGAAGTTGAAAGTGGAAAGTTGAAAGTTGAAAGAGAAGACCTTCTCAACTACGCAACAGAGATCCCTGTTCCCGAGAAGTCGGAGGCGGCATGGTTGCAGGAAGTAGAGCACCTCAAAGGTCTGCTGGTAGCAGCCAATGCCCGTATCGAAGCATGGCAGTTGGCGAACAAAGAGCGGTTAGAGAAAGAACTGATAGAAGCCCGTCAACAGATTGATTGGCAACGCGTTACGCTTTCTACCGATAAGGTAGCAGAAGGTGCGTTGTGCCTCTTCGAAGGCTTCTGTCCGATAGACAAGGAGGCAGAACTGAACGCTATGTTGGCGGAAGCGCAGGTTTATTACGAGGAGACGGATCCGGAGAAGGAAGACGCGACACCGATCAAGTTACGCAATAACTGGTTCACCAAACTCTTTGAACCGCTGACCGGCATGTATGGTTGGCCGAACTACAATGAGTTTGATCCGACGCCGATCTTGGCTCCGTTCTATCTGCTGTTCTTCTCGCTCTGCGTAGGCGATTGCGGGTACGGTTTGGCGCTTATCCTGGTAGGATGGCTTATCGCTAAAGAGAAACTGCGTATCGAGATGTTCGAAGGCTTAGGTCCGATCATTATGGTGCTCGGTGTGGGCTGTACGATCGTCGGTTACCTGTCCGGAACCTTCTTCGGCGTCGATATCTATCAGGCCGAATGGATCCCCGCATGGGCTAAAGCACCTATGTTCAAGGCTTGGCTCGGAGATGGAACCGGCAATTGGATGGGGTATGACATCATGATGGTGTTGGCCCTGTTCATCGGTGTATTCCATATCTGCTTGGCGATGACCGTCAAGGCGATTTGTTACACCAAACAGAACGGTTTCTATGCCACGGCTTCGACCTGGGGCTGGTTACTGCTCATCGTGGGCGGTATCGCAACCGCTATCTTGGCTTCGACTTCCGTACTGGGTCCGCAAATGACACAAGTCATCCTGATTGTGATCGCATCTATCTCGGCTTTGGGTATCTTTATCTTCAATACGCCGGGACGTAATCCGCTGATTAACATCGGTGCAGGCTTGTGGGACACCTACAATATGACAACCGGTATCTTGGGTGACGTGCTGTCGTACTTGCGTCTCTATGCCTTGGGTATGGCAGGTGCGATGTTAGGAGCCGCCTTCAATGAATTAGGTATGACCGTGTTAGGTGAGAGCCCGAACGTAGGAACGGCTATTGGTTTTGCGCTGATTGTCGCTTTCGGACACGTACTGAACCTGCTGATGGCTTGTCTCGGTGCATTCGTTCACCCGCTGCGTCTGACCTTCGTGGAGTACTTCAAAAATGTAGGCTATGAAGGTTCTGGAAAGAAATACAATCCTTTTAAAAAATAATTAATCACAAATAAATTTTTATCACTATGTTAGTAGAAACAATGTTAGGTTACCTCGGTCTGGGCTTGTTGCTCGGTCTTGCAGGTGTAGGCTCGGCCTACGGAACCACTATCGCTGCCAATTCGGCAGAAGGTGCACTCAAAAAGAACAAAGAGAAATCGAGCCAGTACATGATTTTGGCTTCTATGCCTGCTACGCAGGGTCTTTACGGCTTCGTAGCTTTCTTCATGCTGCGCAGCAAACTGATTGCTGAGACAGGTGAGGGTGGTCTGTTGCTGTTCGGTCTTGGCGTAGGCGCTGGTTTGGTATTCCTTCTCTCCGCTATCCGTCAGGGCATGGTTTGCGCCAACGGTATTGCAAACATCGGCGCTGGTCACGATGTATTGTCCAACACCATGATCTATGCTGCTCTTCCTGAGTTCTACGCAATCTTGGCGTTGATCGGATCGTTGATGCTGTAATATGGCAAAAGCATTCATATTCCCGGGGCAGGGAAGCCAGTTCCCGGGTATGTGCAAAGATCTGTATGATGCCCACGTAGAGGCACGCGAGCTATGTCAGGCAGCCGACAGGCTGCTTGACTTCTCGCTCACCGACGTAATGTTCAATGGCACGGTAGAGGACCTCAAGCAAACCAAAGTGACGCAACCGGCTGTATTCCTTCACTCGGTGGTAGCCCAACGTCTTATGACGATTGAGAAACCCGATATGGTGGCAGGACATAGTTTAGGAGAATTCTCCGCATTGGTAGCATGTGGCGCTTTGCGGTTTGAGGACGCCTTATTATTAGTAAGCGCGCGTGCCCAAGCTATGCAGGCTGCCTGCGAAGCCAATCCCGGAACAATGGCAGCCGTATTGGGTCTTCCTGACGAACAAGTCGATGAGATTTGTGAAACAATCTCAAACAACTTCAAACAGGCCGAAGGCTCAAACCTTCAAACTTTGTCAAACAAAGTTGTGGTAGCCGCTAACTTCAACTGCCCGGGACAGATTGTAATCTCCGGAGAAATTGAAGCTGTGGACGCTGCTTGCGTGGCACTCAAAGAAGCAGGTGCTCGTCGTGCCTTACGTTTGCCGGTAGGTGGTGCTTTCCACTCACCGCTCATGGCGCCTGCATCAGAAGATTTGGCAAAAGCCATCAACAAGACGGAATTCCACAAACCCTTCTGTCCGATCTATCAGAATGTGACTGCACAAGCTTCTGTGGGACCTGAAATTATCCGCGAAAACCTACTCAAACAACTCACGGCCCCTGTTCGCTGGACGCAAAGTATCCAAAACATGATTATAGATGGCGCTACTGAGTTCTATGAGTTCGGTCCCGGAGATGTGCTCAAAGGCCTGATTCGCAAGATCAATCCCGAAGTGCAGGTGGGCTGAGTTAGCGATCAAAGCGAGCCCAAGGCCAAACAAACAAGGCCTGCAAGAATTCCGACCATGCACAAAATCTTACGTGCAGGTTCGGTTTCTTTTAGGAAGAGTAGTCCGTACGTAAAACCGATGATGGTCCCGCCTCGACGAATCGTACTGACTACAGCAATCATCGAATCGGGATCACGCAAGGCGAGCATATAGACATTGTCCGAAACGATTAAGAATAGGCTGATTAGAACAATCACGCCTATTTTTTTGATAGATTTATGATTTATGATTTGTGATTTGCGATTTATGATAACCCATGTAACAAGCATCATAATCGCCTGATAGAATGTGTAATACACTTGTACGGCATTATGGTCGTACTGCTGCATAAGGTACTTGTCATACAGACCCGAACAAGCACCTATAATAATCGCTAAAGCGAGGGTCACATAATAGCGATTATTTATTTGTGATTGGTGATTTTTGATTTGTGATTTATTCTTTAACGAGAAAATAAAGATACTGCCGATCGCCAACACGATACCTATCCATTGCCAAGCATTGAGATGTTCTTGAAAAATGAGCAACGCGCCTATCAAGGTCCACATGGGACGAGTGGCCTGCATGGGACTGACAACCGATATCGGCAGATGTTTGAGAGAGATATAACCGAAGATCCAACTGCTGAGAACAATCACCGATTTGAGTAAGGTGTAAGCATGTGCCGTGCGGTCCATAGGCGGTACATAGAAATGTGTATCCGTCATTATTTCAGGACATAAACGCGACAGTATCAGCGGAATAGAAAGGAAGAGTGCCGATACACAGATGCTGATAGTCAGCACGTCAATCACTCTGTTTTCACGCAAAGCGATCTTCTTGGAGACATCATAAAAGCCCAAACAAAGGGCAGATATAAACGCTAAAACAGTCCACATAACCTAAAATCGACTGCAAAGTTACAAAAAAAATTGCACATGTCAAAAAAAAATTGTAATTTTGCACGAAAAATAAGATTAAGATGAGCAAACTGATAGACATAACGGATTCGGAGCAAGCGGAGTTAGCGCTTGAGTTCGCTGAATCGATACACGCCGGTTTCCCGTCTCCTGCAGCAGACCATGCCGGCGAACGGATTAACCTTGCACGAGAGATGACACCTCATCCAGAGACTACGTTCTACGCGCATGTGGAAGGCGATTCTATGCGTGATGCGGGGATTCTGGACGGCGATATAGTGGTGGTGGATCGCAGCCTTGAACCCAAGAACGGCGATTTTATTGTAGCCTATATTGATGGCGAATACACGCTTAAGGAGTTCAAGAAAGACGAGGAAAAACAATGCGCATGGCTCATTCCGCATAATCCTGATTTTCAACCGATACGCGTCACTTCGGAGAGTAATTTCCAAGTCTGGGGAGTGGTCACCTATGCGATTCATAAAACCAGAGTGTAAACTTTCCGCTTTCATCTAGACGACTTTCCGACTTCTCTCAACTCTAAACTATCAACTCTTAACTACCATGTACGCGCTTGCTGATTGCAATAATTTCTTCGTTTCATGCGAACGGGTTTTCCGTCCTGATCTGGAGGGGAAACCTGTTGTGGTTCTATCCGGCAACGACGGTTGTGTGGTAAGCCGCTCCAACGAAGCCAAAGCACTCGGCATTAAGATGGGCGTACCGCTCTATCAGATCAAGAGCCTTGTCGATAAAGAAGGAGTGGTGTGTTTCTCATCGAATTTTTCCTTATATGGCGACCTATCCGACCGCGTCATGTCTATCATTCGTAGGCACACTTCGCGTTTTGAGCAATATTCCATCGATGAGTGTTTCTTCAATATCGATCATATACCGGCTGACCAACAAAAAGCGTACTGTGAGCAATTGGTTAAAGAGATCCGGCGTGGAGTAGGGATTCCTGTTTCTATCGGCATCGCCTCGTCCAAGACGCTTGCCAAAGTGGCATCCAAATACGCCAAGAAATACCCGGGATATCATGGCGTGTGTGAGATTCGCACGGAAGAACAACGGGTCAAGGCGCTCTCGACCTTTGAGATCGGAGATGTATGGGGAATTGGCAGACGTGCCAAAGCCAAACTCCAAAACTCCGGTATCGTTACGGCTCTTGATTATGCAGAGAAATCAGCTGCATTTGCGCAAAACATGTTGCATAAACCGGGACTGTTAACTTGGCAGGAATTACGAGGACAAGATGTGATCGATATTACGGAATTGCCTATGAAGCAGTCGATTACCACTTCTCGTACGTTTGCCAATGCGATCACAGATCAAACGCTTTTGGAAGAACAAATCGCCAATTTCTGTGCGCATTGTGCGCGGCAACTACGCGTCCAGAAATCCGTGGCGCAGCAATTATATGTCTATGCCCATACCTCGGCGTTCCGTACGGATATTGAGCAACATTATTTATCCGAACTCGTCACCTTACCGGTTGCCACGTCGAATTCCCAAGAACTGATCTCATATGCTTTAACGGCTTTCCGTCGAGCCTATCGACCGGGGGCACTTTACAAGAAGGCTGGGGTGGTGTTACTAAAAATCATTCCGGAAACGGCGGTTGTTCCCGATCTGTTTGATCCTAAGGACCGAGCCAAAGACAACCGTCTGCAGCGTGTACTCGATCATATCGATGACCGGCATGGCAAACGTGCTATCATCCTGGGTTCACAAATCACATCGCAACAAACGGTTTATAAAACAGACCACAAATCGCCGCTTTATACCACCGACCTGCGCGATATCATCACACTTAAAGCCACTTGAACCATTTGTGGCACGGTATTTGTAAATGAAAAGATATGAAGCGTTTTAATTTATTCATAGTAGCATTGCTTGCAGCGGTATCAATGTCCGCGCAGTATGTGGTGAACGATAAGTATGACCTGTGGTTCGAGGATTCCGGTTACGAAGTAACGACTCGCAAATCGGTGGCGTGTACGGATAATTATCAGGACCTCTGGAATGGTTGTTACGTCAAGACTTCCGGAAACAGGATTTACATCTACCGCGGTTCATATTCCATCCTCTATGGCGATGAGATCGAATTACTCTATAACGGCTATTACCGCGTGAAGCGCAGCAACACA
>CACYHE010000030.1 GCA_902774185.1 uncultured Bacteroidales bacterium | reverse complement strand
AGACTGCATCTCCTGCACGAGTACGGTCTCGCCGAACAGGTTCTTGCGACCTGCGGCAGCCCACTCGTCCACGTTCTCCGCCATCGGAGACGACGGCGTAATAGGATAGATAGCAGCTACTTCGGTGAACATGTAAGCCACATGTGCCGCAGCTGCGTTACCATCCATGGTCATAAATTTTTTCTCTTTTGCCATTGTTATGTTGATTTATTGTTGTTTGTTTCGGAATAACGGAATACCGGTATACCGGAATACCGACTAATATAAAAATCCCAACAGCCACAGCGGCAGCTGGTTACCTCGTCCGGTTTCCAAATCGCCAACGGCCGTCGGACGGATGGTGTCGCGTATGGACGATGCTTCGCGTACATCGAAATAGTACTTACCATCTACGATGAACATGGCGCTACGATCGGTAGCGTTCACCTTATGCGAACCGTGTACGGTGTTATAAAAATAGGTCTCATACAGATCTATAGGAGCGATGTCGCGTGTGAAATTCATGCGTGCCACGTTGGTATTATGCATATAGACCTTGGTCGGTTTCATCGGGAAATTCCTTCCTTCCGGATAAAGGAGGTTGATCAGTCGGGAATCCTTGAGGTACTTGATATAGTTCATCGTGGTAGCCCGGCTGAGCCCGATTGATTCGGATATATTACTGATGTTGAGGGCACAGGGTGCGTCTTCCATCAATATATGGAGCAGTTTGCGCAGTTTATGCAGACATGCCACATCAATTTGCTGGATCATAAGCACGTCCACCTCGAGTTGGGAGTTCATCACTTTGAGCAAGGCTGCTTCGAAGGATTTACTCTCCAGGTACGAAGGATAGTAGCCGTGCGCCAAGTACTGCTTGAAATACTGGAGCGGTTTGACGCGTTCGCATATCTCATGCGAGATAGAGGCATGACGTTGCATGATCTCTTCGAGCGTATAGGAACGGAAACGAAGTCCGGTCTGCAGGTTGAGGTATTCTCGGAAGGAGAAGCCACGAAGATTATAAGTAGCCACAATATCTTTGAGGTCGTTATTGTCCTCATCGATCGGCATGACAGGCGTAGCACAGAAGATGATATGCAGTTCTTTGAACTTACTATGGCAACGTTTGAGTTCACGTGACCAACCGGGATACTTGAACAATTGGTCCAAGAAGAGGTACTGTCCTCCCTGCTTCACGAACGCAGCAGCCACTTCGAGCAAGGTATGCTCGGTGAAGAAGAAGTCGTTGAAACTGACATAGAGACACGGCCGAATCTCCGAATGCAGGCGCTTCGGTTTACGTTTGCCTTTGATGATGGGGTCCGGAATGGCTGCCCACTCCGCTTCGAGTTCTTTGATTCGGGTAAGCAGGAAATCGGTTTTTCCCACTCCACGACCGCCTTTGATAGCAATCAGGCGTTCGTTCCAATCAATCTCGTCCATCAGCAGACGACGAATAGGCATAAACGAGTGCGCCACGAGAAAATCGTGGATACGGAAGAAGGACTCCAACATGACCTCTTGCGGGTCTCTTTGTTTCTGTTGTTCCTCAATTACTACGTCTTTTTTCTCCATTTTTAGCCAAATTTTGAAATTTGGGCGCAAAATTACAAAAAATTTTTCATATTTGCAAGGTTTAGGTAGCATTTTTTACAAAAAAATGAGGGTTTACCGTAGCAAACCCTCCAAAAACACCCGTTTTGGGTAAAAAAATCGCTTTTTTAGAGACTGATAGCGCCACTCGGGCAAACATCAGCGCAAGTACCGCACTCGGTGCAAACGTCCGGATCAATGGAATAGTGTTCGCCTTCCGAAATAGCACCCATCGGGCACTCATCGATACAGGTACCGCAAGCGATACAATCGGTTGAAATTTTGTAAGCCATAGTTATAATGTTTTATTGTTTTAATGATTCAATGATGAATTGCGGTGCAAAGGTACAACAAAAAATCGATACTACCAAATTTTAGGGATGATTTTTTGCTTTTTTCTTTTTTCTTTCTACTTTCGACTACTTTTTCTTTTTTACCGTTGCCAGAGCCGCAGCCAGTTGGGCAGCGGGACCGGTGAGCCCCTTATCGGTCAAGCCTTTGCGCTTGGCGAAGGTTGTCCAGTCTTTGGCACCTCCTTCGGACACGGGTAGTCCGAGTTGCAGAAAATGGCAGTAAGCGATACCGAGTGCATCGGTAGCATCCAGTTTCTTGGGCATCTGTTCCTCGGGGATGTGGAGGAAACGCTGGAGCATGCCGGCCACTTGTTGCTTGGTCGAATGACCGTTACCGGTAATCGCCATCTTGATCTTCATCGGCGAGTACTCATAGATCGGCACATCCTTACTCAAGGCCGCAGCAATAGCGACACCCTGCGCATGCACGATCTTAATCATCGTCTGGGGGTTCTTATCCACAAACTGGGTTTCGATAGCCAGGGACGAAGGATGATACTTATCTATCAAGTCTTGCAAAAAGAAAAATTCTTTTTGCAGACGAGGATATTGTCCTTCGATCTTATGTACATCGTACGCGCCGAACTCCAAGATCTCCACCTGCTGTCCGACGGTATGCAAGAGGGCGTAACCCATGTACAAAGTACCCGGATCGACGCCTAAGATAATATGTTCGGATCTATTACGATCGATCATTCTTTCTCATGGTTTCTAATGAAACCGCGTACGATGACCACAACGGCTCCTGCAAGCAGTACATAATCGGCGTAGGGTTCGACCTTAGCAATACTAAGAACCGCTCCTACGGCCAATATGACCAGACCGATCATCAATATGATATTACTTAACTTCATCTACCAAAAATGATTTCATCTTATCTCGCTTCGCTCGAACGATCAAATTATTCCTCTTCTACGAGGAAAATTTCTTCGTTTGCGTTATGCATAAAATAGTGTTCGCGTGCGTAACGCTCGAGACTGTCGAGGTTATTGAGCGTTTCTATCTCCCGCTGCGCCTCTTCGGTACCTTGGCGGTACATATCGCGTTGCTGCTCCAAGCCCTGTATCTCCTTTCCCCGTTTGACAAACTGCACGACACTCTGATCACCGATGAAGATATAGATGATCAAAAAGACGATGAGGGTAAACACATATTTACCCCATTTCCGTATCTTGATAGTTGTCCAGAAGTCCGAAAAACGCATTTTTCTTCAAATTTGGCTGCAAAGTTACACTTTTTTTTGCACATATCAAAATTTTTTTGTACTTTTGTAGCCGAATTTACATGAAACGTCATGAAAAAACGTCTTTCTTTGTTAGTAACAGTCTTTTTTGCGCTGAGTTCTTTGGCGCAAGTTCATATATCGGCCTCTGATCCGGATAGTTGGAGTGTGCAGTCCGCTTTGGGTGATTATGTTGGTCAAACGGTTATTTTTGACGACCCTGTAGTGGTTTGTAACAATGCAAACGGCAACCTGCTTGTTTCCCCATGGCGTATATTTGAGCCGGAGAATCAAGGCATACCGGGTTCAGTGGAGTATAATCGAACAGTACATATCAACGGTTCGTGTTCATTCTCGCTAACCGGCGTAAGCGGTTACCATCGTTGCGGAGAAAAAATCTATAACCTAAAAGCGGTAGTCAACAGCACAAACAAACTGACGTGGCAAGGCGGTAAGTGGGTCGGCAACTCTCGTTCGGATTTAGAGAAAGGGATACCGGATTTAGGCGATTACCGTTTGCTGGTTTGTGCGTTTAACATAGAAAACTACTTCATGACCTGGGGTTCGATGGGAGCTGACAGTTGGTCGCAGCATCAGGACCAACGGGAAAAAGTGAGAAAGGCTCTTAAGCAGATCAACGCAGATATCTTCGGACTAGTTGAGTTACAGTTAGGAAATGAGGCGATTAATGAGATCGTGAGTGACTTGAACGAGAACCTGCCGGAACGCCATTACAGATTCTTTAATGACACTGAAACCGGTACAAGTCAGAAAGTGGATTTTGTATATGACGCCAATGTAGTGGAACCGATAGGTACGCCTACCGGAACGGATGCAGAGAACATCCCAAACCGCAAGAAGATGATTTGTTTTCGGGAGAAAGCAACCGGGGAGAAATTCATCTACTCCATTAACCACTTTAAATCAATGAACACCGGTGACGAGTACCGTCGTGTGAACGAAGCCAGAGCGGTGGTAAAGATGTACAAAGATTACCGCAATGATTTACGGAGAAACGGTATCAAAGATCATGACGTGCTGTTTATGGGCGACTTCAATTGTCATGCCAAGACCGAACCTATGTTTGTCTTCACAGACGCCGGAATGATTGACCTGCATCGCGCTTTCCATGCGGACAGCAGTTACAGTTACCGAATGCGAAATGCAAGTAAGACCAGTTACATCGACCAAGCCTTGAGTAATGAGACCTTATATCCTCAGATAACAGGTATGGCGGCATACCACATCAATTCCGATGAGGAGGACCGGTATAATTACAAGTACGGGTCGGACCTGTCGATGTTCCGTTGTTCGGATCATGACCCCGTGTTAGTGGGACTTAAGTTAGATAGTACCTTAGTCTTTGACCCTACTCCGCAGATCAACACGGAAGAGGTGATTAGCGGCAAAGCAGACAAGTTGATTATCCAGAATGCCCATAAAGAGGGAAAGAATAGTTATTACGCTATTTATAATGTGAGCGGTGTGCTGCAAGAGCAAGCAAAGATTCTATCTGCTTATTTCGAAGTACCGCTGCCTACTGCGCCGGGTATGTACGTAGTATACGTCTATTTTGACGGCGTAGCCTATCAACGAAGATTAATCGTGAGATGATTGATAATTGATAATTGACAATTGATAATTGAATTTATTTAGCGAAATAGAAGAACCGGAGCGGGAAGAATTAAGAAACCTACGCAAGGAGTTGGAGGAGGCAAACTATAAGTACTATGTACTGAACATGCCTACACTATCCGACCAAGAGTTCGACTTCAAGATGCATCGACTGCAAGCACTCGAGGCACAATTCCCCGATATGTTTGATCCTAAGAGTCCGACGCAACATGTGGGTTCGGACTTAGGCAAGAAGGGTTTTGAGCAGGTCAAGCACCGCTATCCTATGCTTTCGCTTGCCAACAGTTATTCGCGCGAAGAGATTGAAGAATGGGTACGTAAGTTACCTTCGGGAGTAGAAATCGTCTGCGAGCTCAAATACGACGGACTCTCTATCAGTCTTTGGTATGACCACGGCGTACTCGTCAAAGCCCTTACTCGTGGTGACGGACAGCAGGGGGATAATGTGATTGACAATATCAAAACTATCCCTTCTGTTCCTTGGCGAATCGAACGAAATGACATTCCTGATTTCTTTGAACTGCGAGGCGAAGTACTGTTACCTTGGGAACGATTTGAGGCGCTGAATAAAGAACGGGAAGAACAGGAAGAACCGCTGTTTGCCAACCCGCGAAATGCCGCTTCGGGAACACTCAAACTGCAAGACCCGCGGGAGGTGGCACGGCGTGGACTTGACGCTTATCTCTATTACATGCTCGGCGAGAACCTGCCCGGCAAGACCCATTTCGAACGACTTGAGACCGCCAAAGAATGGGGATTCCATATATCCGATGCGATCAAAGTGTGCCACAACGTGGATGAGGTCATGGCGTATATCGCCTATTGGGATACGGAGCGCAAGAACCTGCCGGTTGCGACCGACGGTATCGTGCTGAAAGTGAATAACCTGGCACAACAGGACGAACTGGGTTATACCGCCAAGACTCCCCGTTGGGCGATTGCGTATAAGTTCCCCGCCGAGAAGCAGTTGACCTTGTTAAAGGAGATCACGTATCAGGTAGGTCGAACGGGTGTCGTAACGCCTGTAGCGAACTTGGAGCCGGTTCAGTTAAGCGGCACGATGGTTCAACGCGCGACGCTGCATAACGAAGATTTCATCAAGTCGCTCGATATCCGTCCTGGCGATCGGGTGTGGGTAGAGAAAGGCGGAGAGATCATCCCCAAGATTGTCGGTCGTGCCGATCGAAATGATGAAATGAGCGCGACTGCGTCGCTCAATGATGAAATGATGTATTCCTTCCCGGATGTTTGTCCTGAGTGCGGGACTCCACTCATCAGAGTGGAAGGTGAAGCGGCATGGCGGTGTCCGAATGAGAGTGGTTGTCCGCCGCAGATAAAAGGCAAGATCGAGCATTTTGTGTCTCGCAAAGCGATGAATATTGACGGTCTTGGAGAAGAGACGATTGATTTGTTCTACCAAAAAGGATTACTCCATAATATCGCAGATATCTACGATCTGAAACTCGAAGATATAGCTGCGCAAGAACGACTTGGTGAGAAGTCCGCGCAGAACATGTTAGCCGGTATTGAGGCGTCTAAACAAGTGCCTTGGGCACGCGTGCTCTTTGCCTTGGGTATCCATATGGTAGGTGAGACAACCGCCAAGAAGATTGCCAAAAAATACAACACAATAGATGCCCTTCAGTGGGCCACGGCAGAACAACTATGCGCCATCGAAGATGTGGGTCCGCAAATCGCTGAGAACATCGTTCGTTACTTCGAGGACATCCGCAATTTAGAGATCTTGGACCGCTTACGCAAAGCGGGTTTGCAGATGGAAGGTGAAGAAGAAATTGCACCGGCAAGCGATAAGTTAGCCGGTCTTTCAATCGTAATCTCCGGTACATTTGCGCAGCACAGCCGTGATGAATACAAGGCGATGATTGAAGCCAACGGCGGCAAGAATGTAGGGTCGGTAAGCAAGAAGACTTCGTTCATTTTGGCGGGTGAGAATATGGGTCCCGAGAAACGCAAAAAAGCGGAGGACTTAGGAATTCCTATCAAGACGGAGGAGGAATTCCTTGAATTGATAATTGACAATTGAGAATTGAGAATTGAGAATTGAGAATGAAAATCAAACAATATATCTTTAATTATCTGCGTAAGAAGCAACCGGAGAGGGCGTGTCGTTTTCCGCATATGGACAAGCCGCTCAAGATTATGCTCATCTATGAGAGCGATTACTTGGAGCGCAACGATGCCATCAAGACCATTCGGCAAGACTTGTTGCGTCGGCAGATGGACGTGACCATGTGGGGTTACGTGGAAAAGAAAGAGATCACCACTTTGATCTTACCGCAGAGTCGCATATTAGGGAAACAGGACTACAACTGGTGGGGAACACCCAAGTCTGATGTGCTGGACGATTTGCGTGCGGAACACTACGATCTGATGATTGATCTGACCACACGTCCTATTCTCCCGCTCCGATACATTTCGATGTACACCAACGCGGATTTCAAAGTAGGGCTGAACATAGGCGAAGGAATGCACGACATGCTGATCTCCCTGCCCGACCTCACACCGGAACAAGGAGAGATAGCCACCGTGGAAGCGACATGGTTATATGACCAGATTATGCGATATTTAACCACCATCAAGTCTAACGATTAACGACTGAAAGAGTGAAAGAATGAAAGAATTAAAGGGATTAGGCACGGCACTCATTACGCCGTTCAAAGCAGACAAGAGCGTTGATTATGAAGCGCTTGCACGGTTGTTAGACACCCAACTGACGGGCGCTGTCGATTACATCGTCGTGCTGGGTACAACCGGCGAAGCGGCAACCATGACCGCAGACGAGAAATACGAAGTGCGTCAGTTCATCGTCAACTATGTCCATGGTCGTCTGCCATTAGTTCTCGGTGTCGGAGGTAACAACACAGCCGCTGTAACATCGGAGTTGGAAGCAATGCGGAACGGAGGTATCCTATACTTTACCGCCATCCTTTCGGTATGCCCCTACTACAACAAACCGAATCAAGAAGGCCTCTATCAGCATTTCTGCGCAATCGCAGAGGCTTCGCCTATACCGGTTATACTCTATAATGTACCCGGGCGCACGGGCGTGAACCTGCTGCCGGAAACGGTGATGCGGATTTGGGAAGCCCATCCCGATAAGATTGCCGGCATCAAAGAAGCCAGCGGTAACGTGGAACAAATAAAAAGGCTAATGGACGAAAGGCGAAAGGCGAATGCTGATTTTCTAGTCATCAGCGGAGACGATGGGATTGCTTGTGAGATCATGGAAGCAGGAGGTGCTGGTTTGATTTCGGTGGCAAGTAACGCCTTCCCCGAAGATTTCCATGCCATCGTGCACAACAAGGATCAAGCCAAGCAAGCACAGTACGATCAGATGGTCAAACTGCTGTTCAAGGAAGGCAATCCCGTCGGCATCAAAGCCGTGCTCGCGCAAAAGGGAATTATCCAGAACTATCTGAGACTACCTTTAGTTCCGGCCTCAAAAGAATTACAAGAAGAGATAAAAAAAGAGCTCGCGTAATTGCGAGCTCAAATTTTGTAAGAACTTCTAGCTAGATGTACTGAATCCTTACTTAACAGTAAGTCTTCTTCTCGTAAGTTTGCACTTTCTCGATTAAGAAACCTTACTTAGCAGCTTTCTTCTTCGCTTGATCAACAACTGCCTTGAAAGCAGCGGGTTGGTTCATAGCGAGGTCAGCAAGTGCCTTGCGGTTGATAACGATTCCTGCTTTCTTGAGGCAACCCATCAACTGGCTGTAGCTCAGACCTTCGAGGCGAGCGGCAGCGTTGATACGCTGGATCCA
>CACYHE010000029.1 GCA_902774185.1 uncultured Bacteroidales bacterium | reverse complement strand
AGAGTACAAAGAGAAATTTGCGTCCGCAGGACGTTTCCCGGGTGGTTTCACCCGCCGCGAAGGAAAAGCTTCGGATTATGAGATCCTGATTGCACGTCTCATCGACCGCGCCCTTCGTCCCCTCTTCCCTTCCAACTATCACGCAGAGACCTTCGTTAATGTCACCATGTATTCGGCTGACGGTATCGACATGCCGGAGAGCATCGCCGGTCTCGCTGCAGGTGCCGCTCTCGCTTGTTCGGACATCCCGTTCGAGGGTCCGGTGAGTGAAGTACGCGTGGCACGTGTAGATGGAAAGATGGTGATCAACCCGACCTTCGAGCAATGCGAGCATGCAGACCTCGAGCTGATGGTTGCCGCTACCTACGACAACATTATGATGGTGGAAGGTGAGATGAAAGAAGTACCGGAGAGCGTAATGCTGGAGGCTATCAAGGCAGCACACGAGGCTATCAAACCGCAGTGTCTGGCTATCGACGAGATGATGAAGGCTTACGGCAAGGAGACGAAGCGTGAGTACTGCCATGAGGTGAACGATGAGGAGTTGAAGCAGGCTGTTCACGATTTCAGTTATGCTCGTGCTTATGCACAAGCTACTTCAGCAGATACCGACAAACATCACCGCGAAGCGATGTTTACTCAGATCTGCGATGATTTCAAGGCTGAAAAAGCTGAATATATGGCCCAGAGAGCTGAAGCGTTAGGGGTTGATATCGATGAAATCGCTGCGCTTGTGGATAGATATTATCACGATGTAGAGAAAGAGGCAATGCGTCGTGCCGTACTGGACGAAGGCAAACGTCTGGATGGTCGTAAGACGACTGAGATCCGCCCGATCTGGTGCGAGGTAGGTTACCTGCCCGGCCCTCACGGAAGTTCTATCTTCACCCGTGGTGAGACACAAAGTTTGAGTACCGTTACGTTGGGTACCAGCCGTGACGAGAAGATCGTTGATGAGGCTTTGATCCAAGGTACGGATAAGTTCCTGCTGCATTATAACTTCCCACCCTTCTCTACCGGCGAAGCGAAAGCCGCTCGTGGTGTAGGTCGTCGTGAGATCGGTCATGGTAACTTGGCTTGCCGTGCGCTGAAAAACATGATTCCGGAGGACTTCCCTTATACCGTACGTGTCGTATCGGATATCCTGGAGTCCAACGGTTCTTCTTCGATGGCAACCGTTTGTGCCGGTACGCTGGCATTGATGGACGCAGGTGTTCCAATGAAGAAACCGGTATCGGGTATCGCGATGGGTCTGATCTCGGAAAACCAAGGTAAGAACTATGCGATTCTTAGCGATATCCTCGGCGACGAAGATCACCTCGGTGACATGGACTTCAAGACCACCGGTACCGTAGATGGTCTGACGGCTTGTCAGATGGATATCAAGGTAGATGGTCTGAGTTATGAGATTCTCGAGAACGCGCTCGCACAGGCGCACGAGGCGCGCATGTATATCCTTAATAAGATATTGGAATGCATGCCGGCTCCACGTGCTGACCTCAAGCCGCACGCTCCACGTATTGTCAGCTTCTATATCCCGAAAGATATGATCGGCGCAGTCATTGGCCCGGGCGGTAAGATTATCCAAGGTATCCAGGCTGAGACCGGAGCTGTCATCTCGATCGACGAAGACGAGAAGGGCGGTAAGGTTGAGGTTGCTTCCAACAACGGTGATCAGATGGCAGCTGCTATCGCGAAGATCAAGGCTATCGTGGCTCTGCCGGAAGTAGGCGAAGAGTACGACTCGGTCGTAAAGAGCCTGATGCCGTACGGTTGCTTCGTGGAGTTCATGCCGGGTAAGGAAGGTCTGCTGCATATCTCCGAGATCGATTGGAAACGCTACGAGACGATGGAAGAAACCGGAATCAAGGAAGGCGATCATATCCGCATCAAACTGCTGGAGATCGATCCGAAGACCGGTAAGTTCCGCCTCAGCGCACGTGCGTTGAAGGAGAAACCCGAAGGTTACGTTGAGCCGGAGAAGCGTGAGCGTGGTCCGAGACCCGATCGCGATGGTGCCCGTCTGGACAGAGGTCCCCGTCCCGAACGTCGTGGCCCAAGACCGGAGAGACACTAAACTATGTACCATTTAGTCATGTACCATGTACCATTTATTGAACCATTTAGATATTTAGCTAAATGACTCAATGAACAAATAAATGACTAAATCGTAACTGATAAAATCGTAAATTTAAAAACATCCTCGAAATTCGGGGATGTTTTTTTTAGAAGTCATATTTCCAAACGAAGCCGACACCTTGGATGGTGGTTGCTTGGCGGAGAGAGTATTTATCCACCGTGTGGGTGTATCCTTTCAGGCGCCATTGACCGTCATCGGTCAGTACCACCTCCACATCCAGATCGCCGAAGAAAGGCTGGTTGGACACGTCGTTATAACGATAGCCGAAGTTTCCGTTGATGATAAGGCGGTCCACCGGTTGCAACTGGAAGTTCGCCTCGTACTCCTGACTCGAGTTATCCCCCTGTCCCTCGGTACGAATCGCCACACCCAGCGTCAGCATGTCGGTCAGTTTAGACAACCATGCATTGATCTGTCCGGTGACGGTGGAGGAGAGCAAGGAGTACGTCGAGTTGAGCGTTGCATACTGCGCGTTCGCCATGTAATCGGGCGTGAAGAAGCGCCCGAAAACCAGCAGGTAGATCACCTGACGCATCAGCATCTCGTCGGTATTGATGATCTGACGTACCTGTTGCTGGATGTTCTGGTCCGACAAAGGGAACTCCAACGAGAAACTCAGGATGGGGTTCTGCAGCGTGTTGGTCAGATGCAGACAGGTGAGTACCGGTATGTTCGACCGGGTCGTACCTACCTGCTCCACGTCATCGCCGAAGAGGTCTTTGAGGTTTGCTACCACACGGTATTTTGCCGTCACGTCCAGCATAGGGTTGGTGGGATCGCCGGAGAAGACGATCTTCGACCCGTCGCCTACCGAGAAGTCCTTACGAATCATATTCGCCACGGTATAAGAGAGTGAACCCTGCTCGATGTCGTAGGTACCTTGCAACGTCACATCGCTGGTCTGGGTGTCGTACGTCAAACGCAGCGCACCGTTACCTCGTCCCTGGATACGATCGCCGTTCCGTTCACCCAACACCAGTTGGAAGAGCAGATGGGGGTTGATATCCAAGTTCAGTTTGAGCATGCAACGGGACGTGCGGCGATAATAGGAGGTGTCTATCTTCGCCACATCTTTATTGTCGATATTATCCAGATCGGTCTCCAGGGCATGCAGGTCGATCTTCGCCGTGTCGTGCTGCACGAAATGAATGAAGTTAGACTCATATGCCGAAGAGGCATTATCGATACTGAGACGGAAACTGCTGTTCTTCGATGTCCGTGCATCAGCCTGCACGAGGATGTCCTTGTCCGGTCCTGTCACATCGACATGTCCGGTAGCGAAGACTGTTCCTTGCAGCATGCCGGGTTGGGTCTCATTGAAGACCATCGCATCGTGGGCATCGACGTGGATATCCAAGTTGAAATCTTTGAACTGATTATGATAGACACCTCCGTTCACCTCCACCGGATTCCCGTATCCGTCCACCAGATGCACATCGGGGAAGAGAATAGCGGTCGTATCCATGATGATCGTATCCTTGTGTATCGTATAACGGGTATCGGTCCAAGGAAGCGTGAGCGATGCGTCTTGTGCCTCGCATTGGAGTAAGACATAAACGAGTTTCTTGCGTCCGCCTACCACCACATGTCCCGTACCATGACCATCCAGATCTTTGAGCACCGAATAGGTCCAATGGTTGATGAAATCCAGCGGCACGGAGTCCGTTTGCATATCCAGTTCCCAAGGGAAGAGTCCTGCAAAATCCGCCCGACCGTCCAAGGTAACTACGTTACGGTTCTTGCGATCCGGCCGATAGACGTCTGCATGGAAGCGAAGACGCGGAGGCAGAACCGAGTCATGGATCTGCTGCTTGGGATAGACATACAAGTCCACTTCGGCATCGCCGAAATAGCAGTTATTGAGTCCCATCGAGTCCACATGGATCTGTGTCTCGACGAGCGGTTGCCGGAAGACACCGGTGATATCCGCTTTACCGGTCAGCAAGCCGTTGAACATGATCGTCTGCACAGGCAGCACGAACGGCACGACATAGGAGGCATCGATGCGTTGCAGATCGACACTCAAAGTGTCCGTCCGACGGGTAGAAGCCAAGCCGTTCGCAAAGATATGTTGTCCGCCGCCTTCGAAGGCGAAATGCTCGATTTGAAGGGATGTGTCAGCAGCACAATACGTAATCTGACTCTCCGCCAGGGTGTATAATGAATCGCGCAATTCTATCTTACCCGGCATAAAATGCATGGATACAAGCGGTTTCTTGTTATACTTGGCAAAATGGGTCACGCAGCGAATATCGCCTCCGTAATCTCCGGCACGTTGCGCCGCCATGAGCAGTTGCAAGCGTTCGCCTTTGGTGAGGTCCGCACGCAGCGATTTCCGCAGCTCCCTCGGTGTGAGTTGTTCCCACCCTTCGGGCAGTAATTCATTCGCCTGCTCGGGTCTGCGCATCGTCAGGTGGGAGAGTAAGGTATCCCGGAACGCCAGGGTCGTGAAGAGCATATTCGTCTCCATCGCTTCCGCCGAGATTGTGAACGAGAGACCGGAACTCTTGTCGCTCGAGTGACGCAGGGTATCGATGGTACTGAGCATCACGGTCAAGTCATGTACCGGTGTGTTGCCGGCACGGATACCCGGTGCGGAGAAACGGAAGTCCACATAGGGTTCTTTTTTCTGCGCCAAGCGCACGTCCGCCTGCATCGTGGGGTGATCACTGAGCGTGAAACGGGACTGATAGAGCCGTTGTACGTCACGCAAGCGTTCGCCTTCCATCTGAAGCGAGAAAGAGACAGGATGCCATGCGCGCGCGGGAGCATCTACCACGGAAGGCAGATAATGATGCAGCATCGCCTGGAAAGCAGGCGCCATGTCGCCATAACGGAACACGCCGTTCATCTCCGCCTTTAAGTTATCCGAGCGAAGGGTAACCAGTTTGGACATATCCGGTTCCGCAGCAAGGAGGAACGTGAGTTGTTGCATAAAGATCGAATCACGCACCGTAGCCATTGCTAAAGAGTCGATGACCATGTATCCGCTTATCTCGTCCACCTTGGCGCCGTTGAGGTCCACCGCCAGGGAGAACGAAGTGTTCGCCACAGGGTCGTGTGCCTCATTGAAAGGCGCAAGGTCAAAATGCCGGCAGAGGAGGTTGAAGTTCATCTCCGGATCTTTCTCCTTAAGGTTCACGACACCGTCAAACGCCATGGACAGATGGGGGTCGTCAATAGAACAACGTCCCCGGAACAACTGAGGTTCGTACCGACCGTCTATATGCAGATCGTTATAGGTATAATCGCCGTATTGCAGTTGCCGTACATGCGCCTTGATGTCGCCGCTCAGCACACCGTCTTCGATGCCGCCTTTGGCCGACAAGTCGAGCGTGACCGTACCTAACTGCTTATTGTTCACCAACCTGCCCAAACGGAACTTACGTCCCACGACACGGGCATCGTAATGCAGATTCTCAAAAGTAGAATCGCTGACGATGGTTCCGTTCGTGGAGATAGAACCCAGCGCTGTGGTGAAACCGCCATGCAGCGTGATATCGTGCAGCTGTCCTTCCGCCAAACCGCGGTAATGGATATCGCCCAGACGATGGAGCGCCTGGGGCAGGCGAACGGGACGACCTTTGAGTTGCGAGATGAAGTCCTGCAACTGCGCCGCATTGACATGCGCATCTTTGAGGTTCGCACGCAAATAGGTATTCGTCATATCCGGCAAACCGACTGCACTGATGTTTCCCTCAATGAGCGTCGTACCATCGTAGCGCACGGCTCCGTTGTCAAAACAGATTGAATCCAGCGTACCGCCTAAGGCGCCGCTTAAGGAGAGAGGGCGTTTGAAACCTTTGAGACGAGGGATGAAGAGCGACAAATCGGCAGGCACTACGTCCGCTTCTCGGAAATTGAGCGCAAACGTGATCTCGTGTGCCGATTTGGACAGGTATATCGTGTCCTGCGCCGGGAACCGCAACTCCACACCGCTCAGGTCCATCTTCGATCGAGGCATCTGAGCCTTGAGCGTAGGCATGCTCAGCGCGGAGTCATTCAGGATGAGACGTGCCTGGAGATCATTCACCATAAATGGTGACTGACCATTTGTTATTTGTGATTGGTGATTTGTAATTTGGGATTGGTCATTGGTGATTTGCAGCGCCAGATGACGTATCTGGGCATCAAGCAGCTGCTCGCTCAACTGATTCAGATCCATCTGTGCGTGCGGCAGTTGCAGGGTGTAATCGGCGTACTGCACACGGATCGAATCCAACTGAATATCCCGAACGGACAAGAGGCTGCGGAAGGGATCCGAAGGTTGTTTCTTCTCCTCCGACCGGAAGGCATCTATCATGAACTGATAGTTCCATTCCCCGTTCGTCTCATACAGTTTCGCTACCACATTACGCAACCGGACATGGGAGAAACGGATCTCGCCGTGCCGGAGCGCCAAGGGGCTGAAATGGGCATATATTTCGCCGATATATGCCAAAGTGTCCTGCTGCTTATCTTCCAAGTAGATATCGCGTATAGACATGCGCGCAGGAAAACGATATTCTACCTTGCCCACACGTGCCTCCGTACCCAGCGCGCGCGAAAACTCCGCCGTGACCAATTGCACCGCAGAGGTCTCCACCTTATCGCTCGTCAACACCGCAACCAGCATGATCAGAACCAGCAACAGACTGACGAAAAAGACGCCAAATATGTACAAAACGCGCTTCATAAATTTTGTTTTGCGTGCAAAGATACAAAGAAATTTTAATATGACCAAATAAAAAGTAATTTTGCATAAGAAAATGGTTGTTTTGGGAACAAAATTTATTTTTTTTTAAAAAAAATGCAAAATTATTTGGTCAATTCAAAAAAAAGCTGTACCTTTGCGGCGATTTTGGATATAAGAATATCAACGAAACAAATCACAACTAAATTTAAATACTAACAATTATGAAAAAACTTTTTCTATTTTTCTCCGCTGCCGTACTGAGCATCAGCATGTTCGCAGCAGGCGAGACAGGAAAGAACAGAGGTGATGCCGTTCCGTACGATTGGAGTACCGGTATCTATGTATCTTCTGAAGCCGGCGTAGGTAAATGGTATGTAGTGAATCTTCTGAAAACCATGGATCCTGCAGGTCCGTTCAACGCGACCGGTAAGACCGATGACGGCAAGACCGACATCAACATCACTATTGTGAACCCGTTAAGCCAAGAAGTGGACATCAACTGTATCGCTTACATTGGTGACAACGAGACTTCTCGTCATTTCAAAATGGCAGCCGGTGGTCAAAAATCGATGACCTTTGGTGCCGGTATGTTTGTTCGCATGGGTATCAACGAAGTTTATCTGTATCTCGTAACAGACGTTACAGTTACTGAACAAGAGGCTCAAACACATGACGCTGTCAACGTAGATGTACAGCCGGTAGAGGCTAACTCTGTTTCCTTCGTTCCGGTTGATTTTGACTGGACCGGATTTGGTTTGAACACTCCGGCTGCAGGTAATGAGATCGCCAAGAACAAAGAGACTTGGTTGAAGATTGACTGGGCTTCCAAAGTGCAAAACGGTTACACTTTCAAACTCTATGCACAGAACTTAGGTTCGGCTGCTACGACCGTTGATGGTGGTTTGGCAACTGATTGCCCTGCAACAAACATCCAAGAGCAATCAAAAACAATTGCAGCAGGTGCTATCGTAAGCAAAGTATTGGATGAGGCTATGTTGGACATGATGCCGGGTACGATTTATCTCCGTCTCAAAGCAGATCAGAAACTGCACGTATGGGCAGAGCAAGTAGCTCCGGTACTGCCGGCACAACCGCTCTTCAACGCTGATGATGCCATTGCAGTAAGCAAGAATGTTGTTTATAACATTGCAAGCGACTCTGTTGTTTACAAAGCAAACTATGCAACATTGATTCCTGATGTAACAGGAGAAAATGCAAAATACTTTGCAGTACAAGTTATCATTACCAACAATGGTAGCGAAGATGCTGTAGTTACCGGCAAAGTAGCAAAGAATGTTTCCGGTCCTGTAAATAGCGCCGTAAAACGCAGTTATACCATCAAGGCTGGTAAGTCGATCTCCAAGAAATTGGATAACACGCTGTTGTCCAACATGGATGTTGATGACGAAGCATTTGCTTTGGTTCTCAAAGGCAGCAATGTTTCGTTCCTCTTGAAAGATACTTGCTTGGAAGAGAATCCTTGCGTTCCGGCAGAAGCCATTGAAATGGCTATTCCGGCTGCAGGTACCTATGTAGAGAAGAATCAGGCTGCTAACTCCACCAAGTGGTACGCTGTAGATGTTACCGCAGCAAAAGCAGCAAAAGCTGATATCGAGTTGACCATGACCGCTGCAAACGCAGCAACAGTAGATCTGAAGGTAGACATCGCAGCTGCTTGTGCAATCGGTGAGCCGACTCAAAGCTATACCGGTTCTTCCAAGAGCACCACGAAGACGCTCAGCTACTCGCTCTTCAAAGATGCAGGTGACGTAGTTTACGTGCGCGTAAATACTAATAAGGCTATCACTGTAAAGGCTGAGATCATTGACCTCGTAAGATACACCAACACCGGTTGGAACCAAAATCCGAGTGCAGACAAAGCAGCTCGTATTGAGGCAGACCTCACTATTACCGCTACCGACAAACTGGAGGTACTTGGTATTACCCTCGCAGGTGGTACGATCACCATTGAGAACGGTGGTGTTCTGTTTATCGGCAAAGAAGGTGTTAAGGGTTCGACTGCCGTTGAACAGATTAAGGTTCATGAAGGTGGTGTTATCATGATTGACCCGGCTTGTACGAGCAACAACCATCCGTTCATCACCACTTGGAAAGGTTATGTTCTTGGTAAACAAACTGCAACAGGTGCTCAATTGCCTGAATTGCACGCATTCGTTGCTCTCCCGATTTCGAATCGTGAGGCTGGTGTAGATAAGTACGTGCGTTACTCGAACTGGGTATATACAGAGGGTTGGAGATCAAGCGACAACTTCCGCAATGCTTTCACCGGTTACAACGTATACACTAAAGAGGGAGATGTTTCTTACACCACTTACGCTGACTCCGTAGTTCTTACGTATAAGGGTCAGTTAGCTGACAACCACAACCAGACATTGGTTATGCCGGGCGAAGGTTGGCACGCATTTGGTAACTCTTGGTTCGAGGCTGTTAAAGTTGAGGATATCTTCAGCCAATTAGGTGGTAGCGAAGAGAAAGAGGTTGCAGTACACAAATATATTGCTACTCCGCAAGATGTACATGGTGTTCCGTACCTGGATAACCAATATGCTTTGGTAACCGCTGAGAACATTGGTTATCTCACCAATGAGTTCAAGACAGTTGCTTCGATGGAAGGTTTCTTCCTCTACACTGCAGCAGCTAAGTCTGTTACCCTCAATTACAACAATGTATGGAACGCTCGCAATACTGCTGCTCCTGCTCCCGCAAGACGCGCTGCTAACGAGAATATTAACAACGTAGCAGTAGTTGTTCGTGGCGGTAACAAATGCGATCACGTATTCATGGTTGAGACCACCGGCTCGAACGTACACAAGATGATAGGTAACGGCCTTGCACTCTATGCAGAGGACGGTCTGGGTCAGGTAGCTAACGACAATTTGATTGGTACCATCCTGACACTCCAAACCAACGACGCTACTGAATATACCCTGAGCTTCGCATGGTTGAAAGGTGAGACCCTGTACCTCCAAGATATGGAAAACGGCAAGGTGATCGCTATGACCGCTGATAACACCTATACCTTCAATGCAGAGCCGAACACCGTAAGCGAGCGTTTCCAAGTAGTAGGTCGCAGCAATGCCCCGACCGCTATTGAGAACAGCGAGGTTGTTGAAGGTGCCAACAAGTTCATTGAGAACGGTCGCGTTGTCATCATCAAGAATGGTGTGAAGTACGATGTATTGGGTACGCAAATTAAGTAATATGTATCATTAATTAAATGATTAAAGATATGAAAAAGAATTATAATATCCCTGCAACCGAAGTAGTTGTATTCGCAGGAAGCGCTATCATGCAGGCTGCAAGTCCTGCTGCTAGCAACAATCCGGATCCTAACAACAACACCCCGAATGGAGATCCCATCCCCTAAAAGGTAGCTATTTAGGATATTCAAGTGATAGTAACTGCACTCAAACGGGTGCAGTTACTATTATACGAACAAAAACGCAAACTATGCGCAAAAAAATCATATATAGTATAATAGGAATATGCACATGTGCGTACACCTACGCGCAATCGTTCTGCCATCTGGTGCAACAGGTAGGCACGTATTACGAGGACACGATTGAGTCCCCGGGTACGTACTATTTCTCTGCCGAGACTTTTGATCTTCCAATGGATGTGATGTTCACATCCTTGGACCCGAATTGCAGCGAAGCACCGCAACTTTGGGCGGACCTCACCTGTACGCCGGGATACTACAGCGATCCGAACATTCAAGCATTGGTTAAAGATACCGTTAAGTACGGTATCTCAGTACCAATGTCTATCAAGTGCCAGACAGATACCGTCGATGGGCATTATGTACACCACCTCAAGTTAGGCAAATCGTATCGCAACAAGCTCAAATTAGTGGGTGTCAATTACAGTGTACCGGCGTACGTAAAGGTCATACTCCCTTGTGCCGGTGTGGCACATATGGAGCAAGATACCAGCAGTCAGGCATGTATCAATGATGCACGTCGTATTGCCCTACCGGATAGCGCACGTGTGCTTGCTAATGATTCGCTTAGTACCTATATATTTTTATACAAGGATTGGTTAGCGCAAGCCGACAGCGTAGCGCTTTGCTGGGATGGGCCGAAACCGGCACGCGTATGGGTAGAAGGACATAATTGTGAGTTTGAGACCGATGCTCAGCATGTATGGGATTGGTATGACATCCCCGCGCGAGGAGAGTATCATATCTCAAAAAGCAAGTTAACCAGGGCAATCAACAGCGGTACTCCCGACTCTACCGGTTTGCTCTTTGCCAAGATCGTCAGCGCAGAAGAAGGGCGCATTCACACGCGCCCGTTGGAACCTGATTTCCAAGATGCCGTATTATTTCATCTTAATACGCCGCAAGAAGTAAAGGCTTCAGGGAACGACTTCTACTGCTTCCCGACGGAATGGACCAATGTAGAATGGATCGCCAATACGCGTAAGGTAGTAAAGATGTATCTGCACACATCACCGGATCAAGCAGCTATTGATAGCTTCAAATTTGATTTACAGGATGACACCCGTCGTGTATTGAACTGGTCCACACAGGAAATGAAACAGATTACAGCAAAGATTACGAGTCCACTTCTATTTGTCCGTTTTGCATGCTCACGCGAAGAGTTTGTTGTAACCCCTTACACCCTTGATCCCTCTTCTTGTGCCTATTCGGCTATCCGTATTCGGCCCGGTATAACATACGCAATAAACAGCAACAAAAAGTTATGTCTGTACTATTCAGACATAGAAGGTTATCCTCTGGAAATAAGTTGCGTTAACAACGATGCGACAGATCTCCAGAACCTTTTCATAGCTGACACATGTGAGTTCAAGCTTAATTGGAGAACCAATGCGACTAAAAAACGTTGTGTTCTATACAAACAAACAGCAGCAGGAGGCGGCACATGGACAATAAGTAGTGAAGATATCGCAGGATGGAAAACAAAATTACCTCCCCCTGATGGCTTTTACTACGTCCGAGGTGCTGCAGATGGTACCATCACCTTTACCACCACGAAACCCGAAGAGCAAGATCCGGAGGGAGAGGACCCGGAGTATCCGGAGATACCTACCGGTATGGATAATAGTTCACCAGAAAGGGACTATCAGAAGATTCTCCATAACGGACAAATATTCATTATCCGTGCCGGAAAGACCTATACGATCACCGGACAAGTTATTATGCAGTAATTTCGAGGACACCTACACGGCTGCGTCGTCCCACCTCGAATTTACGTTCGCACTGTCGTGCAAACAACAAATATTTTGGAGTCAAAAATCATATTATGCGAGCATATTTGCATTTTTTTTCCAAAATATTTGCATATTTGAAAAATTTGTAGTAATTTTGCACGCTTTTTTGCGAAAAAGCACACATATCGCGCCTCTGGCGATTGCATTAGGAAGTTGAAAACTGAAAATTGAAAATTGAAAGGTATCTTTTTCCGAATAGTAGTATATGCCCGATATGTCATTACTAATCCATAATAAAAGCGGTGACAAGAAACGCTTCACAGTTCGTAAGATGAGCGGCAACGTTGGTGTAGAGCGTATCTTCCCGATGGACAGCCCCTTCATCGAGAGCATTACAGTGAACAAGTACGGTAAAGTACGTCGTGCTAAACTGTATTACCTCCGCGAGCGTACGGGTAAGAAAGCCCGCATTCAAGAGCGCCGCGTTAAGTAAAGCTCAAACAATTAGGGGTCTCATTGAGGCTCCTAATTTGTTTTCAACCGTAAAACCTCTGCGAACCGTTTAAAAATAAGGTATGCAACGGTGTAACATTGGGTGATTATTGCGTGATTATTGCGTGATTATTGTGTAATTCAATAAACTGTGTTTAAACTCGAATCTCCATATAAGCCGACAGGAGACCAACCGGAAGCGATAAAGGCATTGGTGGAAGGCGTGAAAGCCGGCGCAGAAGCGCAGGTGTTGTTGGGCGTGACCGGAAGCGGTAAGACGTTTACGGTAGCAAACGTCATTCAGCAACTGAACCGCCCTACCCTTATCATGAGTCATAACAAGACGCTGGCGGCGCAGTTATACTCGGAGATGAAGGCTTTCTTCCCGCATAACGCGGTGGAGTATTTTGTGAGTTATTACGACTACTACCAACCCGAAGCCTATATCCCTGCAACGGATACCTATATCGACAAGGACCTGAGCATCAACGAAGAGATCGACCGCTTGCGGTTGAGCGCCGTAGCGGCATTGCTGAGCGGACGGAAGGATGTGATCATCGTCAGCTCGGTCAGTTGTATCTACGGTTTGGGGTCTCCGCAAGATTTCACAGCAAATGTGATTGAGTTGAAAAGGGGCACGGAGATTCCGATGGACACACTGCTCAAGCAACTGGTAGGCGCGCAGTACGTACGCAATGATGTAGAACTGGCACGCGGACGTTTTCGTGTAAAGGGCGATACAATCGATATCGCTTTGGCGTATGCGGATTATCTGGTACGCATTGAGTTCTTCGGAAACGAGATCGATGCGATCTTGACAGTAGATCCGATAAGCGGACAGGTTTTGGAAGAGTTTGAGCACTATAATCTAAGTCCGGCAACGATTTTTTTGACGAGTGCCGACCGCATCGCTGCCGCCAAAGAACAGATCCAAGCGGATTTGGCAAAGCAGATAGCATACTTCACCAATATTGGTGAAGAGTTATACGCGAAGCGTATTGAGGAACGGGTGAAGTATGACCTGGAGATGCTGGATGAGTTGGGGTACTGCACGGGTGTGGAGAACTACAGCCGTTATTTCGATGGACGAGCGCCCGGTACACCACCCTATTGTCTGCTCGATTATTTCCAGAAGGATATGTTACTGGTCATCGATGAGAGTCACGTCACCGTTCCGCAGATACGGGGTATGTACGGAGGCGATAAGGCGCGAAAGGATAACTTGGTGACGTACGGTTTCCGTTTGCCCGCAGCACGGGATAATAGGCCGTTGAAGTTCGATGAGTTTGAGCAGAAAACGGGTCAGACGATCTATGTGTCCGCCACGCCGGACGAGTATGAGTTGGAGCGAAGCGAAGGTATCGTCATTGACCAGTTGATTCGCCCGACAGGGTTATTGGATCCGGAGATAGAAGTGCGGCCGACCAAAGACCAAGTGGATGACCTGATGGACGAGATCAAGTTCCGGATTCATAGGAACGAACGTTGTCTGGTAACAACGCTTACCAAACGGATGGCAGAAGAATTGGACGAATATTTGCGGAAATATCGGATTAAGAGTGCATATATCCATTCGGACATCGACACCATTGAGCGCGTGAAGATCATGGAGGACTTACGCAAAGGGGAGTATGATGTGTTGGTAGGTGTGAACCTGCTGCGTGAGGGACTGGACTTACCGGAAGTGAGTCTGGTAGCGATCTTGGATGCTGATAAGACAGGATTCTTACGCGATCAGCGAAGTCTGACGCAGACGGTAGGTCGTGCTGCTCGACATATTCACGGCAAGGCGGTGCTCTACGGCGATAAGATCACACCTGCCATGCAGGCAACGATTAATGAGACCAATCGACGTCGCGCCATTCAGATGAAGTATAACGAGGAGCACGGCATTACGCCGACGCCTATTAAGAAAGAAATCAACACCTCTGCGTTGGCAGGGCTTTATAAGGATCCGGAGGAAGAGAAGCGCAAACTGACTGAAAGCATCAAAGCCGGTTGGAAGAACGCGGCATGGCAGAAGATGGACGCGAAAGCGTTGGAGAAAG
This sequence comes from uncultured Bacteroidales bacterium, assembly GCA_902774185.1. Lineage (GTDB taxonomy): Bacteria > Bacteroidota > Bacteroidia > Bacteroidales > Paludibacteraceae > Colicola. The sequence goes on along the minus strand of CACYHE010000029.1, from coordinate 3,330 downwards.
CCATTGACGAGAAACGCAAACAGATGCTCGCCGCAGCAAAAGCGACGGACTTTGAGACCGCCGCTTTCCTAAGAGATGAGATGATTGAGATGCAGAACAGGCAGCAAGCTATTACAGGGTAAGAAAATAAACAAAGATAAACACTGCTTGTAAATTAAGTACTTCGTACCATCGAATCTTATCTAAAAAAGCCCATACTCAAATAAATTTGGTATGAGCCTTTTTTAACTAAGCTTCTAATTCTGCAAATTTAATTTACAAGCAGAGATAAACCTAAATAAATTCTCTAGTACTCAGCGATAATTGTTGCCGAATAAGGCGCTACGTCGATTTTGTCATTGGGAGCGAAATCGAGACCATCTGCGTTAGCCTGACCATCGTAAGCCAAGAGGACACAATCGCCGGTAAGCTCCGGTAAATCGCAGGTAAGGGTTTCGGCGCTACCATTCAAGAGTACCACCAGCGTTTTGGCTTCATCGATGCCTTCAAGATTATTGACGGTATAGATAATGAGGCTCTCATTATCGGTTTCTATAAACTGCACATGTTGCTGTACGGCTTCGGCACAACCGAGTCGGAAGCCCTTATGCGCCCGACGGATAGCGATCATCTGCCGGTAGTAATCGTGCAGGTCGGCATATTTCTCCAGATTCTCCCAAGGGATGATGTTGATGGAGTCCGGACTCTGGTAGCTGTTATCGATGCCGCGTTTGGTACGGAAGAGTTCTTCACCGCCGTAGAGGAAGGACATGCCTTGCGATACGAGCACGGCTGTCTGTGCCAGTTTATTCATACGGATCTTGGTTTCTTCTGTCTCTTTGGAAGCCGACACTTCGATACGGTCGCGCAGGCAGTAGTTATCATGGCAGGTGATATAGCTCACATGCTGCATGGGTTCGCCTGCCCATTCGGGATAACCGACGAGACCCAGACAGAGGGCCGCTTTGCCGTCCGGGTTACCGGAAGCGAAACCGCGTTCGTGGTCGAAGGGCGAACCGATAAGGGCATTGCGGATATCATCGCTGAAGGCGCCTACGCGCGGCATCTTATAGGTCCATTGTTTCATCGCCAGTTCTTCGTACGGATAGGCAGGTGCCATCGCAGCCCAACCCTCACCATAGGTGAGGATGGTAGGATCGATCTCATCAAGTGCGGCACGAATCTGACGCATGGTCTCCTGGTCATGGATACCCATGAGGTCAAAACGGAAACCGTCAATGTGGTATTCGCGTGCCCAGTAACAAACGGACTCTACCATGAACTTGCGATACATCTCATGGTCGGAAGCGGTCTCGTTGCCGCAACCGGAGCCGTTAGCATAGGTGCCATCCTCATTGAGGCGGTAGAAATACTGCGGTACAACACGACCAAGGGCACAACCCATGACATCGTAGGTGTGGTTATAAACGACGTCCATGACGACACGAATGCCGGCTTGATGGAGGGCTTGGATCATCTGTTTCGCTTCGCGAATACGGCAGGCAGGATCCGCAGGGTCGGTCGAGTAACCGCCTTCGGGAACGTTGTAGTTGACCGGATCGTAGCCCCAGTTGTAGCGGTTGTTCTCCAAGGTCGTCTCATCAATAGATCCGTAGTCGAACATCGGCAGGATCTGGAGGTGTGTGATACCAAGGTCGCTCAGATAGGCGAGCGGAGCTTCTTCAGTGAGGGCAAGGAACTTACCTTTGTTGACAACTCCTGAGTTAGGGGACATCGTGAAATCACGGAGATGGGTCTCATAGACGACGATATCCGTTTTGTCCGGCATGGCAGGACGTTTGTCGTTCTCCCATCCTTCGGGGTTGGTTTTGGCAAAGTCGATGATCGCCGCACGCTGACCGTTGATGGAGACAGCTTTGGCGAAGATACCCGGACTCTCGAGTCCCCATTCGCCGTTTTGGAACGAACGAACGGTATAGTACTTACCGGCAAGGTCACCTTTGACGGAGGCAGTCCAGAAATCGTTGTCACCTTTGGTGAGGGCGACAGTCTGTACATCATTCGCATCATTAAGCGAAGTGTCACCATTAGCATCATTGTAAATCCGCACTTCCATCTGTTCCGCCACATTGGACCAGAAAGCGAATTGGGTTTTTGAGGGACTGTAGAGGCACTCGTCCTCCATTTTCGGTTGCTTGGCGGTGCAAGCGACTAATGCTACAGAAAGCATAAGAATAATTGTTTTACGCATGGTATAATTTATTAGTATTCAGTTGTCAGCAATCAGTTGTCCGATTTTGCGAGCGCAAAATTACTACAAAAAAATGAATTATGCAAGAAAATGGAAGTTTTTTGCAGAAAATTTGCATATATGAAGATTATTTTGTATCTTTGCAGAAAATTTAGAACGGCTATGAAAGTTACGTGGACAGGATTGATTGATGATTTTAAAGGTCATATAGACAGCAAACATTATGCGCGGCATATTCCCGGCAACGGTGACGAGGCGGCGGTGTGTCAGAAACCGGAGTTGAGTAAGAAAACGAAGGAGAAGAAAGCCGCACATCCGACGTGCAAGAGTTTCGGGAACTATATTGCAGAGAGTAAGGCGATATTGCACGATCCGGAGCGGAGGGCTGTATGGCAGGCTAAGTATGACGAGACCTTGTACCGTGCACGCAAATGGGGTAAGCCGGCTTACGGACGTTTATGCGACTATGTACGGCACGAAGTTAGTCTGGCGCTGAAAGAGGGGCGGGAGATAGAGTAAGGTGAAAGGTGAAAATTGAAAGGTGAAAGGATGTAGAGAGTTATGAAAGGGTGCTCTGGTTGGATTAAGCAACCATTGAGCACCCTTTCAGCATCCATTGAGCATCCATTGGGAGAAGTTGGAGGATAGATGGCGAGGAGGGAAGAAGGATAAGCGGCGAATGGCATTCGCCGGAAATTGACATAGAAGACAAGAGACCCACATGAAATTGCGGGAAAAGAACGAAGAAAGGCGACAACTGCCGCAAAAATGCGACCGAAAAAATCGTTCGAGCATAAATGGCGAGATAAGAAATGCAAAATATAGAAGACAAAAAGAAGAAAAAACAAAAAAAAAATGTATTTTCTATAGAAAATATTTGGTCAATTCAAAAAAAAGCAGTACCTTTGCATGCTTTTTCGCCGTGTACGCGCGAAGGAGACTAGGAAACTAGGAAACTAGGGAACTAGGAAATTATTATTAACTAATTAAAATTAAAGTTTACTACAATGGTAAATCATTATGAAACAGCCTTCGTATTGACTCCCGTTTTGTCTGAACCGCAGACAAAGGAGGCTGTAGAAAAATTCGAGAATCTTCTCACATCGAATGGCGGTACCATTCTGAACCGTGAGGAGTGG
>CACYHE010000028.1 GCA_902774185.1 uncultured Bacteroidales bacterium | reverse complement strand
GTTTGCCGTTTTTGCGCTCAAGCTAGCTTGAGCCTTGTAACTAATTATCATTGTTTACGTTACAACGATTCTAGCCTACGAAATGACCTATACGCCAAATTTTTGCATGAGATTCTTGAGACTTTTGAGACTTTCACTTCCAATTGTCTCAACTGTCTCAATTGTCTCATGTAATTTTTTGCTTGGCACTTTTGACACTCTTTGCACACTTTGCATCCAATTGTGTCAACTGTGCCATTTGTGCCATGCATTTTTCTATTTTGTTAATTTTCTATAGTATTATATACTATGTATATAATACAGCAAGTTCAAAACTTTAGTGATTCCTTATATATTGCTTAACCATTCTTTAATCATTGCCGAGGGTATCTGCTATGCGCAAGCAATGGTTTGCCTATAAAACAAAGAAGGATGTCTCCCGACATCCCAATCTTTTTACTTAACCTTAAATCTAATACCATGAAAAACACGGTGCAAAAGTACTGCTTTTTGGCGATATGACCAAATATTTTATAAAAAAAGTGCTAAATTTCTTAAAAATGTCAATTATAGTTTGCAAACTATTCTTCCAATAGGTCAGGTCTTCGCTCTGCAGTATGCGCCAATGACTGCTCGTACATCCATTCTTCTATCTTGGCTTGATGTCCGCTTAGCAATATGTCCGGCACTTTCCATCCTTTGTACTCTGCGGGTCTTGTATAAACCCCTGCTTCAAGCAACCCGTCTTGGAACGAATCATTAAGGGCGGATTCCACGTCTCCTAACGCACCGGGTAAGAGTCTTACAATGGCATCGGTCATCATTGCTGCTGGCATCTCACCGCCGGTAAGTACAAAATCACCGATACTGTACTCACGTGTGATCAGATGATCGCGCACCCGTTGATCCACTCCTTTGTAATGACCGCAAAGAATGATGATATTCTCTTTTAAGGACAAACTGTTAGCCGCTTTCTGGTCGAAGCGTTCCCCGTCGGGCGCGGTGAAGATGATCTCATCGTAAGGCCGCTCGGAGGTCAGATGACTGATACAGCGGTCGATGGGTTCCACCTGAAGTACCATGCCGGCACCGAAACCGAAGGCATAGTCATCCACCTTACGGTGCTTATCAAGTGTCCAATCCCGCAGATTATGTACGTATATCTCGCAAAGGCCTTTATCCTTTGCGCGTTGGATGATCGAGTGGTTTAACGGAGACTCTAACAACTCCGGACAACAGGTGATGATATCGATACGCATAAAATCTCAAATTTCAAATCTCAAATTTCAAATTTCCCTTTAGGGAACAGGGTCATAACCGGAACCGCCCCAGGGATGGCAACGCAGGATTCGCTTGATGCCTAACCAACCGCCTTTGAAGATACCGTATTTGAGGACAGCTTCCACCATATATTGACTGCAAGTAGGCGTATAGCGACAGGACGGAGGGGTAAGAGGAGAGATAAAAACCCGATAGAAGTACACCGGTATCAGGAATATCTTTCTTACGACTGTTCTGATATCTTCTTTAGTGATTTGCATATTGCTTTATTGATCGTCGCAAATGGTTGTTCTTCCTTATCTATATAGTTAAAAGCGATGAGGTAGTGTTGCTCGCCAAGCAGGTTCTGATTCAAGCGATAGGCCTCCCGCATCAAACGACGCAACCGATTGCGTTTGACGGCTCGCTTAAAGAGCGACTTGGGTGCCCAGACAAGAACTTGCGTATTATCTCTTGTCTCTTCGCTCTTAGCTCTTGGTTCTTCGCTCTTCTCTCTTAGCTCTTGGCTCTTCGCTCTTGGCTGATAGGTCACCCTTAGCGGCCACACTACGAAGCGCTTCCCCTCCTTGTACAACTGCGCTATTCGCACTTGTCCGCAGAGTCTGTTATGTTTTGGAAAACCATTCACCATTCGCCTTTAACCATTCGCCATTAATTGTTCTTATCCAGATAATCGGCAATTGCCATCGGAAGGGAAGCGAACGGACGTCCCGGTCCGGCTTCTATGTCAACACGGTAACCTGCTTCATCGAGCGCACGGATAGTTCCTTCTCCGAATGCGGCAATAATCGTCTTGCCTTGTTTCCAATTGGGGAAATTCTCCCGCAACGAAGTGACACCTGCCGGCGTGAAGAGGGCTACCAAGTCATAGTCAAAGGGTTTGTCCTCCGGCCAAGGGGTAGTAACCGTACGATACATGATAGCCGGCGTTACTTCCACACCGTTCTCGGCGAACATGTTAATCTGATCCTGCGTATGGATATCGGACAACACCATCAGGTATTTCTCATTCGGACGACGATGCATGGCAGGAAGGATATCTTCGAACTTATTACCGGTCTCCGGGAAGAATACCTTGCGTTTGCGATAGTTGATGAATTTCTGCAAGTACAAACCCACCTGCTCCGAGTTACAGTAATAATGCATGCTGTCCGGCACATTAAGGCGCATCTCCTCACAGAGACGGAAATAATGCTCCGCACCTAAACGGGAGTTGAGAATGACAGCCGTAAAATCCAAAGGATTGATATGTTGCTGACGAAACTCACGCGCCGGTAAGCCTTCGATATGAATGAATTGATAGAAATCACACTGCACGCCGTACTGCTCCTCCAAACGAGAGTATGGATTATGCGCCGTTTCCGGACGTGGTTGTGAAAAAAGAATTTTCTGTATCATAAGATAGTTACTATTTGATCAGATGAGATATAGAGAAAGGCGAACGGCAGTACTTCCATGGTCGCTACATACAGCAATACATACGGCATCTGTACGACCGACGTCATGAACTGACGGATAGAGCGGTACAACCACACGCCTATAAATAACAAAGTCAAAATTCCGAATACCCACCGGTTGACGGTAAGTGTTCCTACCCGCATCAGCACTAATATCGCCGGATAGAGTACCGCCGTGAACAAGCTGAATATATTTCCGTAATGCTCATAGGGATCGCCGAAACGACGGGAGATACCAAAAGTGCGATCCACCCAGAGGTTACTCAGCATTTTCAGTAAAAACACACCCAACACGATAGCACAGATCACCCAAAAACCGACAAAAGAGAAACGTCCAGTAGGCGTACAGCAGAGGTACAACGCCATGGCGATGATGCCTACACGGAACAAGGTGATCATTAGTTGTCCCATAAAATTGATCGGTGACTCTTTGTACACGCGTTCATTCTGCGCGACTAACGAACTCTTAGCCTGGGTGATGATACCGGGTTGGAACAATTCGCTCAACACGCCTGTGATGAGCAGCACCAACATCGTCCACCCGCACCAAGGGGCGTTCGCTGCAGAGATAATATGTGGAATAGCTGTGTTCGGCATTCAGTAGTCAGTTTTCAGTTTGCCAAAGATAGAGTTTGTCACCTCGACGGATAAGTCGGTCGGTTTTAATTGCGAAGTACTGTCCCTTCTGCACGCGCGAAGTGGCTTCGCCTTTATTGTCGTGCATATTATGGATCGTACACTCATACACACCGGTCGTCTCGCCGGTAATCAGACACTCCTGTCCTTCTTCAATTGCATCAACGGCTTCCAATACGAACTCCGCCACACTCAGGTTCTTGAAGAAATTGGTACATTTGGCTGCATAGACTTTCTTACGGGTCGCCTTATTACCGTACGAATGCGTCCATTCACCCAGTTTCTGGCCTTGGTAATACCCGTCCCAGAAACCCCGGTTGAAGACACGGCTGAGCCTTTCATCCCAGTTAGCGATCTTAGGTTCGATGATGGCATCATCGGCGTAATCACCATGTTGCCAAGCCTCGACAGCCTCTTTGTAACAACGAACGACGGTATCGACATACTCCGCACCACGTGCCCGACCTTCGATCTTCAGCACCCGTACGCCGGCATCCAGCATCTTATTGAGGAAATGAATGGTCTTCAGATCCTTGGGGCTCATGATATATTGGTTATCGATATCGAGTTCCAAATCCGAAGACTTGTCTTTGACTGTATAACCGCGTCGGCACACTTGTACGCACGCTCCTCGGTTGGCACTCAGCCCGTAGTTGTTGAGACTGAGGTAACACTTACCGCTTACCGCCATGCACAAGGCACCGTGACAGAACATCTCGATACGGATCGGTTGTCCGCCCCGACCGCAGATATGTTGCTCTTGGATGTCATGATAGATGGACGCCACTTGGTCCATGTTCAGTTCTCGTGCTAACACTACCACATCGGCAAACTGCGCGTAGAACTTAAGCGCCTCCGTATTGGCGATGTTGAGTTGGGTAGAGAGGTGTACTTCCTGACCGATACTGTTGGCATACTGCATAACTGCGATATCGGAAGCAATGACTGCATCTACGCCTACTGCATGGGCTTTGTCCACGATCTCGCGCATCAAGGGCAGGTCCTCGGGATACATGACGGTATTGACCGTCAGGTAGGTCTTCACCCCTGCTTCCCGACAGGTAGCCACGATAGCGGACATGTCGTCAGTGGTGAAGTTCACCGAACTGCGTGCCCGCATGTTAAGGTGCTCGATACCGAAATAGACACTGGTGGCACCCGCCTGTATAGCGGCCGCCAAACTCTCCCAGCATCCTACCGGAGCCATTATTTCTATTTGTGATTGGTTATTTGTCATTTGTGATTTAACAAATACTCGGCAATCTGTACGGCATTGAGGGCGGCACCTTTGCGGATCTGGTCACTTACACACCAGAAACTAAGACCGCACTCGTCGGTCAGGTCTTTACGGATACGTCCGATGAACACCTCATCCTTACCGCTCAGGAAAAGCGGCATGGGGTAGATTTTGTTCTCCGGATCATCCATGAGTACACAGCCTTGCGCATTTGCGAACGCCTCTTTCGCCTGTTCGACGCTGATCGGCTGTTCGGTCTCCACCCATATACTCTCACTGTGCGCTCTTAGCGAGGGCACACGCACGCAGGTCGCACTTACTTTGACATCCGAGTGCATGATCTTACGTGTCTCGTTATACATCTTCATCTCCTCTTTGGTGTACCCGTTCTCGGTGAATACATCGATGTGAGGGATGAGGTTATAAGCCAGTTGATAAGCAAATTTATTGACCGTCACGGGTTCGTTATGGAGCACCTGACGGTATTGGTTTTCCAGTTCTTTCATTGCCTGTGCCCCCGCACCGGACGCTGCCTGGTAGGTAGCTACATGCACCCGTTTGATATGCGTCAGGCGTTCTATCGCCTGTAAGGCTACTACCATCTGGATGGTCGTACAGTTCGGGTTGGCAATGATGTTTCTTGGACGGTTCAGTGCATCTGTAGCGTTCACCTCCGGTACCACCAAGGGCACATCGTCCTCCATACGGAATGCCGATGAGTTATCGATCATGATCGCACCGAAACGGGTGATATCTTCCGCATACGCACGTGACACGCCCGCGCCCGCAGAGACAAAAGCAATATCGACGCCTCTAAAAGCGTCGTCATGTTGCAGCAGTTGTACTTCGTACTTCTTACCGCAGAACTCGTATGTCGTTCCTGCGCTTCGTTCGGAACCGAAGAGGCGTAGTTCGGAAATCGGGAATTGTCGCTGTGCAAGCACAGCTAACAATTCCTGTCCGACAGCGCCTGAAGCGCCTACGATAGCTATAACCATACTTATGCTAACGCAACGATGGTGTCAGCTTCTTTCTCCTCGAAGGTCAGTTTACCTTCACGAGCAAGCCAACCAAGAGCCAGATAGAGCTCTTCATTTTTCAGCTTGGTAGCTTTTTTCAGTGCCTTCAGATCCAGAGCACCTTCTTGCAGAGCGCCCCAAATGCGACCTGCGTTTTCTCCAATTTTTGTAACCATAATACCTTTAATAAACATTAAAAAGTGACTAATAGGAGTTCTTTTTAGGGGAACCCATCCCTGTTATTCTTCCCATTTTCGGAAGACCAGACATGCGTTATGTCCTCCGAAACCGAAGGTGTTACTCAACGCATAGCGGATATCCCGTTTCTGGGCTTTATCGAATGTAAAGTTGATACGATAGTCGATATTTTCATCTGCATCTTCCGGATCGTGGTTGATGGTCGGAGGGATGATGCCGTCTTTGAGTGCCATGACACATGCCAAAGCTTCGACCGCTCCGGTAGCACCGATCAAATGACCGGTCATGGACTTGGTGGAGTCCAGGTTCATCTCATACACATGCTCCCCGAACACGCGCTTGATGGCGTTCAGTTCGGTCACGTCGCCAAGCGGCGTACTGGTACCGTGGGTATTGACGAAATCCACCTGTTCCGGTTCGATGCCCGCATCGTTGATAGCCAAGCGCATTACACGTTCCGCTCCCTTGCCTTCCGGATCCGGTGCGGTCATGTGGTAGGCATCGGAAGTCATACCGACTCCCACTATCTCCGCGTAAATCTTCGCACCGCGTGCTTTAGCGTGCTCATACTCTTCGAGTATCAGACATGCTGCGCCTTCACCCAATACAAATCCGTCACGACTCTTGGAGAACGGTCTGCTGGCTGTCTCGGGACTGTCATTACGAGTGGATAAGGCATGCAGCGAGTTGAAACCGCCTACGCCCACCGCAGTCACATCGGCATCTGCTCCGCCGGTCAATAAGACTTCGGCGTGTCCCAAACGGATCTGATCAAAAGCAGAACCGACAGCGTGGGAAGAGGAGGAACAAGCGGTACTTACCGAGTAACTCGGTCCGCCTAAACCGAAACGAATGGATATCTGACCGGCAGCGATGCTGGGGATAGCTTTGGGAATCAAGAACGGATTAAAACGGGGTACTCCGTCGCCCTTGGCAAAATCCATAATTTCCGTCTCAGTCGATTGTAAGCCTCCCATGCCGCTTCCCCATATGACGCCGACCCGACTGCGATCCTCTTTCTCCAAGTCAAGACCGCTGTCACGCAGGGCCTCATCCGCCACACACACAGAGAACTGCGCGTAACGATCCATCTTACGCGCTTCCTTCTTATCCATCACTTTTTCCGGATCGAAGTTCTTTACTTCTCCTGCAAAATGTGTTTTGAAATGTGTGGCATCGAACGATGTGATCGGCGCTATACCATTCACTCCGTTAATCAATGACTGCCACGTCTCCGGCGCAGAGTTACCTACCGGTGTTACTGCTCCAAGACCCGTTATAACTACCCGTTTTAGTTGCATTTATCGTCCCCTCTCAAATAAAAAGCAGACGAGTTTACAGTATTCCCGTAAACTCGCTTACTAATGTGAAAAGAATATTACTTTCCTGCTTTCTTCTCCACATAAGCGATCGCGTCGCCTACGGTTGCAATCTTCTGCGTATCCTCATCAGGAATCTCAATACCGAACTCTTTCTCGAACTCCATGATCATCTCTACGGTATCCAACGAGTCTGCGCCCAGATCGGTTTGGAAATTAGCCTCGTTAACTACTTGCGATTCCTCAACGCCCAGTTTATCAGCAATGATTGCTTTTACTTTTGCATCAATTTCTGCCATAATACTAAATCTTTAAAAGTTAATATGTATGTGTGTTTTACAAATTTTGTCCTTCAAAATTACTCTTTCTTAAGAAAAAGTGCGCAAAGTTACTGCTTTTTTCTGAATTACGCAAATTTTTTTGTTTTATTTTTCGTTTTTGTCACTTAAATGTAGCATAATCTTGCCTAAATTGGCTCCGGCCTTGCCCATTTGGCATAATGGGATACTGTCTCCGTCCAAATTGGGTTCCCGTCTGTCGGTATATAATTTATGGGTGTGACCACCGATGACCACGTCGATACCCCGGGTGTTACGTACCAGTGCCGAGTCGCATAAATCTTCCTTGGCTTTGCCTAATGTGCCCATGTGACTGAGACAGATGACCACGTCGCATTTCTGCGCACGCAGGGTGTCAGCCATCTGCTGTGCAACAGGGTACGGGTCCAAGAACTGAATCGGAGCGAAGTTATCGTCGGCTATTAACCCTTTGGGTTGGCACCCAAGACCGAAGATACCGATCTTCAAACATCCTTTGCGCAGGATGACATATGGTTGTACCAACCCTTCAAGCGGAGAGCCTGTGAAGTCATAGTTGGCGCAGACGAATGGGAATTGTGCCATTTGAATAATCATCGCCAAGGTGTCAAGACCGTTATCGAACTCATGGTTTCCGAGCGTAGCGGCATCGTATCCCATCTTATTCATGGCGTCTATCTCCACGCGCCCGCGATAATAATTGAAATAAGGAGTGCCTTGACTGAAATCGCCGGCATCCAAAAGCAAGAGGTTCTTATCTGCTTCGCGTTCTTTTTGGATGAGTCCCATACGCCGTGCGTAACCGCCGGTGTTGTTATCCCGTTTGGGTTCGATCTGCGAATGGGTGTCATTCGTGTGCAGGATGGTCAGATGGTCCGGCTTGCTGCAAGCAATAGTCAGCAAAGCAATCAGACAATAGAAAAAGGTCTTTTTCATAGTTATTGTGAATTTTTAGAAACGTTTACTTATCTCGTCATCGCTCAAGAGAGAGACGATGGTCTTGCCTTCAGGAGTACGGCGATAGTGCGGTAATCGTACCAAGCGTTTGACGATATCCCGCATCTCTTCTTCGGAAAGGGTCTTGCCGTACGGGATAGCGGCACTGTCCGCCAAGGTCTGTGCGATCTGTTCGCGCCATGCGAACTGTGTATCGGCATCCCGTTCCTTCACTTGTTGCAGGATATGTTGCAGTAAGGGGATAGCCGACTGATTCGCTATCTGTGCCGGAACGGCTTGAATGGAATAACTGTCCGGACTGAGTTGCTCGATATCAAAACCGATAGCGCGCAGGTCCTCTACCAGTTGTGCCATCAGTACCATCTCGTCTTGGGGTAACGAAAGTACTTCCGGGAAAAGTAACTGTTGCATGGCGCCTTGGGTGTTCGCCAACTGCTCCATGAACTGCGCATGGAGGATCGCCACATGGGCACGGTGCTGATTGATAAGAACAAGCCCCTGTGCGGACGGTAAGAGGATATATCTACCGTTATACTGCCAAAGCGGACAAGTCTCCACATCCTCCGCACTGAGAATCGATGCCTCCTGTAAATCGGTCTGTAATCTGTGCTCTGTCAGCGAAGCGGTCTGTGCTCCTTTATATAGCATGTCCCAATTACGCGGCGCCTTATCCGGATAGATGACGTTGCGTTTCTGGAAGGGGTTATAGGTGGGATCGACCGACACCTGCGGCGTACTGACCGGTTGGTGGGACGGTAATGGGATATCGATAGGCGGCGCATCAAAATCGATGGCGGTAGGGATGGCAAACTTACCCAACGCTTCCCGTACCGCTGCCATCAGAATCTGGAAGATCGTCTGCTCATCGGCAAACTTGATTTCCGTCTTGGTTGGATGGATATTGACATCGATGGATTCGGGGTTGATGTCAAAATAGAGGAAGAACGAAGGCTGGTAGTCATTCGCCAACATGCCCGAATAGGCTGTTAGAACCGCTTTGAGGAAGTAGGGATGACGCATGTAACGTCCGTTGACGAAGAAATACTGCTCCGCTTTGCGGGTTGCGTTCTCCGGTTTAACCACGAAGCCCCGTATGGAGACCATCTCCGTCTCCGTTCGCACCTCCACAAAGGCGGAGGTATAGACGTTCTTCTTGGGGTTACCGAACACTGCCTCGATACGTTGTTTCTCTGTTCCTGCCGGCAGTTCCAGCAAGATCTCATCGTTATGCACAAAGGTGAAAGAGACCTTCGGATAGACGAGTACGATATGATAGAACTCGGTAAGCAGGTTACGCAGTTCGGTCTGGTCCGTTTTAAGGAACTTACGCCGAACGGGTACGTTGAAGAAGAGGTTACTTACCTTGATGTTCGTTCCCACCGGACAGACACAGGGTTCCTGACGAATAACATCCGAACCGTGTATCTCCAGCAGGGTACCGGTCTCATCTTCCGCCCGACGGGTGGTCATCTCCACTTGGGATACCGCGCAGATAGAAGCGAGTGCTTCGCCCCGGAAACCCATCGTACGCAGGGAAAAGAGGTCCTGCGCTTCCCGTATCTTACTGGTAGCATGCCGTTCGAATGCCAGACGGGCGTCCATCTCCGACATGCCGAATCCGTCATCTATCACCTGTAAGAGCGTACGACCGGCATCGCGAACGATGACCTGGATGCGTTTAGCGCCGGCATCCAAGCTATTCTCGACGAGCTCTTTGAGACAGGAAGCAGGACGTTGAATCACTTCGCCTGCCGCTATCTGGTTGGCTACGCTGTCCGGTAACAGATGAATGATATCCATGTAAAGGTGAAAGGTGAAAGGTGAAAGGTTATAGGAGGACATAGAACGTGAACGTGAGCAGCACAAGCAGTACGATCCAAAGGATCAGTCTGGATTTCTGCTTCTTGCGCAGTTCGGTCATGTTCTTCTCATGTTCTTCCCGAAACGACCCGTGATGAAGACGCGCAAGTTGTTTATCCTTGCGCGCCTCCTTTTCCTTGTCAAAGTAAATGGGGCGATAGTCCCACTCACGGGGTTTCGGTACTTTTGGAAAAAGTACAGACATTATTTCAATTACTTAACGATTGCTTGGAACTCAGCGTCCTCTACAAACTTAGCGAACTCGATATCGTTAGCAGCACGTTCTTTGAGTTTAGCGCACTGAGCGACAGCCTCTTTGAGGTTAGCGATCACAGCTGCGCGGTCATTGGTACGAGCGCCTACGATAGCTTTGAGGTAAGCGGTCGTTGCGTTCGGCTCTCTAACAGCGTTGAGGGTCTTGGCAGCACCTGCGTAGTCCTCATCAAGGATCTGCTGAGCAGCTGCGTTGTTGGACGGTTGGTTGCCATATGCTTTCTTGGCAGCTGCATAGTCACCCTTCTGCGTGTAGAGGGTACCGAGGGCAGCGTTGAGGTTAGCACGGGTGCCACCTGCTTTGCCGAGGTATTCTTCTGCCTTCGCTTCGTCTCCGGCTGCCAAAGCAGCAAGACCTGCGTTATAGTTCACGTCCGGATCATTCGGCTCGATCTCCAATGCCTTCTGGTAGCAACGCATTGCCTCCGGATAGTTAGCTGCATCGAAATAGAGTTGACCTTGACCGTTGTAAGCGCGGAAGTCGTTATACAGCTCAGCTGCTTTCTGATAGATAGCCATCTTCTCAGCCTTGTCGGTGGTGAGGGTAGCTGCATAGAGCATCTCCTCAACACTCAGTTGAGCCGGATCGTTAGCCATCAATGCGCGGATCTCGTCATCGCTCTTACCGATCAGGTCAGTGGTGAGGATAAGGCGGCTGCGACGGAGCTCAGGAAGGATCTCGTCTTTGATGACGCTATATACAGAACTGAGGTTCTTGATTTGTGCCTCACGCTCTTCCGGATCGGAGTAACGAGCGAGAACGTCAAGCACGAGGGCTTTGTCTTGCATGTTGCTGTTGAGAACAGCTGCCTGGAAACCTTCCCAGTCTTCAGCGGTGATGTTCGGAACGATCTCAGCGTTGATCTTGTTCTTCTTGAGGTCCTTACCCAAGAAGTTAGCAGCTACTTTCTGACGGTTTTGAGCCAGTTTCTGGTTGAGGTCCAGACCACCGTCGGGCGATGCGTAACCGGCAACTTCAATCTTATTGATCTCTTTGCGCTCTGCATTGTCTGCATCTTTGATAGCAGCCTGCAGCGCCTTCATGTCAGAAGACTTGGTCTCTTTGCTGCGCAACTCAGCGCTCTGGATGAGGAACTGGATGTCAGCCTCGGTGAGCTCCTGGATAACACGTTGGAACTTATCCGGTGTAGCAGCGGTCTTGCAGTCCTTCGGAGTGATCAAGGTAGCGGTTACGTTCACACCTTCAGCGATCGGAAGGTCCGGAATAGCGATCTCTTTCTTACCGTTGGTAGCTTTGAAGCGCAGGCAGAGCTCAGCATTCTCCATGCCCGGTACATACTCAAACGAGCATTTCTGCGAGTATTTACCACCCTCTTTGTACTTCACGGTCTTACCGTTCACTTTGGCTTTCTCACCAACGTACACTTCGGTCGGACCTTCTACTTCCTGTCCGTTGAACTTGAGCACCGGAGTAACCTCCAGCACACCTTTCTTCGGGAATTTCTTAGCAGGGAACGTACCGGTGATTTCTGCTTCAACCATACCGCCCTTCACCGTTAACGGACTCGGGTTTACACGGATCTGCTCCGGATTCGGCATTGTTTTGTTACACGACGCCAGCATTACAGCAGCTGCAATGAGGCCAAATAATAAACCTTTTTTCATATGCATATAAATTGTTTAATAAAGTTTTTACACAAAAGCGGCTGCAAAATTAGTAATAATTTTTGACATACGCAAGTTTTTCTTAAAAAAAGCGCACTTTTTCCTATTCTATCGGCAGTATTTCGGCAAATTTGCCCCAACATTCGTCTGCTTGATAGGCTTTGATGGCCTCTTGAGGTACGAACAACTGCATCTGTTTGAGTTGGGAAAGACCGTCAAACGGATTTCGGTTACTCTCGTTGGCGGGAGGTACAAGAGCTTTGCAGGTGATAGCGGTCAATCCTTCGCAGTCGTACAAGATTCCGTAGGACAACGATTGCACTTTGGCGGGGAAGACCAGTGTCTTGAGTCCGTCGCAGTCATCGAAGGCGTAGCGGTCAATAGTGAGTAACGATTCGGGTAATATCAACTTCTCCAACAGCTTGCAGCCGGAGAACGCATATTCGCCGATAGAGAGGATGGAATCCGGCAACACAATGCGGGTAGCGGCTTTGCATTTGTTGAACGTGCGGCCTTCGATCTGCTTCACGCCCTTCGGGATGATCAGTTCGGGCACGATACGGCAGTCCTGAAAAGCGGCTTCGCCGATCGTCAGCACTTTGTCGGGGATCACCAGCGCTTCCAGGTTTATACAGCCGTCAAAAGCGTAAGGACTGATAGAGAGCAAATCTTCGGGTAAGGATACGTTCTTGATGTCTTCGCGTTGCTTGTACCACGGAGCGCCTTGGAAACGGTTATACTCGGTCATCGGACCTGCACCTTTGATTTCCAAGAGTCCTTTTTCAGTGTCCAGCGACCATGTGAGCGCCGCTCCACAGGCTCCGCCGAGCAACTCGGCACGAACGTTCATACTCATTGCGCCGATAAGCGCCAATGTCAATGTGAGAAGTTTTTTCATAAGGCCTGATTGTTAAATTTGCTGCAAAGGTACAATTTTTTTTGCATATATGCAAGTAGGATGGCGTTTTTTTCTCAAAAATAGGCTCGAAAGTGACGTCTTGAGCGGTGATTTGAGGTTGTTGGACGGTGGTGGAGGTCTTTTGCAGTTGTTGCTCGCGTTGTTTCTTCGGGTGCACGGGAGAGAGGAAGAGTTGGAACACGCGGTGACCGTGCCAAACGGCATGTTTGCCTTTTTGAACACGGCTGATGACCCAGAAGCCGCAGGATTCGGCTTCTTTGAGGGTGTTGAGACGACTGGTGTATGTATCGATGGATTCGTTGAGGATGATGATCTCGATACAAGTGGAGGTGGGACGCTTACGGCGATGCACTATCGTCGCCCCGATTCGGTTGTT
>CACYHE010000027.1 GCA_902774185.1 uncultured Bacteroidales bacterium | reverse complement strand
TCCCATGTGTTCTTTGCTACGGTCCATACATTAGCACGACCACCAAAGTTACCACGGGTGAGCGACATGATCTTCTTACGACGGTTGCGCGAAGCAACGTGATTTACTGATCTTGGCATGTTTCTGTCCTTTCACTTTAATGGTTAGTACTTAACGAAGCAGCAGCATTTCGCGAACGGAACGCAGGTTCGTTTGATCTACGAGCGCAACATGGGTCAAGTTGCGTTTTTGCTTTTTAGTAATGTGACTCTTGTAAGCGTGCTTACGCTTGATTTTACCGGTTCCGGTAAGCGTGAAACGCTTTTTTGCACCGGAGTTCGTTTTTACCTTTGGCATTTTGTAATAAATTGTTTAATTGTTAATAATTCGTCCGACAGGCAGCCATCGCGCTCAATCTCCTCGTACACGAGCTCAAGCACAGCTTGGCTAAAGGTACTCGGGGTTGCTCGCTCTCCCCATCGCAAACGCTAACGCTGGTTTACGCTGGGGGCCCCGAAACATTGGGCGCCGAAGTAAAGGTAGGCCTTCGAACGGTTGTTTATCTCGTGACGCTCTCGACTTAGTCTCGTGATACTCTCGATCCGATTCTCTCTCGATTGTGTCTCGCTAGTCTGATTTACCTATTACTTTTGACTCTTCGGGCTGATGTTGAGGATCATCCTCTTGCCCTCCAAGTTGGGTACATTATCGGGTTTGCCGTATTCAGCGAGGTCGGCAGCGAAACGTGCGAGCAGCAGTTCGCCCTGCTCTTTGAACACGATAGAGCGTCCACGGAAGAAGACATAGGATTTCACTTTGTTGCCCTCCTTAAGGAACTCGATCGCGTGCTTAAGTTTGAAGTTATAATCATGATCGTCGGTTTGCGGACCGAAACGGATCTCCTTCACTTCCTGCTTCTTGGCATTCGCTTTTGCCTCTTTTTGTTTTTTCTTCTGTGCGTAGAGGAATTTTTGATAATCTACCACACGGCATACCGGCGGATTCGCCGTTGCAGCGATCTCGACGAGGTCGAGATTCTGGTCATCGGCAATTTTCATTGCCTGCTGGAACGAGTAGATACCCTGCTCTACGTTGTCGCCGATAAGGCGCACCTGTGCCACACCGCGAATTTTGTCGTTGATACGATGCGGATCTTCTTTGATAACACGACCACCACGTGGTCTGGGAGTAATAGTTGCTATATGTTTAACTAATTAGTTGAAAGTCGAAAATCGAATGACAAAAGCCCCGAAAATCCACTTTCTTGATTAAAACTACCGCTTATTCGTGCGTGCACATTATGCCCTACCATCGAAAAAGCGTGCAAAATTACAATAAAAAATTGACATACGCAAGGAAATTGCATTTTTTTTCACTTTTTTCCTAAATTATTTGCGCGCGTGAAATATTTTTCGTATCTTTGCACGCTATTTTGAGTTAAAACGTGAAAACCGTAAATTAAATCTATATGAGAAAGAGCATTTATTTGTTAACCGCACTAGTTGCAATGGTATTTTTCGGATGTAAGGAGATGCCGAACATCCCTGCCCCGGGCAATAATGAGTTGACCC
Organism: uncultured Bacteroidales bacterium; assembly: GCA_902774185.1. Lineage (GTDB taxonomy): Bacteria > Bacteroidota > Bacteroidia > Bacteroidales > Paludibacteraceae > Colicola. The sequence continues at coordinate 20,736 of CACYHE010000027.1, read as the reverse complement.
TAAACGACACGATGCCGGTGTTCGTTCCGGATACGGACGGTGTCGTCATTTCGGTGGATAGCGCCATTGCCATTTGTAACAGTCTGGCTGCGGATCAAGTGACCGACGTAATTTACAAGATATCGGGTTCTGTGACCGCCAACGTCACGGCGCCGGAGGACGCTCCCAAGTACAAGAATATTACTTTCAAGTTATCCGACAACGGTGGAACAACCAATATATCGTGCTATTATACCAATAATATCAATAATACGAAATTCCGGGATATGATGGACGTACCGTTGGTAGGCTCGAAATTAACCGTTCGCGGTCCATTGACCAACTACAAAGGTACCACGCCGGAGATGAAAGAAGGATTCATCGTTCGTATCGACTCGATGGTTCGCCCCGTGATTCCGGATACGTTCTACATCATGTGCGACCAGACACCGGTAGTCGCATCGCAATTACCCATCGGCGGTACCTCGACCGATGCCTTCATCGTAAGCGGTTACGTGCAGAAGCAAGGTTATAGCGATGAGATCCGCAAAGGTCAACAGACCTTCTGGATGGACGATCAGGTAAATGGAAAAAAAGTGTTTGAAGCCTTCTGGTGCAATGTGCCGAACGGAGAACCCGTACCGGTAGGAGCTAAAGTAGAGGTAACCGGACATATAACGAATTACAATGGTAACGTTCCCGAAATCAAGAACGGTGATGTGAAGATTGTATCGCTCCCTGAGTAAAAAGAAAAAAATAACAAATATTCATATAAAAAATGGCAAGTTTACAAAAAATCAGAAATCATGGCCCACTGGTAATTGTGATTGTGGGCGTAGCAATGTTGGCGTTTGTGTTGGGAGACACATTGACGCACGCAGACAAGATTAAGAATCGTGATCGTGACAATGTCGGCGTTATCGCCGGTGAGAAAGTGTCGTATTCCGAGTACGAAGTAGCCAGGACGCAGTTGGAAGAAGTGTACAAGATGCAGTTCAACCGTGACAACTTGGAAGAGGAAATGCAGATTCAGATCCAGAATGATGTATGGAACTCGTTCGTTCAGGATTACTCACTGCGTGCAGAGTTTGAGAAGATCGGTATGGATCTGACGCAAGATGAGTTGACCGAGTTATGCTTGGGTGAGAATCCCCACTCGATCATCCGCAGCCTTCGTCTGTTCCGTGACGAGAACGGTGCATTCAACCGCGATTATGTAGCATCCCTGAACTCGTTCATCCATAGCGCTGACGCAGACCAGAACCCGAATGCAGGTCGTTACCGTAACTACTGGTACGCCGTTCAACGCCTGGTACGCGTGAACTATATGCAGGAGAAATACAACGCTTTGCTGCAACATCTGTTGAAGGCCAACTCGCTGGAGGCTGAGTTCGCTTACAACAACCGTCAGAAAGGTATCAGCGCACAATATGTGATGCAACCTTATTTCGCTGTTGCCGATAGTCTGGTAAAGGTAAGCGAGAGCGACATCAAGGCTTTGTATAAGAAACATAAAGAGCAATACAAACAAGAGCCGACACGTGCTATCCAATATATCACGATTGCCAAGAATCCGAGTGAGGCTGATTTCCAAGCGGAGAAAGAGCGTCTGGAAAACCTGCAAGAGGCTTTCCGCACCGCAGAGGACGTGACCGTAGTGGTAAATCCGAATTCGGATATCATGTACGATGGTCGTGACTATTCGGCTGAGACCGTACCGGCACAGTTCAAAGAGTTCGCATTTGGCAAGAATGCCAAAGCCGGTGACTGCACCGACATCCTGTTTGACGGAGCTACCTACTCTATGGCTCGCATCATGAAAGCCGGTTATTCGGCTCCGGACTCCGTTGAATTGAAGATCGTTGTGGAGGATGGTGACGATATCGAGTTAGGTTGGTACACCCAAGAGCGACTGATCAACGAGCGTGCAAGCAAGGACTTGATTGAGAAAGCTTTTGCCGGCAAACGTGGCAAACAGTTCACGATTTCCATGGGTATGGGTGAGCAGACCTTCGAGATCATGGAGGTGGCTAAAGCTACGCCGAAAGTGCAGTTGGCTATCATCTCCCGCACCGTTACTGCTTCGAGTCGCACAAACTCCGCTATCTTCAATGAGGCTACGCAGTTCGCTATGGCAAACTCCACCTATGATGCATTGGCAGAAGCCGCTCAAGAAGCCGGCTACACCTTGGTTCCGCAATACGGTTTGACCGAGATGACGCGTAAGGTAGGTAACCTGAGCGATAGTCGTCAGATCGTTAAGTGGGCATTTGAGGCAAAAGAAGGTGAAGTAAGTCCTACTGTCTTCCTTTGCGGTGACAACTATGTAATCGCTGCTTTGATTGAAGTGAACGATAGTGAGTACCGTCCGTTGGAGGCTGTTCGTGCTGAATTGAACTACGAGGCAAGCAATAACGCAAAGGCTAAATATATCGCTGAGCAGTTGGCAGGCGTAGAGAGCTTGGACGCAGCTGCCGCTATTTTAGGTACGCCTATCCAAAGCGTAGAGCGCGTAAGCTTGGCTGACAGCCGTTTCGGCAATGCCGGCATGGAACCTGCTGTCATCGGTGCTACTTTGGCATTGGGCGAGAACCAACTGAGCGAGCCTATCCAAGGCCTGATGGGCGTTTATATGGTGAAGACCGGTGCTGCTTTGAATACCGCAGAACCGTTCGACGCAGAGAGCGAGAAGCAACAAGTTTCCCGTTACTCTTACATGCATTACCAACAGGCACTCCGCTTATTGGAGGACGAGACGGAGATCAAAGACAACCGCGCAAGATTCCAATAATGCACGCGTGCGCGTGAATATATATTAAGGAGAGTGCCTGCAATGCGGGTTACTCTCCTTAACGATAAAGTGAACGGACAAAGACACATATCGCCTTGGGCTTGGGTACCGACGCTCTATATTGCAGAAGGAATCCCCTATTTTCTGGTTACTGCCATCAGCGTAACCTTGTTTGCCCAGTTGGGTGTGCCGAACAGTGAGTTGGCGCTATTCACCTCACTCATCGCTTTTCCCTGGGTATTCAAACCAATCTGGAGTCCGTTCGTCGATGTGATCCGCACTAAACGCTGGTGGGTTCTGCTGATGCAGGTACTGATGGCGGTAACGGTACTTCTCTTGGCTTTGCTGGCTCCGAGAGGTTTCTTCACCATCGCACTGATATTGTTTACCATCACGGCTTTCTGCTCCGCGACACACGACATCGCTGCGGACGGCTACTACATGTTAGCGCTCACGCAGCATCAACAGGCTGCTTATGTAGGGCTGCGTTCGACCTTCTACCGCATTGCGAATATCTTCTGTCAGTCCATCCTGCTGATGGTAGTGGGCTGGTTACAGAAACGCACAGATGTGGCTACTTCTTGGACCTACGCTTTGCTGCTCTGCAGCGCCATCCTGGCAATCATCGCAATATGTCATGTATGGACAATGCCGGCAGTAGAGACCAACGTAGAAAGCAGAACGTCAAAAGAGATCTGGCGGGAAGTGGGACATGTATGGCGGGATTTCTTCCGCAAACCGGGTATCGCTTTGGCGATCGTATTCATGCTTCTATACCGCCTGCCGGAAGCCTTGCTGCTCAAACTGTGCAACCCCTTCTTCCTTGCTTCGCAGCAAGAAGGCGGACTCGGTATCACGGTAGAGACGATCGGTCAGATCACCGGTATCGGAGTTATTCTGATGCTGCTTGGAGGTATCGGAGGCGGCTTGTGGGTCAGTAAAACCGGTCTCAAAAAAGCCATCATCCCGATGGCACTCTTTCTGACAATACCGTGTATCGTCTATGTGTTCTTTGCCCGTTTCCAACCCACCTCCCTTTTGGTGCTGAGCGCCTGTGTGGGATTTGAGCAATTGGGCTACGGACTCGGTTACACCGCCTGCATGCTTTATATGATCCATGTAGCGGACGGAGCACACAAAACGGCTCACTTCTCGATCTGTACGGCGTTTATGTTCCTTGGGCTGATGTTGCCGGGAATGATCGCCGGATACATCCAAGAGGCGGTGGGATACATGGGATTCTTCTGGATCGTGATGCTTTGCTGCATCCCTTCCATCTTAGTTACTTACTTAGTTTATAGAAAATTGCAATCATAAATAGAAATTTGAAATGACAAAACGAATTATTCCGGACACGTTGACCAGTTGCAACCTCTTATGCGGCAGTGTTGCAGTCTTTTTAGCCACCCAGAACAACTCCAAAGAGACGTTCATCCTTGCTTTCTGTTTTATCTTGGCAGGTGCGTTCTTTGATTTCTTCGACGGTATGAGTGCGCGTTTACTCAAGGCACCGAGTCCGATCGGTATCCAGTTGGATTCGTTGGCAGATGACATCACCTTCGGTCTGGCACCCTCAATGATGCTGTTCTGCTATCTCAAACCGATACTTGGTTGGTGGGCACTGCTAGCTTTGGTGATGGCGGCTTTCTCCGCGCTGCGTCTGGCTAAGTTCAATGTAGACGAACGACAACACGACTCGTTCATCGGTCTGGCTACGCCTGCCAATGCGATCTTTTGGGGCGGTATCTGCTGTCTGCCGGTTTCCGTACTGGCGTACGACTGGATGGCATGGGTGCTGTTAGGTCTGTCTTTCGTGAGCTGTTACCTGCTGAATGCAGAGATACCGTTCTTCAGTTTCAAGAGCTTCAAACGGGAGAAAGCAATCATCCTTTGCTTCCTTCTCGGCTGCTTGATCCTGATAGGTTTCTGTATCTATAAGGCATTGGTAACCAAGCATATAGAGTTCGCTTTCTTTAGCGGTACCGCTTGTATCGTGTGGTACGTGGCAGTGAACCTGCTGCTAGCGTGCAAAAAGTGTAAAGTGTAAAGTGTAAAGTGTAAGGTGTAAAGTGTATAAGGTATGAAAAGATCAGTAATCTGTGTTCTGTGCGCTGTGCTCTGTACGCTACCAATAATGGCGGACACTTATACCATCGTGTTTAAGAGCGGAAACGGAACAAATGACTCCAGTTCCAAAGTAAGCGAACTGGGTAAGATCGTGCTCGAAGCAACGGACAACTGTCCCCAAAGCGTCATTAAAGCCAATTATATCTACAATGCCGGTTCGGAACGAGGTATCAAAGGTGGAGGCACTTCCAATCAAGGAGAACTGACCTTGGGACTCAATGCGACCTACGCCATCAGCACGATGACCGTCTATGCAGCGTCCTACTCGCATAAGAACGACACTATCGCTACCAAAGGTATCTGCGTTTGCGGGCAAAACATCCTTTGGGAAGCCGGGCATCGTACCGAGATACGGCCTTATACCATCACGCTCAACCAAGACCTGAATGAGATCTCCATCGCTGCCTTGATGGCTTCCTATAACCGTTGGTACGTACAGCGAATTGAGTTTGAAGCACCCGACCCTCTTCCCAATACCGCCGTGTTCGAACACCCCTACGACGTCGATTTCGGAAGCGTACCTATCGAGGATGGAGAGGTGACAGAAGATGTGGTTAACTTCCTTGTCAAAGGCAAACATGTGGAGAACGATATCCAACTGTCATTGCAAAAGGGGAAGGTCTTTTCCTTGGGTAGTACCACGTTGCCGTCCGAAGGAGGTGAGGTGGATATCGCGTATAGCATTAACTACGTCAGCAGCAACATCTATGACACCCTTTCGATAGGCGGTAAAGGTTCCGATAATGTGCAGGTTACCAAGTCCGTACCGATTAAGATAAGCAGTTATAAATATACCCCGCCTGCCTTCAACGTGGACTCCAGTTGCATGGCGATCGGTCCTATGCCAGGCTCCTACTATGCCCTCGCTCAAGGAACGCAAGACTCGGTGCTTAAATCCCGGTTAGGAGAGATCATTTTCTGCGGCGTACGGTATAAATACGGTAGCGGACGTCGCAAGAGTTGGAACGGATTCTTCTTCACCGACCGAGACACCGTCACCAACGAAGTACTGGATATGTATTCCAATAACCACCGCTATTTCAATCCGCAGGACACCACCGCCAGTGTAGCCGGTTTCGATATCGAACATATGCTGCCGAAGAGTTGGTGGGGCAGAACGGTCAATGAAGCGTACTGCGACCTCTTCCATCTGGTTCCCGGCGATTACTCGGCGAACCGCAGTAAGTCGAATCACGCACCGGGTATTCCGACAGACACCACCTTCTGGAACGGCAGTTTTGCTACCGGTAATGTATCTGTCAACCTTAACGGTGCCCCGACAACTATCAAGGTCTTCTGTCCGGCGAACGAGTACAAGGGCGATTTTGCGCGTGCCTATTTCTATATCGCTACCTGTTACGGGGACTCGCTCACATGGTTAGGAGAGGGAGAACCGAGCGTGGCGATGACAAACGAAGGATGGCAGGAGTTCCAACCTTGGTTACAGGACCTGCTCGTAGCTTGGCATCGACTGGATCCGGTGAGTGAGAAAGAGAAGACGCGTGCTATCGAAGTGAATAAGATTCAAGGTAACCGTAACCCCTTCATCGACTATCCGGATTTAGTGGAGTTTATATGGGGAAATAAGCAAGGACAACCGGTGGACTTTACCCAACTGCAGCAGAGTTACGGCGATGAATACAGCGATGATCCTACCGGCATCGAACAAGTTGTCGAGTCCTCCGCTACGTATAAACAACTGCGGGACGGACAAGTGGTGATCATACGCAACCAATCGGAATACGCCCCTACGGGACAACAGATACAAACAACGAAATAACACACATCCTATGAGAAGATTTTGCATAACGGCACTTCTTTGCTTGCTGACAGCTCCGTATGTGAGTTTGAAAGCAGCAGATATATACGTTAACGGAACCCATATGGCGGACGGAGAGGTACATACTCAACCCTTCTGCCTCAATGATCAGCCGATCGAGTTCTCCGTAGCCACCTATGTTTATGGCGCATGCACGGATAGCATCGTATGGGATTTCGGAGACGGCACATCTGCCATCTCTACGTATACAGGAACCGGTGAAATAAAGGTCACACATACCTATACCACCCAGAACTGGTACACTATTCTTGCCCATAGTTTCTGCAAAGCAGAAGATACGGACGAATGGACCACGTTCTCCATTCGGGTAGTGGGCGCACAGGACACCATCGTCACCCTACTCCACCCGGACTGTTTTACCAAGGAGTATTACGAAGCGCATCAAGCCGAATGCGATGCTTTGCTGGCATCCGGTAGAGACTCCATCGGAGAACATCAATGCTTCGAACCCGTACCCATGTACCACTTCGAATACTGTGTGGAAAACTGGGATTGTATCCAACTGGACGTGCAGCAGGATGTCACTACCGTCTGTGCTAACGAAGACTTGGTGGTCGGCTACACGAAGCAGGCCGGTATCATCGAAGAAGCTACGTTTATCGTAGGAGACATCGTAGCACCGGTCAGCATCCCGAGTGATGATCTCTCCGGCACGATTACCCTGCCTACTCATCTGGTAGAGCGAGCAGGAAGATACCAAGGTGAACTTCGTCTGAGCAACAATGCCTGCGAAGAACCCCTCTCGATAGCCGTTCCTTTCACCGTCCTCTATCCAGAAAACATCTTCCGCTTTAAGTTCAACAACGTGCTGGCGGTCTATAAACCCGGCTACGGAGGTAACATAGGCTATGAGTTTGTGGCATACCAGTGGTACCTGAACGGAAGAGCGATCTCGGGAGCGACGGAGTCCGTTTATTGCCATCCCGAACCCTTCCAACCGAACGATGAGGTCTATGTCATACTGACCGAGCAAAATGGTTTGCGTTTACCTTCTTGTACACAAGTGCTGACCGAGATCCCTGATTACGAACCGACATCCGACCAGGCTCCGGCACAGAAGAAACTGCTGCATCAACGTATCGTGATTCAGATAGGCGATGCAACCTATGATATCTACGGACAACGAGTAGAATGAAGGGATTAATCAAAAATAATGCGGTCTTTTTGAGTCTGAGTCTGATGCTGCTTCTCGGCATCGGCTTAGCACTATTCCTTGTACCCAAAGGTGACCTGCATATGCTGCTTTGCGACCGTCATACGAGCGCACGTGATATTTTCTATAGGTATTATACGCATATGGCGGAGTGGTTTCCGTATATCATTTGCGTCAGCATCCTGCTTTTCGGTCGCGTAGGAGACGGACTGATGGCTTCCTCCTGTATGGTCTTCTCGGCTTTGACGACGCAGTTATTCAAGCATCTGATCAACGCACCCCGTCCCATCACATGGTTTGCCGCAAACAGGCCGGACGTTCAACTACCTTTGGTGGACGGCGTACGTATGAACGAGTGGTACTCTTTCCCTTCCGGCCACACCACCTCCTTCTTCGCCCTGGCGTTTGTGGTGTGTATTTTACTTACAAAGAGTCTGTCAGCAAAGCGGTCTGCATTCTGTCAGCGAAAGCAATCTGTCAGCGCAGCAGTCCAGTTGCTGCTCTTTTTAGCAGCAACACTCGGCGCCTATAGCCGCATCTATCTGAGCCAACATTTTGCAATGGACGTGTTCGGAGGTGTGGTAGTTGGTCTGACGATATCGGTCCTCTGTTTTGCCATTTTTTACCGTTATATGGGGCAAAAATGGTATAATTACCGTCTTTTTTCAAAAAAATGAGGGGTAAAGTGCATTTTTTTGCAAAAAAATTTGCACATATCAAAAAAAAGCAGTACCTTTGCACCCGCTTTTGAAAAGAAGCCGAAACTTATTGATTTTTGAGGGCGTTTAGCTCAGCTGGTTTAGAGCATCTGCCTTACAAGCAGAGGGTCTGCGGTTCGAATCCGTAAACGCCCACACAAAGAGGACACCAAACGGTGTCCTTTTTTTGAAAACAAAACAATAATCGTCCAATCGTAAATGGTTTTATGATTAGTTTTTTAGTAGCACTCGTATTGTTAATCGTCGGATTCTTTACATACGGAATCCTGGTAGAGAAGATCTTCGGTGTGGAACCGGAGCGTAAGACACCTGCGTTGACAAAGACCGACGGCGTGGATTTTGTGCCGATGTCTCCTTGGCGTATCTTCCTGGTACAATTTTTGAATATCGCCGGTTTAGGTCCGATCTTCGGCGCCATCATGGGTATTTTCTACGGTCCTGCCGCCTTCCTGTGGATCGTCTTCGGTACGATCTTCGCCGGAGGCGTACACGATTACCTGAGCGGAATGTTATCCATCCGCAAAGGCGGTGTGTCCTTACCGGAGATAGTAGGCGATGAGTTAGGATCCGGCGTCAAATACTTCATGCGTGCGCTTTCTCTTGTTCTACTGATCCTGCTCACCACCAGTTTTCTGACGGGACCGGCTAATCTCTTGGAAGGCTTGGCAGGACTCGGTTCAATAAGCTTCGGAGAATCGACTCGTCCTATCTTCTGGGTACTGATCATCTTCGCATACTATGCCTTGGCGACCGTATTACCGGTGGACAAACTGATCGGTCGGTTCTACCCCATCTTCGGAGCGGTACTGCTCTTTATGGGTGTAGGTATCATGGTCATTATGTTAGGTTGGCACAGTGCCGACATGCCGGAGGTCTTTGGGGTGCATGGTCTGGCGAACCGTCATGACGCTGCCCATCCGCTCTTCCCGATGATGTTTGTGAGCATTGCTTGCGGAGCCATCTCGGGTTTCCATGGTACGCAAAGTCCGATTATGGCGCGTTGTGTGACCAACGAGCGCCAAGGGCGTTGGATCTTCTACGGAGCGATGGTGGCGGAAGGTATCTTAGCCCTTATCTGGGCAGCCGCTGCGGGTACGTTCTTTACGGATCCGGAACGAGGTCTGGACGGCATCGCCGGTCTGCAGGATTTTGCACTGCAGCATAAGGGGGAAGATGTCAAAGCCCTGGTGGTGGATCAAGTAAGCCGTAACTGGTTAGGAACGGTAGGAGGTATCTTAGCCCTCATCGGTGTCATTGCCGCACCTATCACCAGTGGAGACACCGCTTTGCGTTCCGCCCGACTGATTGTAGCGGACTTCCTGCACATTGACCAGAAACCCATTCCGAAGCGTCTGATGATCGCTATCCCGCTCTTCCTCTGCGTCTTCGGTCTGGTTTTCGTCGATTTCGATATCGTTTGGCGCTACTTCGCTTGGACGAACCAAACCCTGGCATGCTTCACCCTATGGGCAGCTACGGTATGGCTCTATAAGAAAGAAAAAAATCACCAATCACCAATTACCAATTACAAATACAAAGGAGGATGGCTTATTACCGCCATCCCCGCACTGTTCATGACTGTTGTATGTATCAGTTATATTCTTATTGCTCCGGAAGGATTCCACTTGCATCTGTGGTGATGAGTTGTCCGGAGAGGGTATAGATACGAACAGCTGACTTCTGTCCCTCTTGCGGAACGATCATATAGATCATACCATCTCGAATGAAGGCGCGCACGCCTCGTTTAGAGGTGGTATTTTCGATTCCAGTTGCCGGTTCGCAGATATCCGTCACCAACTCGGTCGGTTGGATCGAACCCTTGTTATTACCTGTATAGAGGTACTGATTCTTGAATTTGAGGTCTTGCGTCTGGTTACCGCTTCCGTCGTTCCAGATGATCTGCCATGTGTCGTCTATCTCTTTGGCGTCTTCGGGCACGACGAACTTGTAGTTACCATTGCCCAATGAGGTGGCTTTCTTACCCGGCCAACCGCCACAGACCTGTACCGTGCTGCCGGTACCTGTATGCCAGATATAGCAGTTGATCGAGCTGCCGAAATCACTGGATTTGGTGAAGAACACAGCCCGTTCGTCCGCATTGCTCAGACAAGGCGCTACCGGATCGGTAGTTCCACCGCCACCACCCGGGTGCTCCGGATCATCGGTCAGCTCCATCTCCGTGCCGTCCCATACAGGGTCCGGAATATTCTTCGGACTGGTGGTGTAGATATATTTGCCATCCTCGCCTATCTTACCCGGAGCCGGTGTCTTGTCGGTAGAGAGCACATAGACACGCAGGTTACCTTTACCCGAACAGGTGACGGACAATTTACCGTCCGTCACGGTCTTCGTGTCCCCGGTCACGCAGTCCTTATAGGTACCGTTGAGAATGCCGGTGAAAGTAGCGTTACCGCTTATGCAGACCAAAGCATAACTATCCGTGTTAGCGTCCGTATAACGGCGTTTGAAGGCGAATGAACCCGAGCAACCCTCCACCGAATACTGACCCTTACGCAGAGCGGGAACCGCCATACGGATCTTACTCAGACGCTGGATATGTTGCGCCAGAGGGTGCGAGAGGGAAACGGCTAAGTTACCGTCCGCATTCTTGTATTCCGCAAAATCGGTCGTCGTCACGTCGCCTTTTATGTACCCGCCGAAATACGCACGACCGGAGTTCTGCAAGGCGATGTTCGTACCCTCATCGATACGTTTGCCTTTTTGGAACTCTACCTCCGAACCGTAGAACACGCACGGGATGCCGCGATGAGTGTACATCAGCGACAGGTTCTCTGCCCAAGTGTCCTGAGGCTTGGAGAAACGGTTGAACTGCACCTCATCCGGCGCATAATCGTGTGAATCGACATAGACCACGTTCCATGTGGCATCGTTGTAGTATTTGTCATTCGACGGCTTGGCAATGTTCCATGCACCAGATGCACTGGCGAAGTTCCAATGCTCCGGAAAGTCAATCACATTCAATCCCGACGCCTTCGAGTAATCTGGCGTATGGTAATTGTTTCCCTCTAATAACGCATTCGTCGAAGTGGGTTGCCCGCTTAACCCGCCGAAGTCATCGTCTGCCTGTTGCCAAACGGACTGCCAGTTGGTGTGAGACGTACAAGGCGAGGCCTCCAGTTCCACGAGATTATTCCAGGACGCAGGGTTATTATCCCATGGATAACTCTTCGACTCTGCCCACGTGTAATAGAACGCCGAGAGGTTGGCATGCTCCCGATAGAGGATACTGCTGTAACGCGAGCACACCTCTGCGAACATATAAAAAGGTGTACCTCCGCGTTTGGCTTTGGCTGCTTCTCCGGCGGCGATGAAAGCAGGCAGGAACGCGTTGTTGAAACTCAGACGGGGAATATGTCCTCCGGTGTCAATACGGAAACCGTCCACACCCATGTTAATGAACGAAGTGTAGCACTGTATCAAATAGTTATACACAGCAGGGTTCTCCGTATTCAGATCCACGCAGTCTCCGGCAATCTGGAAGAACCAGCGGTTCGGTTCGTCCCAGTTACCATGTCCGTAGTGATGCCAGTAGTTATGAGAATCGTAGTTCTTCTTCTGCCCGTTCTGGTCATCCGTGTTCTTCATCTTCGACAACCGTGCCGAATACTGTTTACCGCCATCCAACTGCAGGTAGTTGTCGGGCAGCAGACCGCCGTCTTTCTGGGTATAAGGTACCATGCAGTCGTCGATGGAAGACTGATCGGCAGAACAATCACGATTGAACAACTTGCACAGGTTGGCCTCACCGAAGTTACCGGTGTGATTCAGCACGATATCCACGATGATCTTCATTCCCCGTTTATGCGCCTCGTCTATCACCGTCTGAAAACTGACGCCCTCCGACTCATGTCGGTGATCAACCTTCGAGAAGTCGTGTGCATGGTAACCGTGGTAATCATAGCCGGACGCATTCTCCACGATAGGCGTGATCCAGATAGCGGTGAAACCCAGCGCCTTGATGTAATCCATCTTCTCAATCAAACCCTTGAAATCGCCACGCCAAGCAGGGTCACCGGCGTTCTTCGACTGGTTGTCCCAACACTGTGTGTTGTTGGATGGATCACCGTCGTAGAAACGGGTCGGCAACAGAAAATAAATCTGCTCATCGCGAAAATCGGTACGGGAAGGATAATACGTAGTGGCAAAAAGGCTGACCGTCATACATAGGCCAAGCAACAAGAGCATGTGTTTTTTCATGAGTGTATAAATTAAATTCGCTGCAAAGGTACAACAATTATTTGACGTGTGCAAACAAAAATTCAAAAATTGTGTAAATAAATTTGTTTTTTATCGTTAAATCCTTGTATATTTCAAATATTTGTTGTAATTTTGCAGCGCAAAATATGCGCTATGATTAAACAGGCACAATATATCATCTCGAGTCCGGACGTGAAGGACTGCCCGCAGAGCAGCCTGCCGGAGTATGCGTTTATCGGTAGAAGTAACGTCGGTAAATCCAGTCTGATCAATATGATTTGCCATAATCCGAAGTTGGCAAAGACCAGTCAGAAACCCGGAAAGACCTTGCTTATCAACCATTTCTTGGTTGATGGCTCATGGCATCTCGTTGATTTGCCCGGTTACGGCTTTGCACAGGCGGGACAGAAACAACGGGAAGCCCTCAAACGGATGATTGAACGGTACTGCCTGCTGCGGGAACAATTGGTTTGCCTGTTTGTCTTGGTGGACTGCCGTCACGAACCGCAGAAAATAGACTTGGAATTCATCAACTGGCTCGGAGAGAACGGCGTACCTTTTGCCATCATCTTCACCAAAGGGGATAAGTTAGGCAAGGTGCGGCTCAAGGAGAACGTGGAAGCCTATAAAGCACGGTTACTTGAGGAATGGGAAGAGTTACCTCCGGTATTCGTCACCTCTTCCGAGACTGGCCTTGGAGGCGAAGAACTAACCGCGTACATCGAGGGGATTAATGAAGAGTTGAAAGTTGAAAAGTGAAAGGTGAAAGGACATATAAGGTGATAGGTGAAAGGTTAAAGGTGAAAGGGTTACTTCTTTTCATCTTCCTTTCAATTTTCAATTTTCAATTTGCAATTTGCTCTGCCCGCACGGCGCGTGTTTATGGCTACGTGGTAGATCAGGACAATGTCGGTATCGAATTGGCGAACGTGGTAGTACTGAATGCCGACCGGCCTATCGGTACCGCCACCAACAAGAACGGCTTCTATGAGTTGATGCTCGAGCAGACCGACACCGTCGTGCTCAGTTACTCCATGGTGGGCTACACCACCGTCCAACAGCGTGTCATCGACCTGCAAGAAGTACTGAACATCAATGTGCAGTTACTCACCGATGAACAATGGTTAACCGAAGTGGAGGTACGCGGCATCAAGCATACACAAGGTACGATGGATCATATCGATGCTTCTACCACCCGTGTAATGCCGGACGCCACAGGCGGTAGTATCGAGAGCCTGCTGATCACTTTCGCCGGCGTGAGTCAGACCAATGAACTGAGCAGTCAGTACAACGTGCGAGGCGGTTCTTTTGACGAGAACTCCGTCTATGTGAACGGCATGGAGATCTATCGTCCCCTACTCATCCGCAGCGGTCAACAGGAAGGTCTTAGTTTCGTCAACCCTGAGATGGTGGAGAACGTCCGCTTCTCGGCAGGCGGTTACGGCGCCCAGTACGGCGATAAGATGTCCTCTGTGCTGGATATCCGTTACAAACGTCCCACGGCTTTCGAAGCTAGTATGAATGTCAGTCTCTTAGGTACGCAGCTATACGTAGGACACGGTGACAGTACCTACAGCCAGATGCACGGCGTTCGTTACAAGACCAGCAAATATATGTTAGGCGGTCTCGCCACCACCGGTAACTACCAACCCACCTATCTCGATTATCAGACCTATATCACGTGGAAAATTCCCTCCAGTTGGGAGATGTCCTTCTTGGGCAACGTCAGTATGAACGATTATCGTTTCACGCCAGATAGCTTGAGTGAGTCTTTCGGCGGACAGAACGCCAAGAACCTGAATATCTACTACGAAGGGCAGGAGAAAGACCGTTTCATCACCGCCTTCGGGGCCTTTAGCGCCAAATCGAAAATCGAAAATCGAAAATCGAAAATCGAATACGGCTTCGACCTAAGCGGATTCTACACGAATGAGCGGGAGAACTTCGATATCACCGGAGAATACGTCCTGTCCAATGGAGATAAACAGAGTACCGCGGCTAATAGCCAACGGCTAACAGCGAATAGCCAACAGCCAACAGCAGAAGCCTTGGGCACCGGTATCTTCCATCAGCATGCCCGAAACGGTTTGGAAGCAGGCGTCATCACCTTGGCGCACAACGGGGCATGGACCTACGAAGATAACACCCTCCGTTGGGGCGTGAGCGGACAGGCGGAACTGATTCATGATCATATCAGCGAATGGGAATGGCGCGATTCTGCCGGGTACTCCCTACCCAATGACGGCCACTCAATGGAACTGTTCTACGCATTGCGCGGCGACGCCGACATGCGTACCGGACACGTGCAAGCCTACGTTCAGAACGAACATAAATGGAACACCTATGCCGGACAATGGATCTTGACCGTAGGCGGTCGACTCCAGTGGTGGAGTTGGAATAACGAAGTACTCCCCTCCCCTCGTGCTTCCGTGGAATGGATCCCAAGTTGGAAACGCGATTTCTGTTTCCGTCTAGCCTCCGGTCTATACTATCAGGCACCGTTCTATAAAGAGCTACGTGATACCGTCACCGATGCCATGGGCATCACCCGTATCCAACTGAACCGTGACCTGCGTGCCCAACGTTCGGTGCATGTCGTCTTAGGCGGCGATTATTATTTCCGGGCATGGGGACGACCCTTTAAGTTCACAGCCGAAGGCTACTACAAATATATCGACCGAATGGAGAGTTATACCGTGGACAACGTGCGGGTTCGCTATTCCGGTAAGAACGATTCCGAAGGTTACGCAGGCGGTTTGGATCTGAAGTTATACGGCGAACTCGTACCCGGTGCGGACAGTTGGATTTCTTTCTCCACCATGGTCGCCCGGCAAAGGCTAACAGCTAACAGCCAACTGCCAACAGCTAATCCATGGATCCCGAGTCCGCAGGAACAGCGATGGAACTTCTCCATGCTCTTCCAGGACTATATCCCGCAGTTACCGCAGTTGAAGTTCCATCTCAAAATGCAGTTTGCAGATGGTATGCCTTTCTATGCGCCCCGTAATAATCAGGCATGGGGACGTATGCCGATCTACAAACGTATTGATTTGGGTGCGACCTATGTCTTCAATGCACAAACAGCCAAGTTCATGCGGACAGAGAGTGCCAAGCATGTCAAACAATGGGCAATCCAGTTTGAGGTCTTTAACCTCGTCGGTTGGAATAACGTCAACTCCTATTTCTGGGTAGCCGACGCCTATGGTCAACAATGGGCAAGCCCGAACTACCTGACCGGACGAAGATATAATTTGAAAATAACAGTAGATTTACGATAATATGGCAGCAATAATCGTGCCGAACGGCAAAGAAGAGTTAACCCCTATGATGAAGCAATTTCGGGATATAAAAACGCAATATCCCGATGCGATGCTGCTTTTCCGTTGTGGCGATTTCTATGAGACCTATGCGGAAGACGCAGTCAAAGCAAGTAAGATACTCAATATCACACTTACCCATCGTTCGAATGGTGGCAACAGTGCTGCGCCAGCTTTGGAGATGGCTGGTTTTCCCTTCCATGCCCTTGATACCTATCTGCCCAAACTGGTTCGCGCCGGTTTACGCGTCGCCATCTGCGACCAGTTGGAGGACCCCAAACTAACCAAGAAACTGGTCAAACGAGGTGTGACCGAACTCGTCACTCCGGGTGTCAGTTATTCCGACACCACCCTCACCCAAAAGGAGAATAACTGGGTGGCATGTATCCATTTTGACAAACACCAAATTGGCATAGCCTTTTTGGACATCTCCACCGGTGAGTTCCAAGCGGCACAAGGAGACAGCGATTATATCGATAAACTGCTGACTAATTTTGCACCCAAAGAGGTGCTCTACGTACGGGGTCGCAAAGCCGATTTGGAGAACCTGTTCGGCAATAAGTTCTTTACTTTTGAACTCGAGGACTGGATGCTCGTCGAATCGACAGCCCGGGAACGCTTACAGAAACTGTGGGGCGTTTCGTCCCTCAAAGGATTCGGTCTGGAAAAGATGCCGGCAGGCGTGACCGCCGCAGGTGGTATCTTGATGTATCTGGACATGACCCAGCACTTGCAAACGGGACATATCCAGCACCTTAGCCGTATCGAAGAAGACAAATACGTCTGGCTCGACCGCTTCACTATCCGTAACCTTGAACTCATAGGCGGACAAACCGAAGAGAGCCGTACGCTCTATGACATCATCGACCGTACCATCACTCCGATGGGTGGCCGCCTGCTGCATCGATGGATGGCGTTCCCGCTCAAAGAGGTACGCCCCATCCGGAATCGTCAGACGGTCGTTGAATACCTCTTCAAGAACCCCGAGGCACGGGAGATCCTCCGAGACGCCCTCACGCAGATGGGAGACCTGGAACGCATCGTCAGCAAAGTGTCCACCGGTCGCATCGGCCCCCGTGAAATGGTACAGTTAGGTCGAGCCCTGCGTGCCGTCAAACCCATCAAAGAAGTTTGCACCCACGCCGATACCAATGCTTATCTCAACCTCTTAGGCGAACAACTGGACCCCTGCTCCGAGATGCGTAGCCGCATCGAACGGGAGATAGTGCCCGACCCGCCTTTGGCGCAAGGCAGACCGAACATCATCGCCAGAGGTGTCGATACCGAATTGGACGAACTGCGTGCCATCCAGTCGGACGGCAAAGAGTACCTGCTGCAGATCCAGCAACGGGAAATAGAACGAACCGGTATCCAGAGCCTTAAGATCGGATATAACAACGTCTTCGGGTATTACCTCGAAGTACGGAACACCTATCGGGATCAGGTGCCTGCCGAATGGATCCGCAAGCAGACACTGGTAAATGCGGAACGCTACATCACCGATGAACTGAAGACATATGAAGAGAAGATCAACTCCGCCGAGGAGCGTATCCAGATCATTGAGAACCGACTGTACCAAGAACTCATGCTGGCACTCAGCGAATGGGTGCCGCAGATGCAGTTGGACGCCAATGTGATTGCCCAATTGGACTGCCTGCTCTCTTTTGCCACCGTGGCTGCTGAACATCGTTACATCTGTCCGGACGTGAACGACAGTCTCGTCATCGATATCCGGCAAGGACGACATCCCGTCATCGAGCAACAACTGCCGCCCGGGGAACAATATATCGCTAATGATGTCCTATTGGACAACAACGGGCAGCAGATCATCATCATCACCGGTCCGAATATGTCCGGTAAGTCTGCCTTACTCCGCCAGACAGCCCTCATCGTACTCTTAGCACAGATGGGTTCGTTCGTACCCGCCGAGAGTGCGTCCATCGGTGTGGTAGATAAGATCTTCACACGCGTCGGAGCGTCCGATAATATCTCCATGGGCGAATCAACCTTCATGGTAGAAATGAATGAAGCTGCCTCGATCCTCAATAACCTCTCTGAACGCAGTCTCGTGCTCTTTGACGAACTGGGACGGGGAACCAGTACCTACGACGGTATCTCCATCGCTTGGGCAATCGTCGAATATATCCATGAGAACAGAGGACATGCCAAGACCCTCTTCGCTACCCACTATCATGAGCTGAACGAAATGGAGAAGACCTTTGACCGTATCCGTAACTACAACGTCTCCGTACGCGAAGTGAACGGCAAGGTGATCTTCCTGCGCAAACTGGTTCGAGGCGGTTCGGAACACAGTTTCGGTATTCATGTGGCCAAGTTAGCAGGCATGCCTGCTTCCATCATTGAGCGTGCGAACCATATTCTCGCAGACCTGGAAGGAGCCAACAGCCAAGAGCTAAAAGCCAAGAGCCATATAGGCGAGAGCCGGGATGGCATGCAGCTGAGTTTCTTCCAACTGGATGACCCCGTATTGGAACAGATCAGGGATGAAGTAACCAGCCTTGATATCAATAATCTGACCCCCTTAGAGGCCCTCAATAAACTGTCAGACATCAAACGTTTAGTAGGAGGGAAATGATATGAGATTCAAAAAACGATATGTCATCCGAACCATCTTAGTCGCCATCTGCGTACTGATGGTCGTCATTGCCGGCTTTGCAGGTAAACATTATTACCACCTTAAGATCAGCAACTTCCGTTCAGAAGACGGTTTGTCGCATAGTTACAACATCTATCCCGGCACTTCTATCGATTCGGTACTGAGCATGCTGGAAGCGGACTATGACATCGGTAGTCATCAGGACTTCAAACTGCATGCCCAACTGATGCGTTTTCACTATCCCGAACCCGGACATTATACCTTTGATGACAACATCAGTAACCGCGAACTTATTGACCGTCTGAAGATAGGCAAACAGACACCCGTGCATATTACCTGGAACAACGCCGTCTTCACACGAGAACAACTGGCAGGCAAAGTAACCACCAACCTCATGATGGACAGTGTCACCCTGCTCGGCTATTTGGAAGACGAGACGTTTTTGGCACAATACGGTCTGAATAAAGAGACTAGCCGATGTCTCTTCATTCCCAATACCTACGAGGTCTATTGGACCATCACACCCGAGCAACTCTTTGCCCGTATGGAGAAGGAATACAAGACTTTCTGGAATGCCGAACGCATGGAGAAAGCCCGCCAACTCAATCTCACCCCTGTAGAAGTGGCTATCGTGGCATCTATCATTGAAGGTGAGAGCCGGAATAAGAATGAACTGCCGATCATCGCTTCGCTTTACCTCAACCGCGTCAAGAAAGGTATGTTACTGCAAGCTTGCCCGACTATCAAATATGCGGTAGGAGACTTCAAACTCAAACGAATCCTGTATCGTCACCTGCAAGTCGATTCACCTTATAACACCTATAAGAACCCTGGCCTGCCTCCCGGACCTATCCGTTGTCCGAATGCACAATCGATTGATTATGTGCTAAATGCACCGCAGACCAATTATCTGTACATGTGCGCTAACCCGTCTCTGGACGGCACACATATCTTCTCGTCCACTTTCTCCGGTCACGCCAATGCTGCCGCTCAGTACCATCAGATGATGGATGCACAAAAAAACATGGAACCATGATTTGGGATAATAACGACGATATACGGCTTGTTGAATGCGAAAATAAGGCACGTATCATCCAACAGCAACTCAACGCCTGCAGGGACGAACGGCGCCCCTACGTCTTCATCACCAATACAATGACGATCAAACCTTTACGCCGCTTGCTCGTTCCTGTTTCGATGTTGGAAGAAGAGACCTACAAAGCGGAGATATGTACCTATCTGGCACGTAAAACGGGCGCACATATTATCTTACTCCAAGCCAATGATTACGGTTCGCATGCGCGGCAGAACGTTAACCGTATCGTCACACATATCAAAGCAGTGTCCGAACGATCCGGAGAACCCATTTCCTACGAGGTGGCACAAGCCCGTAAGAACTCGTTCAAACTGATACAGGAAGCAGCGGAACAACAACGGGATTTTCAGCATGACCTGCTCATTCTGACCGCCAGCAGAGATTACGGACTGGATGACATTCTCTTTGGTCCTCCGGAACGTAAAGCGATCCAACACGCTCTCGTTCCGGTGATGCTGGTTAACCCTAGAGAAGACTTATTCTCATTATGTGATTAAATACGGCAAATTACTGCCATTTTGCAAACTAAAATTTGCATTTTTTAGTTTTTTAGCACTTTTTCTGCAAAATATTTGGTCATATCGCCAAAAAGCAGTACTTTTGCATCGTGTTTTTCATGGTATTAGATTTAAGGTTAAATGAAAAGGTTGGGTTGTCGTGAGACAACCTTCTTTTTTTTGTAAGTATAGCAAAAGAAAAGAGAGCCGTATGACTCTCTTTCGGGTGGAGAGTGGGGCTCGAACCCACGACACTCGGAACCTCTAATCCGTTTTCGTAACGTGCTGTTTTTCAGCAGTTTAACAAAATCAGTTTACTATCTTTTTTCCCCCTCTCGGGACATTTTTGGGACACTTTTCGAAATTCGGGGGAAAGATTTTT
>CACYHE010000026.1 GCA_902774185.1 uncultured Bacteroidales bacterium | reverse complement strand
AGAAGAAGCCATCGAATGTGTAAAAGATCATGTTCTCCAGATACATAAGCAAATATATGCCAAGTATGAAGGGGATTTTGACAGGATCTATACGGAAGGGTACAACAGCAAGTCCTATACGGGTAGGGTGATTGAAGCAGGAAAGGTTTATGAACTGAGTTATCTGGAATGTACGTGCCCTAAAGTTAAATGTGGGCTGAGAAACCATCCGCAACAATGTGAGTGCTCGCGACAGAGCATTCTATATATCTTGTCGCAGCTGGAACCGGATAGCCAATTCGAAGTTCGGATTGAGAATACGATTCTCAGGGGAAGCGACCGCTGTACTTTCAGAATAATAAAGCATAAAGATGTTTAAGTCATTCGAGTTATGACAATAGATAGAATAGATATTACCGCTCAACTATTTGCTTTGCAAGACAAGGCGTATGCGGATTTCCAGAGCAAGTTACTGCCGACTGTCAAACGCGAGACGGTTATTGGTGTGCGGACACCGAACTTGCGCAAAATGGCGAAGCAAATCTGCAAGACTCCTGCTGCGCAAGAGTTCTTGCACAGTTTGCCTCATCGCTATTTTGACGAGAACCAATTGCACGCCTTTATCCTGTCGGAAGAGAAAGATTTCAACATCTGTATCGCTAATCTAGAGCAGTTCCTGCCGTATGTAGATAACTGGGCGACCTGCGACCAACTATCGCCTCGTTGCTTCAAGAAACATACGACGGAGTTATTACCGTACGTTCGCAAGTGGATGAGGAGCAAACACACCTATACGAAACGCTTTGGAATATGCACGCTGATGCGTTATTTTTGGGACGAGGCTTTTCGACCGGAATACTTGGAATGGGTTGCATCTATCAAGTCTGATGAGTATTACATCCGCATGATGCAAGCGTGGTTCTTTGCTACGGCGCTTGCCAAACAATGGGATGCCACGCTTCCCTATATACAGCAACAGCGTATGGAGAAAGAAACACACAACAAAACCATCCAGAAAGCCGTTGAGAGTTTCCGTATCGCGGACGAACAAAAGGCTTTGCTAAAGACCTTGCGAGTGAAATGAAAAAGATTCTATTCCTACACGGCTTTTATGCAAGCGGGCAATGTGTCCCGGCTGTGGCATTGCGAGAGGCTTTTGCAAGGAGAGCAGAAGTGCTCACTCCGGATCTGCCTATGCATCCCCAAGGGGCGATGGAATTCATTTCTGATTTGACAGATAGAGAAAAGCCCGATTTGCTAATCGGGAATAGTTGTGGCGCATTCTATGCGCAAATGATAGCTCCTGTAAAATCTATTCCTGCTCTGTTGGGCAATCCGCATTTCCGGATGTCAGAGTTTCTAAACCAACGCATCGGGCAGCATGAATACAAGTCGCCACGCAAGGATAGCAAGCAGTCTTTCGTTATTGATGAGGCATTGGTAAAAGAGTTTGCAGCAATGGAAGCTACGCAATTCGACAACTGCAATCCGCAATTCAGCGACCATGTGTGGGGAATATTCGGAGAGCAAGATACTTTAGCGTACTTCGAACCGCTCTTCTTGGAGCACTACAACCGTACATTCCATTTTCCTGGTGGGCATACTCCCACCGCTGATGAAGTCCGCACATGGTACGTGCCGCTGGCGGAGAAGATGTTAATAGAATTACAATACACAAACGAGGTGTGAGGCGTTTGCTGTTTACTATCTAAATCACTTTGACGTGTCCCGTTTCCGTCGCTACCGCGCTTTTCGTGATGAAACGTGCGGTAGTTTTGTTTATGTAAGACTCAAAGGCGCGCGAGCGCAAACAGACTTTTGAGGTGGCGGAGTGGTTAGAGACTCGCGAGGTCGGAGAGTAAACGGAGACTTTGGGGTCAATGAAATTGATGAGAACTCACAAGGTCAGTGCACAATAGAGACTTGTAAGGTCGCGCAAAGTGAAGACCCTTGCAGCGTGAAGAAAGGAGACTCTTGGGAATGGAAAAGGCAAAGACTTTCGCTTGGTTAAATAAGAGAGACCTTTGGCATAGAAAGTACACAAGACTTATGAGGAAAATGTTGAAAGTGTTGACTGCATATTCCGCTTTTGAAGACTCGTTTGGGAGCGTCAATATAGCAGGGCGGTTGGGGCTCTTCAGTGGGAAAGAGCGGAAGATTTTGCTATCTTCCGCTGCTATCTGGCTTATTTACAGCGATTTACGTTTTCAATCGCCGGACAAATAGCGAAAACACCGAACAAACGAAGTAAAATATCGGAGATTTTCCGCTATTTGCATTTGCTGCAACATGCGTTATATCAGCATGTTACGAATAAATTTCCCTAAAAATTTCCTATTTCGAAAATTCGTCCTATTTTCAGAAGAGAGACAAATTTTCATAGAAAAGAAAAATCCGTCTATTCTCGATGTGAAAACAGACGGATTTTGACAAAGTTATAAAGGTGATTATTAGAACGCTGGAGCTATCTTATTGACGCGTTCGATGAGGTCTTCGTCAATGTGGTTTGCATAACGGAATGTCATACTCAAATCACTATGACCAACAATTTGAACAACGTCCAAATCTTTTGCTCCAGCTCTGAGCAAACTGGTGATACCACTGTCACGTAGCGAGTAGAGTTGGTATTCTCTTGGCAGCTTTAGCGCTTCTCGCATTCTATCCCAGATGATGGTATAGGAATGAGACGATGAGGGTTTGCTTCCCGGCTTCCATGTTCCGGCGCCAAATACGTAATCATCTGGTTTAGCGCCCTTGATATGATCACGCAACAATGCTTCCAGTTGCTCGTCCATACGTCCGTTGTGAGCTTTTCCGTTTTTCTTCTGCGAGCCTTTCATCTCTATACAGTGTTTTTCGAAGTTTAACTGCTCAACCTTAACGCGAGTAATCTCAACCGGACGCAGGAATGATTTATACACCAACTGCATAATGATGACGAAAGTCGGGTTCTTTTCCATAAAATAAGCCGTTATGCGGTCACGTACTTCCTTGGGGATGATTGTACGCTCCTTGCTTTCCTCCTTTTTGGTCTTTAGCTTCTCAAACGGATTCGTGCGGACGTAACTCTTCTCCATAGCCCAACTGAAGAACGCACGCGCAAGCTTTATATTATTATTGTACGTACGCGCGCTTACGCGATCTTCATCGTATTTCTTACGGACGGAAGTCTTGCCTTTAGAGTTATTACCTTCCAACACGAACTCCATATATTGGTTCGCTAAGATTTGCGAGAACGTAGAAGCACTCATAGTGGGATAATTCTTATGTACCCACTGCTTAAACTGTTTGCAGAAGCAGCTATAGCTGCGCATAGTCGTTTCCTTCAGTTCTTTGCTTTTGTCTTTCTCGTAAAGGTCAATTACCTGTTCCAACGGCGTATAGTAACGCACGTTATCACCAGATGTCACATCCGATGTACTGAGACCATAATCGGGCATGTTCTGTTGGAGATTGATGTAACCGGCAGCAAGTCGGTTGTTGATTTGAAGAATAATAGCGCTGGTCTGCAGTTTGAACTCTGTAAGCGACTTACAGCGTTTGCGCTCACGGTTCATCATCAGACGAACGCGCTCATTCATGTTAATGGTAGGGTTTAGGCGGTAGTACTCAATGTACCATCCTCTTGAGTTGTGTTTTAACTCTGCAGGAACATATTGCCTCAGAGTTCCGAAATTTTGTTGTAACATACTAATTTTTTTTCTTACCGCGAACCATTTCTGATTGCGGCAAGAAAAAAAGTTAATAAATGTCCTATTAACAGCAAATGACTTCCACATCTGTGAAAGTCATTTGTGCAGATTTTGTGCTGATTTCAACGCGTCTCAAGCTGCGGTGCGGACGAGACTCGAACTCGCGACCTACGGCGTGACAGGCCGGTATTCTAACCAACTGAACTACCGCACCCGGAGCGGTCTCCCGTTAAACGGGAGAAGCGGCCTCCGCCCAAAAGGGCTTAACACTCGCTTCATTCAAAACCGGGTGCAAAGGTACTGCTTTTTTTTGACATGACCAAATTTTTTGGCAACTTTTTTTCAAAAAAATGCATTTTCTTGACTAAAGCCCGAATTTTTCTACCATTTTAAGCGCTTTATGAGCAGATTTCTGGGATAAACGACGTTGTTCAGAAGTCATCTCTGCATTTTTATATCGATTGAATCGAACATCCTTTCCGGTTAAAATCTCATACCACACACAAGCCGCCGTATATCTCCCATACGTATAATTAAGATGGTATCCGTCACGACACATCGTATCGCCTAACTTGGTCTGCCGTGCGTATTGTACAGCCAGCCCACAAGGGATGATTGGTAATTGGTGATGGTTGATTTGTGATTTGGTACAAACCACAATACTATCCCACATCTCCTGCTGACTGTTATGGTAACGCGGGTAAGCAGAGTGAGTAGCATCTTGGCTATATGCCCAAGTCTGCATCCAACAGAGCCGCGCATTGGGTTGATATGCACGCACCGTATCAATGAGCATCGTTAACCATGGTTCATAAGATTCGCGAATACCGCTGTCATGACTTGCCTGTTGCAACGAGATGTAGTCATACTCACCATCCTGCAAGGCTTGCCTTAATGTGATCGTGTCCTTGATAATACGCGGTTCCTCATTCGTACAAACACGATGACTATATGCCGCCTTGTCATGCAGCAAGAACTGCGCATGTTGTTGCAACGAACAACCGCCATAATAGAGATTATGCACTTCTATCTGCACGCCCTTCTCATCACAGAGCGGTACCAGTTCCTGTTCCACTGCATCCCAGGAAAAACTATTCCCGATGCACAAAATACGGATTAAAAGTAATAAATGGTACATGGTAAATGACTATACGGTATATGACTTAATGAGCTTCAAGCCAGTTTTCTCCCACACCACATTCAGCAATTAACGGAATCGACAAATGGACCGCATTCTGCATCTCGTTTACGACAATCTCACGCACGCGATCTACTTCATTCATAGGCACATTGAAATTTAGTTCGTCATGAACCTGCATAATCATCTTCGCCTTCAGCCCCTCTTCCTTCAGCCTTCTATGAATACTCACCATCGCCATCTTGATGATATCGGCCGCCGTTCCTTGGATAGGAGCATTGACGGCATTACGCTCTGCAAACGAACGAACCGTAGCATTCTGCGAATGAATATCCGGCAGATAGCGTTTGCGTCCGAAGAGCGTCTCGGCGTAGCCTTTCTGCCGCGCTAACTCTTTTTGCGATTCGATATAAGAAATCACTCTCGGGAATGCAGCAAAATAATCATCTATCAGTTGCTTCGCTTCGGTACGACTGCAATCGAGTTGCTGCGCCAAACCGAATGCCGAGATGCCGTAGATGATACCGAAATTGCCCGTCTTCGCTTTACGACGTTCATCCTTGGTGATCTGTTCGATGGGTTTACCATAGATACGGGCAGCAGTAGCCGCATGGATATCCTGTCCGGAACGGAAAGCCGCCAACATATGCTCATCCTGACTGAAATGCGCCATAAGACGTAACTCAATCTGACTATAGTCGGCACTAAGGAAGAGGCATCCTTCATCCGGTATCACCGCCTCACGAATCAATTTGCCCCGTTCGGAACGGATCGGTAAGTTCTGTAGGTTCGGATTCGAACTGCTTAGACGTCCCGTTGCTGTCACGGTCTGATTGTAAGTCGTATGGATCTTACCATCCTCTGCTATATAACCTGGCAAAGCGGAAATATAGGTAGTGATCAATTTTTTCAGTTCCCGATAATCCAAAATCAACCCCACAATAGCATGTCTCTCTTTGAGCGTCATGAGCACCTCTTCGGACGTGGAGTACTGCCCTGTCTTGGACTTTTTCGCTTTGCTGTCCAATTTGAGTTTGTCAAATAATAACTCACCTACCTGTTTCGGACTATTGATATTAAAATTCTCCTGTGCCAATTCGTATATCTTCTGCTCCAGAGCGTTCAGTTCCTCCGTCAGACTGATCTCCGCTTTCTTCAGTTTATCCACATCAATACGCACTCCCGCCGCTTCCATCTCTCGCAACACTTCCACTAACGGCAGTTCTACTTCATGATACAGATTCCATAAGTCAGCATCCGCTTTAAGTGCATTCCAGTCCGGCTCTTTATACGGATTAAATGCCACCTCCGGATTCAACAGGTATTGACAAAGACGGTTTTCGATGGTATCAAATGTGGCTATTGGCTCTTGGCTGTTAGCTATTGGTTCTTCTTCGCCAAAACCAAACAGATCGAGCTGGGCAGGATCACTTTGTTTGGACTTTTTCGGTGCACTCGGCGTATTCGGAATAATCGGATTATTCTGAACTTGCTGAGGTAGTTTTCGCAGCAAGGTGTTAAACTCCAACTCCTGATACAAAGCCGTCAGTTGTTCGAAGTTCGGTTCTTTCTTTGCCAACAGGTTCTCGTCCAATGCAATCGGCACATCGGTACGTATCGTAGCGAGGAAACGGGAGAACTTAATTTCTTCCACCTGATTCTCCACTTTGCTTCGCAACGCGCCTTTGATCTCATCCGTATGCGCTAACATGTTATCAATTGAACCGAACTGTTCCAGCAATGCTACTGCGGTCTTCTCCCCTACTCCTTTGCACCCCGGGATATTATCACTTGCATCACCCATGAGGCCCAGCAGATCAATAACCTGCTCCTTGCGTTGCAGTCCGTATTTCTCACACACTTCTTTAGGCCCCATCAACTCAAACCCGCCCGTATGACGCGGTCGATACATGAACACATGGTCGCTTACCAACTGACCGTAATCCTTATCCGGCGTTGCCATATAGACCTCAAATCCGGCTTGTTCTCCTTGCACGGAAAGGGTTCCGATCACATCATCCGCCTCAAAACCGGGTACTTCCATTACCGGGATATTCATCGCCTCAAGAAGCTGCTTGATGACTGGCACAGCTTTACGGATATCTTCCGGTGTCTCCGGCCTCTGCGCTTTGTATTGCTCATACGCCTCATGACGGAAAGTTCCTCCGGCAGGATCAAAAGCCACTCCTACATGCGTCGGATTGATCTTCTTGAGCAAGTCTTCCAAGGTGACACAAAAACCGAAGATAGCCGAAGTATTCTCTCCCTTACTGTTCATACGCGGAGCACGTATAAAAGCATAATACGCACGAAAAATCATCGCGTAAGCGTCTATAAGCAATAGTTTTTTCATATTACCATTGAATAGGATCTAAGCCGTTCTTAATCAAATAATTGTTGGCAGCACTGAAGTGCCCGCAGCCGTCAAATCCTCTATATACGGATAGAGGTGAAGGATGCGATGTTTGAAGTACCAGATGTTTTTTGCGGTCTATAAACTGTCCTTTGCGTTGGGCATAGGAACCCCACAACATAAACACCAGATGTTCACGACCTTTATTGAGCGCATCTATCGCAGCGTCCGTCAGTTCCTCCCATCCTTTGCCCTGATGACTGCCGGCTTTATGCGCTTCGACTGTCAACGTAGCATTCAGCAACAGAACTCCCTGTTCCGACCAACGATGTAAATCTCCGCTCTGCGGAATAGGCGTTCCTAAATCACGGTGGATCTCTTTGTAAATATTCACCAGCGAAGGTGGTATCTGCACGCCTTCGGGAACAGAGAAACTAAGTCCCATCGCCTGACCATCCTCATGATACGGATCTTGACCGATGATGACCACACGCACCTTGTCAAACGGACAAGAGTCAAAAGCATTAAAAATCAGACCTGCCGGAGGAAAACACCGACGGGTCTGATATTGTTGGCGTACATACTGAGTGAGGAGTTCGAAATAAGGCTTGTCAAACTCCGGTTGCAACACTTGCTTCCATGACTCCTCAATACGTACGTTCATCTCTAATTCTCTAATTCACTAATCCCTAATTCCCTAACTCCTTAATCCACAATCAGCATTGCGTCTCCATAGTCTCCGAAATGATACCCCTCTTCGATGGCTACTTCGTACGCATGCATCGTCTCCTCGTATCCTGCAAATGCAGCTACCATCAGTAATTGACTGGACTCCGGCATGTAGAAGTTCACAAAGAAACTATTCGCTACCGAGAAGTTATACGGCGGGAAGATGAACTTATTGGTCCAGCCATCGTACGATTTCAGAAAGCCATTCGTACCGGCTACATGCTCCATAGCACGCATCACCTCCGTACCTACAGCACACACACGATGCGCTGACTCACGAGCCTTATTCACATCATCCGCCATTTTCTGTGATAAGATGATCTGCTCGGATTCCATCTTATTCTTCGTCAAGTCCTCCACATCAATCTCTTTGAAGATGCCAAGCGATACATGACTGGTCATGAAGGTCGTCTCTATGCCATGGATCTCCATACGTTTGAGTAACTGTTTGGAAAAATGCAAACCTGATGCCGGAGCTGCGACCGCCCCTATCTTATCTGCAAAGATGGTCTGATAACGCTCTGCATCCATCTCCTCCACAGGCAGATCATGGAAAGATGCCTGATACTGATCAAAGGTCTCTTCGTCCATCGGACGCTTGATATACTTAGGCAGCGGAGTCGTTCCCAAATCATACAGACGAGGTACAAACTCATCATTGTCATAGTCCGTCAGGAAACGGAAAGTACGACCACGACTCGTGGTATTATCAATAACTTCCGCCACAATAGCCGGATCCTGCTCAAAGGTCAACTTGTTTCCGATACGGATCTTGCGCGCCGGTTCTACCAGCACATCCCAATAACGCACTTTATGATTCAGTTCCCGCAACAGGAATACCTCTATCAACGCATTGGTCTTCTCTTTCCGTCCCCAAAGACGTGCCGGAAAAACCTTACTGTCATTGAATACAAACAGATCACCTTCATCAAAATAGTTCACCAATTCGGGTAATCTCTTATGCTCTATCTCACCCGTCTTGCGATGCAGTACCATCAGTCGGGCATCGTCCCGATATGGAGCAGGATACTGAGCTATTAAATGCTCCGGCAGTTTGAACCGAAACTGACAGAGTCTCATATCATTTGATTTGTACATATTCTTATCTTGTTTCACTTGAACAATTAAGTTCGCAGTTATTGAGTTGATTTAAAAATTGTTCTATTGTTAAGCAGTCTTCCACACGGGTCTCCCCCACCCTGGTACGACGAAGTGCAGTCAAATAAGCTCCTGATTCCAATCGTTCGCCTATATCTCTTGCCAATGCCCGAATATATGTCCCTTTGGAGCAAACCACGCGAATTGTCAGTTGCATCGTCCCTTCGTCAAACCCCAGCACCTCTATCTCATCTATCTTCAGCAACTTGGGTTTGAGTTCCACTTCCAGTCCTTTACGTGCGAACTCATACGCCCTTTTGCCGTTGATCTGGACTGCAGAGAAGACTGGCGGCACTTGCCATTGCTCTCCAAGGAAAGTAGGAATCACCTCATCTATCAGTTCGCGTGTGATATGAGCGGTGGGATACGTAGCGTCCACCTCTTTTTCCAAGTCGTAAGAAGGTGTGGTTGCTCCTAACTGCAAAGTTGCCACATACTCCTTCACATCGTATTGAAGCGATTCAATCAGCTTGGTCTTCTTACCCGTACATACAATCACTACTCCTGTAGCCAAAGGGTCTAATGTACCGGAATGCCCCACTTTCAGTTTCTTTTTCCCGATCTTACGACATACGTTATGACGTACTTTCGCTACTAAATCAAACGATGTCCACCGAAGCGGTTTATCGAATGCCAGCACTTCTCCTTCTTCAAAATCCCACATCTCAGCAAATCGTTGCTATGATTGCTACTGATCCCACTATCGCACAATAGACGGCGAACCAAACCAAACGTTGGCGACGCACGATCTCTATCATAAACCGGCAGGCAAAACAACCGGTAATGAAAGCCGCCACAAAACCCACCAAGGCAGCACCCATACTCAGACCGGTGTTAAAACCGGTGGATAATAATTTAATAAAGTCCAAAAGGGCCTTACCCAAAATAGGTACCAGCACCATCAGAAAACTGAATTGGGCAACACTCTCTTTCTTCACTCCGCAAATCAAACCCGTTGCAATAGTCGTACCGGAACGACTTAGCCCCGGCAATACCGCTACTGCTTGCGCCAAACCGATGATGACCGCGTCTCTGTAAGTCACTTCGTGCCCCACTCTCTTGCGATTCTTCTGATACCATTCGCTAAATGCCAGCAAACATGCCGTCAGCAACAAACAGGCTCCCACAATAAGCAGATTACCACTGAAGATACGTTCTATATCGTCCTCGAAGAACGTACCTACGATAGCTACCGGAATCATGGATATCACGATCTTGGTCACATAGTTTTTCTCATCATTCCATTGTTTGGTCAGGAACGTACCTTTGAAAAGACGAACCACCTCATACCACAACACAACCAAGGTAGAAAGAACGGTAGCGGCATGCACTAAGATAGCAAACGTCAGGTTATCCTCTCCCAAGGAGGTATCCAATAACTCCTGACCTATCTGCAGATGACCGGAAGACGATACCGGCAGAAACTCTGTCAAGCCCTGCACTATACCCAATATAAGCGCTTCAAACCAACTCATTTCTTCTTAGGACGGAATAAAATAGCAAAAAGCATCATCACAAAACCGAAGAGCGAAATCATCGGTCCCACCGTAATACGGCGCGTGGAGAAAATATCCGGATTATATTCTTCTCCGGAAGGAGCTCCTGCCATCAGCACAAAGCCGATGATAATAATGACAAACGAAACCGCAATCAGAATGAGATTCCATTTGGATAAGGATTGTTTCATATCTCTAAACCTTTTTACCTTTTAACTCTTATCTATTAACTCTCACCTTCCCCTATACCTCATAGAGCGTGTTATTGTCCATGCGGATATAACGTCCCGTAGCAATGAGAGAAGCAAACAACGTGATCAGCAGTCCTGCACATAATACAACCACCGATACAAATGCAATATTCTGCCACGTAAGCGGGAAAAGCAGAATGCCTAGTTCTTGATTCACATAATATACCACACCGCTCAAGATAGCCAATGCAGCCACACCGGACAAGAACCCCATGCACATATTACGCCGTACAAACGGACGACGCGTTACCCAAGACGTAGCACCTACCAGTGTCATCGTGTTAATCAGAAAACGCTTTGCATAAATCTGCAATCGGATCGTATTCACAATCAACACCATAGAAACCAACAGCAACGCCAATGCTACGGCCAGCAAGATCAATGTAATATCCTGCACATTACTGGTCATCAGATCTGCCAAGTCACGCGGATAGATCACTTCTTCCACATAAGGTAATGCATTCAATTGCGACGAAAGCATCAACAAACTGTCCGGATGACTGTATGCATCCGTCGGATGAATCTCATAACTGGCGCTCAAAGGGTTATACCCCAGAAAGGCACTGGGATCTTCTCCTAAAGAACGGATATGCTCCTCCAATGCTTCCTCTGCCGAAATATACTTGAAACTGCTATAGCGTGTCTGGTCCGACACGATAGCCTCCAAACGGGCACATTGGGCACTATCCGCTTCCTGCGACAGCACTGCTGTCACCGTCATGTTCTCGCGCATGCGCGTAACAAGCGCTCCTGCGGACAGCAGGAGCACACATTCCAAACCAATCAGACATAACACCAAGGTTACGCTAACGGCTGAAATAAAGTAGGAATTTCTAAAGTGATGTTTACGCATTTAGTATTCCCAGAGGTCTTGTTCAAAATTGAGCAATTCCATCGCAATGCGGTCTTGTTCCTTCTTGATTCCCTCATACGTATGCTCATAATCCGGAATCATACGGTTGTACATATTACCCTCACCTACAATATACGATGTGAACAGACGTTTTTGGAAGAACTCATCATACGTCACATGCTTCGTCTCATTGCGGTTCGGGATGATGTACTGCATTGCCAAGTACGGGCGCAAATCGTCGAACGGAATCCAGAACATCACGGACTCTTGTAAAGCTTGTGATACTTGAGTCGAATCTGTGGACATAATCTTCCAAGGATGCAACGGTGCGATCGCCATAATCTTCGTATGCAGACGGGAAGTGTGCTTGTCAAAGAACACTACCTCCTGAATCAGATACTTCACCTGATTGCATGTGATATCTTCGAACTTATAGTCCTGGAACTTCAATTTACCTGTTGTCGTATCCACGCAGTTCACCAACATGTACTTGGATTTGGTGATATCCATGTAGTCCTCATCGTCCGGCTCCTTCTTGCTACGATCACGGATAAAGAACGCATCACGAGGTAACTGATGATTCAAGATGATATTCTCCGGAGTAAAATCAGGTTTGAGATGCTCCGTACTGGGACGGTACAACTTCAATCCTTCATCCGCAACCACGGCATCAATAATAAGACGCAGCAAGTTCTTATAATGCATGTCATCCGGTTTCGTCGGGAAATAAAGTTGATAGTTCTGACGGTAACGCATGTCAATGATACGATAAACGACACGTGACCAGATCACATCATCAATGCGGTGATCCACCATCACAATCGTATCATGTGCTTTCGAAAACTCCTCTGTACGAATATTGGCCATACCCAACTCGTTAAAGAAGGACGTCACATTGTGCTGGGCCTGCATGGTGATTGCTCCAAGCACCAGACATGTAATAATACTAAGTTTCTTTATCATAGTAATTATGTATTAATTCAGTTTGAAGGCTAAGGATGACGGAACACGGAATTCCTTTCCATTCGGACCTAACGCACGGATGTTCTCTATCATCACGAAACTACCGCTCCTAAGTTTACCCAGCTTATCCAATTGCTCACGCGTAAACTTGTTTCCTTTGGTATCGATATACTGACCGTTAACAAACAAGGTGAAACTCGTTACGGTAAACGGCAGATTCAAGATTCCGTCTGTACCATAGGATACCGTTACAATACCTGTGTTATGCGTCAGAGCCGAAGAAGAAATCTCACCGCTTGCATAGTCTTTCTCACGCGAATTGAAGAATGGAGAAGGATCCGGCAATTTACGTACACGGTACTTCTTCGGAGGCAGATTTTGCATCTTTCCGTCCAACTCAGCTGATACGTTCACCGTAATCTCCTTGGAATTGTCTCCCGGAACGATGATCCATCTCTCACCTTGCTTCTTCACCTGCCCACCGTTCGCAGTTACCTTGATCTTCTCGCTCGATACGCCAGGAACAGAAACAGAGAACTTATTGTCGTATCCACGATACATAATATCCAACTCTTCGTTAGAAATGATCACAGCAGGCTCCGTCACGGTATACTCTCCGCTGAACGGCAGTTTGTCCATCAGACCGGTAGCCGGATTCATGAACGAGATCCAACCGGTGTATTTCTTCAATCCCAGACTGGTAGCAGGTACTTCATATACACCTTGGTCATTCAGACGGGCACCTTCCACATAATACTCCGGACGCTGCGTTGAGTCAACGGCAGCCAACAAGATCTGTGCATGGTACTTACCGCCACGCATTACCACATCCGAATTGGCCATCACGTATGCGTTCAGTTTATTCACGCGCAGGTCACCTGCATCCGTACGATCCATCAAGTATTGAATTACCTGACCCTCCGTCGTACGTACATCGTTCTGCATCTTGGTCAAAATAGTGACAGACGCACCTACAGGCATACCGTCAAAAACCGCGATCTCCCAATCACAGGAATCGTTATCGTGCGCATTGTAACCACGCTCTGTAGCCAAAGCGGTCTGAATAGCGTGACGCAATGCAGGATCGCTTTCTACCAACTCAGAGGCGTAATCACGATAATACGCTACGATATCTTTCAACTCAAGACCATGACCCTGCACCAAAGCATACGTTCCGGTAACGTCCAGATTGGAGTTACCTTGAATATGCATCGTCGGATCCAATCCCTCTGCTTTCAGTTTCTCAAAACGACCTCTACCGTCTGCCATGATAGCCAACTGGTCCTTGAAGTTCTGAAGATAGTTATATAATGAATCTGCACGAAGATGCACCTCTTTTGCTTTATCGAACCACTCCTGCGTCTTCTCGGGGTTATCGGCATTGGCCGCTTGGAAATCCCGATAGAGTTTCGCATTTCGTGTATCCGATGCAGTGATAGAGGAGTGCAGACTGTTATCCACCAATGTAAAACCATTGAGGATATCCGTACTTACGTTCAACGCCAACATAGCGGTGAGCACCAAGTACATCATACCAATCATTCGTTGTCTCGGGGTTTCCGGACAGTTTTTTGCTCCACCCATTGCTGAATGTTTTTATTGAGTTTATATTCGTTCTTACTAATTATGCCAATGCGTTCAGCATGTTACCATAGATACCGTTCAAGTCTGTTACCTGCTTCTGCAGTTGCTTCGTACCTGCAGCAAAAGCAGCCTGTGCTTCAGCGGCTTCCTTCGCAGCTACCGCAGCCGTCTTTTGTGCCTCTACTTGTGCGTTGATGGCTTGCAACTGCAATTCATATACAGAGTTCAACGAAGCGAGTTTCTTTCCTACTTCTTCCACACCTGCTTTGTAAGCTTTGGTCTCATCAGCTACACGAGCAACATCTCCGCTGATCTGAGCATAGTTCTGAGCCAAGTTAGCCGTAGCCGCCGTGAACGAATCGGTAGCCACACCGGCAGCCGACAATTTCGTGGTATAGGTAGCTGCTGCTTCCTCTGCGGCAGCCAGCTTCTCGCCTAATTTAACACCCTTATCAGCCACTTTGCCCAACTCTGCGAACTGGGTAGCGGTCTTCGCCAAATCAGCGATGCCGTCTTTCAATGCTTTCAAATCCTCATCCTTGAGGGTCGGAACTTTAGCGGCACCGGCACCACCTTCTACCGCAGCAGTACCGGCCATTCCGGTTGCGGTAACAGGTGCACCTGCTACGCCGGCACCCAACAAGGTCGGACGTGCTTGTTTGGATTTCTCCTCCAACAACTCCGGTTTCGTACCATACTCCAACAATTGCGGGAAAACGTTATCCCAGTGGAACTCAGGGTGCGGGTGATCCAAAGCACCGATGATGAACAGGAATGCCTCGGTGAACATACCCAACATAAGCACCTGACTAGCTCCCGGCCAGTGCAAAATCTTAAACAACGCACCGATAATAACGACCGATGCACCTACTGAATAAACAATGTTTACGATGTTCTTACCGTTGTAAGACTCGTACCAATGCATAAATCTTGCCCAAAGGCCTTTCTTTTCTGTAGCCATAATTCTATTTCTGTTTTAAATATTTTCTTTATTTATATAATGATTAATCGCCTATGTATGCGCGTACGCAACGGAAGCCGATGTACGGACGGCTCTCGTACTGATACTCATACGTACGAACACCGCATTGCATGAAATAACTGATATCCTTCCAACTACCGCCTTTTACCACTTTGCGTTTCAAGATGTCCGGATCTTCCTTACGAGCCATATAACTGTAATCCGGATTCAAGTCATGGATGTAGTTATTCATGGATGTCTGGTAAGCCGAATTGGTCCACTCTGCCACATTACCGGCCATATCGTACAGACCGAAATCGTTCGGACGGAACTGAGCAACCTTCATTGTCGTTGTTCCGGTATCATCGGTATAACCGCCACGATACGGTTTGAAGTTTGCAAAGAAACAACCCTTGGCATCACGTGCGTAGTTGCTACCCCATGGATACATTGCCATCTTACGACCGCCACGTGCCGCATACTCCCACTGCGCCTCAGTCGGCAAACGGTATTCGTTGACCTCCATGTTTGAATACGCGTTGAAATATTTGGTACGCCAGTTACAGAACGCATGAGCCTGCTCCCAGGTTACACCTACTACAGGATATTCTGCATAACCCGGATGCTTGAAGTACATCTTCAGCAAGGGGTCATTGTACGCGAATTGGAAATCACGCGCCCAAACCAACGTATCCGGATAGATACAGATGATCTTCGTCGTCAACAAATCCTTCGGCTCTTTCAACGGACGATAGAGCGTTGAGTCTTTGATCTCACCGTTATCATTCACCCAGAAGGTATCTACACGTGCCGTTGATCCGGGAGGATACGTACTGGTTGCCACGTCGAACTTATTACGTTGCGGCAGCGCCTCATCCATATTCACCCATGTATAACGATAATGCAGAGAGTTGGTATTCAAACTACCATCGGAATAGAACATCGGCGACAAAGCATCTTTGATGTCTTCCTCTTGACTCTTCCAAGGCACTTTACGACTCCAGTCCAGATGGAAATTCTCCTCATCGAACTCATCATCCTTCGGTTGGATAGCGTAATCGGTCATACCGGCTGCCACCAGATTGGTCAATGCAATCGAGTCACGTACCCAGTTTACAAACTGATGATACTCATTGTTGGTAATCTCCGTTTCATCCATCCAGAATGCATCTACAGTCACCATCACGATGTTATCCGGTTGCTCAAAAACAGCCGACTGCGTGTTGGCACCCATCATGAAAGAACCTTTCTTGATAAACAACATACCGTACGGATTCGCCTCCTTGAAATTGGTTGCTTTGTAAGCTCCCACAAGTTCTCCTGCCGGTTTGTTGCAACTTACCATCATCATCGCAGATAATGCGACCAATGGCAAAACTTTACTCATTTTCATACTTACAAGTATCTAATTGATTTATATTTATTCGTTCGTTTCGGTTTCAGGATATCAAATCCGTACGCCAGATATAATTCATGACTTCCATAACTCTCCAGCAGCAACTTGTTGGTCGGCAGTTCACAGCTGTAACCCAACTGCAAGCCGGATATGATATCAATACCCAATAATATGTTCACACTTCCTGCGATGCGGTATCCCAAACCCCAACGATAGCGATCTTTGTAATCACACATCAGCGTCAGGTTGATATCCCAACTCCTGAAATCGCTCATCACCATCATACTGGGGGTCAATACCCACTCTCGGTAATTTTTCAACCGGAAGTGATATCCGCCCGTCACATACATCGTGCCGAATAATGTCACCACCTGTTGCTTTCCGCTGGTCCCGTCACTCCAGTCTATCGCCGGACGGGTGACGTGACTGTAACTGGCACCAACCCACCACACCGAAGTGCTGTAATAGAGACCTATCCCCATGTCAAATTTCATTCCCGACTTACTGCCCGTCGGCACTGCGTCGTCGTTGGCTTTGTGGTAATCGTCCCCCATCTGACTGAGGTTGATCGAATCGCCCTTAAAGCCCACATTTACAAATCCAAGATCAACTCCTATTCCCAAATATCCTTTCCCCAATTTCTGCCGATACGCATATTGTGCATAAAACGATTGCGTCGTGAATAGTCCGTACCGGTCATTCAAAAAACGCACTCCCGCACCATGGCTGGTTTTCCCGATTACGAAGGGCGAACAAAAAGTAAACCATGTACTCATCGGGGCATTGGTGATATCCACATATTGCATGCGGTGTGCACCCGCCACTTTCATTAATCCGCCTTCCCCCACCGATGCAGGATTGTACGCTGTCGGCATGTACATATATTGCCCCATCTGAGGATCAAACTGCGCACTCGCAGTCACCACGGCCATCAGCCCCACCAACAGAACAATATATCGTTTCAATTTTCAATGTCTTTTGTCTTTTGTCTTTCGACTTTCGACTATTCATCAATACTCTTCTTCATCAAAGAAGAAATCCTCGTCTTGCGTAGGATAATCCGGCCACAAATCCAAGATGCCTTCATACTGCTCCTCGTCATCATCCTCCAACTCTTGTAAGTTCTCTATCACCTCTGCCGGAGCACCGATACGATTCGCATAATCCAACAATTCATCCTTGGTCGCAGGCCAGGGTGCATCCTCCAATTTCGAAGCTAATTCCAGTGTCCAATACATACGTTATATTTATATAATTTCTTATAAATTTTCAATAACAAACGAACCCAGTACGGGCATAGTGTTTCAAAATATCGTGCAAAAGTAGTAAAAAGTTTCGACTTATGCAAATATTTCTAGCAATATTTTGTTATTTTCGTCAATTTTTACACCAAATCGCTTCTTTTTCTCCGTTTTTGTAACAAAAATGACGGGCAAAAACAAATAAATAGTCACTTAAGCGATTTATGAACTGCAAACTCAATGCACTTGATTTTGCCTCAATCATCCTCCTTTCCGCACGTCGGCAGACGGTGCGTGCCACATGACTTCTACAGACCGTCTCTCCACCTGCCGGAAGGACAAAAGCATGCTGCTTCGGAGTCTCATTCACCATCGCATCTATCCATTGTTCCAACTGCCGGACATCTGCTTCCGTGATCCATTCTCCCGGGGCTTCACTTAACTCCGCACCCAAGTTGAACAATTTATTCTGAATCCACTCCAATGGACTGTTTGCTGTTGGCTGTTGGTCATTAGCCGATACTCCTGCTCGCAGAAACCCGATCCAACTGTTCAACTCGTCCACCGTACCGTACGCCTCAATACGCGCATCGGTTTTATCCACACGCTCACCGTTCGCCAGCGAAGTGGTTCCTTTGTCTCCTGTTTTGGTATATATCATAGCCGTATACGATAATGTCGTTTCAAATAATGCGGATCCACAAACAGCAATCCAACATGATATAGATCCATACTGGTCGTCACCCGTTCATCTGCCTTCAGTTCCTGCCACGCACGCTCCATCTCGTCCGAATAATGGATATCGTCAATAACAATCACACCTTTCTCCTGCATACGCGGAATCAGATAATTCACATACCGTTTCGTCGCTTCATACGTATGATTAGCATCCACATAAGCGATATCCGTCTTCTCACGCGCGCGTATAGATAAGGAGTCATCGATATTGCCTTCGTACCATTCGATATTCTCCAAGCGCAATGCCCGCCAAACACCTTGTGCTACTTGCAGAACCGCCTTACTACCTTCCAAGGTCACGACCCTGTTCCTACTGTCAGCAGACGCCAGATAAGCAGTCGTCACGCCTAACGATGTTCCCAGTTCTAAGATCTCCAAATCCCGTTTCTCGCTCTCCCGCATCGCTACTGCCAACCGAAACAACATCTGCCCTATCTCAGGTCGTTCCAAATGATTTTTGGCGATATCGCATACCCGACGCACTACATGGGCACCTTGCGGCGAACCTTTGGAACCATAATCCACCACCGCCAGCTCATCCTCGCAATGCTGCAACAGTTCCCTCCGTCGCTCGATATCCGCAAAACAATAATACGGATTACGGTCACGCAAGATAAAACGTACCAGATAGAACAAATAAGGCGAATGAATCCCTTCTCCCGTCGTGTTCCATGCCGTCAGACAATGCCGGATATACGCTCCTATTTGATGAATTTTGTTCATTTGGCCTGCAAAAGTACTAAAAAATTTGCATATATGCAAGAATTTTTGTAATTTTGCGGCATGATTTTGAATTATATCTGGATTTCGCTCATTATACTGGCGGTAATAATGGGTTTGGTGCAAGCGATTTGCTTCGGGAACGTCGGTATCTTCTCCGATATTCTCAATTCCACTTTCGACAGTGCCAAGACGGGTTTTGAACTCTCGATAGGACTAACCGGCATCTTGGCTTTGTGGATGGGAATCATGAAAATAGGCGAACGTGCCGGTGCCGTAAACAGTCTGGGGCGCGTCATCAATCCTTTCTTCAGCCGTATCTTCCCGGAAGTGCCTAAAGGACATCCGGTCTTCGGATCAATGCTGATGAATATATCCGCCAATATGTTAGGGCTCGATAATGCCGCCACACCGATGGGACTCAAAGCGATGGGCGAACTGCAGGAACTGAATACGGACAAGACCAAAGCCTCCAATGCGATGATCATGTTCGTGGTCTTAGGTGCCAGTGGTCTGACCCTGATTCCTACCACCATCATGGGCTATCGGGCGGAACTGGGTGCAGCCAACCCTGCCGATGTCTTTCTTCCTATCCTTATCGCTACCTATGTCGCGACCCTCGTCGGACTGATCAGCGTCTGCGTGGCGCAGAAGATCAAGATGAAAGACCCGGTTGTCTTAGGTACCGTCATCGGTCTATCCGCCTTGGTGGGACTCATGGTATGGGGCGCTTCGATGCTCTCTCCCCATCGCCTTTCGGTATTATCCGCAGCAGCGGCAGCAATCATCCTATTGGGTGTCATCTGTTGGTTTGTCATTCAAGCCCTTTGCCGCAAAGTGAACGTCTATGACGCCTTCATTGATGGCGCGAAAGGTGGATTCCAAACGGCGATAGGAATCATCCCTTACCTCATCGCCATCCTCGTAGCAGTAGGTATGTTCCGTGCTTCGGGAGCGATGGGACTGTTGGAACAAGGAATTGCCGCTTTGTTTGCCCTGTGCGGTATCAATACGGATTTGGCGGGAGCAGTACCTACGGCGTTGATGAAACCGCTCAGCGGTAGCGGAGCACGCGGGCTCATGCTGGAAGCGATGAATAACTACGGAGCAGACAGTCTCGTTGGTCGGCTCTGCTGCATCCTGCAAGGAACAACCGACACCACGTTCTACGTACTGGCCGTATATTTTGGATCCGTTAACATCAAGAATACCCGACATGCTGTGGCATGCTGTTTGTTAGCCGACCTTGCCGGCATCATTGCGGCGTTTGCAATTGCTCCGATTTTCTTCGGATAAAATCAACCGGGAATACGGACGCGAGACTTTAAATTTCAAGGCTTGCAAGGGGGTGCTATTGGGTGATTATTGCGTGATTATTGCGTGATTATTGTGCGATATGATAAAGTTTACTACAGAAGACATAGAGATGCCTGCGTTGGATGAACGCAAGATAGGGCGTTGGATACGTGCCGTAGCTGCCGATTACGGCTTTACGGTAGGAAATATCAATTATATCTTCTGCTCCGATGAACGGGAGTTAGCGGTCAATCGGGAATTCTTGGGGCATGACTACTACACCGATGTCATCACCTTCGATTACTCCACGGCGAGCACGCTGAACGGCGATATCTTCATCTCGTTGGACACTGTGCGCTCGAATGCGGAGATGGTCCATACAACCTTCGAGCACGAGTTACATCGCATCCTGATCCACGGTGTCCTTCATCTCACCGGTCAAGGAGACAAGACACCGGAGACCAAAGAGCAGATGACTGCTAAAGAAGAAAAAGCCTTAGCCAAACTCGGCTAAGGCTTTTCTTATCAAAAGACCTTCTTGATCAGTCTTTGAATTTCGCGCTAAGGAACTCGCGGTTCAAACGTGCTATATTCGCCAGACTGACACTCTTCGGGCACTCAGCGGCACAAGCACCGGTGTTGGTACAGTTACCGAATCCGAGTTCGTCCATCTTAGCAACCATCGCTTTCGCACGCGCAGCAGCCTCGATCTTACCTTGCGGGAGCAGGGCCAGTTGCGAAACTTTAGCCGATACGAAGAGCATCGCCGAACCGTTCTTACATGCTGCAGCACATGCACCACAACCGATACAGGACGCAGCATCCATTGCCTCGTCAGCTACCGGCTTCGGAATAGGTATAGCGTTTGCGTCAGGTACACCACCGGTGTTGACACTTACGAAACCGCCTGCTTGCATGATCTTGTCGTACGCTCCGCGATCGACCATGAGGTCTTTGATTACAGGGAACGCACGGCTA
Organism: uncultured Bacteroidales bacterium; assembly: GCA_902774185.1. Taxonomy (GTDB): domain Bacteria; phylum Bacteroidota; class Bacteroidia; order Bacteroidales; family Paludibacteraceae; genus Colicola. Next base: position 22,341 of record CACYHE010000026.1, on the reverse strand, counting down.
CGCCAAGGCTCTACAGTGATCGTCTCACCGTCTTTGAACTTACGCATGTGCAGCTGGCAGGTCGTGATGGCGCGTGATCGTAGGTAACAGGGTCTTTGTGCTCTGCAACGAGTTGCTCGTTGAGAATATCAATCATCTCCAAGAACGAAGCACCTTGGAAGACGTGCTTCAGGTCATACGTCTCGAAATGTCCCTGAGCCTTGGGTCCGGCCTGACGCCACACCCGTACTTTAATATCAATATACTGATCCATTGTTCTATGTATTATTGATTAATGAAATTATTTTCCAGAAGATACAATACTATAAATACAATACCCGCTAATAAAGGTGTCACTACATATCCAATAATATGGATAGTTTTACCTAGTTTTTCTCCAAATGTTTTTTTCATGGATTCCAGTTTACCAAACTTTTCAGTCTTACCGGCAACCCACAAATACAAGGAGTAACAACCAAAACAGAGGGCAAATATTCCAAATATTAAATTAAACATGGTTTTTAGTTCTTGTAATTTCTGGTTTTACGTTCCGTAAACTCATAGTCAAGCGGCTCCTTGATGAGTTGCGGCTCTGCATCCTCACCCATATATTTCCAGCAGCCGACATATGCGAACTTGTCATCCTGACGGAGAGCTTCACCTTCCGGCGTCTGGTATTCCTCGCGGAAGTGACCACCGCAAGACTCCTCACGATGGAGCGCATCCACTGCCATCAGACGACCGATCTCGATGAAGTCAGCCAGACGGAGGGCTTTCTCAAGTTCGTTGTTGAGCGAGTTAGCCTCACCCGGGATATAGACATTCGTCCAGAACTCTTTCTTGATAGCGTCGATCTTCTTGATACCTTCCTTCAAGCCCTCTGCCGTACGACCCATGCCGACAAAGTCCCACATGATGAGACCCAGCTCTTTGTGGATCGAATCAACCGAACGCTTACCTTGGATAGCCATCAACTTATCGATCTTGTCTTGAACCGCTTTCTCAGCCTCAGCAAACTCAGGCAGATCCGTACTCATACGCGGTACACCGATCTGATCGCTCAGGTAGTTCTGGATGGTGTACGGCAGTACGAAGTAACCATCTGCCAGACCTTGCATCAGCGCCGAAGCACCGAGACGGTTAGCACCGTGGTCGGAGAAGTTCGCTTCGCCGATACAGAACAGACCCTTAACGGTTGTCTGCAACTCGTAGTCCACCCAGATACCTCCCATCGTGTAGTGGATAGCCGGGAAGATCATCATCGGGTTCTCGTACGGGTTCTCGTCCACGATCTTCTCATACATCTGGAACAGGTTACCGTATTTCTGTGCCACTACATCCTTTCCGAGGCGTTGGATAGCATCGGAGAAATCGAGGAAGACAGCGAGTCCGGTGTTGTTCACGCCGTAGCCCTTGTCGCAACGCTCTTTGGCAGCACGCGAAGCTACGTCACGCGGAACGAGGTTACCGAAAGCCGGATAACGACGCTCGAGATAGTAGTCACGGTCTTCTTCGGGTATGTCACGACCTTTGATTTCGCCTGCCTGGAGACGCTTTGCGTCCTCGAGTTTCTTCGGCACCCATATACGACCGTCGTTACGGAGGGACTCCGACATAAGTGTCAGTTTGGACTGGAAGTCACCGTGCTTCGGGATACAGGTCGGGTGAATCTGTGCGTAGCAGGGGTTAGCGAACAAAGCACCGTGGCGGTACATCTGCATAGCCGCGGAACCATTGGAAGCCATCGCGTTCGTGCTCAGGAAGAACGTGTTGCCGTAACCACCTGAACCAACTACCACTGCGTGCGCAAAGAAGCGCTCAATGCGGCCGGTGACGAGGTTACGAGCGATGATACCGCGTGCACGTTTCTCACCGTTCTCGTCAGCAACGAGCACGATATCGAGCATCTCATAACGGGTGTACATCTTCACTTTACCTTTACCGATCTGGCGGCTCAATGCGCTATAAGCACCGAGCAACAACTGTTGACCGGTCTGACCTTTTGCGTAGAACGTACGGCTTACCTGCGCACCACCGAAGGAACGGTTGTCTAACAAACCTCCGTACTCACGTGCGAAAGGAACACCTTGTGCCACACACTGGTCGATGATGTTATTACTTACCTCCGCCAAACGATATACATTGGCCTCACGAGCACGGTAGTCTCCACCTTTGATGGTATCATAATAGAGACGATAAACACTATCACCATCGTTCTGGTAGTTCTTCGCAGCGTTGATACCACCCTGTGCAGCAATCGAGTGTGCACGGCGCGGGCTATCCTGGATACAGAAGTTCAATACATTGAATCCCATCTCAGCCAACGAAGCCGCAGCACTTGCACCAGCCAGACCTGTACCTACTACGATCACGTCCAGACGACGTTTGTTAGCAGGGTTAACCAGTTTCTGATGGTTCTTGTAGTTCGTCCATTTGAGCTCCAGCGGACCGGCAGGGATCTTTGCCATTTCAGGCGTAATGATAGGAGTGGTAGCTTCTTTCACTACCTCGGCAGCAGCGTCCAAAGCAGCCTCGGCTACATCTACAGCTTTCTGCGCAACCTTGGTAGCTACTTTCTTAGCGGTCTCTTTTGCCGCTTCCATTATTTCTTCTTTCTTTGCCATAATTCTTAATTTTTAATTTTTAATTTTTAATTATAGCATAGCGATACCCATGCCGAGGTAATACAATACAACAACAACGAACGGCAGTACTACGAGGGTAGCCAAGCAAACGCCGATCACTTTGATGCGTTTCATCCAAACGAGGTTGTTCCAACCTAAGGTGTGCAGAGCAGACCAAACGCCGTGACGGAGGTGGAACCACAAAGCGCCAAGCCAGATGAGATACAGACCGCAGTAGATGAGAGCAGCCACATGATTTCCGGTTGCGTAACCTGTAAATAATTCCTTTACATAATGCGCACCGTTGGTGGCATCTGCCAAAGAAGCGGTCGCACCGTCGGTGATCTCAGCCAACTGCATACGGAACCAGAAGTTGTACAGATGCAGTACCAGGAAACCGATCACGATGATACCGAGAACCAGCATGTTCTCCGATTCCCACTCTACGCCTTCTTTCTTGGCGGTTACTGCATAACGGTCATTGCCACGTGCAGCACGGTTCTGAATCGTCAGATAGAACGCGTAGCAGAAATGCAGCAGTACCAAAAGCGCCAAACCTACGGTACCCACCAGTGCGTACCAGTTGGCTCCTAAGAAATGACAAATCGCGTTGTAAGCATCCTCCGAAAAAACCACGACGACATTCATTACGCCGTGGAAAAGCAGGAAGAAGACCAACGCCAGACCGGTTAAACTCATGACGAGCTTACGGCCGATAGAAGAGTCTTTTAACCACATAAAAATTGTTTGTTTTTGATAAATTATTTAACGTTAAATAAGTGTCGCACCATTTTGCGCTGCAAAATTACTATTTTTTTTGCATATATGCAAATAAAAGCACAAAAATTTTTATTTCAACTTCCAATTTTGCCATTCTGCGCCTACTGCGGCGGATGGAGTGACGGTCGGGGTCTGCCGTTTGTCGTTGATGATGAGGGACTGCTGACTGACTTGTTTGGTGAGGTATGCACCTAAATCTTTGAGGGCTACATCACCTTTGGTCTCTTGCAATTTCTTGAGCAGATAATAGGTGAACAAACCGTGCTGTTGCTCCTTATTCGGATAAGCGGTCTCGTCACCTGTCGCAGCAGAGAAGACCACCATGTTTCCTTGCGGGATACCGGCTTTTGCTTTGAGTGCTACACCCCGTGCGGAAGCTAACATACCCTGTTCGCGTTTGGAACCGGAGAAGCATGCATCCATAAACACTGTGATCTGTGCTGCCGGCATGCTGCCCAAGGTTGCATACAGGTCATCCAACTTATAGCCCGTCGAGATATCCGAACCGTTACCGTCCACCGGTAACAGGTACGCCGACTTGCTGGCTTCGTCAGGGATTCCGTGTCCGGCATAATAGACGATGATCTGCGGATTGTCAAACACCTCGGTCAGGTTCGCCAACCAGTTAACGCCGGACTTGATCTGGTTACCCGTCGCGTCCGCAAAATACTTGATATGTTTCTCACTCACGCCAAGCGTCTTGATGCAGTATTCACGGAAGATGTTTCCGTCATTGAGGGCGTACGGCACACCTGCTACCTGCAGGTAATGTTCATTGGCGATGATCAGCACAAAGGTATTCGGATTCGTGGCACCCGTAATAGGGATATTCCGATCCACTTCACTCGTCAGCATCGCTTTCTGTATCTCTTTCCGCTCCTCTTGCGGTTCATCCTTGGCAGCGATGTTGATGCTGACTGCTGCTGATTGATTGAGGGCTATATTGAGTTTTTTATTCTCTGCGTATTTGCCGTAACGCTCCTTCACATCTATCACGATAGGTATGTCCGTTGTTGAATAGTTATTATTGGCAGCTAATGTGAGTTTGATCGATTTGGCCTCACCGGATTTGATAAGCGGGAAAGACTGCTCGATGCTGCCATCCATGATATATACGTCATCCGGTAAAATCACTTTTACCTTGACATTCTCCGCATTGCCATATTTGGTATTTTGCAAATTGAAGGTAAGCGTAAACGGTACCATTTTCTGGATTTTTCCGATAGGTGAATTAACGGCATAATCGACTACCTGCAGATAGGGAGAATCGAAAATTTTAGTCTCAACGGCAAGGTCAAACGGAGCTATTCCCCAACCGGAAGGTTCGTACACCTCAATGGAGAATGTCAACTGTCCGTTTTTGGTATCGGTATTAGCGGTAACAGGGATAGAAACCTCTTGCGTTTTGCCCGGAGCAATCGATGGGAGTTTGCTGTTTTTTACCGTGACGCCACTGGTGGTTCCGGACATCTTAACCCGTGCCTCACAATTGAGAGCCATACCCTTACCATTATTCTTAATAGTGAAGCGGATAGAACACTCCTCCCCTGCATCAATTCGATTGTTACCGGAAGCATCTACAAAGGTAAGTGAGTTTGGTTGCATCACCAACAACGGCGGCAGTTTCGGGGCATTCGGATCTTCTGTTGCCGGTTTGTATCCTTGAGAGATGAGCTTGTCGTAGTTGGTGTCGGATTTAGCATACCCGCCGTCTATCGCTCGTTTATACCAATAGAGCGCCACAGGACAATTCTTTTTTACACCAAGCCCATACTCATATAAGATTCCTATATTATTGCACGCACTCGTATTGCCTTGCTCCGCTGCTTTATAATACCAATACAATGCCTGCTTATAGTCCTGAGCGACACCCTCTCCATTATGATACTTGACGCCTATACTATTTTGCGCTGCAGCATACCCTTGTTCTGCCGCTTTGCGATACCAATAAACCGCTTGTGTGAAATCTTTTGCCACACCAGTTCCATTGGAATATAATCTTCCCACATCGTATTGACCTCTCGAATAACCTAAATCTGCGGACTTGCGATACCAAGACATCGCTTGTGCATAGTCTTGCGTCACACCCAAACCAGATTCATACAAAATACCTATATTGTCACAAGCATACTTATTTTCTTGTGCTGCTGCCTTTTCGTACCAATACAATGCCTGCTTATAATCCCGTTCTACACCTTGCGCATTATGATACAATGTGCCCAATGAGTTTTGAGCGTCAGCATGCCCTTGTTCTGCCGCTTTGCGATACCAATAAACCGCTTGTGAGAAATCTTGCGTCACCCCCAAACCATATGCATACAAAACACCTATATTGTTACAAGCATACTTATCTTCTTGTGCTGCTGCCTTTTCGTACCAATACAATGCCTGCTTATAATCCCGTTCTACACCTTGCGCATTATGATACAATGAGCCCAATTTGTTTTGAGCGCCAGCATGCCCTTGTTCTGCCGCTTTGCGATACCAAGACATCGCTTGTGCATAGTCCTGAGGAACACCTTTCCCCTTTGCATAAAAAAGCCCGACTCTATATTGGCACCATTGTTCGCCTTGTTCTGCTCCCTTTTTATACCAATAGAAAGCCTGCTCTATATTTTGCTCCACTCCCGTGCCGACCTCATACATGGCAGCTGTCCAGTACTGAGAATCTGCATCACCGAGTTCGGCCGCTTTTTTGTACCATTGAAAAGCTTGTACCTTATCTTGAGGTACCCCCTTACCTTCGTCGTACATATACGCTATGTAATACATAGAGCGAGCATGCCCTTGTTCTGCCGCTTTGCGATACCAATAGAAGGCTTGCTCATAATTCTGCTCAACTCCCTTTCCTTTGACATACATGTAGCCGACCTTGTTTTGCGCTGCTGTATCGCCCTGCTGTGCATTTTGCAAGAGAACTGCAAACTCTTCGTCTTGAACAGCGAAGACCTGCATCGTCATGACGCAACCAAGAAGAGCTGTCAAAAATATTCGTTTCATAATCATGCAAATTTATTTCTTCTCCATGAAATTCTGTGTGGCTTTGACATACACAAAGCTTCCGTCCAGATAGCAAGCCGTGCCGCAACCGATATGCGTATAGCGGGCATTCAAGATATTCGCCCGGTGACCGGAAGAATTCATCCACTGGTTCAACAAATGCTTTGCCGTCTCAGCATACGAAGATTCGATCGCACAATAGGCGATGTTCTCGGCGCTCCAGCAACGGTCATAACCCACTTGCCGCATACGGTCGGTAAAAGAAGTCTTGCCCTCCACCGGACTGGTATGAGAGAAGAAATCCAAGTTAACCATATCCACCGAATGATTATGCGCGCATACCATCAGGTTATAATCAAACTGCAGTTGGGACAACCCGTTTAATGCCCGTTGCCGGTTCGTCTCATAGAACACTGCCGCTTCCAGCAGGTCTATGTCATAATCGGTCGATTCCAAAGACTGGTTAAACGGTGCGTACGTGGTATAGTCGGCATAGGTGTACTGATCGTACATCTCCATCGTCCACTGCGCCATGACAACGGTAGCCATCATCACTGCCGCTAATAAGATCGATATGCGTTTCATCTTCTATTCTATTTTTTCGGTTGGATATAATCTTCCTGAACAATGATAAAACGGCAGGGCATCTGACCGGATTGAAGGATGTCCGCCAATTCTTGAGCCTCCTCGAACGTAAAATCTCCCGTTATGAAACAGCGACCTCCTTTGATCTCGTCTTGCACTATCGGATAGCTGTACACATCCCCGTCGATCACGATGGCGATGGATTTACCGATATTCTCTTTCGTCACCCGTTGCCACATGCGTGCGCCTTCTTCGTTCATGTTAAGCCTTATCTCTCCACGTGACTCATCATAGTCAGCACGTGTTGCTTTAGCACTCGTCAATATATCACCTTCCATGGCAGGTCTTCCGTTGGAGCGTGCCCGAAGAGCTACCAGTTCGTAATAGATGCCTTGTTCATCCACCGCCTTATGGCCCCATGCGAAGCGGATATCACGCGGCAATACGCTTTGGGCAAACGGCGAAGAGAGATACGCGTTTACGCGTGCCGTATCGGCATAAGATGCCTGACCCACAACAGGCGTACGATACCTGTTTTGAGGAATGAGCATCAGGTTTTCCAGTTCCAACTGCGCCAATTCATCTTCAATCTCATACGCCGTATCGTATGTCTCCCAAAACTCCAAGCCTCCTCTGCTTTGCAACAATCGGTAATACGGCCATCCTTCTTCCTTACCGGGGAACTCAACCGTGATACGGTCACTGCCTACAATACGAACATTCGCCTGCACCCCTCTGCGCTCCAGACGCGTACGGAGCACGTTGACGGAGTTATATAAGATATCATCTATCTCATTACGAACCACCTGCTCTACCTGTTCGTCACTCATTCTCCGATTGACCTTATCGCGCATGGTATAACTGCAGAAAAGCGAAGCCAATGGATAGCCTTCCGCCTCGTATGCCTCAAAGAAAGCCTCCAGAAAATCTCTCGACTCACCCGTTCTGCTCATCTGTTTTGCTACGGCCAACGCATTTTTGTATGCCGGGGTTGTGTTATAATCGGTCAGTGCATCCAAGGCTTCCGGCACATACATCTTCAGCTGAAAGGACACCCCCCCATCCTTCTCCATGGTACATTTACCGGATTTGGAACAAGCACTCAATCCGAAAAGACTGATTCCTGCCAAGCACAAGGCTGCAAGCACACAGCCGAAAAACGATTTCTGTTTCATAGTATTTATTTTAGTTTCCAATTTTGCGTGCAAAATTACAAAAAAGTTTTCATTTATGCAAAAATATTGTCGCTTTTTCTTAAAATTTTGCATTTTGAGGTATTTCAGGCACAAAAAAATGCGTCTTCGATGGAAAACGCATTATGCTTGTCATTATTGATACATCGGCGGGACGTGTTCCTGCTCGTTGGTGATGATCCAGTGGTAGTCTGCCGTGAGGTTATCGTATGCCGTTTGTTGCGGCTCCGGCAATTGGTTTGCTATCTTCTGCCGGATGGCAAGCCACTCTTTGTTTGTCTCGTCCAGTGTCTGTACGATGGTGGAGTCTTCGTCCGTGGCTTGGTTATAGAGCGATTGGAGATAGGTATTCCAGTCTTTGGTGCGTACCACCGGATGTTTGTGTTGATAGGTCTTGCCGGACAGGATAACCGCTTGCTCTTGGTTAAGAATCTGCCTTCTGCATTCGGCATAAGCGGCATACATCCCTTCCAGCTCCATCGGCAAGGCGCTGTAGTGACTGTCGGCACGACGGATATCGGTATAGGCATCGAAACGCGCTTTGTTGAGCTTGTTCCATGCCGCATATTCTTCGATGAAGAGTGCTTGCTGCGCCTCCGGCAGTTGGTTGATGAACGAACGGTAGGCGGCAAGGGTCTTGTAATACTCGATACTGGACATGACATAGGTACACAGGTTGATCTGGTACTGCGTTCCGGCGCACAGATGATCGGCTCCGGCGTAAAGGCTGTCGAGCGCCTGCTCTTCGCTGATACCGTAGGGAGCAGCATAGTCGGCAACTATTTTCTGTACGGCGATCGACCACTGCCACTCGTTCATCGGCTCACCGAATGCGACAAACTGCATTCGCATAAAACGGTTGGCAAGGCGTATTTGTTCCCATCGTTGTTCCGACCACCAGTTGCCGTACCCCGTCGTGTCGGGATCCAAGGTGTGGATAGGGCGCAGTGCCAGTAACTCGTCCGCCGTAATTGGGGTTGTCAAGACATGATTCTCGATAAAGACCAAGCGTTGCTCTTCCGTCAAGTCGTCCGGGATCTCCAATACCGAGTCCAAGGCATCGTAGCGTGCCTGTATCAAAGGATGCAAGGTCAGTTTCTGATCCTGTTCTTCCGACTCCGAAGAGGGCTTTATACAGGATACTGCGCCTATGGTAAAGGCGATTATTGTTAGGATAAAATAGAATCGTTTCATGGGTGATTACTTATCTCCGCAACATCTCAACAAAACTGCGTGCAAAGATACAACAAATAGTTGGAATACACAAGGATTTTAGCAAGAAAATGAAGATTTATTTACATTTTGCACACTCACGAAAGCTACAAAGCTTTGTTTATCGTTGCGCAGCACTCTCAACGGAGGCTATACGGACGTAGATTACAGATGTATCTCTATATGCTCATTTTCACCGATGAGCATATATATCCCACTTTGAAGAGGAATATCTTGAGGTTGACCGGGTTGTACGGTCTGCTGCCATAATTCGTTGCCGTTAGCGTCGTTTATACGTATCGTTTGCGCTGTGCTGACCATAATCTGCACACCGGCGCCATCCTCTAAGCAAGTTAGATAAACCGTTGCGTGAGGTATTTCCGGCACGGTTTCAGGCGGATCTGCTTCTTCAGGGGCATTAGTAGAGATAGTTATAGTTCCGCTTGATGTTGTGGAAGTATAGAACCGCACATAGAAATACCCGTCTGTATCCACATGATCCGCCCATTCAGCTATTGTTGATTCAGGAATGGTATATGCGGGTCCCGTTAGTTTATAGAAATAGAAGATCTCGCTTCCTGTTTCACTGGTTCCAATAGTGCATCCACCTGAGACAAGCATCTTCATAGTGCTCGTTTTGCTCCATTGAACGGTCATGTCTCCACCTACCCAATCGTTATAATAGAAGCGGTGGATAACTTTGGATCGGGCTGCTACACTCAGCACAGTGTCTCTCCTGATGATTCTCGTTTGGCCGATACAATCAGAAGGAGTCCACAGCGTAGGTGTGATTGTCGTGCTCTGCGTACATTGGAACCGCAAATACAGATATTTTTTGCTTGTTTGCGCCCAAAGGGCATCCAGTTCCGCCTTCGTGAGTCCGCACCAATGCCCATGGTCGGTCACACTAAACGGATAAACACCGACCGCATCCTTAGTAAGAAAATCCGGTGTCAGACCGATATACATCTTGAAAAGGTGATCAGTAGGCGTATTAAAACGAGTAGCGGATGTCCATGCTTTGGGAATAGCATAAAGCGTGGCTGTGTCGCCCGATACGGGTGTCGGGACATCGTATTCCAGCAGAGTGGCTCCTCCTTCCGGCGGAATTTCTTTGACCAGTTCTACTTTCAAGGAGCCGGTACCACCACTAACCACTTTGGTATAAAAGATACCACCTTTCGCCGTATTAGTGGGATTGCGCATGTACGTCATGTAGTAGGCGATATCCTCATAGGTCTGGATGACCGTGTCTCCTCCGGCTTTCATCTGCATCACCGCGACACGCCGTTCGTCCGACACGTCCATAGGCGAGAAATCGCAGGTGGTACCGAGGACCACGGTAGCAGATTGAGTTCCGCTCCAGACATAGCGGATGTTTTTGTATTGCCAATTGGCATAGGGTGCGATAAAGAAGGTCTCTTCATCATTCGCTGCCACAGGAAGCGCTCTGTCATACAACAACCATTGGTCGGTCTCCATACATTGTGAGAATTCAGCATCCGGAGTGAGGTTGATCGTGCCGGCACAGGTGTATTGAACCTTGACGAACACATCGACATTATAGCTAATACCGGCGCTTAACAGCATATCCCGGTAAAACTCACCCATCGCCACCTCGTAATAAGCGACACCCTGTGCGTTCGTTTTCATATCCGGCGTTACTCTGTGAGGCAGCGTCACGTATGAACCGTTGGCATAACAAAACAGACGGCACACTATAGAATCGTCATACACTCCGGGCGTACAGCCAAAGTCCATCTCTATGGTCGGAGCGGCTGCAGTATTATCATTCGGATAAAACTGAACGGTAAGTGGCAAATCAAACGTATTTGCCACATACCATATCGTTCCTGCACCGGAGATGGTTGCACTATAGTTCTTACCCATCCGGATTGGGTTAGAACAAGAAGAGCCTGTCTGCGCCCAAGCCGGCAACCACCAGCCAACGAGCGCAAACAGGATTAATACTATGAGTTTAGAACTTCGGTTCACGATGCTCCGGAGCGGGATCTGGTCCCAGCTCAATACTGGTCTTCATGATTGCACCAATGGCTTCCATCAGCATCGCCTCAACAAGAGGGGTAATATATAGTTTCTTTTCCATAATTTCACTCATTCTTTCATTCGTTCATTCTTTCACTCCTTATTTCACCAATTGACCGTCAACAGAATATACATTCTCACCGCGGATGATATAGATCTGATTGTCGATCAGCACTTTGCGAACCTCGCCGTTAGCGTCGATGAGCGCACCCTCGATGCCGGTTACTACCTGCGGTGCATTGGCTACCAGACGCAGACCGTAACGTTGGTTCGTACCTGCCTCAAACTTGGTTGTATAAGGTGCCATACTCAGGTTCCAGATCACGCGGCCGTCGAGTGTCAGATAGAGCGTATGCTCGCTGTCCGTCTCTTCGACGTTGATCGTATAATCACCCTCTGCCGGAACAGAGATTCCGAGCGGATAAGTAGCCGTATAGTTACGCAACTCTTGCGTGTTGACGCAGAGTTTTTCGTTATAGCGGTTCACCCACATTTGCGGCACGAGGCTGCTGACACCTACTTTCGCAAGGTCTTCGCCTACCGTATAAACCTCTGCTTCCTTGCTATCCGTCGTCTTGACGAACAGACGGTCGGTATAGTCTGCATCCAGCGGTGCTATACGCACGTCATATATAAGGTTCGCATGCGCCTGCGCACGACGCGGAGCAGAGAACGGATTGCTCGTTTCAGCATGGATCACTGCAATAGAAGCCGGAGCCTGTACGAACGCACCTTCACCTACAACGAGTCTGGAGGTGTTGAGAGTGAGCAGACTGTAGCTCTTGCTATCCGGATTATATACCTGACCTTCCGCTACACCGGGGTTGATGAACGCATGGAAGAGTGCCGGGTTAGCCACACCGTTCCAACCTGCATCCGTTGCATTCGCTGAATTATGCTCCGTTACGGAAGTAGTGGTAGTGGACAAAACCGTTAATGCTTTCTTCTCGAAGCGTACAACGGCTGCATCGCCCATCAGACCGATCATGTACAGACGTCCCGGAACGAGGGTCTTAACGCCATCGTCCTCTACATACGACCAGCACTTATTCTTACCCTCAACAGCACGACGTGCTCCATCGTAATAGATAATATCGAAGTCTGTACCCAAAGTCAGCGTGCGACCGTTAACAGAGACACCGTGCTCTGCATCTACCGGCCAAGGTACTGCAACAGCGTACCACTTGTGGTTCTTCGCATTCAGCTTCATATCGAAGTAAGCGTGCTCGTACGTCAACTTATCGTATCCTGCCATGAATTGACCCGAAGCAGTTGCACCATCCGACTCCAAGATAAAGTTGTTTGCCGTTACCGAGCCGGTAATAGTCAATGCACCGGTGGTGGTGATACGCACGTCACCTACTGTACGTGTATCAGTTACCGTCAACGGAGCTGTTACATTCAGATCGGCGTATTGTGCATAGAGCGTACCGATGTTGTAGAGGATCTCGGTCTCATTGGTGATCTGGTCACCACCGATCGCCTTCGTGAACCAACCGCTGCAGTTGTTACCATCTTTCGTGGCAACCGGCAGCGTCGGCGTTGCACCGTGTTTCACATTGATCGAAGCCGTTGCGCAGGTACCGCCGTTTGCATCCAGCGTGATGGTATACGTACGACGAGCGTATTGGTAGATTACCTCAGTAGCCACACCAATCTGAACCGTCTGCGTTGCAGGAGTGATAAAGCCGTCATAGGTCTTTGTCGCCGGCGTAACGTATCCATTAGCCTCGCCGGATACAACATCCGTAGCTTCCGGCGTTTCCGGATACGTACCATCAATATTCTGCAGATAATGTTTCGCGGCAACTGACCATTGTGCTATGTAAGTCACATCATGCGCAGGCATGGTAGCCGCCTGAGTGATATTCCAACCGATAAAGGTATGACCGGTCAACGTAGCCGTCGGAGCCGTAATAGCCGCACCACAGTTCGTAAGACCGCTGGTGTAAGAACCACTCAACTCACCACCATTTGCATCCCAAGTCAGCGTATATTGGTTAACCGTGTAGTGCGCATAATAGGTTACGTTTCCGGAGATGGTAGTCTCTGCCGTCATCTGTGTACCGCCGTTCTGCGTGGTCCACCAGCCTGCGAAGGTATAACCCTCTTTGGTTGTTCCTTCCGGTACGGTACCAATGGCACTACCCGTAGTAACATAGATATACTGCAATCCTTCGTTACCACCGTTGGAGTTGAGCGTAACGCGACTCTTGTTTTCTCCAATTGCCTCAAATTGTGCCTGATAGGTAACATCAGCCGTTGCAGCATTTAGCGCAGGTAACCAACCGGTGAAATGTTGATTGTCTTTGGTCGGTTCATTAGCCGTATAAACCGGCATCTCGCCCGGCTTCAGGTGCAGCGTTTGGAGCGTGGTCTCGTCCTTCTTGAAGATGATGGTCCATGCATCGGATACTTCATACTTATATTTCGGATCTTCCGTCTCAAACGGATACTTATGTTCTGCCACATAGCTTACTAAGCCCGCATTCTTGTTGAAATGGCCACCACTGATAGAACAAGTACCTGTACCCGTTGTATGTACGCATTGCGTACCCGCAGCGAAATAACCACCGTTGATGGTGATAGCCGTTGTAGCAGCTCCATCGATCGCGTAAGCAGCGGTCGATTCGATCGTACCGTTTGCTACTACGAGCGTACCTTTCTGTACATATACTGCCTTGCTTGCCTCATTGAGAATCTTACCGTTCTTCAGATCCGAGTTATCAGTAATCGTGAAGGTTGCACCCGGGGCATTAACGGTAATCAGGTTAGCGATATTACCTGCCAAAAGATGTCCGTTGAGATCAAGCGTACAATTCGTATTCTGGGTTGTATAGGTCAATACCTCTGATACGTTCGGTATATCACGCAAGAGCGTAATCGTTGCATTCTTCTTGATTGAAGCTACATTGAATGCCTCTTTAATCATATAGAACGTACGTGTCTCAGCCGCGTCGCTTACGCTTACATACGGAGTAGCAACCTCCCATTCGCCGTTCACATACGCATAATAGGTTCTCACGTTGGTCTGCTCGTCCTCGGTATAGAAGAACGGTTCATCGCGCTGTACGTTCAGCCAATCATTATTGAACCAGATGTAATGCAGATCTACGTCTTCCGGATGGATGGTGTACGCCTTGCTTTCTCCGGTGTACGGAGTAGCGGGGTGCCAGTTACAACCGGTGAAGCAGATGTAATACTGCGAAGGATTGGCTGTCGCATGATAAGCCGGGTCGTAGCCGTTGCTTGTCAGCGGAATGAACACACCATCCACAAGGGCTTTCTTCACACCGCCGATGGTATAAAGACAATTCTCGTCGATATATCCTTCTTCTGCCCAATCGCAAACGGCTTTACGATACAACACATTGTTCGAACCGCTATATACATTCTCCGTCTCGGTTTCAATAAACTGGTGCCAATCGCCAAGCATGGTATAGTTGTAGTATGCCTCTGGATTCGTTCCTGTCCACCAGTTAGCACAAGCGTCCTCGGTTACATTGAACCATTTCATACGCTCCTCCAGACCGGTCTTGTCGTGCGAATAAACAGCTGCCGTTGTAGCGTCGTCTTGTCCGCTATTACCGCCATCCATGTACGTAAAGAAATAGGTATGGTCTTCCGCCTCATCTTTATCTTCTTCATGGAACCAACGTCCGTGAATATTGTAGAAGGAGGCATTCGCTATTGAGCGAGTGTAAGAACCATCCTCGTTGCACAGGTTAGCAGCAGTTGCATCATTATACTCCCACTCGATATAAGGCAAGTCTGATTTTACTCTAACTGCCCATAAACGTTCCGGATCTGGTAATGCTTGTTTGAAATGAAGTTCTCCTCCTCCGTTACCCATGACGTTTGCTCCTCCGGCGGTCGTAAAGATTTTACCGCCATTCTGTACATTCAGCACACCATCCACAATCAGCTTCGCATCATCCAGCCCCTCTTTGGAGTCTTCTGCACCACGGTCTTTATGGCTGGTGAGGTTATTGAAGGAACGGAAATAGTAGTTGTGCGCATACTTACCCCATTGGTCCTTATCATACATATAGAGTTCGTTCTCCAGATTAACCGTACCCGTCGGTTTTATCTCGATGATAGAACCGGCTTGCATCATAAGCGGGTTGGAGAGCGTCATGTTACAATCCTTTAAGATGATGTGCATACTATTGCAGATAGGTAAGATGAAGTCCTCTGAACTCATCGATACATATACCGTAATATGCAGGGCATCTAATTGCGCCGTACCGCTTAATTCATAGCACGTCAAGTCGGACGTTGCGTCATACCATGTGCGAACTAATGATTGCTCATCGGTCAGCAAGAACATCGTCTCCGAAGGACCAATCATCGAGAATACTGCACCATGATTACCCATACCAGTGGTGATACTGGTGTAATTGCGCAATACCGAACCAAACTTAAAGGATGTCGGAACCTCCACATTTTGAATCGCATAACTCTGGAATGGGAACAACTTACGATGGTCGATGACGTTATTATTATAGATATCCAATGAAGCAGAACCGCCTCGCCAGTCGCCTAACTCGAAGTTCTCCCAAACAACCGAACCGGCGTTGGCAGTTACCGAACCCACATGCTGCGTGTTATTACCTTGGTCCATATCCTGACCCTTGATATAACCCCAGCAATAGAGGTTGGCACCTTCGTTCAGTTCGATGTGACCACCGTTCGCCATGTTAATCACACCGCACTCATCCGTGGGATAAGCCGATTTATTACCACCGTTGGAAGAGAGCAATTTTGCTGACACGCAGATATTACCGTTACAAATGATATTTACACCTTCCGTTAGCGTTAAGGTGCGGTATGCCGATAATACCTTTTGGTTTGCCATGTTTACAACCTCTGGTGTAATTTGTAAAGTATCGAAATTAGCCTTATGCGGAACCAATAACGTCACACTAGCAGGAATAGTATATGTGATCGGCGTATGACCATCACCTAAGGTAGTATCTTTGGTTACCGTGACTACTTTATGTACGGCTGAATTGCCTGCCACACTAAGTGCTCTAGCGAGATCATCGTAATAAACAGTACCCACCTTAAAGTATTCTCCCTTTATCCGGTCAAACAATGCTGTTACTTCACAGTCTCTACCTATGGAGGTAGTGAACGACGGAGAGCAAGATACGATTTCTTCGCCTATCTTCCATCCTTGGAACACATAGCCGGAGGCTGTAGGAGTAGGAGCACTCAAGGTAACAACATAAAGCGCAGGGTCTGTTTCAGTAATTGTTTTTACATAATCTGCACTCGAAACCGTATGCGGCACATTATCGCTATAGGTAACAACGTATGTACCATAATCCGAATGTTTATAGGTGATTTCACTCGGGGAAACAATCACAATAGGCAAAGATAATTCCTCATGGTTATACGTATAGTCATCCGAGAGAGTCAACACGCAGGTATTACCCATAGACACTTGTTGTGCCTCATTGACATTCACTCCATCTTTGAGCGCTACCGTAATCACTTTATTTTGCGTTAATCCGATACCTAGACCATCATCGCCGTTAAACACAAAGGACGAGCCCGTACTCTTACCGGCACAACTAATCTCAAAGTACTGCGCAGCGGTTGCATTGAGCGAAGCGGTCACGACTCGCTTATTGGAGAACGTAGCGGTTAGATCCAACGAACTTACATTATTCCCATCTCGAATCAGGGCTACTTGAGGATAATCTGCGGAAATGGTATCTACTTCATAGAACTCAATATTAGTCATTTTTCCATTTCCCTTCATATTCAATTGAGCAGTTTGCGGAGAAATGGTAAACACATTATGACCGGCAGTAAGTGCTGCAGAACTTTGAATCGTACGAATAGTACCTCCATTGCTATCAAGTTCTTTTATAGTCCAACTATTGGAGCCAGATACCTCGAAATCAAATTCAAACTTGGTCTGCCCGCTAAAATAAAACCATATATTATCACCTCTCACCTGTAACGTTTTCGTAGCTTCATCCCAAGTTTCCCAACTTCCCGACCATTTTGCCACTTTACCATATTCGCCTTCAGTATGTGCGCTATTGTCTCCCAAATATTCTTTACGATCAATAACCACATGTTTAGGGAGAGGAACAATCTCTGTCTCATACTCTTGTTCAAAAGCCGTATAGGTATCAGTTTGAGGGATAGAGAGAATATAAGCGGCTGTTTTTCCCGGCTCATGATGCAAGTAAGCTGCTGTAGCCGATTTAGCTGCATCATTGTAGGTTACAGCATCTCCTGCCGTTTTAGTGAGTACCCAAACGCCATCGGAATTGGTGGAAATAGGATTGGTAACCGTTCTATTCTCTTTCATCGTTTCCCAATTCCATGTAACAGTCGTCTGAATGAGCGGCAATGCGCGATAGGTCAAGGTAAGAACTGCGGATACATCTTCATTGGCGGTACCCTTACCGGAAACCGTGAGTGTAGCTGTATAATCGGTGTTGGTAGCAACAGGATTATCCGGATGCGCACGGAACGAAAGGGTTTGATTCTTTTTTGTTAAATCAATCGTGCTCTCATCGAGTTCGAACACCTCAGCCGGATCATTCCAAACATAAGACGGACTCGTAATCTGCGAGATAAACAATTCCGCCGTTACATCTTTATGATTTGTACCGATAATATCGCCGTAATTATAACTCTCTGCAGTCAGCGGCGTTTCACTACCGTTTGCCGCAAACGTAATGCGCGAAGCGGCAGAACCAATACCCGATAAGGTGATATTCTTCTCGTAGGTTTGTTCTCCATTCGATGCTGTATAACTGGTTACGATATGTAACGTAGCCGTGTGCTCGCCAGTCGTGGTCGGCGCATAAATGACATCCAACAGACTTGCCGAATATGCTCCGCTTACTTCTCGCGTACCGTTTGCAAACTTAAATTGATCCGCGTTCGTGCCTTCAATCGTTGCAGTCCAAGTTGCATTATTGGCTGCTATGCCAGTAGTCTGAGCGGGATTATAAATCAGTTTGTTTGCCAAATAGGTACGCTGCGAAGCAGCAATTTCCATGCCTTTATAGAAGGTCTCTCCTTCAGCATTCCAATCGAGTTCATCTACTATCAATGCAAACTTAGGCTGCAAGTCCACGTATGCTGTTACGGTTCCCTCAACAGGATCTCCGCCATTGACAGAAGTAACCGTTACTGTGGCGGTCGATGCCGGAGACGAAACGGCATGTACATTCTGCGCCGTATAGGTCACCGGCACCGTCAAGATACCATCACTACATGTAGCGGATTCTTCTACAATGTCAAAATGTCCGTCACCTCCAGTCAAAGAATATTCAAAACCGGCAGGAAGACTAGCACTCGACACATTGAATTTCACATACGCGGTACCGGTTGCGGTCGGAGAAGCATCGATGGTAACAGAACCGTTTTCATTGAGCGAATTCACCGCCGACTGAGACAGCAAGGCATTTTCCGATATAAATACCCAATAGATACCATTATTACGCTTCAGGCCTCCTCCTGCACCATAATCCAAACTTCCATCGGTATACACTTCAAGGTTAGAGTTAAAAGTGGGTTTTGAGGAGGCATCACCTTTGGCGATTAAAAATGTATCTGTTCCCAAAGACTCCCATGACCATATATGCATCCAGTTATTTATCGTATTGGGGTTAGATGGGACCTTCCAATCAGAATAACCGTTACCGCTTGCATACCGAATCGTTCCATTGTCGTTGTATGTAAGCCAACATTCCGTGTATGAACGGGTTGCTGTTACACCATCATCATCTATTTTGCTAAGGTAAGTCGCATTTGTACCTATGCGTAAAGAATCGAAAGTAAATAAAGTAGCCTCTGCCGGATTGGCTGTAGTACCCGGTTTGTTCGAACTGCTACCATTCCCATTTTGGGGGGCTTTTAGGAATCTATGTGTAGCAAGATTGTAAATATAGTATTTTCCCTCATCCACAGGAGTTACCGCCAAAGTGGACCAATCAAAATCCGGTACAGTCTTTACGAACTTGGCATAAATGACAATTTTTGTTCCGGCCTCGGCAGCAGCAGCACTTGGATAGGATGTAAGCGTCCTACCGTTTCCGGACACAGTAAAATTCGATGAGTTTGTAAAAGTAACGCTGCCGGAAGAAGACGACTTCAGCCGCTCTGTACAGGCTGCATCCCAATACCATCCTTCAAACATGGTTCGTTTATCGCCTGCTTGAGCCCTCGCATAGAATTGTACACCTCCACCTGCTCCGTGCTCGATGGTCTGTTCCCAATGCGTGCTCTCGTCCGAACAAACCGTCCAAAGTCCGTCCTTACCGATATTATACAAATAATTGCCGTATTTGCTGTTTGCGGAAGAATTATCACACGCAAACAACTTACCTACAGCTCCGTTTTCCAGCACAGGAATAATCTCCACGCGGAAATACGACGGTGCTGCCTTCACAGCACTTGTGCTCCAGCCTATAGCAAAGAGCACCATTAAACACTTCAGGAAAAATCCTGACTTAAAAATTTGTTTTTTCATATCATTTTTGTTTTATTTTGTTAATTTCTTTAATTTGTCACGTGGCGGCATAGGTGTGGATAAATATTTCAAAAAGATACTAAAATGATACAAAAAGATATATTAGTACCACACCTATGCTCGCTGCCACAACAATTCTATAAAGGTACGCGCGTGTGCAAAAAGCACAAAAAAAAAGCGGCAATCCGCTTTGAGTGTTTCCACTCTATTGGATTACCGCATGTTATATAGATAAACTAACTACTAGTTATCAGAAAGGAACTCTTTGAAGATACCTATCATCTTATCATGTTCAGGATTGTCTTTTCGCAAAATGATTCCATAGAAATATTTCACACCTTCGTCTATATTTGAATATGTCTGTAATGTAAACGATTTAGCTTCTTCCGTTTTATTGAACCACATTTCAAAAAGACGAGCACGCGTTGCTTGTCGGCTATCAGAGGGAGAACAAATGTATAACATCGCGTCTGAAGCAGAGTGCGCAAAGAAATTAGCAATAATAGCCACTACTGTTTCATAAACAAGAGAGTCAGCTCCTTTAGTTTCAGACTCGTTGGTTATATACAAATAGTAACCATTCTCGGTAAGAATGAATATATCACGCAGAAAACCGACCCAGTAATGGACACCATATTGTGTACAAAACCGGACGGACAATTCATCTACCTGCGTTACCTGATAAGGCGATGTCTGATTAATTTCTTCTGCAGACAAGAAATTCACGTTACCACTCCATTTTTTCCATTCGCTGACGCATCTGTTCTTCAACAGCCTCTTTTATGGCAATGAGGCGTCTGCGCGCAGAACGTTTTTCTTCTGCAGTACGATAAACTACTGCTTCCATAAATCAGTCCTTTCACTTTTGCGGCTGCAAAAGTACTACAAAATTCTGACATACGCAAATAATTTCGCACAAAAATGCAAAATTTCTTTCTTTTTACGGTAATCCAATATGTCAAAGATCATATTTTTGCCGGAGGATTTATCCGGCTATATAGTTTCGCTGAATAGTATGGATGCTTGCATACAATAGTATTCGGCGAAAGTATATATTCAGGCATCTAATTGCCTTGCAAAAATGTGCAAAGCAACTCCCCTTCACATTCGGGGGAATGATTGCATTGCAATCAGGCAGATGTCCGAATATGTCAAAGATCACATTTTTTCCCGCAAACATATATATAAAAAAAAGCGGGACTGCAATCTTGCTGTTCCACTCATCTAGGCTCTGGTATTGCCTTTGTAACAAACAGCAACACCGTAGCCCACGCCGTACGTATTATATAACTAAAGTACACGCATATGCGCGCACATATACATACATACTATAGGCATCTTAGTGTCGCAATGTTTTGTTACATGTTATGAATTTACCAGATTCAGATGAGTCAAAACAAAGCGCGTAAGACGCTATCTATCATGTCCTGTATTTCTTTCGCACTAATAGGACACTTCCACGACGTGAACTACCCCTAAATATTCAAACCTCACGCAGTGCGTGACAAAATACGCCACAAAGGTACTGCTTTTTTTCGATATACGCAAATATTTTTGATAGTTTTTGAGTTTTTTATACAGATTTGAGGCATAATTACGAAAAATCCCTGCCAGCAATGACAGGGACGAGACGTTTAATTAGTAATAGGCGCAATAACTGCAAAGTTTATACTAATTCGTAATGAAAATGCAATAAGTCTTGCTCTGGTTTTAAAGCGAAATAGCCTTGTTTGATGATATCCAAACCAATGATGACTGGTGTATCGTTTGTTGGAAGAATCAGAACATCTTGTTCAAATAACTCACCAGAAGGCAACTCAAACTGGCAATTAGCTACTTTAACGGAAACCGTTTCAGAAGCCGACTGCATATACATGCCTTCATCGCGCGGCTCCAACTGCAACCACGCAGCCAGTTCTTCACTAACGCCGGACATCTCAGCTCCGGTATCCCATAGGGCTAGTTTAGTGTATGTCGCTTTCCCAGCAGGGGTATTGCGCAAAAGTACCGGCAGCTGCAGAAGCGCTGTCTGTTTTGGTAAGTCCAAGTCTAACATCGTGTGAACCTTTAATGCGGCTCACTTTGACGCGATGAACGTAATTGTCAGGGATAACTATGGAGTATCCACCCATGTGAACCTTTTTCATATTAAACGATAATTAGTAATTTGCGCTGCAAAGTTACAACTTTTTATTCAATTATGCAAATATATTGAACAAAAAATGCACTTTTTTATTCAGTACAGCATATTTATTGCACAAAAAACGCCGGTCTCGGGTGAGATCGACGTGTGGAGAGATGCCGGCGAAGGCGCCAAGCGGGCAAACCCCTCGTACATGTACCAAAACTCAGTTTTAGTAGGAAGTACTCGGGGTAGCTCCGCTTTCCCCACCGCAAACACTACGTTGGTTTACGT
>CACYHE010000025.1 GCA_902774185.1 uncultured Bacteroidales bacterium | reverse complement strand
TGTCGCTAGCGTTCATCCTGAGCCAGGATCAAACTCTTCGTTGTAAAAGAAATTTATAAGATAGCTCAGAATAA
Organism: uncultured Bacteroidales bacterium; assembly: GCA_902774185.1. Classification (GTDB taxonomy): domain Bacteria; phylum Bacteroidota; class Bacteroidia; order Bacteroidales; family Paludibacteraceae; genus Colicola. Next base: position 50,576 of record CACYHE010000025.1, on the reverse strand, counting down.
TCGATTTATCAAGTGTAGAATTTTTCGGGAACCTAAATTTAATTGAAAATTGAAAATTGAAAATTGAAAGGAAACCTCGCAAGTCCAATCGTCAAGATTCAAATCAGTTCTTGTACTACAATCTTGTTATGAATAGACATCTTTTCAAAGATCATTGCTTGTGCTCTTTTGGGGCGTGCCCCATTTTTGAGCGAAAGCGGATGCAAAGGTACAACAAATTTTTGAACTGACCAAATATTTTTGAAAAAAAATTGCATAAAAAATGCATTTTCTTTGTAAGTGCCTGAAAATCAAGTGTGGCATTTTTGGCGATTTTTAGGATTTTTTGCTTCAAGACATATTTTTGCGGGTTTGTCGGTCTTCTACGTAAAGGAAACAAGCGTTTTATATTTATATATAATAGGATCGCGTGCGCGCGTATAAATATAGTAAATTCGGTCCTCCCTACTAAATCGCAGGGTCTCCCCCTAATTTACGTTCGCACTATCGTGCAATCTACAATCTTTAACCATAAAACGCAAATTATGCAAGCATTTTTGATTTTTTTTATGGCTAAATCTTGCACATTTGAATAATTTGTAGTAAATTTGCACGCTTTTTTGAAAAATAACAGACAATATATGGAATCGAAGTACAATCCTACAGACATTGAAGCACGTTGGTACCAGTACTGGTTGGACAACGGGCTTTTCCACAGCGAACCGGATGGTCGTGCACCTTTTACCATTGTAATTCCGCCTCCTAATGTGACGGGAGTATTACATATGGGTCACGTATTGAACGAGACTATTCAGGACATTCTGGTTCGTCGTGCTCGTTTGGAAGGTAAGAATGCATGTTGGGTACCGGGTACGGACCATGCGTCTATTGCGACCGAGGCGAAGGTGATCAAGCGTCTTAAGGAGCAAGGAATCAACAAGAGTGACTTGACGCGTGAAGAGTTTTTGAAGCATGCATGGGCATGGACGGACGAACACGGAGGTATCATCTTGAAGCAATTACGCAAGTTAGGCTGTTCCTGCGACTGGGACCGTACTGCATTCACGATGGACGAGACACGCAGTAAAGCCGTGATTAAAGTTTTCTGCGACTTATACAAGAAAGGTCTCATCTACAGAGGATTACGAATGGTTAACTGGGACCCGGAACGTCAAACAGCTTTGAGTGACGAGGAGGTTATTTACCACGATGAACATAATAAGTTCTACTATCTGCGTTACCGCGTAGCCGAAGACCCGACGAAATATGCAGTCGTAGCGACCACTCGTCCGGAGACCATCTTCGGCGATATCGCCGTATGTATCAACCCTAAAGAAGAGAAGAACCAGTGGTTGAAGGGTAAGCATGTGATCGTACCGGGTGTAGGTCGTGTGATTCCGATCATCGAGGATCGGTACGTAGAGATTGGTTTTGGTACGGGCTGTCTGAAAGTGACCCCTGCGCATGACGTGAACGACTACGCGTTGGGTCAGAAATACAACCTGAAGACGATTGATATCTTCACACCGGACGCTCATCTGAACATAGACACGGTGGAGGAAGAGTTACAGGCTAATGTACGCAAATACCACGGTATGGATCGTTTTGACTGCCGTAAGCAGATTGTGGAGGATTTGCAAGCGGCAGGTTTGGTTGAGAAGATCGAAGACTATGATAATAAGGTGGGTTATAGTGAGCGTACGAACGTGCCTATCGAGCCTCGTTTGAGTCTGCAATGGTTCGTTAAGATGCAACATTTTGCAGATATTGCTTTGCCGCCGGTAATGAACGATGAGATCGTCTTTTACCCGACCAAATACAAGAACACGTATCGTAACTGGTTAGAGAACATCAAAGATTGGTGTATCAGTCGTCAGTTATGGTGGGGACACCGTATCCCGGCGTATTATGATGCCGATTTGTTGGCAGAAACGGGTCTGGAGAACTATCCGGACGATAAGATCATCGTAAGCGAGAGCGCGCCGGAAGGTAACTATGTACAAGACGAAGGCGCTTTGGACACCTGGTTCAGCAGTTGGTTATGGCCTATCTCCTTATTCGACGGTATCGAGCATCCGGACAATAAAGAGATCAACTATTACTACCCCACTGCAGACCTTGTAACGGGTCCGGATATCATCTTCTTCTGGGTAGCCCGTATGATCATGGCAGGTTACGAATACGTAGGAAAGATGCCGTTCAAGCATGTCTATTTCACCGGTATCGTGCGTGACAAACTCGGTCGTAAGATGTCTAAGTCGCTGGGTAACAGTCCTGACCCGTTGGATCTGATTGAGCGTTTCGGTGCCGACGGTGTGCGTATGGGTATCTTACTGAGTGCTCCGGCCGGCAACGATATTCTGTATGATGATTCGCTTTGCGAGCAAGGACGTAACTTCTGCAATAAGATCTGGAACTGCTTCCGTATGGTGAAGGGTCTTGAAGTAGCGGAAATCGCTCAACCGGAGACCTCGAAATACGCCATTCAATGGTTCGATGCCAAGTTAGCAGAGACCGAAGCCGAGATAGCGGATCTGTTCAGCAAATATCGTCTAAGCGAAGCCTTGATGGCGATTTTCAAACTGTACTGCGATGAGTTCAGCGGATGGTATCTGGAGATGATCAAACCCGCTTATCAACAGCCTATTGACAAGGCGACATACGAAGTTACACTCGCATTCTTCGACCGTCTGCTCCGCGTACTGCATCCATTCATGCCGTTCATCACTGAGGAACTTTGGCAGAACCTCTACGAGCGCAAAGAGGGAGAGTCTATAATGGTCGCTGCGCTCAATGATGCAAATGGTGACGCTATGCTTAATGGTGAAATACTCGATGAAGTCGAAGACCTCAAACTTATTATTGCCGGTGTACGTAATGTGCGTGCATCGAAGAATATCCCGCAGAAAGAGCGCCTGACACTCATCTCACCGATTACGCTTAATGCCCTTGTGGACAAACTCGCGAATGTTGAAGTAGCGGTTAACGGAGAAGTAAGCGGAAACGCTTCTAAGTTCATTGTCGGAACCACTGAGTTCGCGATTCCGATGGACGCGTTCATCAACGTGGAAGAAGAGCTCAAGAAGTTAGAGGCTGATTTGGCTCACCAACAAGGATTCTTAAAGGGTGTGATGGCTAAACTTAGCAACGAGCGTTTCGTACAGAATGCGAAACCGGAGATCGTAGCGTTGGAGCAGAAGAAAAAAGCGGATGCGGAAACCCGTATCGCTGCCCTCGAAGAGGCTATAAAAGCGTTAAAGAATTAACGAATTAAAGAGTTAACGAATTAGTGTAAAGGAAGATGATGCTCGTGTTTCCAACGCTTATGTTGGAGCACGAGTTCATTTTTTGTTTGCGGCGTACAGAAGGTATCCACGAAACGCTCCCAGATATAATTGACGGCAAGCGAAGATGGGTGCACGAGATCATCCGCATAAAAACGATAGTCACGCAACTCATCAAGCATAATTTCGAGTGCCTCGAAATATTGACGATTGGACGATTGACGATTGGACGATTGATTGTTCGATTTAATCAATTGATCGATTGCTTGCAGCAATGTGGCTTTGGAGAGTTGGTTCTCATGGAGACCATCGCGAATATGGCGAATCGGTGAGACGGTGAAAAGCCAATGTTTATCGGGATAACGAGCAATAATGGGTTGCCAAGCTGAAACGATCTCATCGACCGAAAGACGACGACGCGTAAAGCACGATTCCGGTAACTTATGACAATTTCCGACGATCTCCCCATCTTTCTCATAGACCCACGCCGTACCAAAGGTAACGATGATGACAGTCGCTTCGTTTAATGCCTTCTGCATCGTCTCAATGGACGTCCGTATCACGACTTCAGCCTCGTTTTTATCTGCCCGAGAAAATGAACCGTGATGACTCATGGCATGCCATAATCCTTCTTGTTCGATGAGTTCAGGCACATCCGTAATGGCCAATGCCTGTGCGATGGAAAGCGGGTTATAGAGCGTACCGAAGGGATTACAGGTGACATTCAGGTATCGTTGCTGCATTTGTTCGCCTATCTCATCCGAGAAACACGAACCGATCATGAGGATTTTATCCTCATACCCTATTTTCCAGGGCGATGCCGGTATGTCCACTATCGTTTGCAGTTTCATATTACTCAAAATGCATTACTTTTGCCGGACTTATTTTACTGATGATCATGGATGGTAACAGCAGGATGAGTAACGAGATACCGATAGTAAGTACGTTAAGTACGATGAGCCATGACCATGCAAAAGAGACCGGTACGGTATCGACATAATAGGTGGTAGCTTCAAGCGGGATGAGATGTCCGAAATACTGCATTGCAGCGATACCGAGTCCGATGATATTTCCCCACAGGACACCTTTGCCGATCAGCATAGCGGCTTGTGTCAAGAAGATACGTCGTACGAAGCGGTTATCGGCACCGAGTGCTTTGAGTGTTCCGATCAGTTGTACGCCGTCCAAGATGAGGATGATCAGTCCGGAGACGATGTTAAATCCGGCTACCAGCTGCATGAGAATGATGATGACGATGACGTTCATATCCAGTAGTTCAAGCCAGCCAAAGATAGCCGGATTGAGTTGCACGAGCGTCTGGACATAGTAGGTATTATAGCCATGTTCATCCAAATGATTGACAGTAGCAAAATAAATCTCATCTGCCACGTCTTCCAGTTTCGCAATGTCATCAATCAGAATCTCTACCCCCGAATAGGTATTGTGTTCCCATTGTTGCAGTCTTCGCGCCGTTTCAAGCGGCGATAATACGAATAGTTCATCAGCTTGTGCAAAACCGGTGTCGTATAGTCCGACGATGGTAAAACGTCTTGCCCGCACATCGGTATCATCCACAAAATAACAAAGGATGTCATCATTGAGATGCAGTTGTAGCCGATTCGCTGTCATGCGGGAGAGGAGTACCTCTTGCGGTTGAGAAGGGATGACACCTTCCACAATGTTTTGCGCAAAGAAGGTCCAATAGTCCGTTCCTTTGAGTACGATTCCCTGAAAGGCTGAATCGGTCTTAATCATACCGGGTTTTGTGATGAAAGGTGCAGCCGAAACGACGTGGTTATAACTCGCCAGTTGGTTAAGCAGACTATCCGAAACGGTAATCGGATGCAGGTCGTAGGTATTGTTATTATCAAAGGAAACGACTTGTATATGTGCTCCAAATCCCGCCACTTTATCGGTGATGGTCTGTTTGAATCCGACCACGATACAAACGGTAAGAATCATGACCGCCACGCCTACGATCATACCCGCCAATGCCACCCGCACGGCAGGGCGTGAAGAACGATGTTCCCCTTTCTGCGAAAAATAAATTTTGGATGCTATTTTAAAAGCATTATTTGGCATGATTTTTGTTATGTTATTCGTGTATGAAAACACGTTTATTCGCTATTCTTTGCGTTCTTTTTATAGGCGGAGCCGTTTGGGCTCAAGAGCCTTCCGATCGTCCTCAACGTACTCCGGAGGAGGAGGCTTTGCGTCAGACTACTCGTTTGGTTCGTGAATTAGGTATTCGCGATTCCGTTCGTATTGATACGATTTATCGTATGCATCTCAAGTATGCCGTGATTCGTCAGAAGGGTTTGACCCGTGCTGAGAATATGGAGCGCATGCAAGCCATTCATAATGAGTTAAAGCTCTTACTGACGGAGGAGGAGTTCGAGCGTTTTATGAACCACCCGGCCGAGCAGCCTCGCCGTCCACGTGGCACCAACGCTTTAATGCCAGCCACGTCCCCAGCGCCCACAGAGCTCCAATCAACAGACCAACCATGATATCGGTCGGATAATGTGCTCCGAGATACATTCGACTATAGCATACTACAACCACCCAGGTCATCAGACAAACGGTGGCTGTTTTATTTTTGTACAAGAGACTGAAAAGCAGAGCGATCGCCATCGAGTTGGCGGCATGCGAACTACAGAAACCGTATAATCCTCCGATGTAACCGTGGATAAGGCGGATAGGATCAATGGCGGGTTCATGAGTAGGACGCAATCGAGCTACCAAGGGTTTGAGAATACCGCTGCAGGTGAAGTCACTCAGTCCGACTGCAATACCGAAACCGATGAGAATCCAAAGCATCGTCTTCCAATTTCGATAGCGGTATGCAAGCAACAGGAGCAACAAGGCGTACAATGGAAACCAAGTAGAAGGTCTGCTGATGGTCCACATCGCCGCATCGAGCCATGCGTTACCATGACTATTGATCCAAAGTACTATTTCGGCGTCACTATTCATTCATGAGTATGGCCGTGTGACAAGCAACGACACCGGCTGTTTCGGTACGGAGCCGGCTGTTTCCTAAACTGACGGGAATGAAACCGATTGAAAGGGCGTCTGCCACTTCTTGTTCACTAAAATCCCCTTCAGGTCCGATGAGGACCAATACATCTCTACCCCGCTCTATCTCGTTCTTGAGCACCCGTTTATCCTCTTTGTAACAATGCGCAATGAATTTCTGACCCTGGCTTTGACGTTGACCTTTGATAAACTCATCATAAGGTGTGAGCTCATGTAAGACAGGCAGATAAGGTGTCAGACTTTGTTTGGCGGCAGAGAGGATGATCTTCTCCAGACGATCGGTACGTAATTGTTTGCGTTCGGAGAAATGGCATAAAAGGGGCGTGATCTCGTCAACGCCTATCTCCACACATTTCTCGATAGCCCATTCGAGGCGCTCGATATTCTTGGTTGGCGCGATGGCGATATGCAAATGGAACGCATGGTGTGGCGTCTGTTTTTCGCTACTAATGATCTCAAAATCACAATGTTTGGGATGCGGATTTGTGATACGCGCCGTATAGGTGATACCACGTCCGTCAGTGATCAATATCTCATCGCCGGCTGTGTTCCGCAGCACCCGCACGCAATGTGCACTCTCCTCTTCGGAAAGAGTCTGCTGCTTTTCTATATCAGGACAATAAAAGAGATACATCTTGATTGACGATTGGACGATTGACGATTGGACGATTGACGATTTACAGTTCAGACTCTTTAAGTCTTTCGGCGTTTTCGGCTACTTGCAGGGCATCGATGACGCCTTGGATATCGCCATCCATGAAGGCGGCTAGGTTATAAACGGTATAACCGATACGATGGTCGGTGATACGTCCCTGCGGATAGTTATAGGTGCGGATCTTCGCAGAGCGGTCACCGGTGGAGACCATCGTCTTACGACGCGCAGCGATGTCATCGATATATTTCTGATGCTCTTTGTCGTAAATCTGCGTACGCAGACGAGAGAGGGCACGTTCTTTGTTCTTCGGCTGGTCCCGTGTCTCGGTACACTCGATGAGTATCTCTTGCACCTCGCCCGTGTTGGGATTCTTCCAGTTATAACGAAGGCGTACACCCGACTCCACTTTATTGACGTTCTGTCCACCGGCTCCACCGGAGCGGAAGGTCTCCCATTTGATCTCCCCTTCGTTGATATGCACCTCAAACTCATCGGCTTCGGGTAAGACTGCCACCGTAGCGGCAGAAGTATGCACACGTCCTTGGGTCTCCGTGACGGGTACGCGTTGCACACGATGCACACCGGATTCGTATTTGAGGGTACCATAGACGTTCTGTCCGGTCACATTGAAGATGATCTCCTTATAACCGCCGGAAGCACCTTCGGTGAAAGACGAGATGGTATATTTGAATCCTTTGATCTCGAAATATTTGGTGTACATCCGGAAGAGGTCTCCTGCAAAGATCGCCGCTTCGTCACCACCTGTTCCGCCACGGATCTCCATAACGACATTCTTACCGTCTTCGGGGTCTTGCGGAAGGAGTTGCAGTTTCAGTTCTTCTTCGAGCGCAGGAATCTGCGGTTCGAGTTCATCGATCTCCGCTTTCGCCATCTCCTTCATCTCCGGATCGGACTCATTGAAAAAGAGGTCCTTGGCATCCTGAAGATCCGTAACGGCTTTCTTGTAACGACGGGCACATTCGAGCACACGTTCCAAGTCATGGTAGTCCCGATTAAGCCGGACATAACGCGCCTGGTCGGCAATGACCGAAGGGTCTGTAATCAACAGACTCACCTCATGGAATTTTGCCTCTAATCCGTCTATTTTATCGAGAATGTTCATTGTAAGCTTGCAAAGTATTTTGTAACAAAGAAACGATCGTCATGGGTCCGACGCCTCCGGGAACGGGGGTGATATACGCCGCTTTTGGTGCTACGTTTTCGAAATCAACATCACCAACGAGACGATATCCTCTGGGCACAGACGAATCATCGATACGATTAATGCCCACATCAATAATCACCGCCCCTTCTTTGACCATTTCGGCTGTCAGCAGTTTCGGACATCCTGCAGCTACGATGATGATATCTGCCGTAAGGCAAATGGACTTGAGGTCCTGTGTCTTCGAGTGGCAGATAGTGACGGTAGCGTCTCCTAAAGAAGCCGCACTCATGCCGGGCAGAGACAGATACGGACGCTGCATAAGCAGCATGGCGATGGGTTTGCCTACGATGTTCGAACGACCGATAACCACCACATGTTTACCTTCCGTCTGAATGGCATAGCGTGCCAGCAGTTCGCGTATTCCTTTGGGTGTTGCGCTGACTAAGGACGGAAGTCCTTGGACAGTACGACCTACATTCTCCGGGGTCAGTCCATCGACATCTTTGCGCCGGTCGATGGCACTCATGATGGTAGTCTCAGAGATATGTTCCGGCAAGGGCAGTTGTACGATGAAACCGTCAATAGTCGGATCGTTATTGAGTCGCTGCACCGCAGCCAACAGTTCCTGCTCTGTGATGTCTGCTTCGAAAGCGATACGTTCGGATTCAATACCCACTTCCGCACAAGCTTTCATCTTATTGGCTACATAGGTTTCCGACGCAGGGTTATGCCCCACGATGACCACCGCCAACTTAGGCGCGCGTTGACCCTTAGCGACCAAAGAACGTATCTGCTCGCGTAACTCAGCCCGGATATCCGCTGCTATTTTTTTACCGTCTAAAATCATTCGCCGTGAATATTGACATGCTTATAGATTCCGTAGAAGACCAAGAAAATGATGAACAGGACGAACAACACGACTCCGGCAACCACCCAAGGTTTCTCTGTGTTGGACCGCAGCCATATTTTATAACTTCTCTTGAGAGAGCGCCATTCATTTCCGTTGATGTACCAATCGGTGTTCTTGCGTGGCGGACGATAAACGTTATGTTTCTCCGCCAAGACGGTCTTACGGACGGTATCCAGTTGCAACTCTCTGGCAATACTGTCGCCTTCGCGCAGGGCCTCCGCTTCGTCCACCATACGGATACCCAAGGCATCCACTTTCATCTCTTTCGACGGGTTATCCTTCGGCATTTGTCTGATTTCCTCAGCAAACAAATCTGCCAATTTATAACCGCCGAATGCCAATGCTCCGATAATCACCAGCATCAGACCTACATACGCCTGTTTGTCACGCATACGCAACGCGCCGCCCATACCTCTGTTCTTATGGTTCGGCTCGTAATGATGGTGATGGTGATGATGTTTCTTCTCTCCCCACCCGGGTTGATACGTGTGTTCTTCTTTTGCCATTATCTTCTACGTCCTGACATTTGTTGCATTTTACGCATCATCTTTGAGGTCTGCTCAAACTGCTTCAGGAAGCGGTTGAGTTCCACGATGGTGACACCGGCACCTTTGGCAATACGGTTCTTCCGACTTCCGTTCAGCAGACTCGGGTTCGAACGCTCTTCGGGTGTCATGGAGTTAATCATTGCTTCAACGGGTTTGAAGGCGTCATCGCTGACTTCCACCCCTTTGAGGGCTTTATCCATACCCGGAATCATACCCATCAAGTCCTTCATCGAACCCATCTTCTTGATCTGATTGAGTTGCCCGATGAAATCGTTGAAATCAAATTGGTTCTTGGCGATCTTTTTGGATATACGGCGCGCCTCTTCTTCATCGTATTGCTCTTGCGCGCGCTCGACGAGGGATACAACATCACCCATGCCGAGGATACGGTCCGCCATGCGCGCAGGGTGGAAGACATCGAGTGCCTCCATCTTCTCGCCCGTACCGATGAACTTAATCGGTTTGTTGACCACCGAGCGGATGGACAAAGCAGCACCGCCACGTGCGTCACCGTCCAGTTTGGTGAGAACAACACCGTCAAAATCCAGACGGTCATTAAACTCCTTGGCGGTATTGACGGCATCCTGACCGGTCATGGCGTCCACCACGAAGAGGGTCTCGCTTGGCGTGATAGCCGACTTGATGGCCGCTATCTCTTGCATCATCTGCTCATCAACGGCAAGACGGCCGGCAGTATCGACGATGACGACATCGTAGCCGTAGGTACGTGCCTCCTTGATGGCGTCTTGCGCTTTCTTCACCGGGTTGGATTCATTCTCCGCCGTATAGACTTTCGCATTGATCTGCTCACCAAGTACCCGTAACTGCTCGATAGCCGCCGGACGATAAACGTCACAGGCCACCAACATCACTTTCTTTCCCTTCTTGGTCTGGAGATAGTTGGCTAACTTGGAAGCAAAAGTGGTCTTACCGGAACCTTGAAGACCCGCCATGAGGATAATAGCCGGAGAACCCTTGAGGTTGATCTCCTGTGCCTCACCGCCCATCAATGCCGCCAACTCGTCATGCGTGATCTTGACCATCAACTGGCCCGGACGAACCGCTGTGATGACGTTCTGCCCCAAGGCTTTCTCCTTTACCTGATCGGTAAACTGCTTGGCGGTTTTGTAGTTGACATCGGCCTCCAGCAAAGCCTTACGGATATCCTTGACCGTCTCCGCAATATTGATTTCGGTGATGCGGCCTTCACCCTTCAGAATCTTAAAACTTCGTTCTAATCGTTCGCTTAAATTATCAAACATCTTACTTCAATTTTATTTGCGGCCGCAAAATTACAAAAAAAAAATGACATACGCAAGCGTATGCCATTATTTTCGCGTTTTTTAGCGCATTTTAACGAACTAACACCTTTTTTGTGTACCATTTTCCGTCGATATAGGTCTTGATGAAATAGATACCGATGGGCAGTTGGTATTGGTTCAATTGGAGTTGCTCGATGTCACCTTCGTACATACCGATGAGCTTTCCGCTGATATCCACGATATAATGAACACCTTCTCCATGCGGGATGTCGGGGTTGGAAGCGATGTCTTGAGTACTGAACGGATTCGGTACAAAATCGCTGATGAGCAGTTCTGCTACTTCTTCTCCGGCACATGCGGGCATAAGACTGAACTCCACGATGGTACGCACGAGCATGTCGTTCAAGTGTTCCACTTGGAGCGTGTCGGTAGTCGGTTTAAGGTGCTTACCGCCGATACCGGAGTCGTCGGTCAGGAAGAAAGAGGTACCGTTGGTAGCCAAGGCGATGGAACGCATGAGGTACTCACCGCTCTTCTCCAAACCGCTACAAACGACGGGTACGATACGAATACCTTGCGCCGCCGCGTTCAGTATCTGTTCGTGCAACAAAGCGACGGTAGCACTATCTTCATGACAAGGTGCATCCAAGACCAGGAACGCGATACGGGCGCGGGCTTCGCTATCCCAACCGGCACTGTTGAGGGCTGCCATGAGGGCTTCGGGAACCGCCTCTTCGTAATCTCCGCCTCCGGATGCTTCCTGTTTGTCAATAAAGGATTGCGTCACCGTGATATCGTCCGTCAGACGGGAGATACGGGTGAGGTATTCGTCTGTGTGATCGCGATAGACCACCGCACCGGTTCGGATAGCTAAACCGCCTGTCGCCTCTTTGGCACGCGCGATGACATCGTTCATCTCTTTCTGGAGGTAGCGTAACTCGTCCCCCATCGAACCGGTGGCATCGAAGACAAATAACACGTCCACTCCTTCGGATGCCTCACAGGGTTCGTCAATCACGATACGCGTGTTGCCGTTTTCCGCCAAGGCTTCGCCGTTCACCCTTAAGTCGTTCGCTCCTTGATTCAGTAATCCGTTCCAAAGCTCTGCTTTGCCGGTGTTGTCGGTAAGAGCTTGGAAGAGCGTATTCCCGTTTGCATCGGTCAGGTTAACCGCGTAGTTAACAACTGGGAAGCCCTCTTTGTTGGTTACCTGCACCGTGTAACGGTGACGGGGAGCGATACGCCAGGTGTCGATATACTCTTTGTGGGAATTTTCCAATATATTCCGCCACAATGCCCATTTGGCAAAATCGTTCACCTCACCGGCGGTTAATCTTCCGGCAGATGTTGGTTCTAATGCCTCATCATAGATGACGTGATTTTCTACCATTTTGACAGCCCCTCCAGTCAACGGTACATCGGCACGCCCCATCACAGGCACCGCTTCATCCGCCATCGCACGGGACGTTAAGTAGTATTTTACGTGCTCCCCTTCTTTGTCTTTGTTGTTCTTCTTCTCTTTATTCGGAACAAGGGTAGCGATTAGCGTCTGCTCACCGGTAAGGGAAAGCGTTTGGGATTTATACCCTTCGCAAGAGAGTTGCAAGGATTTCACACCGGCTAACTGCTCCGGTTTGAACACGATACGTCCGTCGTATGAGGTGGTATAAGTCTGTTTGCCGACTTTCACCTGCACGGCGTCCAAAAGGGCTTGCGTAGAATCCATCACAATGAGTGTCAAAGGCTGATCCTGTGAATGGTTAACAGGCACTTTCTTCACACATGAAATACTGATGCTGCAGATCAAAATGGCTGCCAAAAAATAGACAATCTTCTTCATAATTTTGCATTTTTCATTTTATGTACAAAAAACGTGCCAAAAAAAATCAGATCTATGGGTATGGTGTCGAATCACGCAATAATCACGCAATAATCGCCCTATAATCACCCAATACGACAACGGCGCAAGCCTTGAAAATTCAGGGCTTGCATAGGTATCGATGGTTGAAAAGAGTGAAAAATATTAATCGTAGGTATGGTAAACGATGTCTCCGACAACTTGATAATTCTCGTCGATTTTGCATACCGCAATGTGATACTCAGTATAAACGAATATTATTTCATTTTGCGCTGTAAAATTACACAAAATTTTTGACATATGCAAACATCGAAAGAAAAAAAATCGAATAAATTTAATTTTTACCGTAAAATCCTTGTGTATTTCAAAAATTTGTAGTACCTTTGCAAGCGCAAAGGTGAAAAGATGAAAATTGCATTTACAACAGCGTTACCGAAAGAGGGATTTGAGCGCCTCGTAGAACGAGGCATTGGTGATTTGTCATTGGTCATTGGTCATTGTTCTTCGGAAGAATTGAAGGACGTCGAGATCCTTGTAAGCACGTTCGATTATAACGTGCCGGGAACGATGATCGAGGCGATGCCGAACCTGAAACTGATTGCCAATTTCGGAGCGGGATACAATAATATCGACCTGGAGGCATGTAAGGAGCGCGGGATACGTGTGACGAACACGCCGCAGCCGGTGATTGAACCGACGGCCGAGTTGGCTTTTGCGCTGATGATGGCGGTATCTCGTCGAATTGTGGAATTCGACAAGAAGTTGAGAGTGGAGAGTTTAGAGTTGAGAGAAGTAGGCAAGTTTAAAGAAGAGAGTTTATTCGGCGTAATGAAAAATCTGAGTCATTCGCTGTATGGCAAGACCTTGGGGATCTTGGGTATGGGACGAATCGGTCAGGCTCTTGCACGCAGAGCGAAAGCATCGGGAATGAAAATCATCTACCATAACCGACACAAAATCAATGATGACGCGCTAAAAGCGCTTAATGGTGGAAATGATGAAATGGTGAAATACGTCGATTTCCAGACCTTGCTGCAGGATAGTGATTTTCTCAGTCTGAACCTCCCCTACACGCCGGAAGTGCATCATATCATCGGTAAGCCGGAGTTAGGAATGATGAAACGGAGTGCGTACCTTATCAATACCGCGCGTGGCGCGCACGTAGATGAAGCGGCGCTGATAGAGGCACTTAAGAGCGGTATCATCGCCGGTGCGGCCATGGATGTGTATGAACACGAACCTGCGGTTCCAACGGAACTTTTGACGCTGCCGAACGTGGTCCTTTCACCGCATACCGGAACCGGCACATGGGAAGGACGTATCGCGATGTGCGAGAACGTGACGGACAATATCCTTGCTTTCGTCGAAAATCGACCGAAAGACATGAATATTGTCAATTAAAAATTAAAAATTAAAAATTAAAAATGGATATAGTTGAACGTTTTTTGAAGTATGTGTCGTTCTGCACGACGAGTGACGAGAACACGGGTATGACGCCTTCGACGCCCGGACAGATGGAGTTTGCACGGTATCTGGCGGAAGAGTTAAAAACTATCGGTCTCACCGAGGTTTCGCTCGATGAAAACGGATATATTATGGCGACATTGGAGGCAAATGACAAATCACAAATGACAAATGACAAATGTCCGGTCATCGGTTTCATTGCCCATATGGATACGAGTCCGGACGCCAGTGGTAGGCATGTAAAGGCAAGTATCGTGAAAGCAGAAGAGCGCGATTTCATCGACCCTAAATACGCCGGACAGGATGTCATCGTGACCGACCAAACGACGCTTTTAGGAGCCGATGATAAAGCGGGTATCGCAGAGATCGTGACGGCGATGGAGTACCTCATTCAGCACCCGGAGATTCAGCACGGGAAAGTGCGTATCGGTTTTACGCCGGACGAAGAGATTGGTCAAGGTGCGGATCATTTTGACGTGAAGGCTTTCGGCTGCGATTTTGCTTATACGATGGACGGCGGAGCGATCGGTGAGTTGGAGTTTGAGAACTTCAACGCGGCATCCTGTAAGATCAAGGTGCATGGTCTGAATGTGCACCCGGGTAGCGCGTACCATAAGATGCGTAACTCCATGCGTATCGCCAACCAGATCATCCTGATGTTACCTCGTTGGCAGAGTCCCGAGCACACGCAAGGATATGAAGGTTTCTTCCATTTGATCGGGATGAACGGTACGGTGGAGGAGACGACGCTCAGTTATATCATCCGGGATCACGACCGCACGCTGTTCGAGTACCGCAAACGAGAATTGGAGCATCTGGTGAAGAAGATCAATGCCGAGTTCGGCGAAGGAACGGCAGAAATCGAGATACGCGATCAGTACTACAACATGCGGGAGAAGATCGAACCCGTGATGCATATCGTTGACCTGGCAAAAAGTGCGATGGAATCGGTAGGAGTTACACCTATCGTCAAACCGATTCGTGGCGGAACAGACGGCGCGAGACTGAGTTTCGAAGGCCTACCCTGCCCCAATATCTTCGCAGGCGGAGAGAATTTCCATAGTAGATACGAATACCTCCCCATTCCTTCGATGGAAGCGGCCATGAAGGTCATCCTCGAGATCGTTAAGAAATAAGGAAAAAAACATATAAAACACTGATTATTGATTTTATTTAACAATACGAATCTTATTTTGCTAAACTGCTTTCACAAATAAATTTGCAAATCATTTTATCAAAATAATCTTCCAAATTCTTTGAATTTAAAATCAATAATCAGAAATAAACACAAATGACATTTTTTTATTACACACGCGCTTTGAATAGAATGTTTTTTAGGTTTATTTCTTTTGAATGATTTGACACGTAGGTGTGTGGATTTGGGTGATTGAACAGATAGGAAAACTTGTTTTCATAGATGGTCAAGCAGACAAAGACACAGAAAGTGAAACTTTTAAATCATTCAAAAGTGTCATTTAGGTTTTTTTCTTAAAATAAAGAATAACAAAAATAATCAAAAGAATATGTTAAAAACAACACCGTTTACAGACATCCATATTGCGTTAGGCGCAAAGATGGCTGAATTTGCAGGCTTTAACATGCCTATCCAGTACCCGACGGGTATCAATCAGGAGCACATAATCGTACGCGAAGGCGTAGGCGTGTTCGATGTAAGTCACATGGGAGAGTTCTGGGTGAAAGGCGAGAAGGCTTTGGACTTCTTGCAGTACATCACGACCAATGATCTTTCGGTTATTGCTTCGGGCAAATGTCAATACACCTGCATGCCGAACGGCAAAGGCGGTATCGTCGATGACCTGATCATCTACAAGTACTCCACGACCAAGTACCTCATGGTCGTTAATGCCGGCAATATCGACAAAGACTGGGAGTGGATAAATCAAATTAAAAATGAAAAATTAAAAATTAAAAATTGGGGAGAGATTAGCTTAGAGAACGCTTCGGAGCGGTATGGTCAATTGGCGGTACAGGGACCGAAGGCAACGGAGTTATTGCAACTGTTGACCGACGCTGATTTGAAGTCCATCGACTATTATGCCTTCCGGGAGTGGAGTTTTGCCGGTGTACCGGGTGTGATCTTGAGTAACACCGGTTATACGGGTGCCGGCGGTTTTGAGTTGTATTTCCCTGCAGACAAAGGCAAACAGATCTGGGATGCTTTGTTCGAAGTAGGTAAACCTTTTGGTTTGGCGCCTATCGGTCTGGGTGCTCGGGATAGTCTGCGTCTGGAGAAATGGTACTGCTTGTACGGTCACGATATCGATGACACCACTTCGCCATTGGAGGCAGGTCTGGGTTGGATCACCAAGCTCGATGCCAAAGATTTTATCGACCGCGATTATCTGAAACAACAGAAAGCGGAAGGTGTGAAACGCAAACTCGTTCATTTCGAATGTCTGGAGCGTGCGATACCGCGTAACGGATACGAGATCTGCGATGAAAAGGGCGAAATCATCGGTAATGTGACGTCCGGTATCATGCTGCCGAATACCAAAGTTGGTATCGGTATGGGTTACGTGAAGACCGAATTTGCCAAGAAAGAGAACATTATCTATATCAAGATACGCGAAAAACTCATTCCGGCGAAGGAAGTGTAAGGTGAAAGGTGAAAGGTGAAAGGTGAAAGAAGTGGAAAGTAAGAAAGTTGCACTGGTATTGGGATCCGGCGGAGCGAGAGGATTAGCCCATATAGGAGCTATCGAGGCGCTGGAGGAACGAGGTTATACGATCACGAGTATAGCGGGTTGCTCTATGGGTTCGATCATCGCCGGTATGTACGCCGCCGGGCAGATCAAACAAGCCAAAGAGTGGTTTCTGAGTGTGGATAAGCAGATGATCCTTCGCATGATGGACATCAATCTGCTTAGCCATAACTCGCTGGTGAAGGGCGAGAAGATCATCAAAGAGTTACAGACCATTGTGCCGGACCAGCCAATCGAACAACTGCCTATCCCTTGTGCCATCGTGGCAACGGACGTGCGCAGTACGGAAGAGGTGGTCTTTCGAACAGGCAGTCTTTTCCAAGCCGTTCGTGCGTCCATCAGTATTCCGCTTTTCTTCGAACCCGTTCAGATGGGCGATAAACTGCTTATCGACGGCGGGATCTTGGATCCCCTACCCCTGCATGTCGTTCCCCGTACCGAAGGAGACATCCTTGTTGCGGCAGACATCAGCGGTAAAGACGGCATCCCGATGGAGAAGAAGATGAACTTCGTTCAGATGTTAGACCGCATGAGCGACATGCAGATCCAGCAGAACACGATGCTGTCCCTTCGTCTCACCCCGCCTGACGTGCTCGCATCCATGCGCCAGTACGCGTATAATACCTTTGATTTTGACAAAGCGGAAGAGATCATCGCCGAAGGATACCGGATCATGAACGAAGCGCTCGACCGATATGAGACATAAAGTGTTCAGATTTTGAGTATCGGTACAATAATGTTTCATATTACATAAATCGTACAAAAAAAATAAAAAAAATGCATCAAAGGTATTGTTAATTCAAAAAAAAGTAGTACCTTTGCACCCGATTTGAAAAAAAGTAATCGTTATATGGCAACAAAACATTACTTCTCTTACTTACAAGAAACGATGGCGCGCAGGTGGGATAACCTGGCGTTGAAAGATTTGGATGGTGTAAACAGTTACACCTATGCGCAATTAGCAGCAGAAATAGAAAAATTGCATATTACTTGGCGTGAGTGCGGCATCAAAGAGGGCGATAAGATTGCTCTTGCGGGTCGTAACTGTGCCAACTGGGGTTTGTTGTTCCTTGCCGCTGAGAGTTACAAGGCGGTAGTGGTTAGTATTCTGCCGGACTTTACGGCAGAGGGTATCTACTCGTTGGTAGAGCACTCGGAAGCTATCCTGCTGTATGTAGGTCCGAACGTAAAGAAGAAGATCGACACCAAGCAGATGCCGGGTTTGAAGGCAACTATCTTCATGGACGACATGACGATTGTGGACGCCGATGACACGTTCCGCAAGAAATTCGAAGGCGCAGACGCAGCGTTTAAGAAAGCATTCCCGAACGGTGTAGCCCTCTCCGATGTACATTATCCAGAGGATAACTACGATGACCTGGCGATTATCAACTATACGTCCGGTTCGACGGGCAACCCGAAGGGTGTGATGATCTCGCATCTGAACCTGAGCGGTAACGTAGAGTTCGGTAGAACACGTATCCCGCACAGACCTGATGACGCCGTATTGTCGATGTTGCCGATCGCCCATATGTTCGGTTTGATGTACGAGTTCTTATACCAGGTTTGCGATGGTGCGGAGGTATATTTCCTCACACAGGCTCCTACGCCGACGGTGCTGATGAAAGCTTTCGCACAAGTGAAGCCGTTCATGATTCTGACCGTTCCTCTGGTGATTGAGAAAATCATCAAGAAAGGTGTACTACCCAAGATCAGCAGTCCGGCTGCCAAAATCATGTGGAAGACTCCGCTGCTCAAACGCGTCATCCGCAATAAAGTGAAAGCCGGTCTGGATCAGACTTTCGGAGGTAAACTTCGTTTCCTGATCATTGGCGGCGCCGCTTTGAACGGAGAAGTAGAGCAAGTACTGCACGATATCAAATTCCAATACTGCGTGGGTTACGGTATGACCGAATGTGCTCCGCTGATCAGTTACGAAGACTGGTGGAAATACAAGATGCACAGTTGCGGTAAAGACCTGCCGCAATGCCACGTGCGCGTCGATTCCGAGGATCCGTACTCCAAAGACGGTGAGATCCAAGTGAAGGGTATCAACGTGATGATGGGTTACTACAAGAATCCGGAGGCTACAAGTGCCGTATTCACCCCGGACGGTTGGATGCGTACCGGTGACCTGGGCGTGCTGGATAAAGAAGGCAATATCTATATCCACGGTCGTTCGAAGAATATGATTCTGGGTCCGAGCGGACAGAACATCTATCCGGAGGAGTTGGAGGACAAACTGAACTCGATGCCTTGCGTTGTTGAGTCTATCGTGGTGGATCGGGAAGGCAAACTGGTTGCGCTCGTCTATCCGGAGCAAACAAACCGCAATATCGCCGAGTTGATGGAAGAGAACCGTGTGGCGGTAAACAAGAACCTGCCGCAGTACAGTCAAATCAGTGCTATCGAATTAGTCGCTTCGGAATTCGAGAAGACTCCGAAACGGTCGATCAAGAGATACTTATATAAGTAATGCCAAACGTTACCTAAGTGTAACGTTAAAGTGAGTAAGTAGATGGTGATTCCTCTGAAATGGGGAATCAGAGCAGGCGCGAAACTGGGAAGCTTTGCGCTTGTTTTGTATATACGGTTTTGCAAAATGCAGAAAAATTTGCATATATGCAAAAAAAGCAGTAATTTTGCACCCGAATCCGGTTTTTGTTATGAAACAGCATTATTTACACTATCTGACAGAGGTGATGGAGCATCAGTGGAATGATCCTGCTCTGACGGATTATAACGAAGATCACGAATACACGTTCGGACAGTTGGCGGAGCAGATGATACGTCTGCATGTGCTGTTCGAGCAGATGGGTATCAAGCGGGGCGATAAGATCGCGCTCTGCGGACGTAACTGCGCCAATTGGGCTGTCGCTTATCTGGCCATCGCTGCGTACGAAGGTGTGTGCGTCAGTATCTTGCAGGACTTCATGGCAGAGGATATCGCGCACCTATTGGAGCACTCGGATTCTGAATTGCTGTTCGTCGGTCCATATGTATGGAAAGACCTGCAGCATCAGACGATGCCCGCCAAAATGAAAGCTGCCCTTTCGCTCGAAGACTGGAAGGTGCTGTATAGTAATGATGAAATGAGCGCGTTGCTCAATGGTGACGCTTCGCTTAATGATGTAGTAGATAAAGCGTTCAAGGCGAAGTATCCGCATCCTCTGGAGTCGGAAGATATCCATTTTGCAGCCGATGAGAACCGCTTGGCGCTGATCAACTACACCTCGGGTTCGACGGGAAGTCCCAAAGGCGTGATGCTGAACGGGATGAGTCTGAGCAACAACGTGGAGGTAGGTATGAAGATGTTGCCGGTGGAACCGGGTCAACGGCTCGTTTCGATGTTACCGCTTGCCCATATGTTCGGTCAGGTATGCGAACTACTCTACCCGCTCTGCTCGGGAACGCATATCTATTTCCTGACCAAGAGTCCGACCCCGTCCATCCTGCTCAAAGCCCTCAAGGACGTGCAGCCCTATCTGGTGGTGACGGTGCCCTTGGTGATTGAGAAGATCTATAAGAAGAACCTGGACCCGACCCTTAGCAAATGGGCGATCCGTTCGTTCTGGCACATACCGGGTATCGGTTCGCTCTTGCACCGACGGGTACGGTCGGCCCTCAAATCCGCTTTCGGCGGCAAGTTACGCTATTTCATCTGCGGCGGTGCAGCAATGAACCCGGTGGTGGAGAAATGTCTGATGGATATCCATTTCCCGCTTTCGATCGGTTACGGCATGACCGAGTGCGGTCCGCTTATCGGAGGTAACCCGCCTAAGTATTTCAAAGCCCGTTCGGGCGGTGTACCGGTGATGAATATGGAGGTGAAGATAGACGAACCCAACCAAGCCGGCATCGGGGAGATCCTCGTCAAAGGAGAAAACGTGATGATGGGTTATTACAAGAACGAAGAAGCCACAAAAGCAGCGTTCACCGAAGACGGGTGGTTACGAACCGGTGACTTGGGACGACTCGATAAAAAGAAGAATATCTATATCAAAGGGCGCTGCAAGACGATGTTCTTAGGGGCTTCGGGACAGAATATCTACCCCGAAGAGATCGAAGACAAACTGAACAACCAGGAGGCTGTCAGCGAATCCTTGATTGTGGAACGCGAAGGGAAGTTGGTGGCACTCGTCTTCCCCGATGAGACGCTCACAAAGCGCATGACACCGGAGCAGATCTTGCAGATCATGAAGGCGAACTTGGCAAAACTCAATAACCTCATTCCGGGTTACAGCAAAGTGGCGGATATCGAGGTGCAAGACAAGCCCTTCGAGAAAACCCCCAAACGATCCATCAAACGATTCCTCTACAAATGAGGTGAAAGGTGAAAGGAAAAGAGGAGCCAATAGGCTCCCCTTTCAATTTTCAATTTTCAATTTATAACAGGTGATACGCTACCGTCAATCCTGCCATCACGATACTTACCATCGACATGAGCTTGATGAGGATATTGAGACTCGGTCCCGATGTGTCTTTGAACGGATCTCCCACGGTGTCGCCAACGACGGTGGCCTTGTGGCAGTCAGAACCTTTACCACCGAAATGTCCTTCCTCCACATATTTCTTGGCATTATCCCACGCACCGCCTGCATTCGCCATGAAGACCGCCAGCACGAAGCCCGTAGCCAGACCGCCGATGAGCAGACCTAACACACCGGCAACGCCTAAGATGAGACCGGTGATGATCGGTACGATGATGGCTAAGATAGAGGGCAACAACATCTCATGTTGCGCACCCTTGGTCGAGATGGCTACGCAGCGTGCGTAATCCGGATCGGCTTTGCCTTCGAGGATACCTTTGATAGTCTTGAACTGGCGGCGTACCTCTTCCACCATCTTCTGTGCCGCACGACCTACTGCGTTCATCGTCAGACCGCAGAACAGGAACGCCATCATCGAACCGATGAAGATACCTACCAGCACGATGGGGTTCATCAGGTTGACGTTATACGCGTTCATGAAATCAACGAGCGTAGCGTTGTCCGCCGGTATCTGCGTGCCGTCTGCCAATGCCGGCAGTTTCTCGCCGGTACGAATCAAAGCTATCTTGATCTCCTCGACATACGAAGCCAAGAGTGCAAGGGCTGTAAGGGCAGCCGAACCGATGGCAAAACCTTTGCCGGTAGCAGCGGTGGTGTTACCCAGGGCATCGAGGGCGTCGGTACGTTGACGCACTTCTGCCGGCAGACCCGACATCTCGGCGTTACCGCCTGCGTTATCGGCGATAGGGCCGTAAGCGTCGGTAGCCAAAGTGATACCGAGCGTGGAGAGCATGCCGACCGCTGCGATACCGATACCGTACAGACCCAGACTGAGGTTCTCCGGCGTGAAGGCTACCTGGAAACCGTTCGCACAGAGGTACGCCAGCACGATGGCGATACCTACCGTCACAACCGGAATAGCGGTGGAGAGCATCCCCAGCCCCAGACCGCTGATGATGACGGTAGCCGGACCGGTCTGACTGCTCTCACTCACTTTCTGCGTCGGTTTGTAACTCTGCGAGGTATAATATTCGGTTGATTTACCGATGATCACGCCAGCCAGCAGACCCACTACTACAGAGAGCGATACCTGCCACCATTGGTCGGTTTCCGTACCGAAGAGCCAAGCGAAGATACCGAAAGTGACGCCTGCAATGAGGAAAGCGGCGGTGTTGGTACCGATACTGAGCGCACGCAGTAACTCTTTCATCCCTGCCCCTTCTTTGGTCTTGACCATGAAGATACCGATGAGTGAGAGCAACACGCCGCAGGCCGCAATCAAAGACGGTGCCAGCACGGCTTTCATCTGCATGCCGGCTACGCCGGACGAAGCGAAAGCGGCGGCACCCAGCGCCATCGTTGCCAGGATCGAACCGGCGTAGGACTCGTACAAGTCGGCACCCATACCGGCTACGTCTCCTACGTTATCGCCCACGTTATCGGCTATCGTGGCAGGGTTACGCGGATCATCTTCGGGGATGTTATACTCGGTCTTTCCGACTAGATCAGCGCCTACGTCAGCAGCCTTCGTATAGATACCGCCGCCTACACGGGCAAACAAAGCCTGCGTCGAGGCACCCATACCGAAGGTCAGCATCGTCGTGGTGATGGTGATCATGTCCGCTTGTGCGCCCACCATCTCCAGCAGGCCTGTCTTCTGCAGGATCAGGAACCAACCGGCTACGTCTAACAGCGCCAGACCGACTACGGTCAGACCCATCACGGCACCCGAACGGAAAGCGACCTGCAGTCCGGCATTCAGACTCTGACGGGCTGCGTTAGCCGTTCGAGCCGATGCATAGGTCGCCGTCTTCATGCCGAAGAAACCAGCCAAGCCGGAGAAGAAACCGCCTGTCAGGAACGCGAACCATACGATACCGTTCTGCAGATGGAAATACGCCATCACCGCAAAGACAACAGCCAAGACGACGAACACGATCGTCACCACTTTATACTGCTGTTTCAGATACGCCATAGCGCCCTTACGCACATGCGATGCGATGGTCTTCATCAGAGCCGTACCCTCGTCCTTCTTCAACATCGAACGATAGAAATAATACGCAAAACCAAGTGCTAAAACCGATGCCGCCAACACGGCGTACATCAAAATAGTTAAATCTTCCATGATTGTGTTTTTTATGTATTAGTCAGTGTTTTTTCAAAACCGGCTACAAAATTACAAAAATTTCTTAATATATGCAAAAAAATCTTGCACATATGAATTTTTTTTCGTAACTTTGCAGCCGATTTTTGGGAAACACATTAAAATCTATATATTTTTTATTAAAACATGGAAAAGAAATGGAAAAGAAAAAAAGAGTTTACACCTTCGGTAACGGTAAGGCTGAAGGTAACGCACAAATGCGCGAACTGCTTGGCGGTAAGGGCGCTAACTGTGCTGAGATGAACTTGGTTGGTGTTCCTGTTCCTCCGGGATTCACCATTACCACCGAAGTCTGCAACGAGTACTACCAAGTGGGTCAGGAGAAGATCGTGGCTGAGTTGACCGATGAGGTGAACGCAGCGGTCACTCATGTAGAGGGTCTGATGAACTGCAAGTTCGGCGATCCGAAGAACCCGCTGCTCGTTTCTGTTCGTTCGGGTGCGCGCGCATCTATGCCGGGTATGATGGATACCATCCTCAACCTGGGTCTGAACGACGTAGTGGCAGAAGGTATGGTTGCCAAGACCAACAACCCGCACTTCGTTTATGACTCCTATCGTCGTTTCGTACAGATGTACGGTGACGTCGTATTGGGTATGAAGCCGGTGAACAAGACCGACATCGATCCGTTCGAGGCGATCATCGACGAGGTAAAGGAGATCCGTGGCGTGAAGCTGGACAAGGACCTGAATGTAGAGGAACTCAAGCTCCTCGTAGCTCGTTTCAAAACGGCTATCAAAGAGCGTACCGGCAAAGACTTCCCGGATGATCCGATGGAGCAACTCTGGGGCGCTATCTGCGCTGTATTCCGCAGCTGGATGAACGAGCGTGCGATCCTCTACCGTAAGATGGAAGGAATTCCTGACGAGTGGGGAACGGCAGTATCCGTTATGGCGATGGTATTCGGTAACATGGGTGACACCTCTGCAACGGGTGTTTGCTTCAGCCGTGATGCCGGTAACGGTGAGAACTTGTTCAACGGTGAGTACCTGGTTAACGCACAGGGTGAGGACGTAGTAGCAGGTATCCGTACACCGCAACAGATTACCAAGATCGGTTCACAACGTTGGGCAGAGCGCGCCGGTATCAGCGAAGCTGAGCGTCTGGCTAAGTATCCGTCCATGGAAGAAGCCATGCCGGAGATGTACGCTGAGTTGAACGCTATCCAGCAGAAACTTGAGGACCACTACCGCGACATGCAGGATATGGAGTTCACCGTTCAGGAAGGCAAACTCTGGTTCCTCCAGACCCGTAACGGTAAGCGTACCGGTACCGCGATGGTGAAGATCGCAATGGACATGGTTCGTGAAGGCAAGATCAGCGAGAAAGAGGCTATCATGCGCTGCGAGCCGCAGAAACTGGACGAGCTGCTCCACCCTGTCTTTGACAAGGACGCGCTCAAGAAAGCGAAAGTGATCACCCAAGGTCTGCCCGCTTCTCCGGGTGCAGCTTGCGGTCAGATCGTCTTCCATGCGGACGACGCACAGGAGTGGCACGCAAACGGTCACAAAGTAGTGATGGTTCGTATTGAGACCAGCCCGGAAGACCTCGCAGGTATGAGCGCAGCCGAAGGTATCCTCACCGCTCGTGGTGGTATGACTTCTCACGCTGCTGTGGTAGCCCGCGGTATGGGTAAATGCTGTGTTTCCGGAGCCGGTGCTATCCAAGTGGACTACAAGGCTAAGACCGTTAAGATCGAAGGCGTTACCTATAAAGAAGGTGACTATATCTCGTTGAACGGTTCTACGGGTCAGGTTTATGCAGGTGAGATCCCTACCAAGGCTGCTGAGCTCAGCGGTGACTTCAAGGCATTGATGGACCTCTGCGACAAATATACCAAACTGCAAGTTCGTACGAACGCAGACACCCCGCACGACGCTGCTGTAGCACGCGCCTTCGGTGCTAAGGGTATCGGTCTGACCCGTACCGAGCACATGTTCTTCGACGACCAGAAGATCATCGCTATGCGTGAGATGATTCTCGCCAAGGACAGCGAGGGTCGCGAGAAAGCACTGGCTAAACTGCTGCCGTACCAAAAGGCTGACTTCAAAGGTATCTTGGACGCTATGGACGGCCTACCAGTGAACATCCGTCTGCTCGACCCGCCTTTGCACGAGTTCGTTCCGCATGATCTGAAGGGACAAGAGCAGATGGCGAAAGAGATGGGCGTTAGCGTAGAAGAGATCCAGGCACGTGTAGCATCGTTGGCAGAGAACAACCCGATGTTGGGTCACCGCGGATGCCGTCTGGGTATCACCTTCCCGGAGATCACCGCCATGCAGACCCGTGCTATCCTCGGCGCTGCTTGCGAACTCAAGAAAGAGGGTAAAAACCCGATGCCGGAGATCATGGTTCCGCTGATCGGTATCCTCTATGAGCTCAAACAACAGAAGGAGATTATCCAGACTGTGGCTAAGGAAGTATTCGATCGCTACGGAGGCTCAGTACTTCAGCTTCGGTACCAACGACCTCACGCAGATGACCTTCGGTTACAGCCGTGACGATATCGCTTCCTTCTTGCCGGCTTACCTCGAGAAGAAGATCCTCAAAGTGGATCCGTTCCAGGTACTTGACCAGAATGGCGTAGGCCAGCTGATCAAGATGGCAGTAGAGAAAGGTCGTGCCGTTCGTCCGGGATTGCGTACCGGTATCTGCGGCGAGCACGGTGGAGAACCGAGTTCTGTGAAATTCTGCGCCCGTGTCGGCATGAACTACGCTTCCTGCTCACCGTTCCGCGTACCTATCGCACGTCTGGCTGCCGCTCAAGCTGCTGTAGAGGATGAAAAATAATGTATCTAAGCGATAATGAAAATAGCGTACCTTTGCGGGTACGCTATTTTTTGTGTCCCAAGGGGGGGGACAGCTGCTTGGTCTTGTGCCAAGGTAGCGAGGTTCTTTGCGCGAGACTCGGATGTTGGCGATGTGGAGACCGTTTTTTGCGAGAACGGCACAGGTAAGGATGAAACGGAGGTGTCCGTCGGGCGGGATGTCCCCTTTTGAGTTACGTTTGGCAAAGCATCCGTTTTTGCGGCGCTGGATGTGATAACCGAAACCACTACCGAGATTTCCGGTAAGTGACTTGCAACGTTCTGATAAGATAATTTCCATAATTCTGAACACGTAAAAACCACGTAATAATCAGGTCTTAATACCGATGTAATACTAATTGATTTGTTTTTTGGCGATTTTCCATGCTTCCGCTTTTGAGTGATAGGCTCCGGATGCCATGAGTTCCTGCACGAATGCTTGTCGCTTGGCAAAAAGTTCGCGTGCAGCTATTTCCTTCTCGGACGGTTTTCCGGATCGCTGATAGGATGCAGCGGAACGGTGTGTGCCGGACGCGGATTTGATCGCGGGGTTAAACTCAACTCTCATTGTGCGCCTCCGTTCTTGGTTTCGGTGTAAGCTTTGCCGCCGATGACGAGGAAGAAGAAGGCATCGTTTTCCCACTTGCGCACCCATACGTAGAGTTGGTTAATGAAAGCGGCAAGAACCGCGTTGATCACTTTGGATTTGAGTGATTGTTTCATAATGAATAAAATTTTTGAGGTTAATAATTGTCGGGGTATCACCCCTATTAAACATTGATTTAAAGTAGCCCTTGGGACATAAACCAAAGGCGGGAAGGAGTTGAACCCATTTCGGGTCGTAATTTTTGAATACTCATAATACATCGGATTTCGGTTTTACGGTAGCTTCGGGATAAATGGCTCCGGAGCCTCTCCGGCCGAAAAGCGATACAAAGGTAGGTATAAAAAAAGCACCCCTAAAGAGAGGTGCAAATAATCCGCGAAGACCGCAGATATTCCGCGTTATTTATTCAGCCTTGCGCGGCAGAAATCATCGGGAGAGAGGTTAAATTTATCTTGAAAACGATTAAAGACGATAGTTCTTTGTGCGTCCGACGCATATTGCCTGATATTGATACTGTAAATAAGCGATTTGCGGATTTCCACGGGGCGCGGCGCGCTCTCCGTAGAGGACTTTTTAGATTTTGAAACGGTAACAAATTGTTACCAGTTAAAACCGTTACAAATTGTAACGCTTTGAAGATTCATGTGGGGTACAAATTGTCCCCCCCTTGAAATGAAGAATGTTCCTAGGGATAATTTGTCCCCAGATTATAAATACTTCGCGCTATCACGCGAAGCAGGAAACGGACTAAAGAAACGCGAAGCAGGAGACGGACTATAGAAACGACGAGCAGGAGACGGACTAAAGAAACGACGAGCAGGAAACGGACTGTATAAAAAACTCCGCCACGAAGGAGGAGTTCAATTCCAGATATTCTGGTAGATCATGTTAAGCGCAAGCATGGTCAGCAGGGTAATAGTTGACCACTTAAGGAGCACAGGTTTCTTTGCCCTCCACCCGTAGATGAGCAGCCCCAAGGCTATCATCTCGGGCAGAAGGAAAGGTGCCATACGCAGACTCTCAAGCAGTTCACCATGGAGCAGGAACCAGACGGATCGTTGCGTCCCGCAGAAGGGGCAACTTATTCCGAAGAGCTGCTTCCACGTGCAAGGCAGAAGAGTCGGTACTTCGCTCAGCAAAAGCATTGTTGATTACCAGTACATCGAAGAAGCAACAGTAGCTGCTTCGGCTGCGATAACCAATACCCAGATCCAATAGAAGATGGACAGCGCACCAACAACGATACCGATGATCGAGGTGATCTTACCGGCTTTGGTGAAACCTGCGCCACCGTACTGAGCCGGCATCTCTGCCATAATCGCATTGGCTTTCTTAGCCTGAACAAGACCGATAATACCCAGAACCAGACCTACTACGAGGCAACCCGTAGCGATCGAGCAAATACCCAATACCATCGATGCTACCGAACCCGGTGCATTTTGGAGTTTTACTTCATTTGCCATAGTACAAAAATGTTTAAAATTGATTAATTCGTAAAAAATCGTTGCAAAATTAGTAAAATAATTCCACATATGCAAAAAAATCACGATAAATTTGCATTTTTTTTCAAAAATATTTGCATATGTCAAAAAAAAGCAGTACTTTTGCACCCGCTTTCGTCAAGAGCGACAAAATTTGCCCTCTTAGGCGGAGGCCGCTTCTCCCGATTGACGGGAGAACGCTCTGGGTGCTATCGTCTAGTGGCCTAGGACAACGGCCTCTCACGCCGTAAACCCCGGTTCGAGTCCGGGTAGCACTACAAAAAAAAGAGCTCAAAAGGCTCTTTTTTTGTGCTACGCGGCTCGAATCCGGGGGTTCTTATCTCACTGCGTTCGAACGATTATTGCACAAGTGCAATTTTCGAGTCCGGGTAGCACTACAAAAAAGGAACTTTCGGGTTCCTTTTTTTGATTTGTGATTTTTGATTTGTGATTTGTGATTTGTGATTTTAGATCTCGAAGTCGAGGCAGGTACGGAGTTCGGTATTGGGCCGAACGATACCGGTAGCTACCGCCACATGGGCAGGATGAACGGCATAACCTTTGAGGGCTTCCGGAGACTCCAAGGTGCTATCCAACATGATGTCGGCATTACTGCTGGCAAGGACTCCGTCAATCTGAACATGAATTTCCTTCAGACCCGGTACTTGACCTTGCAAGCCTTCCAAACCCGCCTTGATAGCCAAGGCTGCTTCGCGTTTCTGATCTGCACTCAACTCCGAGCGCAGTTTCCATAAAATAATGTGCTTTACCATAAAATCATTTACTATTTGTTCATTTACCATTTATTTACCATTTATTTCGTAGCAGTATAAATAGTGGTGATGCCGAAGGAGAGAGGAATAAAGTGCTCCTCTTTGAAACCGGCATCGTGGAGATGCTGCACGAAGGCTTCGCCCCAACAGAAAGACTTGACGCTCTTATTGAGATAGGTATAAGCCGTCTTGTCCTTGCTGACGATACGTCCCACCCAAGGCAGGATCTTCGAGAAATAGAGATCATAGACCCAGCGGATGAGGCGGTTTTTGGGATAACTGAACTCGAGTATCGTGACCTGTCCCCCGGGTTTGAGCACACGGTACATCTCTCGAAGTCCTTCGTCTAAGTTCTGGAAGTTACGGCAACCATAGGCACAGGTGACGGCATCGAAGGTGTTATCCTCAAAGGGCATGTGTTGTGCATTGGCATGAATAAATTCTACCCGCTCTTTCCACTTTAAACTTTCCACTTTCAACTTCCCGTATGCCATCATCTGATCAGAGAGGTCGATACCGGTGACACGTTGTGCCTTACCCCGTTTGAGCATCTCGATAGTGAGATCCGCCGTACCGACAGCTACGTCCAGCACGTGCTCTACGGGTTGCATCTGTGCCACCGCTTTCTTCCGCCAACGCCGGTCGGTATTCAGAGACAGACCATGGTTGAGTCCGTCGTAGGTACCGGCGATGCGGTCAAAGAGTTGTCCGATATGTTGTTTCTCTTCCATAGGGGATTAAACGAGTGTTTTGACGAGTTGTTCGGTCGTACCCGGCAGCAGATCAATAGGAGCCAGTTCGATCATCGTCTTGGCACCAAAGTCGCCGCGCTCTTTGAGCCTCAGCGCCGCCCGTGCACAAGAGACCATGACTTGACCGGTAAGAGCAGGGTTGTTAATCGTCATATTAAACTCAAAACGCTGGTTGTGGGTTTCTCCGGAGACGCCGTTACGCACCAGATTGACGCCATGCGCCACGTTATTGAGGGCATCGACGCTCTCTACAGGGATGACATGCGTCTCGTCGTGTGCGAAATAATCATCCGCCAGGATAGCCGCTTCAACGGCCTTGAAGTCTGCACCTTCTTCGAGTTCGACATACACCATACGACGGTGGATACCGGTTCCCAAAGGGATGGTCATGGAAAGGGCATTCTTGACACCGGGTTTGGATTTGGCAGCGACGGTATGCCCCATCGAACGACCGGGACCGAAATTGGTGTAGGTCAGTCCTTTCGGAGCCAACGCCATGAGGATAGCACGGACCATAGAGTCCGACCCCGGATCCCAACCGGCAGAGATAATGCTGACGGCTTGGTTGGTCTTGCAAACGGGGTCTAAGGCGGTACGGAGGGACCAGATCTGTCCGTGGATATCGAAACTGTCAACGGTACAGATACCCCGTGCAGCCAAGACGGTAGCGAACTTCTGCACTTCGCGAGTTGGCGTACAGATAAGCATAGCATCTGCGTCGATGCAGTCTAAACAATCATTGTGGTGATAGATGCCGGTAAGCTCCATATCGGGAGCGGCTTTGATGGCTTCTTCGGCAGCTTTGCCGATGTTTCCATAACCTAAAATTGCAATCTTTTTCATATTATTCTACTGTTACTGATTTTGCCAAATTACGGGGTTGATCGACATCACAACCTTTGACGACGGCGATGTGGTAGGCTAACAACTGCAGGGGAATGACGGTCAACAGCGGGGTAAGACACTCTTCGGTCTGCGGCACTTCGATGATGTAATCGGCAATCTTGCTGACCAGTTCATCGCCTTCGGTGACAACCGCGATCACCCTACCCTTGCGGGCTTTGATCTCCTGGATGTTACTTACCACTTTCTCGTACGTCCCGCAATGCGGCGCAACGACAACAACCGGCATCTCTTGCGAGATGAGGGCGATAGGACCGTGTTTCATTTCGGCAGCGGGATAACCCTCGGCATGGATATAGGATATCTCTTTGAGTTTGAGCGCTCCTTCCATGGCTACGGGGAAGTTATACCCTCGACCGAGGTATATAAAATTCTGGGCGTAGGTAAAGGTTTTGGCGAAATCGGCTATTCGTTTGTTCTGACCCAGTACCCGTTCGATCTTATCGGGAATCTGCCCCAGTTCTCGAACGATGCTGAGGTACTGTTCTTCGGTCATAGTACCCTTCTCTTTTCCGATACAGAGGGCAAGCATGGTGAGGGCAACGACCTGTGCCGTGAAGGCTTTGGTCGATGCAACACCTATCTCGGGTCCGACATGCGTATAACAACCGCTGTCCGAGATACGCGGAATAGACGCACCGACAACGTTACAGATGGAGAAGATGAACGCTCCTTTCGACTTCGCCAACTGAATAGCTGCTAACGTATCTGCCGTCTCACCGGACTGCGAGATGGCAATGACCACATCGTCTTTGTTGATGACCGGTTTGCGGTAACGGAACTCCGACGAGTACTCCACCTCAACGGGTATCTGCGCGAACTCTTCAATGGCGTACATCGCGATCAGACCGGCGTGCCAACTCGTACCGCAGGCGGTGATGATGATCCGTTTGGCGTTGAGGAACCGCTCTTTGTTATCGATGAAACCCGAGAGCGCGATATTATCCTGCCTTACGTTCACACGACCCCGCATGGAGTCGGTCAACGTACGGGGTTGCTCGAAGATCTCCTTGATCATGAAATGTGGATAACCGCCTTTCTCCAACTGGCTCAGCGACAACTCCAACCGCTTGATCTCCGGTGTCTTGGTGACGTTGTTAATCGTAGTAATATCTATATTACTTTCAACTTTCACCTCTCCAACTTCTTTCAATTTTAAACTTTCAACTTTCAACTTTAAAGCCACTACTTCCTCATCCTCAATATAGATCACCTTGTCGGTGTACTCCACGATCGGCGTGGCGTCGGAAGCCAGGAAATACTCGTCTTCGCCGATACCGACCACGAGCGGTGAACCTTTACGTGCCGCAATGAGCGTGTCCGGGTGTTCCTTGTCCAGAATCGCAATCGCGTACGCTCCGATGACCTGTTGCAGCGCCAGTTGTACCGCGGTCTTGAGGTCCACATGACGGTTGACCTGCGTATATTCGACGAGTTGCACAAGCACCTCCGTGTCGGTGTCGGACTTGAAACTGTACCCCTGCTCCATCAGCCCCGCTTTGAGCACGGCGTAGTTCTCAATGATACCGTTGTGGATGATCGCCAGCCGTTCGGACTCCGAGTAATGGGGATGAGCGTTGACGGTGTTGGGTTCGCCGTGTGTCGCCCAGCGCGTGTGCGCGATACCTATATTACCGCACGTGTCTTTTTCGGCACAGAATGCTTCGAGTTCGGACACCTTACCTTTCGCCTTATAGACATTCAATTGTCCCTGCTCGTTGATGAGCGCCACACCGGCACTGTCGTAGCCCCGATACTCGAGACGATGAAGACCTTTGATCAAGATAGGATAAGCTTTTTTCTTACCTATGTATCCTACTATTCCACACATAAAACCATTTACGATTTAACGTTTTACGATTTAACGATTTATTTAATGGATGAACATTAATTCTCTGTATTTGGGTAATGTCCATAGTTCGTCATCGACGATGAGTTCGAGGGCATCGGCATGTTCGCGGATATCCGCCATGAGCGGCAGGACGGTGTCATGATAAGCCACGGCTTTAGTGCGTTCGTTGGGTTGACGGTTCGCCTTATGCCGTGCTTCGGTCATCTTCTCCACGCCTTCAAGGATAGCCCCCGAGTGACGCTCGATCTGCTTGATGATATGGTAGTCCATCTCGTTCAGACTTGCTGTCTCGTCGGCGCTGAACACCTGCTTGACCGCCAGCACGTTCTGCAGCAGCATCGTCTGGTAGCGTTTGGCGGCAGGCAGCACATGGTTGACCACGAGGTCGCCCATCACGCGGCTCTCAATCTGCAGTTTCTTCACGTACGTCTCCCATTTGACCTCACAACGGCTTTGTAACTCCGCGCGTGTGAGCACGCCTGTGCGCTCGAACATCTTTATACTGCTCTCGCTCAGGTAGCGGTCGATGACCACCGGCACACTCTGCTCGCAGTCCAGCCCGCGTTTGGCAGCCTCAGCTTTCCACTCGTCGCTGTAACCATTGCCGTCAAAACGGATCGCTTTGCACGCCACGATATATTTCTTGATCACGTCGAAGAGCACCCGCTCTTTGGGTTCGCCCTTCTCGATACGTGCGTCCACTTCTTCCTTGAAGAGTGTCAACTGCTCCGCGACTGCTGCGTTAAGCGCCAACATCGCTGCACCGCAGTTGGCGGACGAACCCACGGCGCGGAACTCGAACCGGTTACCCGTGAAGGCAAAGGGCGAGGTTCTGTTGCGATCTGTATTATCCAGCAAGATCTCCGGGATGTTCGCCACACCGAGTTTCATCTCTTTCTTAGCATTGATGATGATCGCCTCCTCGGCACTCGCATGCTCGAGTTTGTCCAGCACTTCGCTGATCTGCTTGCCGAGGAAGACGGAGATGATAGCCGGCGGTGCTTCGTTGGCGCCCAGACGGTGCTCGTTGGTTGCGCTCACGATGGACGCTTTGAGCAGTCCGTTATGGCGATGCACTGCCATGAGGACGTTCACGAGGAAGGTGATGAACTGCAGGTTCTGGTAGGGGTTCTTACCCGGTGCGAGCAGGTTCACACCCGTATTGGTCTGCATCGACCAGTTGCAGTGCTTACCGCTTCCGTTCACACCCGCATAGGGTTTCTCGTGCAGCAGTACGCGGAAATGATGCTTCTCTGCCACGCGCTCCATGATACTCATCACCAGTAGGTTATGGTCGTTCGACAGGTTCACCTCCTCGTAGATCGGTGCCATCTCGAACTGGTTCGGCGCTACCTCGTTATGTCTCGTTCGAACCGGAATACCGGCTTTCAGTGCCTCGTACTCCAACTCCTGCATGAACGCCAACACCCGTGCCGGGATCGCTCCGAAATAATGATCCTCGAGCTGCTGACTCTTCGCGCTGTTATGTCCCATCAGCGTCCGACCCGTCAACATCAGGTCCGGTCTGGCGTTATAGAGCGACTCATCGACGAGGAAATACTCCTGCTCCCAGCCTAAGTTCGTGTGTACGTGCTTCACCTGTTTGTCGAAATAACCGCACACCTCTCGTGCAATATGACACAGACTTGCCGTCGAACGGATCAGCGGGGTCTTGTAATCGAGTGCTTCCCCCGTATAAGCCACGAACACCGTCGGGATACAGAGCGTGTCGCCAATCAAGAAGACCGGACTCGAAGGATCCCATGCCGAGTAACCGCGCGCTTCGAAGGTATTGCGGATACCGCCGCTCGGGAAAGACGAAGCGTCCGGTTCCTGCTGGTACAGACTCTCGCCGCTGAACTCCTCCAACAACGCACCGTCTTTTAACGTGAAGAACGCATCATGCTTCTCCGCCGTACCGCCCGTCAAGGGCTGAAACCAGTGCGTGAAATGCGTTGCACCGTGCTCGATCGCCCATTTACGGATACCGATCGCTACCACTCCCGCGATGTCACGGTGGATCGTCCGACCGTTATCCACATCATCGAACAACTGATCCAAGACCTCCTGCGCGATATATTCCTTCATCTTCTCGCGCGTGAACACGTCCTGCGCGAAATAATCCTTCACGCGTTCACTCCTTAAATCCTTAACTCCTTCACTCCTTAATTCGACAAAATTATGCGAAAACGCACTTTTTAACGCTTCAAACCGAACATTTGCCATACTTTTGACCTTATTTTTCGTTTTTAATCCGATTAGATTTCAAAATCGACCGCAAAATTACTACAAATATTTGGAATGTGCAAATCTTTTTGCATTTTTTCATAAAAAAAAGCCCCGAAGGGCTCTTTTTATTGAACGCGCTGTCCTTGCAGCGTGTAGATAGCATCGTCTTGCAAGATATAGACATTGCCTTGCCGGATGAGTTTTTGGGCTTTATTGGCAGGGTTGACGATGACGTCAGAGGGGTTCGGCGTGGGGTCATCGGACTGATAGACGGCTTGGAGCACGATACCGTCTTCTAACA
Source organism: uncultured Bacteroidales bacterium (assembly GCA_902774185.1). Classification (GTDB taxonomy): domain Bacteria; phylum Bacteroidota; class Bacteroidia; order Bacteroidales; family Paludibacteraceae; genus Colicola. Next base: position 15,330 of record CACYHE010000025.1, on the reverse strand, counting down.
TGCCTTGCTGTACTTGCCAACCGACGAAGGTGAAACCTTCGATATAGGGTTCGTGCGGCACCGACCAAGTCTGCGACTCCATATAATGCAGCGATTTGTCCTGCTTGAGATAGGTGACGTTGACCAACTGCTCCTCGAACTGCAGTTCGGTAGCGACGCCGACGATATTCAAGAAGTCTTTCCATACATTCGCATTTCGATAGAGGTTGATATAATCCAAGGGTACGTAGAGGATACAGGACTGCTTATTGACGTTATACACCGTATTGGCGGTAATGGACTGCGGCGTGATGGCATAGTTATGAATGGCGCGCAAAGCTTTGCAGTTATAGAACGCATCGGCGTTGATAGTGGTGACAGAAGCAGGGATATACACCTCTTCCAGCGCTGTACAGCCATCGAGCACATCGGTAGCTACCGTCGTGATGCCTTCCGGGAAGGTGAAGGATTTCAGTGCCGTACAATAAGCGAAGGAGTATCTGGCTACCAGAGTCACCGATGTCGGTATCTCCAGCCCTTTGAGGGCCGAACAGTACGCGAAGGCATAATTGCCGATCGTCTGCAGGCTTTGCGGCAAGACAACCGTATCGAGTTGGTTCATCTTATAGCACAAATAATTCGGAATGATCTCTACCTTGTCTCCGAAGGTAAAGGAGGTGATTGTCGATTTATCGCTATAGAACGGTGCATCCTTTTCTGTTTGAATCGAGCAGGTAGCCGGCAGCCAGGTCACCGAAGTGGTCGGGCCCTGCTGCTGATCGAGGTCACGGTGCTCGGAATAGTGATTGAATCCAACTTACAATAACGTAATGCGTCCACGCCGATCGACTGCAAACCTTCCGGCAAGTTAATGGACTTGAGGCTCGAGCAGTAATAGAACGCATCCGTACTGATAGTAGTCACCGTAGCCGGCAGTTCGATGGACTCCAGCGACGAACATCCTACCAGGAAACTCTGCGGAATGGTCTTTTGGGTTGGCGTACGTACCCAAGGAGTTCACCGAAGGCGGCAGGACGATCGTATCTAACTTACTCATCTTGTAGCAGATATACGAAGGTACCGTCTGCACGTTCGGCCCGAAGGTGAAGGAGGTGATCGTCGAATTCTGGCTATAGAACGGTGCATCCGTCGAAGTCTGGATGCTGCACGTAGGCGGTAACCAGGTCACCGAAACAAGCGGATTTTCCTGGAAAGCCCTGCTGCTGATCGAGGTCACGGTGCTCGGAATAGTGATTGAACTGAGGTTACAATGACGGAATGCGTCCGTACTGATGGTCTGCAAGCCTTCCGGCAGATTAACACTGCCCAATTTCGAGCAGTAATAGAATGCATCGGAATAGATAGCTGTGATCGTATTAGGCAGCGTCACCGACTGCAAATCGGAGCAGTACTCGAAAGCGTCCGTACCGATGGTCTTCACCGGATAGGTGTAGTTGTTATACTTCACGGAATCCGGAATCGTCACGGTGATAAACGTTTTGTAGGTCGGATCGTCCGAACTCTGGTCTTTGACCACCGTAGCGGTTGTCGTGCCTAAGGAGAAATACAGATCGCCATACTTGATGATCTGATCCGCCAACAGGTTCATTGCGCAAACGAGCGCCAGTAATAAGAAAGATAGTTTTTTCATCATTTACCAATTTTGCGCTGCAAAAGTACTGCTTTTTTTTGAATTGTGCAAATAAAATCTACTTTAAATAATATTTTTAATAAATTTGCACTATCCCGCAAATTTTTGGAGCCAAAACATGCACTATCCCCAAAATGTTTCGAAGCAAGATATGCATTGAGCGTAAAATTGGTAGGAGCGAAAAATACTCTGAGCGTAAAATTTGCGTCATGTCCCTTTGTTGGATGACATCCAACCTAATGAACGATGTAATAACCGACTGATAGTAAGAATCTATTTGATAGTGGAAACGACGAGCAAGAAATACCCTCGCGTTGGGATAAGTCCTAACGTGAGGGATAAAGTGACCGCCAAATGGACGGAATAACAGGAAGATTGTTTTATTGTGCTTTTGGGCCAATGCTAATACAGGAATCCAAAGAGCCAAAGAGGAATTTTGTTGCCTAAAGCATATTCAATACCATCGGCTGCAATGAAAGCATTAGGAACATCTGCAATCTGCTTACCGTCTTTCGAAATGCTTAATCCGATAAGCATTTTTGCAAAAAAATTGCTTATTCCGTTAAGCAAAATGTTATTTTGTGGTATTTTGTTCGATAATTTACCACAAAAATCCACCTGCGGGAATACAGGCGGATGAAGGAGCTAAGAGAATTGATTTATTTTCTTCTGCGATTTTTTATTGGCTCCACTTTACTATTCGGCTATCGGAAACACTGTGGAATGTAATTCCGATTGCAAAGATACAACAAAAAAATGATATAACCAAATAATTTTGAAGATTTTCTGGAAAAAATCGACTTATATAACAAAGGTGTGTCAACTAATTGGCACACCTTTGTAGTCTTCGAAACTAATAGATTATTTTACCATTTGACCTTGTAATGTGAAGATCTTATCTCCACGAATGATGAGGATTTGACCGTTGATAAGAACTTTTTGAATCTTATCCATTGCCGGTTGGCTATTGGTAGTATTAATATCCGTAGTACCACTTGTTTCAAAATAGCCATGCGTACTATCAATAGTTTCGGATTGACCGTTTTTCGCTTCCATGTCGAAACGATATCTCACATTCTGACTTAACCCAGTAACCGTAAATGCAAGCGCTACATTTTGAACATTATCTGCCTTTGCCGCCTGATTATGCGTACGCGCAGGCGCATTATTGGAAAAGTCTATGTTAACGAGTTGTCCCGATGTGTTGAAAGTAAGTGTACACACTTTAATTGTTTGCGCCTCATCTGCCCATATAACTAAAGTATAAAGTGTAGCTCCATCAATAACCGGCCAAATGAATTGAGCGGCATTTCCTGTTGTATTTATAATCACAGAATCCAAAGTAGCATCTCCTGTAAATACAACATCTGTTTGTTCTGCGTCATTTAAGCTCTCGTCTTCGAAATACGCTACAAGATTTAGATCGTCTTGAATAGCCATGGTATACGGATTGTACGTTTTTCCATTACTCCAATGACTAAATTTATAACCGGAATTTGGTATTGCCTTCAACTCAATATAAGTTCCATAATCATATGTTCCTTCTCCGAATACTCTACCCATTATATAATCAGATGTTTTCAGCGTTATGACACATTGTTTCATACCAAATTCTGCGGTGTATGAAGCATTACCGACCACATCAACTGGCCGTGGGTTCTGGGTGTTCCCATCAGACCATTGATTGAACTGGTAGCCTTCAAATGGCACTGCCGTTAATTCTATTATTGTTCCGTAATCATACTCTCCGGCACCAGAAACGAAGCCTTTCGAGCCATCGTTTACAGAAGTTGTAATAGTATGTTTGTCTATCGCAAAGGTAGCAGTATAAGTCACATTTTGTGTTACTATAACACTTCTCATAACATCCTTATTATCATCATCCCATTTTACAAAGTGGTGATGTGCTTTCGGGGTGGCATAGATGTTGACTGTTTCTTCCTCATCATAGATACCTCCACCGGAAACCGTTCCCATTGATTCATCTTCTGATTGAACGGTGATGGTGAATTGTAGTTTTTCAACGGTCAGTACACCGTTAATTAAAGTATACTCATAATTAGCGGCATAACCATCATTCAACAGGACTATCGGATACGTGCCTGCCGGCGAATTTATATCTGCTTCACATTGAATAGTCGGCAGTTTGTCCAAAACATCAATAGTCTCTTCCAATTTGTAGCCACAGATACTTAATTCAAATTCCGGATTACGTTCGAGTCGTTTACGGGTAGCATCCAAAGCCTTAATAGTAAGAGGCGCTTTCTCAACGACCAGTGAGCCTTCTTCGTATGCAATGGTATAGTTTTGAGCCGTAGCGCCGGTAACGTAAACAGGATATGTATTTGCAGGACTTGTCTTTTTTGCCGTCGTGTATGCTTGCGGAAGTGAAGTTAACACATCGCTGTTTTCTTCATTCTTGAAACCAGTATAAGTAAATTCAAATTCCGGATTATTCTCTCCATATTCACGAGAACTTGGTTGCGTCGAAATAGACAATGCCGCTTTATTGATTGTCAATACGCCTTTCTTGCAAATGATATTATAGTTTTCATCGGTAGTTGCAGTAGCCACGATTTCATAAGTACCGACAGGAGAGGTCAAGTTTGCCTCGGAGGACACTTGTATAGTAGCAGTTATCTCTGATTTTGTATCTCCATTTACAAATCCCTTATAGATATATGTAAACTCCGGATTCGCCTCACCATATACACGAGACGCATTATTGGCGGTTGCAGTCAGGTTAGCTTTGTTGACCTTTATCTCCTGCGAGGTAGAGGCTGCTAAGTAGTTTGCATCCTCATCCAAAGAAGCCGTTATTGTAAATGTACCTGCTCCGTTAATAATTGCGTTTGTACCAACAATCATCAACTTTGCCGGGTTCGAAGAAGTGAAAGTCACGTTTCCGGTATTACTCGTTGCCACCAAAGCAATTGGAGCATCTCCGTACGTATACTCATTCTCCAACGGAGCGAATGTAATTACTTGCGGAGCTTTAGCTACTACCAATGTCCTTTCTACGGGAGTTGCAGTATAATAGTTTTTGTTACCTGCTGCAGAGGCAGTTATGTAACACTGCCCTGCGCCAACAATCGTCAATTGGTTGCCATTGATCTGCGCTACGGAATAATCAGAACTCTCATATTCGATATCCGCATTAGAATTAATAGTTGCGTTTAGAGTAATAGGCGCTTGTCCGTAAACACATTCCGGTAATTGAGGGAAACTAATCGTTTGATAAGCCTTTGTAACCGTCAATGTTTGCGAAACTGTCGAAACAGCATTATAATATTCATTCCCTTCCTGCGTAGCTGTAATCTCTGTCGTTCCGGCTCCGGTGATATGAACTATATTACCATTGATAGTAGCGACCTCTGTATTACTGCTAACATAAGTTATTGTTAGCCCCTTGTCCGTCTGTGCCGGCAGTGCAAAATCAGCACTACCATATGGCCGTGATTCAAGTGCAGATAAATTAATAGATTGATTTGCCTTCTTGATCGTAAGCGTTTGTGACACAGAAGTAGCAGCCAAATAATAGGCATTTCCTGGCTGTGATGCAGTAATTGTAACCGTGCCCGGTTTATGGATAGTAACCATATTGCTGGATATAGAAGCTACAGAAGCATCGCTACTGGTATATGAGATAGTTAAATTTTTGTTACTTACCTGATTAAGTGCAAAAGGAGCGTCTCCATATGTTTTGCTTGCTAAGGCAGCAAAAGTTATCTCTTGTGCGGCTTTCTTAACCACAAGAGTCCGCGATACTTCAGCAGCAGCATAGTGAGTCGCGTCGCCGGCTTGCGAAGCAATGATATCCGTCGTACCGGGTTTTACTATAGTCACTGTATTACCGCTAATAGTAGCAACACTTGTGTTGGTGCTTTTATAAGAGATTGAGAGTCCCTCATTCGTCTTTTGTGGAAGAGTGAAAGGCAGATCTTCGTATGTCTTTTCCGGCAACTCACCAAATGTAATAACTTGTGAACGTTTGTTAACCGTCAGCGTACGAGATACTTGCGTGGCTTCCAAGTAATCAGCATTGCCGACCTGTGTAGCAGAAATAATAGCGGTGCCGGGTGCTTTAATGGTTAATACGTTTCCGCTTACCGTTGCTACCGAGGTATTCATACTTTGGTAAGTAATCGTGAGCCCCTTGTTCGTGGTCTTGGGTAAGGTATATGTCAAACCGGAAGAATAGGTCTGTACCGGTATTTCAGGAAAGTCAATCACTTGAGCACACTTATTCACTGTTAGTTTGGCAGTAGTGGAGGTAACTCCATTACATCCATTGGATATATAACAGGTATAGTTTCCTGCATGAGACGATTTGACTTTGGAAATAGTATATGTCCTGCTTTTCGCTCCGGAAATATCTGTTCCGTTTTTCTTCCATTGATACGAATACCCTTTATCGGTCACATTCGCTTCCAAGGTAACACTCTCATCAACTGTTTTTGTGCTTGTAGCTGGCAATGCTTGAATCGTTGAAGGAACTGCATCTACATAAGTAATAGTAACAACATCGCTATATGTATTATCTGTTCCTAAAACCCTGTACAAGGCGGTACCTGCAGCAGGATTAGATTCTGTATATTGATAGGAAGTACATGCAATATTAGTCCAACTGCTTCCTCCATCGCGACTTCGTTCCCAACGAGAAATATCTCCGTGCCAGATTGTAATCTTTTTTGATGTCTTTGAGCAAGCCGTTTGTGAAGGTGTATTTATAACAACTCCAGCTCTTCCATAACCATTATTTACAAGATTCGTGCCTTGCATCAAACGGAAAATATACATTTCTCCAATAGTCAATTGATTTGAGTTGTACCCATTATTAAAACACCCCAAACTCTGCCCATTTAGAAGGACTTCCAAATATGGTATTGATACATTTCCAGTATGTGTAAATGTTAAAATTTCATTGCTGCTAACAATAAAAACAGGATATCCATCGTATGTTCCTTTTGCCGTATGACCAGTTAATCTGACTCTTTGCACATCATAATCACCAGCAAGTATTATATTTGCACTTGCTGCAATTAAAAACATTAATATAGCCTTTTTCATAATTGTATATTATTTATTGTTTTATTAATTTGATAAAACTATTCTGCAACTTTATGATGCATCTGTTGATCGCTTTAATTTGACCAACATTCTTTTCTATCTCAATAGGTCGCATATTTGAGCAATAGGCCTCAAAATTTAGATTTTGAGATATATCATGCAAACAATCCAACTCGTCTTCAGTTAAGATATTATCATATCTATGAAGAACTTTAAGTATATGGTCATACTCGTTAATTAACTTAGACACCTGTTCCGATGTTAATTTCTTGTAACTGTCTTCATTAAATAGATCCCATCTTTCACCTGTAATATCTTCAAGTTTATGATGATCTTTAAGTGTATCATAAAGTTCCCACTTTTGACGATTTCTGTTAATTTTATTCTTTAGAATTACAGTTAAATAGTAGACAAAGACACCTGAAAGGTAACTAACAGCCAAACTTTCCATGATAGAATTAAAACAATTAGTTCCTTCTATATCAAGAAATGAAAATTGGATTTGCATACAAGGAAATATCCTCGCCGTTAGTATATAAATACACACGGCAACACCTGCACATAGGCAGTAATTGACAGAAATAATCTTTTTCATAAGCGAATATTAATCTAAATTATTATACTCTTCGTTTAACTCTCGAGCCAATTCTTCTGCAGCTTCTTTGGGCATACATCGATGCCCCGTTGGCTGAAATTCTCCATTATTCCCAATACGAACTACTTCGTAAATCTCTTTGCCTATGATGCTTTCTTCCATAGGCTCTGCATAAAATACTTGTTTCATTTTCTTCTTCCCTAATTCGTGTCGGGCGCAACTTTTATTGTCTACTCTTTATCGGATTTTTGACATTCTCCGTCTATTTTTTTCCCCACCTTTACTATTCGGCAGGAGGTTTCGCCGGTGATTTAGTCAGTATTTTTTTGCTTTTCGTTTCTCGGTCTTGTGCCGCTCTTCTCCCGCTTGTCGGTCGGTGAGGAGCATATACAAAAATACTGCTTATGCTTTCGTACATACGGGTGTCTGGCATAACCCAAGGAAACAAAAGCAAAAGCAGTACATACCAAAGTATGCACTGACGGATTGCCAACTGTTTCCTTTTATAAGCTGCCAGACTTATGTATGTACAGATTGGTTCGTCAGTAAAAATATATATGTTCGCGTGCGCGAAACAATCAGCCGCTGCTAAACGCCTGCAAAGATACAACAAAAAATTGAAATACACAAAAGAATTTATGTTTTTTGTCGATTTTTTTACTTTTGCGCGTGCAAATTACATACTTTCGGAATGTACTGCTTAACTCTGAGAGAGTTATTACAAATCTTTCTTGATGCCTTTCACGCGGACAACATATTGGCTTTTGATCCATCCTGTATTGTCAAAAATAACCGCTTCGTCTATTGTTTTTCTTTTTACATAGAAGATAGTATCACTTCCAAGAAGTTCCGCTGTAGATTCTAAGGTAAAGCCCATAATCTTTCCACTCGGACATCTGATAGCTTGGTGTTCTTGATCGAAGATATAGTTGGCATCTATCAAGGTTCTCCATTCGGAATTAGCGGGGATATGTAAATATCTATCCGACTTACGGTATTCTCCTTTGTCTTGACCTATTACATTCACATATTGTACTTTTGAATCGCTTTTGATGTCAAAGTACCACAGTACATCATATGTCTGTGCGTTGGGATCGTAGTCCCAATGGTAAGTCTGTTGCCCGGTAAATATGTCATAAGTCAGATTATCGGACGCAATACAAGCCCAAATGCCCACAATAGAGGAATTGGTGAATGTTGTCGGATCATCCGGTTTGATAGTTTCACGCTCACAAGCGGAGCAAATAAAGAGGGCTAAACATAGCCAAACAAAAGTTTTAGTTTTCATTGTTGTACTATTTTAGGGATTAAACATTTATGAACAAAACCTACGGACAGTCCATCAGAAACAGTAATGGAATCCGATAGAAGCGCCGAAGTCGAAGAAATGCCGAAGGTTGCGATCTGCATCTACTTCAAAGACATCTTCGCCGACCAATCCGCCACGATATTCATACTTGGAGCTGAACGCTAAGCCGTAACCGGGACGAGCATCCAAACTGAGCACAAAACGCGACCATATGAATTCCACACCCACGATGCCATTCACACCGAATTTGCCGAGTAGCGGATTGCTTTCTCCGAAACCGAAACTTGCCATATTGAGCGATTTGATAAGACCCAACGACACACCGCCTCCACCAAATATGGCAAACGTACTGCGTCCGGCAGTATCGATTTCCTTCTGATAAACGATATTCGGATTGAGTTCAAAAGTGAAGTTACTCCAGTTATAGGTATCATGCAGTTCCTGATAAGTGTCCGCCACCTGAATCTCCTCAACCGCCACTTCTTCCGTCAGTACATTCTTCAACTTAATGTCATCTTTAGTTGGTGACAATTGTAATTTGACCGCTAAATCCGCCTGCAACGCCAAGCCGTCTACTCCGAAAATAAAGCCTTTGTAGGAAGCACCGAACATATTTCCCACCATACCGCCTATTCGGTGGGTATAACTTCCACCTCCGGTAGTTCGACCTCCGCCACGATGACTTCTGCTAAAACTACTTCTGGAGTGACCATACGAGCGACCACGATTGTTGCCTCGATACCCTGCCGCGTCCATACTCCCTGCCATGCATAAAAACATAAGCACAAATAAGAATACTTTTTTCATTGTTGTAATCATTAATTATAGGATTAATAAACCAATCAGCGGAACGCCTTTCGGAATTCCGCTGCAAAGGTACAACAAATTTTTGAAATACGACTAATTCTTGTTATGTCTTGTTGTGTCGTGTTATGTCAGAAGGGTGACAGATTGGAGACCTCCGTTGTTGCCGGCGACATAAGAAACAGTAGTATGACCTGTAAGGACAAGCTGGTCTATAAAGAGCGGTTGGCCGGTCAGGAAGAATGTGGAGACAAAAGTGTCCCCCTCGCTAAGCTTTGAGTTGACAGATTCCACTACCTCAAAACGCATATCGCCCAAATAGCGGAACACACAACGGCGGTTTGGCAACCAAGTTACTTCAATACTCTGTCCGGGTTGCAAGTCCTTTGTATGGATACCCTCTGCGATGAACGGATTACTACTGCCATGTTCGCCTTCCTTCAAATGGTTGGTATAATCATTCCAATCGCGCGAACCCACATAGCGGGAAAGAATATTGAGTGTGGACAGACGGGTATTATTGGCGCCTTCCACGTACCCCCACAGACGCTCCAGCGTACTAAGAGCCAAGTTCTCATGCAGGCACAACCATATTTGCGCGATGAGCGATTCAAAATCAGCCGGTGTCGCCGGACGTGTGCCAAAACGCGCTTCTACATCTTTGCGCAGTTGTATTACCTCGGGTGCATTTTTGTTCATCTGTATTATGATTTGAAATCCGCTGCAAAGGTACAACTTTTTTCTGATATACGCCAATTTCTTATTACTTCTTTTATTTCTCCGGCAGAACGAGCGCCAAGGAGTCATAGAGTTGGTCGTTCATGTTGAAATAATTCATATATGCCTGCATAAATTCCTCCAGTAACATAAGATCTTTTATGGACTGCTTTGCCTTTTGGAAATTCGCTTGCAGCCCCCCATCGTAATTGCGCACTTCGTTCATTGTTTTCAGCTCTCCACTTTTAACCGCCTTGCGGATAGCTGCTTGGTGGGCAAAATGTATGGCAGCGGCTTGCTGACGTACTTGCTCACGCGGAGAAGGTGTTTCGGTCTTGATAGCCAGCGAATCTACGAGTCGGTTGAGCGAATCAAGCGAGTGTTGGCGTTCTTCATTCTGCGCACGCAGTGAATCCACATGAACGAATAATTGTTTTTCGTTTTCTTTATGGGCGAGTTCGGAATGTTGATAGCCGGAATAAGTTCCCCATACAGCTGCGCATGATAAAAGCAATAAGATAAGTGAAACCGGCAACCATATATGCACTCTATCTGCTCTACGAATAGCTTGTAGCACCTGTGCGCAGGAAGAATAACGCTCAGCAGGTTTTACGCGCGTGCATATGCGAACAATATATTTATAGCGATGCGGGAAAAGAAGATTGATGATTTTGCCGACCGCGTATATATCTGCGCGGTTATCAATCGTTTTGCCGGCTAATTGTTCCGGTGCGATATACGCCATCGAGCCGGCTGGCTGCTTGAACGTGACATAATCATCCGTGTCGGACACTCCGAAATCAATCAGTTTGACCGTATTGCCGTTACGGGTAATGAGAATATTGGATGGTTTGATATCCCGATGGATAATTTGCCGTTCGTGCAGGCAAGAAAGAGCATCAAGGAGTTGGAACAGGATATGTCGGCGTGTGGTGGCTGATGGTTTGGTCTCAAGGAACTGATCCAGCGTAATGCCATCAATAAACTCCATCTGTATATACCAGCCAATGGAATCCATGTGCCCGAAATCGAGCAAACGGACAATATTGGGATGATCCAAACTGACGCCTATAGAGAACTCTTTGCGAAGCAATTCCACATGCGGAGTGGATTGGCGGTAAGGCTCGGCTAAGGCTTTGAGGATGTACTTGCGCCCGAAACGGGTAGCGGCATAGATAGCGTTATGTCCTTTGGCGGACAATAACTGCGGCTCCGACCACACATCCGAAAATTCGGGCGTGAGGGGAGATACGATGAACGAAGAATCTACCATTGCCAGACTATTTGTGAGTGCAAAGGTACTGCTTTTTTCTGAGATATACAAGTTTTGGAGTATGAAAGTGTGGAATTTATTGATTTTGATGGAGAAAAGATGAAAATCATCGGGATGCAATCCCGAATAACGAACATACGGAGGGAATGCGGCACATAGATATGCCGCGCAGAGACGCTATGAGCCGGATAATATCCGGGACTAATGGACGCTGATGATAGCACGCCATTAAATGGCGTGCAAAATAAGAAAACAAGGCTTTACTCTGCCTTTAGTTGGGCAGACAGGGAAGCTATGATGAAACCACGAAGAGTGGAATAGAACTTGTCGGAAGTTATACCGATAAATTTGTTATTGGCGCGTCCTATATGTTTGTTAGCGGCTTTGCGGTAGTAGATGTAACGGTCTTGCCAATAAGCGAGACGGTCGGGAATGGAGGTATAACAATCAGCGCATGGATGCGCAAAGCATAGACGCGAGATATAGCGCATGGATGCGCAAAGCATAGACGCTAGATTTTGCGCATGGATGCGCAAAGCATAAACGCTAGATATTGCGCATGGATGCGCAAAGCATAGACGCTATAAAGGGGCTAATGGATGTTACAAAGCCTGCGGATTAACGCATTGAGGGCGAGGAACTTGTAGCGGAGAGTTGTATGCGGAAGAGTTCCGGATTTTGCATATACTTCCGCCTCTATATCCCTGTCTTCATACAAAGCCGGAGCAGGTTCTATGAGTAAGAGTTTGCCTTGAGCGCAGGTCTCGAAATAGATGCCTTGCGGTTTGTAGAATTTAGCATGCGGGCTATCGGCGGCAGGGAAACCTTCACTAAGAAGGATGATGAGAGGATAGCCCGCTTCGCGTAACGCCCGGCAGATCTGTTTCTCTCCTTCCGAAATACCCGCACAAACAAAAACCACGCCTCTGTCAGCAAGTCTCAGGCACTCGCTTTTCTTCTTGTCAATCTCCTCTTGAGTAAGTGACCGAGAGCACTGAAGCACCTCTTTCATCGGGTCATCTAATAAGAACCTGTTGCCAAGCGTAGTACATTCAAAGCCGGAGACATTCTCTGATTGCCGCAACATAAACAAATCCGGATGAGCGCGCTTGATAACCGCCCTGCGTGGATTGTCATGGACATAGTTGATCATACTGCGCAACTGTCCGGCATGGAGTAACACGCGATCATGGAAGCCAGATTCAAAAAGGGGAGTAGCGTTTGTGAAGGTTGCATCCATGCGACCGCTATCTCGATATGCTTGCGTACAACCTATCTTCAGTTTACGGATGATTTCACCGAGAGGAACAGGGATGTCCTCCTTTACCCAGAGTACGAAATGCAGATGATCGGGCATGAGTTGCTTAGCACATATCTGTATCTGTGGGAATGGCTCGAAGGTCAGCTCTATTCGTTCCGAGACCATCTTGCCTATTAGAGAGTACTCAACCCTCGCGTCATCCTCACCACCACTCAGCACACCAAGCAAGGGAACGCGGCTGGCTATATTGATCGTAATCATATAGATGCCGCGTCCCTTGTAATTCCAATATTTCAGGCGATAATTGCGGGGCATAGCGTGGATTTTGCGCATGGATGCGCAAAGCATAGACGCGAGATATTGCGCATAGATGCGCAATGCATAGACGCGAGATATTGCGCATTGATGCGCAAAGCATAGACGCTAAATGTAAAGAACGCGCGTGTGTACGCGCGTTCTCTATTAATATTACCAAGCTGTGCCGAGCATGCGGAGGTAGGATTTGTAACGCCACTGAGCGTTCTCCTGAGCGGCGGCGAAGAGTTCGTCTGCCTCTTTCGGGAACTGTTTTGCTACAGAAGCGAAACGAACCTCACCCTTGAGGAAGGCTTGGAAGTTATCCCAGTTAGGCTCTTTGGAGTCGAGCGAGAACGGGTTCTTGCCTTCAGCCTCGAGCTGCGGGTTGTAACGCCAGAGGTGCCAGTAACCGCACTCAACGGCCTTGGCTTCCTCTTCCTGGCTGTGACCCATACCGGCTTTCAGACCGTGGTTGATACACGGAGCGTAAGCGATGATGAGCGACGGTCCGGGATAAGCCTCCGCCTCGCGGATAGCCTTCAGCGTCTGCGCCTGGTCAGCACCCATAGCGATCTGTGCTACATATACATATCCGTAGGTAGTAGCAATCATACCGAGGTCTTTCTTGCGTACACGCTTACCCATAGCTGCGAACTTGGCGATAGCGCCGAGCGGCGTAGCCTTGGATGCCTGACCACCGGTGTTGGAGTACACCTCGGTATCGAGCACGAGGATGTTGACATCTTCGCCGGAAGCGATGACGTGGTCGAGTCCGCCGTAACCGATATCATAGGAAGCACCGTCACCGCCGACAATCCACTGGCTGCGTTTAACGATATGGTCTTTCTCAGCGAGAATAGCCTTGCAGGTGTCGCAACCGCATTTCTCCATTGCAGCCACCATCGGCTCGTAGAGGTCGTTGGTGATCTTAGCGTCATTGCGGTTGTCGAGCCACTTCTGGAACATCTCTTTGAGTTCGGCCGAGCAGTCGCCGCACTCCAGACCCTTCTGCATGAGAGCAGCGAGGCGCTCACGCAGTTTGCGGTGGGCAATCTGCATACCGAGACCGTACTCGCAGAAGTCCTCGAAGAGGGAGTTGGACCAAGCCGGACCGTGACCCTTGGCGTTCTTGGTGTACGGAGTAGAAGGTACGGAACCGGAGTAGATAGAGGTACAACCGGTAGCGTTAGCGATGATCTCGCGGTCACCGATGAGCTGGCTGATGAGTTTCAGATACGGAGTCTCACCGCAACCGGAGCAAGCGCCGGAGAACTCAAAGAGCGGAGTTGCGAACTGCGAGTTCTTGACGTTGGCAGCGATGTCAACGAGGTGCTGCTTGGAAGCGACGTGCTCTACGCAGTAGTCCCAGTTGGCAGCCTCTCCGAGTTGTCCCTCGAGCGGTACCATCTGGAGCGCCTTGCCTGTCTTCGGGTTGCCCGGACATACATCGACGCAGTTGCCGCAGCCGAGACAGTCCATAACGCCGACCTGCATACGGAAGTGCATACCCTTCATAGCAGCCGGAGCCTTCATCTCGCGTGTAGCCGCACCGTTGAGGCCCTTGAGCTCCTCCTCGTCGAGAACGAACGGACGGAGGCAAGCGTGAGGACAAACATACGCACACTTGTTACACTCGATACAGTTGTCTGCGGTCCAAACCGGTACGAAGGCAGACACACCACGTTTCTCGAACTTGGCGGTACCGGCAGGCCATGCGCCGTCCTCGATGCCCTTGAAAGCGGAAACAGGGAGGAGGTCACCGTCCTGACCGTTGATAGGACGAACGACCTTGGTGATGAACTCAGGCTCATCTCCGTAGTCCTTAGCGGGATCAGCAGGCAGGCTCGACCATGCTGGATCGATAGCCAGCTCCTTATACTCGCCGCCGCGGTCCACAGCTGCGTAGTTCTTATTAACGACATCCTCGCCCTTCTTGCCGTAGGACTTCACGATGAAGTGCTTCATCTCCTCTACTGCCTTCTCAACAGGGATGACAGCGGTGATACGGAAGAAAGCAGACTGGAGGATGGTGTTGGTACGGTTGCCCAAACCGATCTCCTGCGCAATCTTGGTAGCGTTGATGTAATAAACTTTAATCTTATGGTCAGCGAAGTATTTCTTCACTTTGTTCGGCAGGTTCTTAACGAGCTCGTCTCCCTCCCAGATGGTGTTCAGAAGGAACGTACCGCCGTCCTGCAGACCGCGGGTAACATCGTACATGTGGAGGTATGCCTGAACGTGGCAAGCCACGAAGTTAGGCGTAGTAACGAGGTAAGTCGAGTGGATAGGCTCGTCGCCGAAACGGAGGTGCGAGCAGGTGAATCCACCGGATTTCTTACTATCGTAAGAGAAGTAAGCCTGGCAGTATTTGTCG
>CACYHE010000024.1 GCA_902774185.1 uncultured Bacteroidales bacterium | reverse complement strand
CGTATCAACTACGTATCAACTACGTATCAATTACGTATGATAATCACTTCCGTCTGTGTTCTTTTTTCGGACTGTAATGCACGAACGTCTTATACGTCCCGTCCGGTTGTTTACGCGAGCGATACACATAATCGCCCAATCTTCCATGAATCGCTAAGATTCCTTTCGGTAATTCAACTTTTGCCATAATTCTTTAATTTTTTTATTTTTTTGTTCATTCGTTTGGTGCTCGGCGAGAAATCGCCGAGAAAATAGTTTGTTCATTACGCTGCATTGAATGCGGCATTCTTTCTCCGTTCATTTCCGTCGGATTTTATCCGACATTCTCTATGTTCATTACGCCGCATTGTATGCAACATTCTTTCTCCGTTCATTTCCGTCGGATTTTATCCGACATTCTCTATGTTCCATATAACTCCATCGTCGCTCGGGTGCAGATTTTGTATAGTCCATTATAACGCACCTGCACAAGGTCGCCCTCTTCGCCGCCTGTTTTCCATTCGGGCTCATGAGGTTTGTTCTTGACCGTGAAATCTTGTATGAAGAAATACGGATTCCGGTCATGATAAGGTCCGTGTTTCTTAAGCCAAGCCATGATCGGCGCATGTTTGTCGGGATTTTGTTCCCACAAAAACTCGGCAGCCGTTTTGCGGTCTTCGAATCGAGTTGCCGGTTGCATAGCGTTCCAGTAATCTTCAAATTTGTAGTCCATAATAATAAAATTTTTAATGTTCCAGTCCCATTCTGTTGTCCCTGGCTTTAGCCGTCTATAGGGGGATTATAGGGGGACTACAAAAGGGACTATACAATGAAAAATTTCTCTTTGCTACTTTCTCTTTTATCCGAACAGATCATCGTGGCAGCATTCGCACAAACGACCGTAGGGACTGCTGTATGCCTCGTCATAGTCGATCACTTCGCCGCAACGGGAACAATGGGTAAGGTGGATCTCGGCGCAGCGTGCGCAGGCGAAATACATCCCGCCTTCCACGCAGGTCGCTTCCTCTCTCGGCATCTCTTTGCCGCAATATTCGCATATTACCGTTTCCATACTACTCGATAAATAGTTCTGTTCGGAATGATCTCCATTCTTCTTTCTCGAAGTCGTAATAGGCGACCGTAGCATAATTCGGCTCCTCTTTTTGTATTCCTTTCGGTCTTTTGGCGGAAGGGATGAGGAGTGTCATCGTAGTGCCAATGGCAACTCTTATCTCGCCGTTCGTCTTTTTGTAGGAGAATTTATAGTAGCCGTACGGCAAAGACTCTTTGAGATGTGCAACACGCCAAGCCATAAACATACAAGCCTGCAGGCACAAATCGGGGCGCATCTTGCGGATGTGAGCCGCTACATGGAGGGCATATTGATTAGTTGTCATACATGTCAGCGTATTTGAGGGGTTCGAGATCATCGATGATGGCGGGGTCGGAGATGATGAAGGTCGGACCGACGAAGACACGAAGGAGATCTTGTTTTTGAAGATTCCTATACTGCCTCACTGTGTGTGTCTCTTTCCACTCTGCCATGCGTTCATAGCCTTCGAGGATAATACCGGGGAAGTCGGCGACGTTGTAACCGTTGTTACGTAGTTTGCGCATAAAACCGCCGTCACGGTCATTGATAGATCTGGGAACGGCACGCAGGTTCCGGATGTCGTTGTTGAAGGTGTTACCGTCGATGTGGTCGATGACGTAGCCGTGCTTGATCTCGCCTTTGAAAGTGAGATACTTAAGGCGTGCGAGAAGCATGTTACCAAACGAACCCGGAAGTGCCAAATACCGCGGCTTAACAACCATGTGATATCTTTGGCGTGGAAGTTTATTCAGTTTTAGTTTTGTTCCGTACTTAGTGAGGACGGTGTTAGTCTCAGGGTGCAGCCAGACAATTTTGCCGTTGGTGTACCTTGGATCGGCTTGGGAGTAGCCTTTGGACATAAACCAAAGGCGGGATGGGGTGGAACCCATTTCGGGTCGTAATTTTGGATAACTCATAATACATCGGATTTCGGTTTTACGGTAGCTTCGGGATAAATGGCTCCGGAGCCTCTCCGGCCGAAAAGCGATGCAAAGGTAGGGGAATTTACAGACATAAGTGGGTAGAGATTTTCTACCCACTTATGTCCTGAAAAGAGCTATACGCGCGAGAACAACGGTTGTATTACGCCCTCTTTCTCATAACAAAAAAAGCGTATTTTAAATAGTCCAAGTCCAGATATCCGAATTTTTGAATAAATTCCGGCTCGGCAAGAATTTTTTCACGGTAGCAATGACCGTATTTATGTTTATTTGTAAGAACGAAAGAAACTATATTATAAAGTCTTTCGTGCGTATCTGCTTGCACGTACCTTTTCTTAATGGCTTCCCATTGTCCGATTTCCTTCCATTCTTGGATTTGCTCAAAGAGCGTTTTTTTGTGTCATCATTCGATAGGTGTGCGGGATGAAAATTCCGCGGATGAATACTCTTTCTGATTCTCGTTCATGCCTCAATAGCCCATTATGTTGTTTGATATCGTTTGATGTTGTTTGATATCGTTTGATGTTGGTTTGATATCGTTTGATGTTGTTTGAATTTACAACCGGATGCAAAATTACTGCTTTTTTCGCACATATGCAAGAAAAAAGATAAAAAAAGAGCAGAACATGGAATTTACCATGTCCCGCTCGGTACCGCGAGCCGGGGTCGAACCGGCACAGCCATCACTGGCCAAAGGATTTTAAGTCCTTCGTGTCTACCTATTCCACCATCGCGGCAATTTTGGACGCTTCCAAACAAGAACAGGTTGGATTTTCAAAATCGGCTGCAAAGGTACAGCTTTTTTTTGATATATGCAAGAGTCGAAAGAAAAAAGTGGAAAGAAAAAAGCAATTTTATTTGCATATTTACGAAAAAAGCAGTATCTTTGCGCAATTTTTGATATATGGGACTACTATTATTGTTTTTATTGGGTGCGATGACGGTCAGTTTTCTGTGTTCCGTGCTGGAATCGGTGCTGATGTCCACATCGCTTAGTTATATCAACCTGCGTGAAGAGGAAGGCTACGGGCCTGCCAAACTGATGGCACGTTACAAAGATGACACGGGTCGTCCTTTGGCGGCGATCTTATCTTTGAACACCATCGCCAACACGATCGGTGCTGCCGGTGTGGGAATGCAAGCCACCGAAGTATTCGGTAACAAATGGTTCGGTCTGGTATCCGCCTGCGTGACGATGTTGATATTGATCTTCGGTGAGATCATCCCGAAGGTGATCGGTACGACTTACTGGCGTCAGTTGATGGGTTTCACCGCCCGTACGATCCATGCGTTGATCTATATTCTGTATCCGTTCGTGCTGTTGATAGAACTGATCACCCGTGCTTTCCCGGACAACGAAGACGAGCCGTCGGTTAGTCGGGAAGAGGTGCTTTCGATGGTGAACGTAGGCGAAGAAGAAGGCGTAGTGGATGAAGATGAGAATAAGATCTTCAGTAATCTCATGCGTCTGGATTCGATTCATGCGTACGACGTGATGACGCCGCGCGTGGTAGCGAAGATAGCGCCGGAGAACATGACGTTGCGTGCGTACTACGATAACGATGAATACGACCATTTCTCCCGTATCCCCTTGTATAAACCCGAGGCACCGGAGTATATCACCGGTTACGTGCTGCGCAACGATGCGTTGGAGGAGTTGACGGAAGACCATTTCCGCAAGACCTTAGGCGGTATCAAACGTCCGCTGCCTGCTTTTGACCAGGATCTGACGCTCGGCACGATTTTTGATTCGATGTTAAAGCAGAAGAGTCAGATCGCCCAGATCATCGATGAATACGGTATGTTTGTGGGTATTCTGACGCTCGAAGATATCATCGAGACCATCTTCGGTCTGGAGATCATCGACGAGAGTGACACCGTGATCGACATGCAGCAGTACGCAAGGGATCGTTGGGAACAGAGGCAGAAGAAGTACAGGAAAATTGAAAGTTGAAAGTTGAAAGTTGAAAGTGGAAAGTGGAAAGTTGAAAGTGGAAAGTTGAAAATTGAAAGTTGAAAGTTGAAAGTTGAAAGAGTTAAAGAGTGAAGGCTAAATCGGACGTAAAAATAGTAAACAAGAAGGCGAAGTTTGAGTATATCATTCTGGACCGATATACGGCAGGTATCGTGCTGTACGGCACGGAGATCAAGTCGATTCGGGAAGGAAAAGCTTCGTTGGTGGATAGTTACTGCGCGGTAGAACACGGGGAGATGTACGTCAAACAGATGCATATCGCCGAGTACCGTTTCGGCAGTTACGCCAACCATGATTCCAAACGGGACCGTAAATTACTGCTGCAACGACGGGAGATCCGCAAACTGGAGAAAGCAACCAAAGATACGGGTAAGACCATCGTGCCGCTATGCCTGTTCATCAATGAGAAAGGACTTGCCAAGATGGAGATCGCGCTCTGTCAAGGTAAACATACCTACGATAAGCGGCAAGCACTTCGTGAAGCGGATGATAAGCGGGAGATGGCACGTTTGCGTGCCAATGTTTGAGATCGTTTGAGATCGTTTGATGTCGTTTGACATCGTTGAAATCTCAAACCTTCAAACTGTCAAACCTTCAAACAACATTAAACAACTACTATATGAAAGCATTATTAATGATTTTAGATGGCTGGGGAATCGGTAACAAGAGCAAAGCCGATGTCATCAGCGTAACGCCGACGCCTCATTGGGACGCTTTGTTGGCTAAGTATCCGCACTCGCAGTTACAGGCGAGCGGAGAGAACGTAGGTCTGCCGGACGGTCAGATGGGTAACTCGGAGGTGGGACACCTCAATATCGGTGCCGGTCGTGTCGTTTATCAGGACCTGGTGAAGATCAACCGTTCGATTCGGGACAACTCGATCATGCAGAACCCGGAGATCCAGGCAGCGTACAAAGCCGCTCAGGAGGCAGGTAAGAAACTGCATATCATGGGTCTGTGTTCCAACGGTGGTGTACACAGTTCGTTGGATCACCTGTTTAAGTTGGTAGAGATCGCCAAAGAGTACGGCGTAGCTGACAAGACCTTCGTACACTGCTTCATGGATGGTCGTGATACCGACCCGAGAAGCGGTAAAGGATTTATTGAGGAGCTGCAAGGTGTTTGTGATAAGAACGGTGCGCATATCGCATCTATCATCGGTCGTTTCTACGCCATGGACCGTGACAAACGTTGGGAGCGTATAAAGGTTGCTTATGAGCAACTAGTTAACGGTGAAGGTCGTCAAGAGACCGACATGGTAGCTGCTGTACAAGGATGCTACGACCGTCACACGGAGGAGCATAAGGACACGGACGAGTTCATGGAGCCGTTAGTGAACGCTACCTGCGACGGACGTATAGCCGAAGGCGATGTGGTTATCTTCTTCAACTACCGTAACGACCGTGCCAAAGAGATCACGATCGTGCTCACGCAGCAAGACATGCCGGAACAGGGCATGAAGACCATCCCGGGACTGAAATACTTCTGCATGACGCCGTATGACAGTTCGTTCCAAGGTCTGCATGTGCTCTTCCCAAAAGAGAACGTGGAGAACACCTTAGGTGAGGTAGTAAGTCGCCTCGGACTCAAACAGCTGCGTATCGCTGAGACGGAAAAGTTCGCACACGTGACTTTCTTCTTCAACGGCGGACGTGAAGCCGAGTACCCGGGTGAGGAGCGTATCCTGATCCCGAGTCCGAAAGTGCCGACCTACGATATGAAACCGGAGATGAGTGCACCGGAAGTGACGGAAGCGTTGGTAGCTGCGATAAAGACGCAGAAATTCGATTATATCACGCTCAACTTCGCCAACGGCGACATGGTGGGTCATACGGGTGTTTATCCGGCTATCGAGAAAGCGGTCAAGACCATCGATGAGTGTTCGAACAAAGTGATCGAAGCGGCTCTCGAGAACGGTTACGAGATCATCGTTATTGCCGATCACGGTAACTGCGACAACGCTATCAATGCGGACGGTACGCCGAACACGGCGCACAGTCTCAACCCCGTTCCGTTCATCTATATCTCCAAGGATCATGTCGATGCAAAAGTAGAAGACGGTATCTTGGCGGACGTGGCTCCGTCGCTCTGTCATATCATGGGCATCGAGCAGCCGAAGGAGATGACAGGTCGAAACTTAATCAACGATTAATTTTCGACATTTGTGATTTGTCATTTGTGATTTGTCATTTGTGATTTGTCATTTGAGATTTGTCATTTATGGAAAAGAGACGTTTTTTGGATAAGTCGGATTACAAGTTTATCGGTTGGAATCTGTTGATCGCCATCCTGGTAGTGGTGCTTATTCTGGTCTGCCTTATTTTCTACCTGCGTCGTTACACGCAGCATGGGGTGGAAGAACAAGTACCGGACGTACGTGGTCTGGTGATGGCGGAAGCCGAACCGCTGCTGGCGCAACAGGAACTGAGACTGGTGGTCATCGATTCGACCTATTCGGACAAAGTGCCGTTCGGCACCATCGTGGAGCAGGATCCTCAACCGCTCAGTCATGCCAAGCATGGTCGGGCGGTATATGTGACCGTCAACGCATCCGGTAAACGACAGATCCCGATGCCAGATCTGCAAGACATGAGTTACCGTCAAGCCGAGACGACGCTACTTGGGTTAGGTCTGCTGGTCGATTCGATCTATGACTACGAACCTTCTGCCTTCCGGGACTTGGTGCTGGATGTCAAAGCAAACGGTGTGAGTGTCCTGCCTGGAGAGAACATCGCCGTAGGTACGATGGTTCGTCTGGTGGTCGGTTACGGCAAAGGAACGGAAGAAGTGGTGGTTCCTAACCTGATCGGTATGACGTTCCAGGAAGCACGCAGTCTGTTACTTAGGGACCATCTGACGGTAGGCGCGGTCACGTATGACGAAGAACCGACGGAAGAGAGCGAACCGCAGACTCAGTATATCTACCGCCAGACACCGAACGAAGGAGCGGTGCTGTTAGAAGGCGAGACGGTGAACCTCTATCTGTCTTCAGATATCGAGAAAGTGGCGACCGGTGGCGGTCACGACCAAGAGGAGGACAGGTGGTTTTAAGAAGGTTTGAAGGTTTTTGAGATGGTTTGAAGTAGTTAACAACTTCAAACGCGAAGCATCAAACAACCTCAAACGCGAAGCATCAAACAACCTCAAACGCGAAGCATCAAACAACCTCAAACGATATAAGGAATGGAAGATGAAGAGTTATGGGAACGGTGGCGATGCGAAGTCGATAAGGGTCAAGGCAAAGAGCGCGTTGACAAATACCTGGCGGAGCATATGACGAACACCAGCCGGAACCGCATCCAGACGGCTGCGGATGCCGGTAACGTGTGGGTGAACGGTTCCCCTGTCGCTTCCAACTACCGCATCAAACCGGGCGATGTCATCCAGGTGTTGCTCGACCATGAGCCCCATGACTTCACCATCACGCCGGAGAATATTCCGCTTGATATCGTGTATGAAGATGAGGACCTGTTGGTGGTCAACAAACCGGCCGGTCTCGTCGTTCATCCGGGTCACGGTAACTACGAGCATACGTTGTTGCATGCGTTGGCGTGGCATTTTGAAGAGGAATTAAAAATTAAAAATGAAAAATTAAAAATTGATATCAATGATCCGAGTATCGGTTTGGTACATCGTATTGACAAAGATACAAGCGGGTTGCTGCTGATCGCCAAGACTCCGGAAGCGAAGGCACATCTGGCACGGCAGTTTTTCGACCACACGACGGAACGCACCTATAACGCCTTGGTATGGGGAACCTTCAAAGAGGACAGCGGTACTATCGAAGGCGCATTGGCACGAGATAACCGGGACCGGACGATCTACAAGGTGTGGGATCCGGAAGAGTGTCCGCAAGCCAAAGAAGCGATCACCCATTGGCGGGTGTTAGAGCGTTTTCCCTATGTGACACTCGTCGAATGTCGGTTAGAGACCGGTCGTACCCACCAGATACGTGTTCATATGAAGCATATCGGTCATCCGCTTTTCAGCGATGACAAATACGGTGGGTGCGAGATACTAAAGGGTCTGCGTACGCAGAAATACAAGCAGTATATCGAGAACTGTTTTGCACTCTGTCCCCGACAAGTACTGCATGCCCGCACCTTGGGTTTCACCCATCCCCGAACCGGCGAACGGATGTTCTTCGATTCCGAATGGCCGCAAGACATGACAAACCTAATCAATAAATGGAGAAACTATGAGCCGAATACTTTGGGTTGATGACGAAGTAGATTTGTTACAACCGTATATCATCTATCTGAAAGGTAAAGGGTACGAAGTAGTTACTGCTTCGAACGGGAAAGACGCGTTGGAAGTAATCAGTAATCAGCAGTCAGCTTTCAGTATCGTGTTTCTGGATGAGAACATGCCGGGCATGTCGGGTCTGGAGACGCTGCAGGAGATCAAACGTCTGCATCCGGAAGTGCCGGTAGTGATGATCACGAAGTCCGAAGAGGAACATATCATGGAGCAGGCGATAGGCGAGAAGATAGCCGATTACCTGATCAAACCCGTTAACCCGAGTCAGATACTCCTTTGTCTGAAAAAACATATTCACAGTAAGGATATCGTTACCGAACAGGTACAACAGAACTACCGGCAGGAATGGTCGGATATCTCCTATATGATCGACACCGCTTCCACGATCGAAGAGTGGCAGGCTATCGAACGTACGCTCAGTAAATGGGATATCGAGTTGGAGAACAGTCCCATGCGTTCGCTGATCGAAGACCAACGCACCCAAGCCAATGCCGCGTTCAGTAAATGGATTGCGAAGCACTATGAGGCGTGGTTTGAGAACACAGAACACAGAGCACAGAGCACAGATCAGATTACCAGACCGGTGATGTCGCAGGACGTGATGAAACATGCCGTGTTCCCGTTATTGGACAAGGGGGAGAAAGTGCTTCTTTGCGTCATCGATAATTTCCGTTACGACCAATGGAAGACCATCCAACCGCTGTTGAGTGAGTTTTATTCGGTGGTTCATGAAGAGCAATACACCTCCATCTTACCGACCGCTACGCAGTACGCCCGGAATGCGATCTTCTCCGGTTTGATGCCGCTCCAGATCCAGCAGATGTTTCCGCAGTACTGGGTGGAAGAAGGGGATGAAGAGAGTAAGAACCAGTATGAGAAAGAACTGGTGCAGACCCTCTTGGACCGTTACCGCCGTCGGGAGAGTTTTCAATACTGGAAGGTCAACGAGAGTGATTTCTGCGAACGGGTCATTGCCCAACTCAAAGGGGTGCAGGCACCGCTGAGCATTGTGGTACTTAATTTCATTGACATGCTCAGTCATTCCCGTACGGAGAGTAAGATGATGCGGGAACTGGCGAACGATGAGGCGGCCTACCGCAGTCTGACGCTTAGTTGGTTCCGCCATTCGCCCACTTACGAACTGCTGCGCCGTGCGGCAGAATTAGGTTTTACCCTGGTACTCACTACGGACCATGGTACGACGCGTGTGAAGAACGCCGTGCAGATTATTGCCGATAAGAATACGAACACGAATATCCGCTACAAAGTGGGAAAAGCGCTGAACTGCTCCTCGAAGAACGTGTTCTCCATCGAGCAACCCAAACGGGTGGGTCTGCCCTGTCCGAACGTGAGCAGCAGTTATGCCTTCTGTACCGGTAGCGATTTCTTCGCGTACCCGAATCAGTTTAATTACTACGCGCAGTATTACCGTAACACGTTCCAACACGGAGGTGTGTCGTTGGAAGAGATGATTATTCCGCTGGTGACCTTGGTACCAAAGAAGAGTTGAAAGGTGAAAGGTGAAAGGTGAAAGGATGAAAGAGCCTAAGAAACGCAGACATATTTTTCGTCATCTGTTGTTCATCGCGCTGCTGATCGGTGCGGTGGTATGTCTGCGTCCGATGCTTAGTCACCATTCGCCTCCCGGAGCAGCCAAGCAAGCCCGTATGCCTCATCGGTTAACCGTGATGACCTGGAACACGGGTCGCATGGGAGGTTTTGTCAAACCCGAGAAGAACGAAGTGTTGCAGTACCTGCTTGAGCAGGATGCTGATGTGGTATGTCTGCAGGAAGTGGATGTATATAAGGATGCCAAATACCTGACGTTGGACGATGTAAAGAACACCCTACGCAGCAAGTATCGCTATTCGTATATCGATTTTGCGGTCTATAACAAACGGCATCAGTACGGTACGATGGTCTGGTCCAAATACCCTTTGATTAACAAACAGACCATCCGGTATGAATCGAAAGGTAACATCTCCAACCAATGCGATATCGTGGTGGGTTCGGACACGCTTCGCTTGATCAACAACCATCTGGAGTCGTATAAATTCACCGCAGCCGATTTGGACGATATGGAGCATATGCGTGCCAAATGGGAAAAGTCCACTCCATTGCGTAACCAGCAGGCACGTGTGGTACGGGAGATGATTGACTCCAGTCCCTATCCCGTGATTGTGACCGGTGATTTCAATGCCATTCCGCTCAGTTTCACCTACCGGCATATCAGCAAACATCTGCATGACGCATGGTTGGAGACAAGTTGGTTCCAATGGGGCGCTACGTGTGAGAAACGCGGTATCGGTATCCGTATCGATTACATCCTCAGTTCGGATCCGTTGATCCCGCTTCGTTGCTCCGTCAAAAAAACAACCGGTTCGGATCACCGACCGGTTGAAGCTGTTCTTGCGTGGTAATCACACGCGTTTGTGATAGTGATAGTTATCAAAATCTTTTCCTCGGGTATCTGAATCCTCCGAACGATGGAAGCGTTCTTTAAGGCGTTGCCACCATCCAAAGAACAAGGGTTCGCGCCAATTTACTTTTCTCCAATAGAGGATCAGTAACCAACCGATCAGGAATCCGCCCAAGTGTGCAGCATGGGCGATGTTATCGGTACTGTATCCGGCAGCGGACTGCAGGGCTTCCAGCAGTTCTATGACCGCATATATAATAACGAACACGCGCGCACGTATAGGGATCGGGATGAACAGAAGGAACATCGGTACATCCGGAAAGAGCCATCCGAAGGCGAACAAGATACCAAACACGGCACCGGAAGCACCAATCGTCACTCCGGTTAATCCGGCTCCGGTTGCCATCATCACCAACTCTTGTACCAGCGCGGCACCCAAACCGCATACGAGGTAGTATATCGTGAAACGACGGGTACCCCATGCACTCTCTATCGCCGGGGCAAACATCCAAAGGGCGAACATATTAAAAAACAGGTGTCCGAAGGAAGCATGCAGGAACATATAGGTGATCGGTTGCCACCAATGGAACCATTGACTGCCGGCATAGAAAAGACCGAAGGTAGATACGATATCCACCCCGTATCTTTCCAATAAATACCCTAAAAAATAAATAATCACGTTTGCTATCAACAGATAGCGCGTCATAGTCGGTAAATTTCTCATATCGGCTGCAAAAGTACTAAAAAAATCTCATATAAACATACAAAAAGTGCGCCAAAAGGCAAAAAAATCACTTTTTTTGCATAAAATTGCATTTTTTTGCTGAAAATCTTTGCAATATACAAATTTTTTCGTAACTTTGCAGCGTAATTCCGAAAAAAGGAACTAATAATTAACATTATTAATAACCCCAAAACACAAAATTATGAACAAATCAGCACTTATTGAAGCTGTTGCAGCTAAGGCTCAAGTTTCTAAAGCAGAGGCAGCAAAAGTTCTTGACGCAGCTCTTGAGGCAGCAGTTGAGGCAGTTAAGAAAGGCGAAGGTCTGCAGCTCGTTGGTTATGCAACTCTCGCAGTTGTAGAGAAACCGGCTCGCAAGGCTAAAAACCCGCGCACTGGCGCTATCGTTGACGTTCCGGCAAAGAAGGTCGTTAAGATCAAACCGGGTGCTAAATTCGCTTTCTAATCAGGCAATGTAGCAATGCAAACGAGTTGTCCGATTTTTCAGGGCAACTCGTTTTGCGTCTGTTGTATTTTTAAGGGTCGTTTGAGATAGTTTGAAATAGTTTGAGATAGTTTGAGATAGTTTGAAATGGTTCAAACAACGTCAAACGCGAAGCATCAAACAACTTCAAACAAATAAAACATTTCAATGTTAAATATCATTTTAAGCGGAGCGCCGGGTAGCGGTAAAGGTACGCAGTCGGCGTTTATTGCGCAGAAATACGGTGTGCAACATCTCTCAACGGGAGATGTATTGCGCGCAGAGATAGCTACCGGTTCCGAACTGGGTAAGCAAATCGACGCTTTGATCTCCAAAGGTAATCTGGTACCGGACGAGATGATGCACGGCGTTATTGAAAACTATATCGCATCGCTTCCTGCGGACTGCAAGGGAACGATTTTTGACGGTTACCCCCGTACGGTAGCGCAAGCGGAGTCGTTGACCAAGATGCTGCAGAAATACAACATGGAGGCGATCATGATCGACCTTCTGGTAGATGAGCAATTACTGATTCAGCGACTTATCGAGCGTGGTAAAGTGAGCGGACGAAAGGATGACAACCTCAATACCATCCGTCACCGCATTGCTGTCTATCACCAACAAACGGAACCCATCGCCCATTATTACCTGCATCACGGAAATTACTTCGCCGTGAACGGTAACCACACTATGGCCGATGTCTTCCTGCAGATTATGAAAATTATAGATAATAGTTTGAAATAGTTTGAAATGGTTTGAAATAGTTTGAAATGGTTTGAAGGTTTGAAATAGTTTGAAATGGTTTGAAGGTTTGAAGTAGTTAACAACTTCAAACGCGAAGCATCAAACAACCTCAAACGCGAAGCATCAAACAACATCAAACGCGAAGCATTATGGCCGCCAATTTTATCGATTATGTAAAGATCTACTGCCGTTCCGGAAAGGGCGGTGCCGGTTGTATGCACTTACATCGCGCCAAGTATCTGCCCAAAGGTGGTCCTGACGGCGGTGATGGCGGTAAAGGCGGATCGGTCATCTTACGCGGAAACCGTAACCTATGGACCTTACTACACCTCAAGTACCAGAAGCATATCATGGCTACCGACGGAGGGAAAGGCGGACAAAGTCGTTCCTTCGGAAAGGACGGAGAAGATAAGATCATCGAAGTGCCATGCGGAACCGTCGTTTACGACGGCGAGACGGGTGAGTATATCTGCGAAGTGAAAGAGCACAACGAACGGGTCGTGTTACTCAAAGGCGGTAGAGGCGGTTTGGGCAACTGGCATTTCCGTACCGCTACTAATCAGGCACCGAGATACGCGCAGCCCGGCGAACCGGCACAGGAACGCACCGTGATCATGCAACTCAAAGTGCTTGCCGATGTAGGTCTGGTAGGCTTCCCCAATGCCGGTAAATCGACCCTGCTCAGTGTGGTCTCGGCAGCCAAACCGGAGATAGCGGACTATCCTTTCACCACCCTCACCCCTCAGTTAGGTATCGTCTCTTATCGTGACGGCCGTTCGTTCTGCATGGCGGATATACCCGGAATCATCGAAGGTGCGAGTGAAGGAAAAGGTCTCGGATTACGATTCCTGCGCCATATCGAGCGTAATGCAGTACTACTCTTCATGGTACCGGCAACCAGTCCCGATATCGAAGCCGAATATAAGATCCTTCTGAATGAGTTGGAGCATTACAATCCCGAACTGCTGACCAAAGCTCGTATCTTGGCGGTCACCAAGTGCGACCTTCCTCGTTTGGATGAAGAAGGAAACGAACGCAAAGCTATCGATTTTAAGAAACTGAGTAAGAAGCTCGGCATTGAAATTTTGCCGATTTCATCGGTACAAAATGAAGGAATCGATGCCCTCAAAGATGCCCTTTGGACCGAACTGAATAAGGAGCAGAACCAAGTCATTGAGATCAGCCATGCGCCAATCGATGTCAAGATCAATGAGGAAATGAGCGCTTCGCTCAATGATGAAATGATGGAAGAAGAGGGCACCATCTATCTCAACGAAGTGGAGGAAGAATGGGATCTCGATAAATACAAAGGCATCGGGTGGGATAATTGATATGGTTTGAAAAAGTTTGAAGTTTGAGATGGTTTGAAGTAGTTAACAACTTCAAACGCGAAGCATCAAACAACCTCAAACGCGAAGCATCAAACAACCTCAAACGCGAAGCATCAAACAATTGAAAACAACGTGGTACGATAGAATTATTGATTGGCGGGAACGTCATATCAGCGAGAAGCATCTGGTGCTTCTCTTGGCTTTTTTCGTAGGATCGTTCTCCGCAAGTGCCGCCGCTATCCTGAAGACCTTCATCCATCTCATCCAACAATTGGTGGAAGGGCAACTCATTGCCGACGGACGGACGTGGTGGTACCTCATCACTCCTGTCATCGGTATCACATTGGCGGCTCTGTTCGTCAAATATATCGTACGGGACGATATCAGTCACGGAATCACGAAGATCCTGTACGCCATCTCTCAACGCAAATCGATTATCAAACCGCATAACATGTGGTCCTCGGTGGTCGGTTCGGGTCTGACCATCGGTTTCGGTGGATCGGTCGGAGCGGAGGCTCCTATCGTGCTTACCGGTGCCGCTATCGGTTCGAATCTCGCCAAGGCTTTCCGTTTGGACCAGAAGACGATGATGCTTATGATCGGTTGTGGTGCAGCCGGTGCCATCGGCGGTATCTTCAAAGCCCCTATCGCCGGACTGGTCTTCACGTTGGAGGTGCTGATGATGGACCTGACGATGACGTCTGTCGCTCCGCTGCTTATCTCCTCCGTTACCGCAACAGCCATCTCGTATCTGCTGACCGGTACCGATCCGATGTTCCCTCTGACGAATATCGAAGATTTTGCAGTCAGTCGTATCCCTTGGTACCTTATTCTAGGTGCCATCTGCGGTTTAGTCAGTCTCTATTTCACACGGGGCATGAACAAACTGGAGCAGTGGATGAAGCATCATGTCGGGAATATGTGGCTCAAACTGCTGATAGGCGGCGGCACGCTTAGTTTGCTTATCTTCCTTTTCCCGCCTTTGTACGGAGAAGGATATGATGTGATTCGTCAACTCATCAACGGAGACAGCCTCAGCGCGATGGAGAACAGTCCGTTAACCAACGGCACATGGTTGACTGCTAACAGTCAATGGCTCATCATCGCCTATTTCAGTGCGATCATCTTAGTGAAGATCGTGGCTTCCGTCGCTACCAACGGTGCCGGAGGTGTGGGAGGTATCTTCGCTCCGTCGCTCTTTATGGGTGCGATTGTCGGTTTCGTCACCGCCCGTATCATGAATATATCCGGTTTGGCAGTACCGGAGTCTAACTTCGCACTGGTCGGAATGGCGGGTCTGATGTCCGGTGTCATGCATGCTCCTCTCACCGGTATCTTCCTGATTGCCGAACTGACCGGCGGTTACCACCTCTTCATGCCACTGATGATCGTCAGCGTCATCTCGTATATCACGATTATGCTTTTCGAACCCCACTCGTTGTACGCGATGCGTCTGGCGCAGAAAGGCGAACTGCTGACCCACAACAAAGACCGGAACGTGCTTACGCTTCTTAAGATGGACAGCGTGCTGGAAACCGATTTCATCACCGTCTTTCCGGAAATGACCCTCGGACAACTGGTGCAAGTCATCTCAACGAGCAAACGGAATATCTTCCCCGTCGTGGATAATGACGGACATCTCAAAGGTATTCTCCTGTTGGACGAAGTACGGAATATTATGTTCCAACCCCGTCTGTACAAACGTTTCACGGTAGGGCAACTCATGACCTCTCCTGCCGCTATTCTTCGTTCGGATATGTCGATGGAAAAAGTGATGGAGACCTTCGAAGATACCGGTGCCTGGAACCTGCCCGTTGTGGATCAAGAACGTCGGTACTTGGGCTTCGTTTCCAAATCCAAAATTTTCAATTCTTACCGCCACGTCCTCGTCCATTTCAGTGAAGAGTGACGAATTACTTAAGAATCATTAAGAAAAACGTTAAATAGATATATTTTAAATGGCAAATTTTCAAAAACTGACTCCTCGCAGTGAGGATTACTCCAAATGGTATAACGAGTTGGTCGTGAAGGCTGACTTAGCGGAACAAAGTGCCGTACGCGGATGTATGGTGATCAAACCCTATGGCTATGCCATTTGGGAAACTATTCAGGCGGAACTGGACCGTCGATTCAAAGAACAAGGTGTGAAGAACGCCTATTTCCCGCTTTTGATCCCGAAATCCTTCCTCAGCCGTGAGGCAGAGCACGTAGAGGGTTTCGCCAAAGAATGTGCCGTTGTGACCCACCACCGTCTGATGAACGACCCGAACGGTAAGGGTGTGGTAGTAGATCCGAACGCACGCTTGGAAGAGGAGCTGATTATCCGTCCTACCTCGGAGACCATCATCTGGTCCACTTATAAGAACTGGATCTCGTCCTATCGTGACCTGCCTATCCTTTGCAACCAGTGGTGTAACGTCATGCGTTGGGAGATGCGTACGCGTCTGTTCCTGCGTACGGCAGAATTCCTTTGGCAGGAAGGTCACACGGCGCATGCCACCAAAGAGGAAGCCGAAGACTATGCTCGTCAGATGTTGGATGTCTATGCCGACTTCGCAGAGAACGTGATGGCTATCCCTGTTGTCAAAGGAGTGAAGAGTCCGAACGAGCGTTTTGCCGGTGCCCTCAATACCTACTGCATCGAAGCGATGATGCAGGACGGTAAGGCGCTGCAGGCAGGTACATCCCACTTCCTCGGACAGAACTTCGCCAAGAGTTTTGACGTCACTTATCTGACCAAAGAGAATAAATATGAGTACGTATGGGCTACCAGTTGGGGTGTATCGACGCGTCTGATGGGTGCGCTCATCATGACCCACTCCGATGATAACGGTCTCGTTCTGCCGCCACACTTGGCGCCGATACAGGTTGTCATCGTGCCGATCTTCAAGAAAGAGGAAGACTTGGCGAAACTGATGGAGAAATTGAATCCGATAGCTGACCAACTCAAAGCGCTCGGTATCCGTGTCAAAGTAGATACCGATGAGAAATACACACCGGGTTATAAGTTCGCTGATTACGAACTGAAAGGTGTACCGGTTCGTCTGGCTATGGGTGGTCGTGATTTGGAGAACAACACCATTGAGATCGCACGCCGTGACACGCAGTCGAAAGAGACTATTTCGCTCGATGGAATCGTGGAAAAAGTGGCAGCATTGCTCGAAGAGATTCAGAAGAACCTGCTGCAGAAAGCACTTGATTTCCGTATTGCCAATACACGCGAAGTGAACAGTTATGAGGAATTCAAAGAGGAACTGAAGAAAGGCGGATTCCTCCTTGCACACTGGGACGGTACCGCCGAGACCGAGCAGCGTATCAAAGATGAGACGAAAGCGACTATCCGTTGTATCCCATTGGCAGACCTGCCGGGACACAAGAACGAACCGGGTAAGTGCATCCTGACCGGAAAACCGTCCGCCGGACGCGTCGTTTTTGCGCTCAATTATTAATTGGCACAATATTTGTCAGTAGCCTTATAGCATGAAACGACTACTGCACATATTTCTTCTGTTGGCAGTGGGCATGAATATGTTCGCTGCCAAACAGTATCTGGATTCCTGCATGCTGTATGTGGAGAACGGCGACACGATGTACATGGCATGGTTGCATGACCTATGGGTCTATCCGCCTATGAAATTCAAGAACCGCAAGCAGGAGAAGTTCTACTGGAAGACCGTTAGGGATGTGAAGAAATGCTTACCCTACGCCAAGATGATCACGCGTGAGATGGCATACGCCGATACGGAATTGGCGAAACTGCCGGATGATAAGGCGCGCCGCAAATGGTGGAAGAGTTTTGAAAAGCAATTATATAAGAAGTACGAGAGTGATTTCCGCGGTATGTATGCGTCACAGGGCATGATGCTCATGAAACTGATGGATCGGGAGACGGACAAGACCAGTTACGAACTGATTAGGCAATATCGGGGAAAGGCGTCCGCTAACTTCTGGCAGTTCGTTGCCAAACTATTCAAGAACGACCTAAAGGAAGAATACGATGCGTCCGACAAAGACCGCATTACCGAACGGGTCATTAATTTAGTAGAAGCAGGGCAATTATAATTGTTCCGTCATATGCAGTTTCTTGCGAGACGCATATAAGACGATGATAGCGGTGATGGCGGACATCGTATCGCTGATAGGAATCGACCACCACACCCCGTCCAAAGGATCTGCAAACAGCATCGGTATCCACAAAGCCAACGGTATAAGATACAGCACTTGGCGGGTAAGGCTTAAGAAAATAGCTTTGCCCGCTTTTCCGATAGAGGTGAACAGGTTACCCGTCACCATCTGGAATCCGATGATCAGCATCGAGCAACAGATGATTCGCATCGGTTTGATGGTAAGACCTATCAATACCTCGTCATGGGTGAACATACGCGTCACCAATTCCGGGAAACACTCCCCTAAGATGAACACGATACCCATCACGCCCGTCGCATACAGACAGGTCAGATAGAACGATTTCAACACCCGGTCATAGTGCTTGGCGCCATAGTTATAGCCGGCAATCGGTTGCATTCCCTGATTCAGCCCCATCACCATCATCGCAAAGACGAAAGTCAGACGGTTAATCACACCGTACGAGGCGATCGCCATGTCACCACCGAAATTCTTCAATTGGTTATTGATGATGATGACCACAAAGCAGTGGGCGATGTTATACAAAAACGGAGACATTCCTATTGCCAATGCACGGTGTGTGATATGACGGTTCAGACGCCAAATACCCCGATGGAATCGAACCAATTCTCGTTTGTCCATGAATTTGGTGATTTGCCAAACCACCGCGATCGCTTGACTGATGACCGTCGCCAAAGCGGCTCCACGAACCCCCATATTCAATCCGAAGATGAAGATAGGATCCAAGATGATATTCATCACCACCGCCACTAATGTAGCAGCCATCGAGAATCGCGGATGACCTGCCGAACGCAGCAAAGCATTGAGACCGAAATAGATATGTGTGAGGATATTGCCATACAGGATGATCTCCATGTATTCGTGCGCGTACACCAAGGTGTCCTCACTCGCACCGAACGCCATCAGGATCGGATCCAACCAGATGAGACCTACCGCCATCACAACTGCCGACAAGATGATATTCATCACTATCACATTGCCCAACACCCTGTTCGCCCGCTCATAATCTTTCTCACCCAGATAGATCGCCAACAACGACGAAGCGCCTACGCCAACCAGACTTCCAAATGCCGCACATATATCCATGAAGGGTTTGGAAACCGTCAACGCACCTAATGCCAATGCACCGCAACCATGACCGATATAGATTGAATCCACGATGTTATACAACGACGTGGCGGTCATCGCAATGATGGCAGGTAAGGCGTACTTCCAAAGAAGTTTATGTATCGGCGCAGTGCCTAATTCGATTGTTCGAGTCATAAGTTGTTTGATATTGTTTGACGCTTCGCGTTTGAGGTTGTTTGAGATCGTTCAAACTATTTCAAACCATTTCAAACTATTTCAAACCATTTATTATTTTTCTAAACGCCTCAGCGGCTGGATGACCGACTTGGAGCGCAATAGGTGTTCCTTCATCGCCGCCTTCACGAATCGATTGTACCAAAGGTATCTGTCCCAAAAGCGGGATGTTGAGTTCTTCCGCCAGTTTTTTTCCTCCGTCTTTACCGAAGATATAATATCTGTTTTGCGGTAACTCGGCAGGCGTGAACCATGCCATATTCTCGATGAGACCGACAATAGGCACGTTCACCTTCTCATTGCGGAACATCTCCACCCCTTTGCGCGCATCGACCAATGCGACGGGTTGAGGGGTTGTCACAACGATAACACCTGTCAGTTGGAGTTCCGCTATCAGCGTGAGATGGATATCACTGGTTCCGGGAGGAAGGTCAATCAGGAAATAATCCAATTCACCCCAATGGGCATCTTCAATCAATTGCTTGATGGCATTCGATGCCATGCCTCCTCGCCAGATGACCGCTTGGTCTGGGTTCACAAAGAAACCGATAGACAACATCTTCACACCGTATTGCTCGATAGGTTCGATGAGCGTGCGACCGTCTTCTTCTACGGAATACGGACGACATTCCTCCGTTTGGAACATCTTCGGCATCGACGGACCATGTATATCCGCATCTAACAAACCCACTTTATATCCGGCTTGCGCCAACGACACCGCCAGATTCGCTGTCACTGTCGATTTACCTACTCCGCCCTTACCGCTATGAATGGCTATCACATGCTTAGCATGTATTGGTGATTGGTGATTGGTGATTGGTGATTGGATATTTTGTTTTACGAACTTCGTATGAATATTTACCGCCACGTTCGGATCGATATAGGTCTGTAGCGCCACTTCGGCTGCTTTGAGCACCGACTTCATGAACGGGTCATTATCTTTCTGAAAGATCAAAGAGAAGGATACTTCATAGCCGGAGATACGGATGTCGTCTTCCAACATGCCGCTCTCTATCAGGTCTTTTCCCGTTCCGGGGTATCGTACATGCCTTAAGGCATCAATGATTTGCTGAGGATACATCTTTCATTTACCATTTGGTCATTTACCATTTACTACTTATGGTCACTATTATAGTTGCGGCCATAGGAACGGTAGGAATCTTTTTCTATTTCAATAGTCGGTTCTTCCCATTGGGTGAGGGGTGTCAGTTGCCACTCGATATATTTGATGCTTAGTCCCCTATCCAACCACTGTTGTTCATAATGCGTCTGTAAGGCTTTGGCATCATCAAAAACATCGATTCCATCGGTCTTTTGACTATATAGATCATCTGTGTTTGCCAAAACGGGATACGGATTGAGTTTCAACATCTCCGTCGTATAAGTATAAAGGAAAGGACTATCCGTCTTCAGATGAATAAGACCGTTCGGTTTGACGATCTGCTGATAGCGTTGCATGAACCAAGTACTGGTTAATCGTTTGGTAGCTTTCTTCATCTGCGGATCGCAGAACGTGATCCATATCTCATCTACCTCGTCTGACACAAAGAACTGAGTGATAAACTCTATATTCGTTCTCAAGAAAGCCGCATTCTTCACTCCTTCCAGTTCCGCCTGCTTGGCCCCCGCCCACATGCGTGCCCCTTTGATATCAACACCGATGAAGTTTTTCTCCGGATATTTGCGCGCCAGACCTACCGTATATTCCCCTCGTCCGCAACCCAACTCTAACACGATGGGATGGTCATTATGAAAATAACGTTCCCGCCAATGTCCTGCCATCGGTTCATAGGGAGGTTGGAAAACATTGCTGAATGTCTCCATCTCCGCAAACTTTTTTAACTTATTCTTTCCCACTCTTACTATTTACTCTTAACTATCTCCAGACCTACATCTGCCACGCCGCGTAACAAACTATCCCGCATGCCGTGTTGAACAGTCAATCGGTACGTTCCCGTATCCGGATAATGGATCTGTTCTTCCAGTAGTATCGGCATCTCCATCAATCCATGTTTCTTATCGCCTAACCATTGTCCTCTGTCATCAGCCAGATAGAACTCAATGGTATCTTGATAGATTCCGTTATCCACAAACAACCACATATTCTGATAGGGATAGCGCTCCGTATGCCGTACGTAAAGCAACATCTGATAATCTATACCGGCATCCTCAATGGTATAATCAAATTGAGCCACCGAATCCATATGCCAATTCTCCGATGGAATCGAACAAAAATGACTATATACGATATTGTTTCGGCACGAAGTTAAAAAGACCGCTAACACTGCCAAACAAATGACAAATGACCAATGACCAATAACAAATCGTCTCATTTTCTATCCCTCCTGTCTCTGCGATCGTGATGACGATGCTGTTGTTTCTTCTTGTCGAACCGTGTCACATCACCATGACCGATCTGGTAACCGATCTCGGTAGAAACCGCTTTGGTTCCTTCCAGTGTATCGGGTTTCTCTCCGCGTCTATTCATCGCAATGATCTCATGCGCCCGTTCCGCAGTAAGTGTGGTGAGGTTTCCTGCCGTATGCGGATCAGACGAATAAGTTACAGTTCCTGCCAAGGGGTCGGAAGCAAAGAAATAATACGTTGCATCTTTGGTTTCCAACTCAACATGACGGGAAGGTAACAGTTTAGCAGCATCTTCATAAACCGGTACTTCGTAGTTAAGACAACATTTCAGTTTAGCACACATGCCGGCTAACTTTTGCGGGTTAGGCGAGATATTCTGTAAGCGTGCAGCGCCTGTTCCTACCGAAGAGAAATTGATCATCCAAGTCGAGCAACACAGTTCGCGACCACAGGGACCCGTTCCACCGATACGTCCTGCTTCCTGACGTGCACCGATCTGTTTCATCTCTACACGGATACGGAAGGTCTCTGCATACACCTTGATCAGTTGACGAAAATCAACTCGCCCGTCCGCGATATAGAAGAAGATTGCTTTGGATCCGTCTCCTTGATATTCCACATCACCTATCTTCATCTCCAGACCTAATGACTTAGCCAGTTCGCGTGCTTTGATCATCGTCTGGTGTTCGCGTGCATGCGCTTCTTTTGCGCGCGCAAGATCTTCCTCTGTAGCAATACGTATCACTTGACGAATCTCATAGCGGGACGCATCGATCTTATTCTTCTTGATCTGAAGTTCCACCAGTTTACCGGTAAGTACCACTTCGCCTACATCGTATCCCGGATTCGCTTCCACCACGATCTTTACACCCTTCTCCAAAGGCAGATGGGCACTGTTATGAAAATACCCCTTACGGGTGTTTTTGAATTGCACCTCAATCAAGTCTGTCAACTGCGTATTCTCCGGAAGATCGGCCAACCAGTCACTGACGGGTAACATATGCGCTGAATTGCGCTTGGTAGCCGACGCACTCAATTCACTATGATTTGCTCCTGCTGTATATTGTTTCATGATTTCAAATTTCAAATTTATAATTTATGATTTATGATTTGGGCTTTTTGATTAATACTATCATTTGTAAACAAAGGTCAAAAAAGATCATCTTGGCATTTCCGTTCTGCTCTATCTGTCGCTCTGCCAAGTCGAGTTGGTTCATGATGCCTTCCACATTTCCGTTATGAATGAACGGAGCGAACTTGACGGAGAATGCCCGTTCGTCTTCCATCTGGTAATTGAGGTCCGGTTGACTCACATTACGGATGTAGTTCTCCCGAACCTGTTGCTGGGCGTACTGCAGAAAATGTTTCTGTCGTTCCCTCCCCACTTTGGCATCCGCCATCTCGATACTCCATTGACGAAGGCGCTTGAGGGAGTCGAATTTCTTCTGCGGATCTTTGAGGACCCCTACAGTATAGGCGTCTCTGAAAAGTGCGATGAAATCGTGCAATTCCTGCTTATTCTCATCCGAAGCATCCGCTTTCTTCAATGCAGCCAGGTAACTGCCATTAGCGATACGTGCGATGTCAGTAGCTTGCGTGGCATCCATACCTTGTTGCTGCAAAGCCTTCGCTATCTGATCTTGCTCCAACCGAGGTACGCGAATCGTCTGTACACGGGATTGGATAGTGGATAACAGTGCTTCCGGATGTTCGCTTACCAACAAGAAAACTGTCTTCTCTGCGGGTTCTTCCAGAATCTTCAATAACTTATTGGCGCACTCGGTATTCATTTTCTCCGGTTGCCAGATAATCATCACTTTATATCCTTCACCGTAAGCTTTGAGACTCAGTTTGCGTAATATCTCCCCACTTTCTTTCTCATAGATCATCGACTGCTTCGTCTCCACACCTAATGCCTTGTGCCAGTCGTCCAAGTCAAAATAATGTCGCGTGAGGATAATCTCACGCCATGGTTCCAAGAACGCATCGCAGGTATCGCCGGCATCGGTCTTAACAATAGGAAAGACAAAATGCAGATCCGGATGTTGCAGTTTCTCGAACTGCAGACAGGTAGGACATGTTCCGCAACTATCCTCATCGGTTCGATGCGGACAATTGAGATATTGCGCATAGGCAAGTGCCAGTTGCAGTTTACCGATACCTGATATACCGGCAAAGAGTTGCGCATGGGGGATTCGTCCCTCACGCACCGCTTGACGTAACTGCTGCTTCGTCGTTTCTTGTCCTATGATCTCGCGAAATAACATCTAGTCATTTACCATTTCGTCATGTACCATGTACTACTTCCTTCCGGCTATCACGGCATCACGTACCGCTTCGATAGCTTCGTTGGCATCTGCATACTGCTTCAAATCAATGGGTTCACCGATATGCATACTTACCGCATGACGATGCACGAACGGGTTTCCTTTGGGCAACACTTCATAGCATCCGTCCAACGAAAGAGGGATAACCGGCAGTCCCAGGTCCCATGCGATTTGGAACGCACCGCGTTTGAACTTACCGACCTCGCCGTTCAGCGAACGGGTGCCTTCTGGGAAGATGACGGTACAAACACCGTTACTTAACTGTTTCTCCACATTTTTGAGACTCTCCATCGCCGCTTTCGCATTACGGCGCTCCACAAAAATATGTCCGGCAGCTTTGCAAGCTGTTCCCACGAAAGGTACCTTACGCAGCTCCGCCTTCATCAACCACTTGAAGACAACAGGTAACCAACCGTATATCAACCACACGTCGAACATCGACTGATGGTTCGCTACAAATACATAACTCTGGCCTTTTTTGATATGCTCTTTTCCTTCTATAGTCACCGGCAGAAACATCAGCCAGAAGAACGAACGGGACCAGAACTGCTGCTCCTTATGCACGAACTCCGCATTACGGAACGGTACAAAGATTATCGTGAAGAGAGCCGTAAAGATGGTAAGCACCAACAATGTCGGCCAAGCGATCAGATATTGATAAACGTAATAAACGTATTTCATATTTGTGACTTGTTATTGGATATTTTAATCCTTGTCGTATTTCTGCATAAATCCGCGATAGAGAGCGCAGATACGACGGATCTCTTCCCATGTATCATCGTTTAACTTCGTTCCTACCACTTCCACTACTCGTCCTGCCGCGATGGTACCTATCTCGGCACAACGGCGGATATCAAATCCGTCACTTAGTGCATGCAGGAATCCTCCGGCAAAATAGTCTCCCGCACCGGTAGAGTCCGTACAACTGGTGGTGATAGCACCGATATGATGCCGTTTACTGCCTTGCTGCACATACGATCCGTTCTTACCCACTTTGACTACAGCGATGTCACATTGCTCCGCTATCATCTGCACCGACTCTTCCGGATTGAGATGGGTGTAAGCGAATGACTCATCCTCATTGGCAAAGACGATATCCACGTATTGCTTGACGAGGTCTTTGAGAAAAGCGTGATTTTCATTAATCACATTGTAAGAAGCCAAGTCAAGCGACACCATACATCCTGCCTCCTTCGCCAAGCGTAGCGATTTCTCCAGCAGTTCGTGGTTCTGCACAAGGTAGCCTTCAATATGGAAGATATCATATCCGTTGAAAGCATCTTTGGAGATATCATCCGCACACAATTCAGCCGCTGCTCCCAGATAGGTAGCGAAAGTGCGCTCGCCATCCGGAGTTACCAACACGATGGAGAAACCGGACATGGAAGTCTGCGAGAGGAGCAGAATCGGTTTCACACCGTTCTTGATCATGTCCTCACGATAGAAATCGCCTACTTCATCGTTTCCGATCTTACCGATAAAAGCCGCTTTGCCACCCAACGAGGCGATACAGTTAATCGTGTTGGAGGCAGAACCGCCCGCCACCATACGTCGGCGAACAGATAGAAAACGATACTGAATCTGCTCCGCCTGATCTTTTGAAATAAGGTTCATGCTTCCTTTTGGAAAACCGAGTTCCCTCAGGTCATCCTCACTCACCTGCAGAAGGATGTCCGTTAATGCGTTCCCTAAACCTAAAATTTTCTTCATTTTTGTCTATTTTTGCCAAAAAATGGGTTAAAAATCAAAAAACTTTGCAAAGATACGAATTTTTTTTCAAAAAAACTTGCATATATAAAAAAAAAGCAGTACTTTTGCACCCGCTTTCGAAAATGAAAGTAAAAAACAGAGTAAAGATTGGATTGCTTCCTTAGCTCAGTCGGTTAGAGCATCTGACTGTTAATCAGGGGGTCCTAGGTTCAAGTCCTAGAGGGAGCGCAAGAGTGACGATGTAAAAATCGCCACTCTTTTTCTTTATAAAAAAAATAAAAAAAAACGCGCGCGCTTGCATATATGAAAAAAAAGTTGTAACTTTGCGCAATTTTCCGAAATATACCCTTTTCGGAAGCATTTTTAGGCTAAATAATGACAAAATAGATATACAAATGGGACTTTTTTCTTTTACTCAAGAGATTGCCATTGACTTGGGAACGGCGAACACCATCATCATGTGTGATGATAAGATTGTGGTGGACGAGCCGTCGGTAGTGGCCATCTCGATGGCGGACAACAAGATGGTTGCCGTCGGTCGCAAGGCACAACAGATGATCGGTAAGGGTGGTACGATGATTCGTACGGTTCGCCCGTTGCGTGACGGTGTGATTGCGGACTTCTACGCATGCGAGATGATGATTCGCGGAATGATCAAGATGATTCCGAAGCAGGCACGTTTATTCTCTCCGTCTATTCGTATGGTGGTATGTATTCCTTCGGGGTCAACCGAAGTGGAGATCCGTGCCGTGCGTGACAGTTCGGAGCACGCAGGCGGACGGGACATTTACATGATTTACGAACCAATGGCCGCAGCGATCGGTATCGGTATTGATGTTGAGAGTCCAGAAGGATGTATGATCGTGGATATCGGTGGTGGAACAACCGAGATTGCTGTCATTTCGTTAGGTGGTATTGTTAGCAACAAGTCCATCAAGATTGCAGGTGATGACTTCAACCAGGATATCATCGAATACATGGGTCGTATGCATAACCTGCGTATAGACGAACCGACGGCTGAGCGCATCAAGATTCAAGTAGGTTCGGCGTTGCCGGAACTGGAGGATGCTCCGGAGGACTTCATCGTAGTGGGTCCGAATAAAGTGACGGCATTACCTATGTCCGTACCGGTTAGTTATCAAGAAATCGCACATTGCTTGGAGAAGAGCGTTTCGAAGATCGAAGGTGCTATTCTTCAGGCGCTTGAGTCCACACCGCCTGAGTTGTATTCGGATATCGTGAAACGCGGTATCTATCTGACCGGTGGTGGAGCTTTGTTGCATGGTTTGGCAAAACGTCTGACGGATAAGATTACCATCCAGTTCCACGTTGCAGATGATCCTTTGCATTCTGTAGCACGTGGTACGGGTGTAGCGCTGAAGAACGTCAATAACTTCGGCTTCCTGCTTCGCTAAGCGATTCTGACGCATATGCAGAATCTGATTAAAATACTGCTACGTTATAGCAACTTCCTTGTATTCATTATCTTGGAAGTTGCTGCATTTATGCTTATCAGCAGGAATAATGCCTATCCTCGCAGCAGTATGCTCAGTACAGCCAATGCGCTTATAGGTTGGCAACATGAGCGGTTAAGCAATATAGGTGCTTATTTCAGTCTGCGTAGTCAGAATGAACAGCTGGCAGCAGAGAATGCGGACTTGAGGAATCAACTTAGTGCCATAGATTCACTGCGCAACGATGAGTCTATGCACTATACCCCTGCCAAAGCGGTGCAGATGACGACGAACAAGATGCATAACTATATCACTATCAATAAAGGCAGTTCGGATGGCATTCAACGAGGACAGGGAGTTCGTAATAGCGAAGGGGTAGTAGGTATCGTCCGCACGGTTGGACATGATTACAGTATCGTGATACCGATCATTAATACGCATACGAACCTTAGTTGCCGGTTTGCAAAAAATGATTATATAGCCACCTTGCAATGGGACGGGAAAGACAGCAGGTTTGCACAACTGGCAGATGTAGCGGCACATATGGTTGTCTGCCCGGGAGATACGATTGTTACCAGTGGGTTAAGTCCTGTTTTTCCTGAAGGTATTCCCGTTGGAATCGTAGAAAACAGCGTACTGAAAGAAGGGGCTTCGTACTACACTATTCGGGTGAGGTTGAATACAGATTTCAAACGATTGAAGTACGTAGAAGTGGTACAAAATGCGCATCAAGAAGAATTGGAGGAGTTGAATCATGGATTGGACTAAACAGATCATACGCTATGTGATTGTGATGTTGCTGCAGGTACTGCTGTTTGACCGCTTGCAGTTGGGAGGAGTATGCCATCCATATATCTATGTGCTTTGTCTGCTGATGTTCCCTATCACCTTACCTCACAGTGTAGATATGTTGTTGGGCGCCGCAGTCGGACTGATCATGGATATCTGCTGTAATTCG
This sequence comes from uncultured Bacteroidales bacterium, assembly GCA_902774185.1. Lineage (GTDB taxonomy): Bacteria > Bacteroidota > Bacteroidia > Bacteroidales > Paludibacteraceae > Colicola. The sequence goes on along the minus strand of CACYHE010000024.1, from coordinate 10,660 downwards.
TTGGGTATCCATATAGCGGCTTGTGTTTTGCTGATGTTCATTCGTCCGTACCTGTTGGGAGCTATTGTCAATGACCGGGACCGGTTGAATGAACAGATCAGTTTGAGAGCTTTAGGTTTAGGCGGATGGATTGAATATGTTGTTATACTGGTTGTCATTCACCATTTTGCCGTATTCCAGTTAGGAGCATGGGGATGGAGTCACATCGGCTTTGTATTATTGTCCACATTGGTTAGCAGTATCGTTACTATCTCCATAATAGTAGCGTATAACATGTTAAAATTCAAATGATTAATGATCCGTACTATAGACGCCGGTATGTCATCAGCGGTATAGCCGTTGTGGTGGTATTGGTGTATATAATACGGTTGTTTTATCTGCAAGTCATTGATCAGTCCACCAAGGATCAAGCGGATAACAATGCTTTGGTCAAGCAGACGATTTACCCTTCCAGAGGACTGATCTACGACAGAAACGGTGAGTTATTGGTTTTTAATCAGCCTATTTATGAGATCACGATGGTGATGCGGGAGATGGGCAAAGAGTGGGACACAACCGCTTTTTGTCAATGTCTGCAGATCAGTCGGGTTGAGTTTGATGACCGCATCACGGAAATCAAAGACAAGAAAAAGAACCGTGGTTTTTCCCGTTGGACGCCGCAGGTTTTCATGAGTCAACTCAAAAAAGAAGATATCGCTTCGCTGCAAGAGTCCTTATTTCTATTTCCGGGTATTCAGATACAAAAACGCACATTGCGTGACTATACGTATAAAGCCGCAGCGCATGTGTTAGGTAGTGTTGGAGAAGTCAATCAGAACGATATTGATCGCGACGATTATTATGCAAGAGGTGATTATTCGGGTAGAGACGGGTTGGAGCGCACGTATGAGCAACAGTTACGCGGAGAGAAAGGTGTTGAGATTCTGATGCGTGATTCACGTGGCCGTATGCAAGGAAGTTACCAAGACGGACAGTTGGATAAAACAGCCATAGCCGGTACGGACCTTTACACGACTTTGGATATCCGGTTGCAGTTATTGGCAGAAGAACTACTGACGGGAAAGATAGGAAGCGTAGTAGCCATTGAACCGAAGACGGGAGAAATCTTGGCATTGGTTTCCAATCCCAGTTGGAATCCGAAAGTACTGGTGGGAAAGGAACGCAGTAAGAATTATACCGACTTATTAAACGATGAGACCAAACCGTTATTGAACCGTGCAACGCAAGCTACCTATTCGCCGGGTTCGACCTTCAAGACGATACAGGCCTTGGTTTGTCTGCAAGAGAAAGGTATCAACGCCAACACCGTCTATCCTTGTTCCGGTCCGGGCAGTTCGCCTATCAAATGTACACACCACCATGGTTCGCCTGTCAGTTTGGAGAATGCGATAGAACAAAGTTGTAATCCTTATTTCTGGTGTGCATTTCGAGATGTGTTACAACAAGACGGATACGGTAAGGAGAATGCGGATTTCCGGCATCGGTATGAGTTATGGCGTAATGACGTGATGGCTTTTGGTTTGGGACAGAAGTTCACCGATACGGATCTCAGCGAACAAGCAGCAGGTAATATACCGAGTATCCAACAATATGACCGAACGTACGGAAAAACAGGATGGAAAGCGATTACGATTCGTTCGCTCAGTATCGGTCAGGGAGAGATACTGGTGACTCCTTTGCAGTTGGCTAACCAAGCAGCGACGATAGCCAATGACGGATATTATATCACGCCGCATCTGAATAAGAATGACTCCATGTTGACGCATAGGCACCAACTGAATATTGAGAAGCGTCATTTTGATGTCGTGAAGTCCGGTATGCATCGTGTAATGCAGTACGGTACGGGTAGGCATTATGCCGTGGATAGTCTGCATATGGCGGGTAAGACGGGTACCGTACAGAATCCGCACGGAAAGGACCATGCGATCTTCATTGGTTTTGCTCCGGTAGATAATCCTCAGATCGCAGTGGCAGTAGTCGTTGAAAACGCAGGTTTTGGTGCCACATGGGCATGTCCGATTGCCAGTTTGCTGATGGAGCAGTATCTGACCGGAGAGGTAAAACGAAAATATATACAGAAAGATATATCCAACAAGATACTCAATGAGAGCGTCAAGAAGTGGTAACATATTGCAACATCTGGACTGGACCACTATCGGTTTATTCTTGGTTTTAGTCTTATTCGGTTGGCTCAATATCTATGGAGCCAGCTATACCTTTGACCAGACGAGTATCTTTGATTTCTCCAACCGTGCCGGTAAACAATTCACTTGGATTATAGGATCTATTGTGCTGGCGATAGTGTTACTGCTTATTGACTACAAGACCTATGATGTATTGGCATATATCGCTTATGGAGCGATGCTCTTGCTTCTATTAGCCACCCCATTTCTGGCGCATAATATCAAAGGATCGATGTCTTGGATCTCATTAGGTCCGGTGAACTTGCAACCCGCAGAGTTTGCTAAATGTATCGTAGCCTTGACAGTAGCCAAATACATGGGACGATACGAATACAAGATACGCACTTGGCGCGATTTGATCGTACCTTTTGCCATTATCGGTATCCCTGCCATGATCATCATGATCTTGCAGAAAGAGACAGGATCAGCATTGGTTTTTGCGGCCTTTCTATTGGTATTCTACCGTCAAGGTATGAGCGGTTATGTGTTATGGGTAGGCGTAGCGGCTGTGGCTTTGTTTATTCTCAGTATCCGTTTGGGCGCTGTTCCGTTGCCTTTAGGAACAGGAAGCGTAGGTATTCTAACGTGTATGTTACTGCTGACAGTTATTGAGATCTTTTTCATCTGCAAAGAGCATCGGATGCGTTGGCAAGCCTTGATTATGACAGGAAGTGTAGCTGTAATATATGGTATCTGTCTGATTGTCAACATATGGGTTCGTATGCCGTTTAACTTGATCTCAATGGGTATCGTGCTTGCGTTGGTGATTTATAATATAGCCATCAGTATCTATTGGCGAAAATACCGATTACTGATTGTAGCTGCTTTTACGCTGTTCTGTATCGGCTATACGCACGCATGTGACTATGTCTTTACCCACGTGCTACACCCCCACCAACGTATCCGTATTGAGGTACTGTTAGGTATGAAGGAAGATCCGGCAGGCGCAGGATATAATGTCAATCAGGCACGTATTGCCATCGGTTCGGGACGATTCTGGGGAAAAGGATATTTGAATGGTACCCAAACGAAATTACAGTTTGTACCGGAACAAGATACCGACTTTATCTTCTGTACCGTAGGAGAAGAATGGGGTTTTGTCGGTTCCATCGGTGTTTTATTGGTATATTTGTGGTTCATCTTACGTCTTTTTGTTATTGCTGAACGGCAACGTAATGTAACCACACGCATCTATGCGTATGCGGTGGGAAGCATCTTCCTTTTCCACCTGATGATTAATATCGGAATGGTACTTGGGCTACTTCCCGTAATCGGTATTCCGTTACCATTCTTCAGTTACGGAGGAAGTTCATTGTGGGGTTTTACATTACTGCTCTTCATCTTACTCCGATTAGATGCAGCACGTATGGAGCAATTGAATTAATATGGCATTTGTTACTAATCCCATAGGAATCATCGGTGAGGAAGAAGCCGCTAAGATGCTTGAGGAAAAAGGCTATAAAGTCATCGAGCATAACTGGCGGATGGGACATCTGGAAGTGGACTTGATTGCCGAGAACAAACAGACGATTGTATTTGCCGAAGTAAAGGCACGTACCACTACATTCGGAGAAAAGTTGCCCGAAGAATATGTCGATGAAAACAAGAAAAGACGTATGATTGCAGCTGGTAATGCGTATGCCAAACACAAACGAACCGAGAAAGCATTGCGGTTTGATATTATTGGTATTTTAGTAGATGTACAAACCAATGAAATCACTTACCGCGGACATTGGGAAAATGCATTCAGTCCTTCTAGCCGCACTGTCAGTTCCGGTAGCCATACCGGTCAATGGAAATGGATTCATCGGACAAAAACGATACGTAATAAATAAGATATGAATTTTAAATACGATGTGATAGTAGTTGGCGCCGGGCATGCCGGTTGTGAAGCGGCCAGTGCAGCTGCCCGAATGGGTAGTAAGACGCTGCTTATCACAATGGACATGAATAAGATTGCCCAGATGAGTTGTAATCCTGCGGTAGGTGGTATTGCGAAAGGACAGATTGTCCGTGAGATAGATGCCTTAGGCGGACAAATGGGTATTGTGACAGACCGCAGTGCTATCCAGTTCCGATTACTGAATCAGAGTAAGGGTCCGGCTATGTGGAGTCCACGTAGTCAGAGTGACCGTAAGCGGTTTATTGAAGAATGGGTAAAAGTTTTAAGCCATACCGATAATCTGTATTTATGGCAAGATATTGTGACGAGTCTTATTATCAAAGATAATAAGGTTTGCGGGGTGCGGACTATGTTAGGTATCGAGATGGAGGCACAGGCTGTCGTTCTGACGAACGGTACCTTTTTGAACGGTTTGATGCATTGCGGTAAGACGCAGATACCCGGTGGACGTACTTCAGAGCCCGCATCGTATGGGTTGACGGAACAACTGGTAGAGTCAGGATTCAAGAGCGACCGAATGAAAACGGGTACACCTGCCCGCATTGATGCACGGTCCATTCATTTTGAAGAGCTTGTAAGGCAGGACGGAGATAATGACTGGCATCAGTTCAGTTATCTGGATACCGTGAAGCGGGAACTCAAACAAATGCCTTGCTGGATCACTTATACGAATAACGAGACCCACGAAGCATTACGGGCAGGACTTGCAGATTCTCCCCTTTTCAACGGACAAATCAAGAGTATCGGTCCGCGTTATTGCCCGAGTATTGAGACAAAGATCGTAACCTTTGCAGACAAGGAAGCCCATCAGATATTCTTGGAACCGGAAGGAGTGGATAGTAATGAGTATTATGTGAACGGTTTTTCGAGTAGTTTACCGTGGCAAGTACAATTAGCTGGTTTGCGTACAATTAAAGGTCTGGAAGATGTAGTGCTTTATCGACCGGGTTATGCGATTGAGTATGACTTCTTCGATCCGACGCAATTACATCACACATTAGAGACCAAACAGATTAAAAATCTGTTTTTCGCCGGACAAATCAATGGCACAACGGGATACGAGGAGGCTGCAGGTCAAGGTCTGGTTGCAGGCGTTAACGCACATATCAATGTACATGGCGGCAGCCCGTTCACGATGGGACGTAATGAAAGTTATATAGGTGTGCTGATTGACGACTTGGTAAATAAGGGAGTAGATGAACCGTATCGCATGTTCACGTCAAGAGCAGAATATCGTATCCTGTTGCGACAAGATAACGCGGACGAACGATTGACGCAACGTAGTTACGAGATGGGATTGGCGGACAATAGTCGATACGCATTATGGTGTGCAAAAAAGAAAGCATGTTCCGATTTCATCGAGTATTTGCAGACAAATACCGTACGCAAAGGAACGATAGACGGTTGGTTAGAGTCCATCGGCAGTTCGGTTCTACATGAGGGATGTAAAATAAGCGATTTGATTCTCCGTCCGCAAGTAAGTATTAGCGCACTGGCGGAAGTTCTGCCGGAACTGAAGGCGAAAATAGAGAATTTATCCGATGAGATCGTAGAAAGTTGCGAGATTCAGATCAAGTACGCAGGATATATCAAACGCGAACAGATGGAAGCTGCCAAGTTACAACGATTGGATCAGATTCGTATTCCCGACACATTCAATTACGACGGGGTACAAAGTTTAAGTACAGAGGCTCGTCAGAAGCTAAGCAGAATACGGCCTAAATCCATTGGAGAAGCCCAACGGATTCCCGGTGTAAGCCCGAACGATGTAAGCGTTTTGTTGGTTTTAATGGGCAGATAAATATAATTTAGTTTGTAAAACAAACTAATATTTTATGTTCCACGTGAAACAAATTAATAGACATATGACTTTAGAAGAAGTAAAAGCAGCTATTCGGAATGTACCTGATTTTCCGATCAAAGGTATTCAATTCAAGGACATCACCACCGCACTGGCAAGACATGATTGCTTATGCTGGATGAAGGATGAAATTGTGAAACGTTACAAAGATCTGGGTATTACACAGGTTGTAGGTATCGAATCGCGTGGTTTTATTCTGGCACCCGCAGTAGCGATGGAGATAGGAGCCGGATTTGTGCCTATCCGCAAGCATAACAAACTTCCGGCAGAAACCGTATCGGTTACCTACGCTAAAGAGTATGGTGAGGATACCATTCAGATGCACAAAGATGCTTTGAACGAGAATGACATAGTACTTATCCATGACGACATTTTGGCAACAGGTGGTTCGATGGAAGCGGCTATTAACCTGGTTAAGAAATTAGGGGTGAAGAAAATCTATGTAAACTGCATTATCGAATTGGAAGGATTAAACGGTCGCAAATACCTGGAGGGGAAAGCAGAACATATAGATTGTCTATTCGGTATAGAAGTTAATGAATAATGGCTACTAAGGATAATCATATCGCCTTATTATTGAAACGCATACCGGAGAGTCCGGGTGTGTACCAGTACTTTGATAAGGACGGGCAGATTATCTATGTAGGCAAAGCGAAAAACTTGCACAGAAGGGTAAACAGTTATTTCAATAAGGATCACCAGTCCTCCAAAACACGTCAGTTAGTAGCGCATATAGCAGATATACGGTACGTGGTAGTGGATACCGAGCAGGATGCATTCTTATTGGAGAATAACTTGATTAAGCAATATCAACCGCATTACAATATACTGCTGAAGGACGGAAAAAGCTATCCGAGTATCTGTATTACGAGAGAACCCTACCCTCGAATCTTCAAGACACGAACGATCAATAAGAAGTCAGGAGAGTATTATGGACCATACAGCTTCGGTTATACGGTAGATTTAGTCTTGGAATTGATTCATAAACTCTATCCTATACGTACATGTGCTATTCCAATTTCTTCCGATTCCATCGAGAAAAAGAAGATGCGGGTATGTTTGAAGTACCATTTAAAGAATTGTTGCGGCATATGTGAAGGAATGGGAAAAGACGAATACGCACAATGGATTGAGCAAGCTCGCAAGTTGATTAAAGGTGACGCCCATGAAATCGGACGGCAGTTGGAGCAAGAAATGCGGATGAAATCGGAGGAACTTAAATTCGAAGAGGCTGCCGATATAAAGCGGAAGATAGAGTTACTGGAGCAGTTTAAGAGCAAGACGATTATCACAAACAGTTCGGCAAAAGATGTAGATGTATTCGGGTACGACGAACAGGACGATAAAGTATATATCTCCATGCTGCATGTGCATAAGGGTTGTATTGTGCAGGGTCAAACCATCGAATACAGACGAAAGATGGAAGAGGAGAAAGAGGAGTTGTTAGCGATGGGTATGATAGAGTTGAGGGAGCGGTTAGAGAGTAGAACGCAAGATGTGATTGTTCCGTTTATACCGGAGGTTTTTGATGATTCGCTGCATGTATTTATAGCAGTTAACGGGGATAAGAAAAAACTGCTGGATCTGGCGATGCAAAATGTACGGCAGTATAAGATGGACCGATTGAAACAGGATGACAAGCTGAATCCGGAGCAACGTGGGGTACGCATCTTGACAGAATTACAACAGATGATGGGATTGCCAACTTTGCCTAAATGGATTGACTGTTTCGATAACTCCAATATACAGGGGGAGAACGCGGTCGCCGGTTGTGTAGTCTATCGAATGGGCAAAGCAAGTAAGAGTGATTATAAGCGATTCGAAATAAAGACAGTAGAGGGTCCGGATGATTATGCGAGCATGCGCGAAGTGGTACGAAGAAGATATCAACATCTGATAGATGAAGGTGGTCAGATGCCGGATCTGATTATTGCGGACGGAGGTTTGGGTCAGATGCATGCGATAAGGGAAGCGGTAGAAGACCAATTGGGATTAAACATTCCGATAGCGGGTTTGAAGAAAAACGACAAACACAGGACTCAGACCTTGTTGTATGGTTTTCCGCCAAAAGAGATCTCGATGCCGGTGACGAGTGAGGTATTCCGCTTACTGACGAATATACAAGATGAAGTACATCGTTTTGCCATTTCGTACCATAAAAAGAAGAGAAGTAAGGCGCAGATTCATAGTCAACTTGATGATTTACAGGGAGTTGGAGAGATCACAAAGCATAAATTGATAACCCATTTCGGTTCCGTAAAGCGTGCTGGAAGGGCGAGTAAAGAAGAAATGATTGAATTGCTCGGAAAACACAGAGGATCAATTGTTTATGAACAATTACAAGCCAAAATAAGTCTCTGAGAATTGAATGAAAAGCAAGGATATGAGTATTTATACGATAAAAAAGACGATAGTCGAAAGTCAAAAATCAAAAGAAGAAAGACTTTTGCTACTTAATGAACAAGGAGAAGAGGTTCGTGCGCTTGAGATCTTGGAGCAAACCGAACCTCATCGGGTTTTTGCATTCGACGGTCCGATGGGTGCAGGTAAGACGACGTTCATCAAGAAGTTGTGTGAAGAGATGGGTACGGTGGATGTCGTGAACAGTCCGACTTTTGCGATTGTCAATGTGTACGACGTGGAACAACCGCATAAAGGGGAAGTGTATCATTTTGACTGTTATCGGTTGAAGGACATCCGAGAGGCGATAGATTTCGGTGCCGAGGAGTATCTGTATTCGGGTAACTACTGTTTCATCGAGTGGCCGGAGATGATTGATGCCCTCTTGCCGGAAGATACGGTTTGGGTGAAGATTGACCTGATGCCTAACGGTGATAGAAAACTTACCATAAAATGAAAATCACGGGATAATATACATAGTATATTATAGGTATGGGTAGGATACGTGATTGATAGGTAATGACCAGGTAATAATAAGGACGTGCATATGATAGAAGTAAGAGATATATGGAAATCATTCGGAGAACTGGAGGTTCTGAAGGGTGTTAACTTGAGGGTTAACAAAGGAGAGATTGTGGCGATAGTCGGTAAGAGCGGTGCCGGAAAGACTACACTGCTGCAGATCATCGGAACGCTGGACCGGCCGACGAAAGGAGAAATACTGGTGAATGGCGAAAGGCTAATGGCGAAAGGGGAACGGGAGTTAGCGGCTTTTCGGAATAAGCATATCGGGTTTATCTTCCAGTTTCATCAGTTATTGCCGGAGTTTACAGCCTTGGAGAATGTTTGTATTCCTGCGATGATAGGAAGGGAGAAGGAATCGGAATATAAGCCGAGAGCGGAGAAGTTATTGCGAGAGTTGGGTTTGGGAGACCGTATGGAGCATAAGCCGAATGAATTATCAGGCGGTGAGAAGCAGCGTGTAGCCGCAGCCAGAGCGCTGATGATGAGTCCGGATATTATCTTGGCAGATGAACCGACAGGTAGTTTGGACACTCAGAACAAGAAGGAATTGAGTGAATTGTTATTGAAGTTGAGGAAGGAATACGGACAGACCATATTGTTAGTAACGCACGACAAGGAGTTAGCCACTATTGCTGACCGGGTGATAGAGATTAAAGACGGAGTTATTGTTTAAGTCAAAAAGGGCCTAACATGATTCAAAAAAAATATTTCATTATAGCATGTCTGATGGCGCTTACAGCGTGTCAGCATGGACGGACCTATTTTCCGAAGGACTTGGAAACGCAGGATGTAGAGATCGTGCGTTTTGACAGGGCATTGTTGAATGTGAACGAATCCACAGTAGGACAAGATATCCGTGTGCTGTATGACGAGTATCCGGTTTTTATGCCGCTATGGGTGGAAGATATATTGGGTATTCCGAGTTGGGACACCGCCATTTTGGAGCAGCAATTACCGAAGTTCCTGGAGGACACATTGTATGGTTTTAAGCAGACGAATGCCTTGGAGCGGGAGTTGTTTGCAGATATAAGTGATATTCAAAAGCCACTTAATAAGGCATTTACACGCATCCACTGGTTATATCCGGAAATGGAGATCCCTACCCTATATTTGTTTATTTCGGGTTTTGTAACACCTATTTTTATGGAAGATGATCTCATCGGAATCGGTGCGGATATGTATTTGGGTAGCGATTATGAATACTACAACCGTGTGGTGTATGAGTATCAGAAACAGACCATGCGGAAAGAGTGCATTCCGGTGGATGTGGTAAGCGCGTATCTATTCAGGACGCTGCCTTATACAAGTACGAAGAGCCGATTGCTGGATCAAATGATCTATCGAGGTAAAGTGATGTACTTGACCGCTCAACTTTTCGATGATTTACCCGGGTATGAGGTGATGGGTTGGACAAAGGATCAGTGGAAGTGGTGTGAACGCAATGAAGAGGCTATCTGGCATCTGGTGATGGATAAGCGTGATCTGTTTAAGACGGAGAGCTTGGTTCTGACGAGTTATCTGAACGATGGTCCGTTCACTTCAGAGGTTTCGCAGGACAGTCCGGGTCGGTTAGGCATCTGGTTAGGTTGGCGAATCGTGGAAAGTTACATGGCGCATAATGAGAATGTGACTTTGCAAGAGTTGATGGCAGAGCCGGATGCACAAAAAATCTTAGAAGAGAGTTATTATAAGCCGTAAAGGAAATGAGAAAACATTGGATCGATAATTTACGTTGGGTGACCGTACTGCTGGTACTCTTTTACCACGTTATTTACTACTACAACGGCA
>CACYHE010000023.1 GCA_902774185.1 uncultured Bacteroidales bacterium | reverse complement strand
TATACAACTTAAAACGTAGACTGAAATCCAGCCTACGTTTTGACCTATTGACGCATACCTACCTCTAAACAGCCTACTTTTTGACCTATAGACCAAAAATTTAATAAGAATATGGCACACAAAAACGCCCGGGGAAAAACCCCGAGCGTTTTTGCTATAAGCTAACCGGATGATTACTTAACCATGAGTTTAGCCTGGTAAACCTTGTCACCTTCGGTGAGACGGATGAGGTAAACACCTGCAGCCGGCATGCCCGGAATGATGATCGGGTTGTTGAGGTTCTGTGCCTGGTAAACGACAGCGCCGGTAGCCGAGATAACCTCTACAGCAGCATTGTTGTAGTTACCCAAGATACGAACCGGTTCACCTACGGTAGCCGGGTTCGGCGTGAGAGCCAAGGAGGTAACGAAGGTATTGTTGATACCTTGCGGATTACCAACCTTTACAATCAGGGTTACATCACCACAACCGAGATTAACCGTCAAGGTGTGTACACCTTCCTCTGTACCGGCAGCCAAGAGTTCTTGACCATTGAGTACATACGGCAGGTTCTCCAAAGCGATGGAGTCATTCATAATGAAGGACTGATCGTCGGTCGGCTGAGCCACCAAGAGGTGGAGTGTAACGATCGAGTCACAACCATAGATCGTATGGAGACCCTCTTCACCATGCGGTGTTGAATACTCACCGGCGTTACGCAGGCCACCGAACGGATATACGTCATATACCTCACCTTGGCAGATAGCTGCACGGAAGAAGGTATAAGCTTCCTGCTCGTTGTAGATCTGAACCATTGCGATCGAGTCACAACCCTTCGCATTTTGAATCGTGTCGATATACTCACCTGCCTCAGAGAGAGCCGGATACTTCTCAGTGAAGTAATAGGTCTGCTCCGGACAGAGGTGTACTTCTTCGGTCTCGCCCTGGAGAATTTCATTGACAGTCAAGTGGAGCGTTACGATAGAGTCACAATCGAGATACGATTTCTTCGTTACGGTCTTATTGGTGTTGGTGTAGTACTTCACACCATCGAACTCGTAGTAAGCACCCTGACAGATGGTTACCTCGATGTCATTGTAAACCTTCGGGTAAACGGTTACATTGAGGATAACCGTCGAGTCACAACCAAGAGCGGATTGCAGTTTCTGCTTGTAAACGGCACTCTCAGTAGCCAGGAAGTGGAAGTTATACTCATTGTAGGAGTCACCTTCGCAAAGTGCAATAGTTTCCAACTCGTTCACAGCTTCGGGTTCTACCTCAACGGTCAGACGCTCGATAAGGTCTTTATCTGCTGCAGCTTTCGCACGTGTGAAGCGCTCGAACTGGTTCGTACCGGTAGGCAGTTGGTCTGCGTCAAGTTCGAAGCCGTTCTCGTCGTAGTCTTCCCAGCGACAGATCTTAGCGCTGTTCTCAGTAAGCATATACTTATTGAGTTGGATGTTATCCAAGAGGACGAAGTTCTTCGATCCCTGAACCTGCTTATCTGCAAACGAGTAGATATAGAACGCTACCTGGATGGTTTGTCCTGCATACTTGGTGAGGTCAATATACTTCGTGATGAACTTGCCGTTCGCATAGAAGTTATTGAAGTTATATTCACCTTCGATGTCGGTACTCCAGATAGTAGCATCCTCCGCCTTCCAAGTCTTACCTTCGTCGGTCGAGATGATTACCATGAATTGCTCGAGTAGATCGGTATTCGGATTCGGGATATCGCTAGACTGCGCACGGAGTGCGATATCAAAGCTGAGCAAGAGGCTATCCTCTGCATTGGCAGCCAGGTCAATCTGCGGAGAGATGAGCCAGTGCTTAGCAGAGCTCGTTGACGAACTTGCATTAGTGGTAGTTAAGTTCGCATAGATATACTGATCGTTACCTATGCTGGTACGCCAATCGTAGGAAGCGGTTTCGCTTGCCTCAGACAGCGTCTTCTCGCCACTGAATACTTCTTCAGCAGTAGCGGTATTACTACGCCACCAGTTCTTCGGCAGGTTGGTCTTCACAGCGTTGAAGTTCTCATTGAAGCGGACTACATAATCGGTAATGAATGTACCTGCAGCGCTCCATTCCGACTCGTCACCGGCTACGGTATCGCAGAGGTGCTTGAGACGGAAGAAGTATTCCGTAGCAGGCTTGAGGTTCTCCAGCGTAACAGTGCTTGCGCTATCAATCTGCTGGTCATAAACCAGTTTCTCGAAGTCCTCATCGGTAGCCACTTGGAGCTGTACATACGGGTTGATTACCAAATCCGTCCAGCGAATGGTAGCGGAAGTAGCCGTTACATTCTCTGCGCGTTGTCCGGTAGCCGGCGTACAGAAGTCACCCTTGATAATCTCGAGATCATCTACGTAGAAGTAGCTGGTCGGCGAACTTGCCGTCGAGAAATCTTTCGGGTTCGGAGCTACAATCGTAATACGTCCCTTACCTTGGTATTTCGCCAGCGGAAGAGCGTACTCTTGCCAGTAATTATTTCCTAACGGGTCATCGTAAGCAAATACTCCGGCAGTAGCTGTCCACTTCTGATCGTACGTGATGGTATCCATCGGCACGAAGGTGCTGAAGTCTGAAGGATCGGTCATGACACCGATTACCAGTGCACGTGCATAGTTTCCGTTAGCGGCATTCAACTTGCTCTTGTTAGCAGCAGTTGTAGCACGGCTACTATTGAAGCGTGCAGCACGTCCCCAGAAGTGGAGCGTCATCGAATCGAGTTCGAAATTGAGTTCCGGCAATACAGCATATGCGTTGTAATAACTTGCTGTAGTGTAGAACTGTAGTGCGCGTCCACCTACTGTATCACCACGTGAGAAGCAGATAGAAGCAGCTGCAGCATTCGGATTGATGATTGCATACGGAGTGTAGCTTGCGCCCGAACCGAAGCCCAGACCTTCATCCCAGCACTCAGGTAACATGTACGGAGTCGTAGTGGTTCCTCCCCACTGAACAAGGTTCTCCGTGAAGCCCCAGCTTACCTCAGTCTCTTCAGCCGGTTTACACGGTGTAGTGAAGTTGAGGGTAAGGGCCTTACTCAAATCCTCACCACAAACAGCCTGAACACTGATGGTGTAAGTAGTTTGTGCTTGGAGCGTATCAATCATGAAGTAAGCTGTATCCACGATGGTCGTTGCATAAGCCTCAGCAGCATCCTTCTCAGTAATAGTTACCTTGAAGCTCTTCTTCGGCGACAGCCAGTCGAATGCAGCCGTGTTGTACTTGAGCGCATCCTCATCAAGCGCCAATTTGGTGACATTGATACAAGCATTCTCGTCGATCTTCTCAACCTTCAGGTCATCTACGAAGACTACATTGTAGTTTCCACCGGCAAGGATAATATATTTACCCTTTGCGCCATAGAGCGGAACTACAACATCACGCCAGTAATTCGTACCTTCCGGATCCGGATTCTTATTGATATCCACAGCAGTAGTGCTGGTACCCAAAGCTGGCAATACATATTGCGTCAACTCTTCGAAGGTGGACATATCGTACGGATCGGTTGCTACACCGACATAGATAGTACGTTTGTACGAACCGGTCGGATAGCAATAAGTGGTATACATCATACTATCGCGGCCATCCACTTTCGAAGGCGTATTACTATAAGTAGCACGTGCCTTGAAGCTTACCATAAGGCTGTCATAATCTGCATCATTGATTACAGGAAGTACAGCGTACGGACCGTACCCACCATAGGAAGACGTAGCGGAATAGAAGTACATTACACTATCACCCGAGTAAGCTTTGTTCACTGTTACAAGACCGGTAGTTGCATTCTTCGTATTATAACTAATATACGGCGCATTACCCACTGTATTCAAACCGGTATGAACATTGTTCACGAACCAAGATTGCGGAATCTTATTAGTTCCGGTCGGAGCCTGTGCTTTCTGCGGCTCATTATTCTCGAAGGTCCACTGAGCGTCAGCCAGCGGAATCTGATAGAGGGTAGTAGCCGTAACCGGACCACGCCAATCGCTATACTCGTCGCCACAGTTTGCACGAACATAGAAGTCGTATGCGGTGCTCGGAAGCAGACCGTTGATAACAAATACATTCGTATCCGCAGGAACGATAGTTAGGTCAGCTTCAGCTGCACCGGCGAGACCGTAAGCTACATCCCATGCCTTGTTGTCACCTTGGAGTTGCTCCCAAGAGAGTTCGGCAGAGGTGTCGTACATCTTACCGGCACTCAAGTTATCCGGCTTGAAGCAAGACGGAACGAGCGAGATCTCAATATCATCCACATATACACCACCGGTACTTGTTGCGCCATTACCGCCGAAACCTATAAAGACGATATACTTACCATCGCCATCATATTTTTCGCTGATAATGCTGGAGTACTTTGCGTAAGTTGCAGCAGTGGCAACAATAGTATCGATCGGAGTAAAGGTAGCGAGCAATGTATCTAATGTCTCTACTTCTTCTGCAATACCAACTGCCATTTTACGATTCGGAGCACTTGATGTAGCTGCAGCATTTGCTTTATACCAGAACGAAAGCATAGTCTTCTTTAAATCAACATCCATCTGCGGCAAAGCCGTATAGGAGATGTAATAAGAAGTAGCTGCACTACTATACATATACAAAGCACGAGTACTTCCATTATTACCGCCGGTTGTTGTATATGGATAAGAGGCATTCTCATTCTCTGTGATAGTACCTTTATAATCCGTATAGGAAACCCAGCAGGAAGGATGGTTCTTCGTACCACTTGCACAACTTTCGAAATTCTCTGCATAAGGCAGGGTGTAGAATGCCGGACATGATGTCTTGAACGCACGAGCATTCGACCAAGCGCTGGTATCTTCTTCGCCACAGATTGTGCGGATGTATACGTAGTAGTTGGTCAACATCGTCAGACCTTCTACCGTAGCGGTAGTATCTACGATATTTGCTACCATCTTAACTACTTTCGCCTTCTCATCGCTCGGAGCTACTTTGGTCTCCGTAACAGCGAGCTCGTAAGAAAGTCCGGTCTTATTCCAACTGAACTTAGCAGCAGTATCGCTCAACGAGTTAACTACGACATTCGAAGGAGCAGCGCAGCCCGGAATCAAGTCGAAGCGGATATTGTCAATAAATGCCTCATTAGAGCCTTCGCCACTCTCAGAAAGGAACATTACCTGCGTACCCTTAGCACCTGTTACATAATCTCCATCGTAGCTATCAAACGGAATCGTATAGGTAAACATACCTGTCGAATCGGTCGTATAGTTAAGACCGGTGATGGTGGTAATCGGAGCAAAAGTAGCAAGATCAGAAGCATTGCTGATAATACCTACGGTAATACTCTTCACGTTAGTTGCTGCCGTACTATTGGTACAAGCGTCAAAGGTAATCTGATATTTGCTGATATCCTCTACCTCCAGCGGTGGCATAATAGCATATGCTCCATCCGTAGAAGTGGTATTGAATATACGAAGCAAGAATTTGAATTTACCCGTTGCCGAACCATAACGCGTAGGCATACTGGTACCATTCATACAACCTAATGACCAACAACCCAATACTGTTGCTTCAGAGAAATCTTCTACACCATATACTTCCGGAGTCTCCGGGAGACAAGTCGTACGGAAGGAAGCGCCTTCAGACCATGTAGTCGGAGCGGCACCACATACCGTGCGTACATATGCATAGTATATCTTATTCAGTTCGAGTGCATCATTACGGTAAACCAACACTGTCGTATCCGTCTCTTCAACAGAGATCACTTTACCGGTGGTATCAGCGGAGTTCGGATTGATTTTCTCGTTCAATACCAAAACTTCGTACTTGTCGGCATTGGTCTTATCCCATGTGAACTTAGCACCATTCGTAGTGGGTTCAGAAGTAGAGAGACTGAACAGTTTCTCACAATCCCTGATATTATCCACTGTGATATCATCCAAGTAGTAGCTGCAGGACTTACCGTCACGCTCGTAGTTACGCTTGAAGGCGATATATTTGCCTTCTCCGGTATACTTATCAAACTTAACGATTGCACCTTTCCACAATGTCGAACCTACGACATTGACGCTATCTACTACCACGAAAGTAGAAATATCGTTCGGGTCAGACATTACACCTACTTGGAGCATGGAGTTCTGGCTTGCCGAATAACCTCTTGCAAAGAACTCTACCTGGAGCGCATTGATCTGTGCGTCCATTATCGGCAGCGCTACCCATACTTCGTTCTGGTTGGTAGCCGACGAATTGGAAGACAAGCAGAACGAACGCGTGCCATTATGCGCATACGTCGTAGTGATATACGGATAATAGCTCGTCGAGGATTCTCCTCCACCGCTATACGTATAAGAATAGAGCGGAGCACTCC
This sequence comes from uncultured Bacteroidales bacterium, assembly GCA_902774185.1. GTDB lineage: Bacteria > Bacteroidota > Bacteroidia > Bacteroidales > Paludibacteraceae > Colicola. The sequence continues at coordinate 19,024 of CACYHE010000023.1, read as the reverse complement.
AGCAGAACGGGATAAAGTATTTACTGCTACCTGTTGTATAATCAGCAGACTCGAAGTCCTCTACGAAAGGAAGCGGATTAGCCGGCAGACACTCCGTTGTGAAGCTCAACCAGTCAGAGATTTCATACAGCGAGTCGCACTCAGGTGACACCATATAGGTATAGTCGCTATGCGGATTGAGACCACGTACGATGAACGAAGTCTGCTCAACCATCGAGTCAACCAGCATTACATTCTTGCTATCCTTGATACGAACCTGCCATTTCTCCATGCCATTAGCACCCCAAGAGATAACAGCCGAATCATGAGCGGCTTCTACTTTCGGGTTGGAGATCGGATTACACTCGCCTAAAGAGTAGAGATTGATCCAATCAAGATACTGGTTGGAGTAATATACATATGCCCATCCGTAACCGCTACCACTGAGCGAACCGCTCTCGTAGGGGTTCGCAGACTCGATCGCTTGAATGGCGATAATCTTACCCTCGCCCTTATAGTCGCCAAAGGCGCAAGAGAACGGTTGATACTCCGTAGCCGAAGTAGCTTCGAAGGTAGCAATCGTATCGAAGGTAGAAATATCATACGGGTCGGTCAGAATACCAACAGCCACGCGTGAAGAGTTCTCAACAGAACTGCTGTAGCGCTTCATGTAGAACTTGAGCAGTACTTTGCTCAGGTCGGCTACTTCCGGCAATGCGATATAGTTACCATATTTATGCTTGTAACCGTATATCTCCGGGTCACCGGCCGTCACGCGGTTACCTTCCTTACGCATGTATATGTAGTGGCCTGTCGATTTACCCTCTTGCGAAGCGGTACCCGAAGAAAGTCCCGTATAAGACTTATTCTGTCCGTAACCGTTCGGAGCAGAAAGGGTAGCCGTGATGATGCTGTTTGGAAAGTTGTAGTTGACACCATTGTTGCTGAACGGATAGAGCGTCTTCTCGCTCCAGGTGTTCTGTGTATCCTCCCAGTCAATACGATACGGCATCATGCTATCCGCCAAGAACATCGGCAGACGCGTCATTGCAGGCAGCGACCAGTCACCAGCCAAATCACCTTCTCCAATAGACTGCGTGAATACCTCCAGCATCAGGCCGGATGTTCCTTCGGGCATATCGACATGGATAGTGCTTGCTGTCTGATTCAATACCGACAACAGTTTGTCGCTCTCCTCCATTTCTGCAGGATCTTCAACAATCTGACCTTTAGAGTTCGTCACACGTTTGGTAACCAATACATTGTACGGCAGACCATGTGCATCGAGCGTCAGGTCAAAGCCCTTAGCCGAAACCTTCGAAATCTTGATATCACTGGGCCAGATAGGAGCAACAGATGCCTTGATAGCAATGTTGTCTATATAGAAACGGTTGTCCCTATCTTTGAAATCCGAAGCAAAAGCGACATACTTGCCTTCGCCCTGATATTTTGCCAAAGAAACACCGAACTTATTGAACTCCTGCGAACCGTAGATATAACATGTATCAATAGGAACAAACGTAGTGAAGTCTTCCGGATCGGTCATCACACCCACTATGATACCACTCGCGTAGTCTTCACCTACCGCTTGATAAGCTGTTCCCCAGAAACTAACAAATACATTCTGCAGACTCGGCACATTGAGTTCCGGAGTAGCAGCATATACAAATTGACCGGCAGGAATATCCGTACTCAAGCTGCGTGCGCCGGTGAAAGCGAGACAGAAGCTTTGGTCAAATGCATAATAACCTGCGGTAGCCGTACCCGGTTGCGTAAGGGTGTTAACGAACGGCATAAACTCCATCGTCACACCGTCATCTTTCTTGATACTGGTACCGAATGACCAGTACGAGATATGGCTTACAGAACCCGATTTGTACTCGAAGTCCTCTCCTGCTGTAAAGTTCTGTACCAACGGAAGATCAGCGAAGTTCTTCGTACGGAACGAAGTGCCGGTCCACTCACTGGTAGCGCCTTGGCAATAGGAGCGGACATAGAGATAATAGTTTTGATTACGGCTTAATGTGATTCCAACTGCCTCGCTTGAGAAAGCAAACTGGTCGTCCTTGAGGAATCCGTAGTAAACCAAGTCTGCCGGATCCACCTCTTCTATCGATTCGATAGGGGTCTTCGAGAGCGCCACTTCAAACGAATCGGTGTCGAAGCTGGCATTCCAGCTGACGGTTGCAGACGTTGTCGTCAAACCTGATACGATATATCCATACGGATCTTCGCAAGTAGGCATCGGACGCACTTCGATATTATCCAATACCACACCGCGGCCGAAGCGATCCGTCACCTCAAACATGATTTGATAGGTGTCGCTTTGGCTCGTGAGCTGGATAGTATCACGCTGCCACTTGGCAATCTTGTGATTGAACTCAGGATTGCCGTTACGTCCATCCAAGCGCACCCATTGGTCAGACGCTTTCGAGCGATAGAAGACCTTCAATTGGTCAAAATCACCCGTGCGCTGTTGTTGCGCGTGGCTGAACACGAGGATGGGCTGGAATACATCAGTTTGATTCAAGTCCATCACCGGTGAGATCAGACGAGTGGTATAGCCGATGGTTGCGGTAGAGTTATTCCGCAACGCCAAGAAGTACGATCCGTTCGCTGCTACAGCGGCAGGATACTGTGCCTCATCGGCTTTCTCAATCACCCAAGGATGCTCTCCGTAGATATCGCTATCTACATACTCTTGAGTCCAACCCTCAGGAATTTCACCACCCTCGAAATCTACTTTCTGCACGTAAATGCTCTCCTGAGCTACGGCAGATAACGACATCGTTGATAAGATGATCAACGCAAATGTCGAGCGTAAAATTCTTTTCATACCTTTAATAAATTTGGTGAATAATAGATTGTTTGTGGGTTTTTGTTTTCTGTTTATTATGGCCAGCACATACATGCCGGTTGAGTTTCATACACATTAAATAATATCGTTACACGTACGCCTACGCGTATCCGCTGAGCTTCGTGGGGAGCGATAGAGGTATCCAATAGACTATTCAGACGGATATTCTCTTTGGTATTTGCCAAGCTCTGGGAGAACGGATTGCTATCTATCGCCGAATAGTCAATGAGCGGTGTACTGTTTCGCAGACTATACTTGCCCATCGGCAAGTCATATCCCAGATAAGCGCCTGCCCTCATCTGCCAACGTTTGGTAGGCAGAGGAACCCGTACGCCTACTTCCGCTTCCACTGCCAGTTCAGTAGTGGCAGAGCGAACGACGCTCTTATCGTTATATTCCGCTTGCGGCCAATAACCGTATTGTTCCGTGTTACGAATAGGTTGGATGAAGCGCTCGTATTCTCCTTCCGCTAACATGTTCGTCGTCGTTGCCAGTTGGTTGAACAGAGGTGCAGTCCGTAATGTTGCACCTATTCCTGCGTACACCCATTCTCCGAAATAGTAGCCCACCTGCACCGGTATCACCATACGCACCTGACGGTGTTGCTCCTTATAATCGGAATAGACATAACGGTAAATCACCGGTTCGCCCATCAGATCCTCCCTATTGAATGCATCCGCATACTCCGGCAAGGAACTATTCGTTACCATATAATCCGCACCTATACCGATATTGACGAAGAAACCGGCTGTTTGCAGTTCATAACTCAAATGCAATTGTCCTCCTCCACCCGGGCGCACCCATATTGGCGAGTTTTTTCCCGTCAGCACATTTGCCTCCACACCGGTCAGATTCAATCCCAACCAATGCGATACGGACTGCTTCCCATACTGCGAAGCTACTGCACTGAGTGCCATCAGCAGTCCAAATACTATGCTATATATGCGCTTGTTCATCGAATAATAATCTTAGCTGTTTGATGGCTCTGCGGACGAACCAAAATATACATGCCCGAAGACATAGGCACCGAAGTGAACGCTGCATCTGTCAGCGGGACCACCACACGGCCCATTACGTCCATCAGCATCCATGCCCCTTCTCCGGCATCCACTTTCTCCAATGCTTGTGCGGCTTCATACACAATCGGACATGCAGCCACAGCTATGCCATCGGATGTCCGGGTTACTACCACCGAATAAACCGCACCTAGGTCCCCGTCGTTCACAATAAGATACGATTCGGTTGCTCCTGCTATCGGTTGACCGTTACGGTACCATTGGTAAGAATTAAACTCGTAACCTCCGTTGTAGCGGTCATTGAGTAAGGCGATTATTCCGTTTTTCTGCTCGATGATGGCAGACGGATAGCTGACTTGGATCATCACCGGTATATCCGGCGTCGGGCAACGCGGTGTTTCCAACTGCAGTACAGCAGGATACAAACCGGGAAGCGTGGAGTCCGGTAACGCAATTACAATATCCTCATCACTACCAAAATCATATCGTTTTTCAAATCCGGCATTGACAGCCGTAGCCGAACAAAGGACATGAAGACTATCCATTCTTCCGGTTATAATCTCAATCGGAACCACCAGCGCCGGAGCGTCGCCGCATACAGAGATAGTATCCGATATAGCGATGCGTAAGATAGGTTCGATATCCAAGTTCAAGGTCACAATACTATCTATATTCGGCCATTGTGCACTCTTAAGATTGGCATGGTACGTACCCGTTTCGGTAATACGTTCGTCGCCCAGTTGGAAGTATCCTCCTTCGCAGAACGATGTATCTATCGTGAATTGCGTCTCATGTATATAGACATGCTGCAGTATCTCACATCCTTCTTCAATCACGATTTCGTCGAAGTCATACGGTTCCCAATAGACACGTCCGTTATGCATTGAACCCTTAGGAAGGTGAATATCTCTCTCAGACGTTGATACATCCGGGAAAACCATTTCGCCCAATTCTTGCGTAACCGCACACGCCCCATCGGAGATCGATGCCGTCACTTTCGGATAAAACGTACCTCCCGTAGCCGGATAGATATGCACGATGGAGTCGGCATTGGAGGAAACGATCTCACCGTCGCCGAAATCCCAGATGGTTTCCTGCACTTTTTCATTCGCAGTATAGACGGTATCGGTTCTGCCATCTTGGTTCCACCGCTCTATATTTTTATAATATATATATGACTGATTATAGAATGTTACAGCATTTGTACAATGCTCACCTCCATTCCACTTATGGTCCGCTTTTGCCACCGGGTAGCGAGGGATACCACATGCATCGAGTGTGTAGTAACACTTGTCATTTGCCTGCGAAATCACATCCACATTATAGGTGAGTGTATCCATGGGTGAAATAGTGAAGGTCTGGTCGCGTGAAAGGATGTTAGACCGGTCTGTAGGAAGATACCACTCATAGTCAAAACCAGACGGAGCAGTAAACGAGGTGGTGGGGTTATCCTCTCCACAGTTGAGACCGGACAACTCAGCAGACTCGCAATCCAGCGTAAAATAAGCATATCCCCAGTGACCACCATAGGCACATTCTCCAATCATAAGCTGCACTGTGATCGTCTGGCCCGCATAATCACGCAGATTGACGGCTACCTCCTGCCAATCCTGCCACCATACATCCGAACCGGACTGGTGCCATTTCTTGGTATCGCCGAAGCCGACATGGAACACGGCCTTTCCACAGTTATTGGGTAGCGGACGCTGATTACGTCCGGAGCCGTATTTGATCTCCAAAGTGAAACTGGATTGCCCATCCTCCTCATGTCCACCATCCTGCAATACCGTTGCATAATTGAGTTTGAGAATAGAACCTTCTCCCTCCGGCACATTGTATGTATATTCGATATAGGAGATTTCGTAATTCGGTTTCCAGTTACCAAGCCGCACCGAAGCCAACGCGCCGTCGGGTTTCGTCTTGAGCAGGTTATCCGTACGGGGGTCTGTCTCTCCCGGCACATAATGAAGCGTATGCAGACTCTGGTCAGATTCATATCCAAAATCAAATGGTCCTTGCACAATAGCCGATGCATTCCATACCGTTCCATAGCAGGTGCAAGCCGTTTTGTCATCTATTGCCAAATAGTTGATACATCTTCCCGGAAGGAAATAGAACGGCGTATAGAGCGCATATTCACTCACTCCGTTTTGACCGCAGTGGGAACGTACATAAATTTGTGCCATTCCTTCGGATAGTCCGTCTATATTAAGACGTTTGAGCGTTATACGGTCGAAATATTGCCATTTACCCGCTTCGTAGTCATACACACGCGCATCATACCAATCAGCATCTCCCTCCCATGTTACCTGCATCGTAGTACCAACCATCGTACGGGTAAACTTAGTAGGTGCCGGACACTCATCTTCCACCGGAATAATCGATATGTTATCTATACATCCACTAGGTGGCACTACAGCCGAGCTCCGGGCATTCGTCCAAACGACTGCCAATTTATGCTTATTACCATCCGCATGGAAGGTGATTTTAGCTTGCTTCCAAATTGAAGCACTATTAAGCACCGTATCCAATTTGTACTCATCCACCCACCCGGGCCTCAATGCGGCTGCTGTGTATGTATCCACATTTTCGGGCACCCAACATACCCATATACCTTCACCGCTAGCTGAACGTCCTTTAGCCAACCAATCGAAGAAAATGGTATAATCACCTTCCGGTAATGTTAATTCCCGTACAGCTACGGCGTACATATTCGTATTGCCAGAATAGGTAGCATGTTCGCCATCGTTAGAGATAAACAAACCATATTCACCGTCGCGGGTTGTATTAGCCGCAGCACCCATATACCACCAGTTAGGACATCTATCGGCACGCGGACCGTCATTGAGCAACCACTGCGCACGTTCGTCCGCATCCTCAAAGTCGCATTGGTACACAATCTGCGCTGCTATCGGCATCGACAGCAGACAGAATAGCAGTATGTATAGATATTTCTTCAAGTGTTTACAAAATCATAAATTCAACACGACGATTCTGCGCACGACCTTCTTCCGTATCGTTCGTAGTGATCGGCTGGCTTTCGCCCTTTCCTTCCGCTTCGATGCGGTCAGCATCTACTCCACGCACAATCAGATAGTTACGTACACTATTGGCACGACCTTCCGACAGAATCTGGTTGTCTTGATCCGAACCTACATTATCCGTGTGACCAGTGATGCGGATGCGGAGTTGCGGATGCTCATTGAGTAGTTTAAGCAAGCGCTGCAATTCCGGTTCCGATTCCGGTAAGATCGTCGTCTCGTTGGTAGCGAAGAACAGGTTCTTCATAATGATCGGCTGCTCACGTACGACCGGTTTGTCATCCAACATAATGATCGGTTCGGGTTCCGGTTCCGGTTTGGGCTTCGGCGTCATTGCCAGCGTCAGGGTGTCGTTCCAATCGCCGTGACTATATTCATGTTCCAGCGGTTCATACTCCGGATGCGAAAGCGCCAGATGATACGGACCCGGAGCGGTCTTGATGGTAACAAGACCCTTCTTATTCGTTGTACGGCGCATTGTACGCGGTGCTTTGCCTTCCTTCGGCGTAACATCCACAGTAGCGACATTGATTCCTGCATACGTCTCTGCATCTACCACCTCAATCACCATCGCCGGTTTCTCCGGTTTCGGCGGTTGCGGTTTGTTCATCTGGAGCAATGCCGTGAACTTAACCCCCACCAACAAACTGTTCAAACGACCGGTAGCCCATTCAGAGGTATGTAACGAACGGGTATGGATATCGTTTTCATCAGCCATCGCCATCGGCCCCTCTTGTTTGGGAGACAGATTGGCTACGCCATAATCCACAAATGCCGCCACACGCATGTAAATCGGATGCGGACGTTTCTTATTATCGTCATTCCAACGTTTATCCATGAATCCATTGATATTCACTCCCACTTCAGCTGTGGCAGCAATATCCAAACCGTAGTTATTCTTTCCCGATGCGCTATACGGTTTATCGGTCACTGCACCGTGGTTCGCCATATTCATCCAAGCAGGATCATAAGCCGATTCATCGGTGATGGATGTGGAATAAGTACCCTTCTGCGAATACGTACCGAAGAGCGTATAGCCCACTTTCATACCAGCCAAGAAATACACCTTATCCCAAGTACCACCTGCCATAATCGGCAGCATCAACTGACCTGCTATGTGGTTCTCTTTCAGCGGATCCGCAAAGGTGTAATGCTTGGTTTGCGTATAACCCGGCGCCATCGTCATGACATCATACGTAGCCGGGAAGGTCACTTTGTCCATGGACGAGAAGATACGGAACTCCGGACCGACATTCAAGATAAAATGGTCATATTTGTACTCGTATCCTACTCCGATCAGTCCACCGCCTCCACCGACAAAGCGGTTATTGTCGTATTGGTTCATCAAACCGCTATATCCGGCACCGCCCCATACGGCGACATGATGGATATTCCGGTTGGCTCCCTTCCATGCAGGTGCTCCCCAAACCGTTTGGCTTGCCAGAATGGCAATCATCACAATGTAATACAATCTCTTTCTCATCGTTTCCTCCTCCTTATTCGATTACACTGATGCGGCAGACACGGGTCTCTTCCCCTATCGCCACATGGACTACATACACACCTGCCGGCGCACTTACAGCAATGCTGTTTTCACCGACAGCCAGAGCTTGCGTCAGCACCACATCACCGAACATATTCACGATTGTCACGGTTGCGGCTGCATTCACTTTGACGGTCAGCGTTCCGCCGGTACGAACGGGAGACGGATAGACATATACCACTGCCGGTTCTTCCGACTTAGTCGGACGGAACGGACAAGTGCTCACTTTCTCACCGTTGCTGACACGTGTCATCTCCAAATGATAGAACGCTGTCAGATCCAGTCCTTCAGCCACATACAGATAGGATAAGTTGGCTCCGGCTATCGGTAAGTTATTCTTATACCATTGATAATCCGTAAACACATGCGAAGTCGTATCCGTTCCTAAAGTCTCCGCATTCTTAAGCGACAGCACATCGCCCCAACGCTGATAGACCCAACCCGGCTGACATACACCGATCTGCGTCTCCTTCACGATAGAACAACCGAAGTCATTGAAGAACTCCAGCACAAACATACCGCCGTTGATGCCTGTTATCGAGTCTGCTGTTTGCGGTTCACCGCCATTGACCGTGTAATAATCAAATCCGGTGCCATCAATGAAGATGGCTCCCGAATTGGGTTCGTCACTCATCTCACGGATGGTTATCTCCGGTTGAATTGAATCGAGAACAGTCACATTACACCATAGCGTTGAATCACAACCGTACCTATTCTTATAGAAACGATAGAACTTACCGGATTCCGTTAATTTATAGGTCTGTCCATCTACGGTCAATGGTATCTCTGCACAGATAGTGGTATCCGCCAACTGATTCGAACTCTGCGGAGACAGATGGAGGTTAAGATATACTGTCGAATCACAACCAGCCTTTGTCTTCCATACATTCACATATTCGCGCTCCTCTCCGGCATACTGCGGACCAAACACGATATAACTTCCTTCACAAATAGTCGTATCTACATGCACCTCACGATCTCCGATGGAAGGTATTGTCACAGTAATGGTCGTATCATCCACACAACGCCCCTCTGCAATAGATGCCGCGAGTAGCACTTCAAACGTACCACCTTCATTAGGGAAGATAACCACCGGGTTACGTTCCGAACCTAACTGACCGTTACCAAAGTTCCATTCATACTCATCACAGCCTTCGTCATAATGATACTCCGTTACATTGTTAAACCTCGTCATGATATGACTCTTGTTTGTAAAACGGACACGGTTCTGACAATTAGTCGGCTCATATTTCCAGTCGAAAGATGATATCGGATAACGGGGACGACAAGAAGAATAAAGATCAAAACCGCAAGTCTCTTCTTCCAAATATGTCAAATGACAACGATAGGTTGTTGTATCCGAAGGATCAATCAACAACGTTTTTCCGTCCGGTGTCATCATACTCTCCGGAACCGGATTATCGAACTTATCAAACCACTGATAAGCAAAACCATTGGGTGCCGTAATGGACATCTGCGAGTCATCACCACAACTGGTGCTTACGATCTTAGCCGCAGCACAACCCATCGTGAAATAGGCATAACCGAAGTGTCCGCTCCAGTTACAGTCACGAGTTGTCAGACGAACCGTTAGAAGTTGCCCGTCATAGTCCTCCAAGTTCAAACCTATTGTTGTCCAATCTTTCCACGTCACACTACCGGTGATATTCCATCCGGGACGTTGAGAATCTGCATAGAAATCTGCAGAACCGCAAGTATAGTCAATCATATTGCCATACTCATCCAGGATCTCAAGATTGAAGTGCGGTTGATCCGCTGCCCCATGGTTAGGATCCTCCAGTACAACAGCGTATTTAAGCAGCAGGATAGATGCATTTTCTCCGTCCACCACATAGAAGAATGACAACGACTCAGCCTCGCCACCCACGTTCCAGTTACCCAAGCGCACCGATGCAACCTCGTCCTCCGGCACTATTTTCAGACGCCCTCCGGTACGAGGATCATACTCATCAGGATCCCAGTTTACTGTATGACGCCAGTATTTGGGATCATCGGTATATGCCGTGTCATAAACTCCCACATTGAGATACGGATTTTTAAAATTACCCCACGTAGCCTCCACATTCTCCGGATCATGCAAGTCGACATAGTTAATACAATGGCGCTCCGGATAATAAACACCGAATGATGTTAGATAAGTATAAGCACTGGTATCTACATCGTTGCACACACCACGAACACGGATGTCATAGGCTCCTTCATCCAAACCCTCTAATACAAACTGCTCAGAACGAATACCAGTCTGAACAGACCAGCGCTCACGACCGTAACGACGGTACTCCACGCAGTACTGTGAACTGGTACCGGTCCAGGTTACAATCACAGAGTCACCTACCACTTCCGACTTCAGATTCGCCGGCTTGGCACAGTTACGAGTGGTTATCTGGATATTGTCGATACATGCAGAGATAGGATTTGCCAACTTGGCATTACTATTCTTATTACGCCAAGCAAAATAAAGACGATAAACACGTGTTCCGTTGGAATTGAAGTTCACCGTTACGTGTTGCCAACGACTACGATCCCGCATCACACGGTAACCCTCGTTGGCAAAGTTCTGGATATAATTCGGGAAGTCTGCACGCTCATAGTTGCAGTCCATGGATGTCATCTGTTGCGCGATACCGACACCGGCACAGAGATAAGTCTCTTCACCACCCAAACAACGCCAGTCGAATGACAACTCGTAGTATCCGCTCGGAATGGTAAAATCGAAATAGGTATAGGAGGTATTCCAAACCGTATCAAATGTGCATGTCTCGCCTTCATCATACGAGATATACAATGAACGCTTACCCTCACTCTTGACGGCTGTACCGATCACCCAGTGCTCTTTGCACTTATCCGGATTATACCCGTCATTCAGATGCCAATATTGGTTTAAATCATCCATCTCGGACGCCTCAAAACCCATGGAATACGGCGCATGTATCAATGCCGTATTCTGCGCCGAAAGCAAGGAGGAAACACTGAAAAACAGCAACAGCAAACCTGCCCTAATTGCTTCGTACGCGCGTATGCTTTTATCTTGTTTCATATTCATAATCGGTCATCCTCTTCTGAAAAGAGAACGTAAAAAGTGCACAAAGTTACACAAAATTTATAAAATACGCAACAAAATGACAAAAAAAATCAGAATTTATTGCATTTTGTAAACTTTATTTTACATTTGTAAATCAGTATGATAGAACATTAAATGTCGTATTTAGTATCTATTTTCACCTATTCTCTCACGCGTGCATGCGCATAAAATAAATAAGGAGAGCCACAAAAGCGGTTCTCCTTACTCATCAAATAAAACCTAAATTAGAGACTTGCCTCGTATGCTGCGGCGTCCATCAGCTTATCCAATTCAGCAGCATCTTTTACGCTGATACGGATAATCCATCCTTCGCCGTACGGATCATTGTTCACCAACTCCGGCTGCGCATCCAATGCACCATTCACCTCCAGCACCTCACCGGTAACCGGCATATTCAGATCGCTGACTGTCTTAACGGCTTCAATCGAACCGAACACTTCGCCTTGTCCGACGGTCTCACCCAAGGAGGGCACATCCACAAAGACAATCTCTCCTAACTCACTCTGCGCATAATCGGTGATGCCGACAAAGGCCTCATCTCCCTCTACGCGAATCCACTCATGTTCGCTTGTATAGCGAATGTCTATAGGAAATTCCATTTATGATTTATGATTTATTATTTGTGATTTATTTCTTTACCGGCGTTCCCGGAATCTGATTACCCAACGTGGACATTGCGCAACGGAAACCGATCTTCGAAGAAGACGCATCCTGATCCATGTAACGACGGGTGGACGGGTTCAACCAATAGATACGATCAGCCCACGAACCACCTTTGTACACGCGCGTGTTCTTGGAGATACGCGGTGCCAGAATATTGGTCGGCTCATCTTTATATTGCTTAAGGTTGCTGAATCCTGCCGTATCAATCGGTAATTCATACTCGGAGTTCGGCAAACGGCTTGCCTGATCACCATCCTTCACTGCACGCTTATCATCCTTTGCCTCCCATACAATCCTAATTTGACCCAGCGAATCCAACTGCATTTTTCCATTCTCGTCCGTAGCAGGTTTGCTATAGATATTACCACGATATGAGTTATACTCCGTAGCTTCTTGGAACGTCGTCTCACGGAATACATCCATTACCCACTCGTTCACATTACCCGCCATGTTGTACAATCCGAAATCATTCGGTGCGTATTCATCAACCGGGTTAGTGATTACGTAACGGTCATTCAGCGCACCGCTGACACCCATCATGTCGCCTCGTCCACGAACAAAGTTAGCCTGCAATTGGCCCACATTCTTCTTCGACATATCACGAGGATGATATCCGCTCCAGGGGTACACTTTACCCTCGACAGTCAAACCGTCCGGACCGGCAATAGGCGCATAAGCGGCAAACTCCCACTCTGCCTCCGTCGGAAGACGATAACCGGTAACGAAGATACCGTCCGCAAGGGTTACTTTGCGGTCCTTACCATAACTATCCTGTTTCGGATGACGTCCGTATTGAGGTACATAGCTAGCATCGTAGAGATATTTCTCTGTATTAAAGACAAACTGATCACGAATCCACTCGTAACCGGGACGGTAAACGGTGATCATCTGCTCAGGATCCTCAGGACTCGGGATGTCATAAGGAACGAGCTCCGTGCCATGCGCATTCTCCCACTCCTCACGTTCTTCCTCCGGAATCTCTCCTGCCAATGCATCGAACTCAGGCATTGCCATTGCCCCGCAACTGATCAAAGCCATCTCGTTCACACGGTCCGTACGCCACTGGCAGTAACGCATTGCCTGCGTCCAGCTGACACCCACGATCGGATAAAACGAGAAAGCAGGGTGGTCGAAATAATTGGTCTCATACGGATCGTTATACGCCAAGTCCTCACGCCAAACGGTGCGATCCGGACGTGCCTGATCCACCAATTCGGGAGCAACCGGACCAAAGACGAACTCCAACCAATGCAGATATTCGTTCCAGTTCAGGGTCGTCACCTCGTACTTATCCATGTAGAATGAACTAACGGTAACCGTACGGGTCTCGTTATTACGCGGAGCGGTCAGGAACTCATCCTTCTCGCCTACGGTAAACGAACCACCTTGAATAGGCACCATACCGATAGGGTTGACATTACCCACGCCCTCATAAGCCTGGAAATTCGTACCTTTTTTGTCAAAATAATTCCAACCGGTTGTGTTGCTCACGCGCGTATTCAACTCACGTTGCTCACACGATACAGCCACCGCTGCAACCGTCACAATCAATAGATACTTAAATACCTTTTTCATACTATTTTTGATGTATTTTATATACGTGTACATAAATCAGCCTGCAAATGTACTGCTTTTTTATGACATACGCAAATTTTTATTTGATTTTGTGCGATTTTTTTGCATATTTCCGCATTTTTTTGTACCTTTGCGGCGTGAAAACGAAAATTATGGCGATAGGGAACGTCACTCCGGACAGTTTTTATGCTGCTTCAAGGTTACAGACGGAGTCGGCATTGGTGGCATGGGCAGAGGGGGTTCTGTCGGAAGGCGCAGATATCTTGGATATCGGCGGTTGTTCCACGCGTCCAGGCAGTACACCTGTGGACGAAGCCGGGGAATGGGAGCGGTTAGAACCTGCCCTGCGTACTCTTCGCAGAATCATGCCGCAGGTACAATTATCCCTGGACACTTTCCGTCCGAACATCGCCCGTCGTGCAATAGAGACTTTTGGTCCGATGATCATCAATGATATCTCCGGTGGATGCGATGCGATGTATGAAGTGGTGCGCTACTACCATGTGCCCTATGTATGGACACTATGCGGAAATCTGACGCTTCTATCCCAACGGACAGAGATGGAAGATATCGATCTGATTTTAGATCCGGGTTTCGGCTTTATAGGTTCGACGGAAGCGGACTATACCTGCATGCGGCATATGGATGAACTACGTGCCTTCCATCGTCCTATTCTGGTAGGGGTAAGCCGTAAGTCGATGGTATGGCGTCCGCTTGGATTGACACCTGAGACATGTCTCAGTGCTACGCAAGCCTTGCAGATGTACGCATTGGAACACGGTGCTACGATACTGCGTACACATGACGTAAAAGAAACGAAACAAACCATACTGCTCTATGAGCAGATTTGTGATCTGTGATTTGAGATTTATAATTTATAATTGGTATATTTATGCATCTTTTGGCTTTTTCTTTCGGATTTAAAGACCTGATCGATATCTTATTGGTCACCTGTATCCTCTTTGAGACCTATCGGTTACTTCGTCGCAGCGGAGTGTCCAACCTCTTCTGGGGAATCTTGGCGTTTATCTTAGTGTGGTTCCTCGTCACGTTTGTATTCCAATTGGATCTCACCGGTGCGCTTTTTGACCGTATCATCTCCGTAGGAGCTATCGCATTGATCGTTATTTTTCAAGAAGAAATACGCTCTTTTTTCGGCCGTTTAGGAGACCGCTTTTCCTCTCTCCAGCTATTCCGCCATACGACAGAGGAAGATGCCGGTTCGCGTCAACAGGTACTGGAGATCATTCAGGCATGTCGTCATATGGCCTCCACCAAAACAGGTGCACTGATCGTGCTTTCGGGACAGGATTATCTCAAAGACATCACGGACACCGGCGAACGGTTAGACGCCCTTGTCTCTGCTCGATTAATCGAGAATATATTCTTCAAAAACACCCCCTTACATGATGGAGCACTGGTTATTCGGGAAGGAAAGATGGTAGCAGCTGCTTGCATTCTGCCGGTAAGTAAAGACCAGAGTATTCCGCAACACTACGGTTTGCGTCACCGTGCTGCTTTAGGTCTAGCAGAAAAAACAGATGCTACCTGTATCGTGGTGTCCGAAGAGACCGGACATATATCCGTAGCACAAGAAGGGAAAATACGGGAGGTGAAAGAGGATGAATTATTCCTCATACTTCACGCCACCGCCTCGCCGACGGACTGACGAACAGTAAGCGTCCTTACAAATAGCACACCCGTCGCCGCTTTCCGGTAATGGGAAGAGAACGGTAAACTTCAAGCCTACCACCAAGTTGTTGACTTTAGAAGCAAAGCCATTCGTGGACATGATATCTGTCAACTGTGCGTTATCTACCATGGTTGTGGTTTTGTAGATATAATCCGCCGAAGCAGGATTAATATCATAAAACGCTGTTGATTGTACGGGAGCTAATTGGCGTGCATAATGGATATCCGAGATACCGTAGTCCAAAAATCCCGCCAAACGGTATTCCACACGTCGCTCTGCGTTGGCATTATAGCCGGTGTAATCCGCCGAAGCACCTATCCGACCGCCTATCTCCAGACTCAGATCCATGCCTAACTTCATCTGTACGTTGGATCGACTGTCAATACGACAGTTGTCGAAGAATTGCACATCAGGATTGTGCCGTATTTCGCCATACTCTGCGTAGCGTCCGTAGGTAACTGCATCCGCAAGCGAATGCGCTTTTGTCAATACATTCGCTCCGATCTTCACACCTGCCAACATATAGAAACGACCGCTCTGCACACCTATCATCAACGGTACTTGTACTGCCAGATTACTATAACTGTCCGTACGTTTGGTTACGTCGTAAATATAATCGAATTGCTCTCCCTGCAGATCGATGGAAGGTACTGCAGCTTGCGCCGGAATATCGGACCGGAAAGAAGTAACTCCACCCTGCGCACCTACACCTACGTCGAACAAGAAACGTGTGGTACCGTAACGGGAACCTGCTTGTAATTCATACACAAGCCCTGCTTCGCCGACTCCACCCAAACTCATACCCACCTCACTCTTGGAGGGCATCAACGACCACTCTCCTCCCTGCGCATAAATGCCGAAATAATTGCTTACCTTCGCCTCTACAGTACCACAGATAAGCATCAAGACCAACAAAAGCCGATATGTTTGCAGTTTTTTCACTAAATTATTTGTGTATTTCAATTTTTTGTTGTAACTTTGCACCCGATTTTGCGCCGCAAAAGTACTGCTTTTTTTTGACATACGCAAGATTTTTGAGGTTTTTTTTTATATTTCGCATTAAAATCGTAAAATATGACATATAATCGTACATTAATTACTGCTGCACTCCCTTATGCAAACGGTCCCGTTCATATCGGTCACCTTGCCGGAGTGTACGTTCCTGCGGACATCTATGCCCGCTATCTTCGTCTGAAAGGACAAGAGGTGCTTTTCGTATGCGGAAGTGACGAACACGGCGTGCCTGTTACTATCCGTGCCCGCAAAGAAGGTATCACCACCCAACAGGTTGTGGACCGGTATCATTCACTCATCAAGCGTTCGTTTGAAGACTTCGGCGTATCGTTTGATATCTATTCGCGTACCACTTCCGATATCCATCACAAGTTTGCGGCGGACTATTTCCGCAAGATGTATGATGCAGGACAATTCGTTGAAGAGACGAGCGAACAGTTCTATGATCCGGAGACGGGACATTTTTTGACGGATCGTAATATCCGAGGCGAATGTCCTCGTTGTCATTCGTTAGGGGCATACGGGGATCAATGTGAGAAATGCGGAGCCACCCTTTCTCCGGACGAGTTGATCAATCCGTACAATGCCGAGACCGGTAACGCGTTGGCCAAGAAAGCCACCAAACACTGGTATCTGCCTTTGGATCAATACCAGGCATGGTTGGAGGATTGGATCCTCAATAATCATAAAGAATGGCGTCCGAACGTATATGGTCAATGTAAGAGTTGGTTGGACGGAGGTCTCAAACCCCGTGCAGTGACACGTGATCTGGAATGGGGAATCCCGGTGCCTGTAGAAGGAGCGGAAGGCAAAGTGCTCTATGTATGGTTCGATGCCCCGATCGGCTATATCTCCAATACGATTGAGTTGTGCGAGAAGGAACCTCAGAAATACGGTAATTGGGAGAAATGGTGGAAGCAAGAAGATACCAGAATGCTCCATTTCATCGGAAAAGACAACATCGTTTTCCACTGCATTGTGTTCCCTGCGATGTTGAAGGCACAAGGTTATAACCTGCCGGATAACGTACCGAGTAACGAGTTCTTGAACCTTGAGGGCGATAAGATCTCTACTTCGCGTAACTGGGCTGTTTGGTTGAATGAGTACCTCGATGATTTCCCGGGCAAACAAGACGTACTGCGTTATGTGCTGACCGCCAATGCGCCGGAGACCAAAGACAATGACTTCACATGGGCAGATTTCCAAGCACGTAACAATAATGAGTTGGTTGCTATCTACGGTAATTTCGTTAACCGAGCATTGGTACTGACCAATAAGTATTTTGAGGGCAAAGTGCCTGCTTGCGGAGAACTGACCGATTATGACAAAGCTACCATTGAGGAGTTCAAGAACGTCAAAGCAACACTGGAAGAACTTCTTAACAACTTCCGATTCAGAGATGCGCTCAAAGAAGCGATGAACCTCGCCCGTATCGGTAATAAATACTTGGCAGATACCGAACCGTGGAAACTGGCAAAAACCGATATGGACCGTACGGCTACCGTACTGCATCTGGCACTTCAGATTGCCGCTAATCTGGCTATCGCTTTTGAACCGTTCTTGCCGTTCTCATCGGAAAAACTGCGTACGATGCTGCAACTTGACCAAGCTTTTGGTTGGGAAGATCTCGGACGTATCGACATGCTTAAACAAGGACAGTCCCTCGGTGCAGTTTCTCTCCTCTTCGAGAAGATTGAAGACAGTGCTATCCAAGGCCAACTCGATCGACTGGAGCGCATCAAGCAAGAGAACGAAGCAGCTGCTAAAGCCGAGGCACTCAAGAACTGGCGTCCTGAACCCATCAAAGAGTCCACCACCATTGATGCGTTTGATAAGACAGATATCCGTGTTGCCACGGTGCTTGATTGTCAACCCGTCAAGAAATCCGACCGACTGCTCCAATTCACATTAGACGACGGAATGGGTGGTCGTACGATCTTAAGCGGCATCGCACAGAGTTACCCGAATCCTTCGGTTCTGGTAGGTAAACAGGTATTATTCATCGCCAATTTCCCGCCGCGTAAGATGATGGGTATCGAGAGTCAAGGAATGATTCTGTCTGCTGTGGATGCAGATGGCAAACTGGTAGTCACCACCATTTCCGCTCCCGTCAAGAACGGTTGCCAAGTGGGATAAATAGATTTTATTACCATTCATTCGGGGTGCCGGGAGGCTGAGATAAAAACCCGTTGAACTTGAACAGGTAATGCTGTTAAAGAAAATGAGAAAAAAACTTTCTATCCGTATTGCATGCCTATGCGCATGTGTATTTTTAATGAACACGCACGCGAGTGCGCAAGTGACTAATTCCGATCCGTACGAAGAGGACACGCTGACCATCATCGGCCGACAGATAGCCGATGTGGTGGTGAGTGCGCCTGTTGTGCAGACGACAGTCAGCAAACAGGAGATCAAACACGAAGAACTGAACCGCGATAACGCCGGTCAGAACTTACCGTACCTATTGAGTTCCAGCCCGTCACTGGTGGTGACGAGCGATGACGGTTTAGGTGTCGGTTATACGTATTTTCACGTCCGCG
>CACYHE010000022.1 GCA_902774185.1 uncultured Bacteroidales bacterium | reverse complement strand
CTATCTGACTCCGCAAGGTTCGGATCAGAAGAAGAAAAAGTACTGCCGTTTCAAAAAGAGCGGTATCAAGTACATCGATTACAAAGATCCTGAGTTCCTCAAGAAGTTCCTGAACGAGCAAGGTAAGATCCTGCCGCGTCGTATTACCGGTACTTCGTTGAAGTTCCAACGCAAAGTTGCTCAGGCCGTTAAGAAAGCACGCCACCTGGCATTGCTGCCTTACGTAACCGATATGATGAAGTAAACCCAGTTTAAAGTTTAAAGTTTAAAGTTGAGAGATTATGGAAGTAATTTTGATTCAAGACCTGGCTAATCTGGGTTTCAAGAACGACATCGTAAAAGTACGTGACGGCTACGGACGCAACTACCTGTTGCCGCAGAAGATTGCTATCATCGCTAATGAAAGCAACAAGAAGCAACTGGCTGAGAACCTCAAACAGCAGGCTCACAAGGCAGCTAAGATCCTGGCTGATGCTCAGGCTCTGGAGGCTAAGTTGGCAGAGACCGTAATCGAGGTTAAAGTAAAAGCAAACGAGGACGGTAAGATCTTCGGTACAGTAACCACCCAAAACATCGCTGACGCGCTGAAAGCTAACGAGATCATCATCGACAAGAAGGTGATCACGATCGCTGAGCCGATCAAGCAGGTTGGTGAGTACACCGCACAGGCTCGTCTGCATCGTGAGGTAAAAGCTGACATTAAGCTCAACGTAGTTGCTGAGTAATTGAAAAGTTTGAAATAGTTTGAAGTAGTTTGAAATAGTTTAATTCAGTTAACGACATCAAACCCTCAAACAATATCAAACAATGTCAAACAAATTAAATTCATTTAAATTATGAAAGCTGGAATTCATCCTGATAACTACCGCGTAGTAGTTTTCAAAGATATGTCTGACGGTACTCAGTTCTTCAGCCGCTCTACAGCTGCTACCAAGGACACGATCGAAATCGACGGCGTTAAGTATCCGCTTATCAAGCTGGAGATCTCGAACACGAGTCACCCGTTCTACACCGGTAAGTCCAAACTCGTGGACACCGCAGGTCGTGTGGACAAATTCATGTCCCGTTACGGCAACCGCACGCGCAAGTAATTGCGGGCAACAACAAGGGCGGACGATTGTGTCCGCCCTTATTGTTATTTAAGATTTAAAATTTAAGATTTAAGATTTTATGAAAAACACACATCTTTGGAAGGCGTTAGGGCGTAATTTTATCATCTCAATTATTCTTTTCGGCGCTTTATTGGCCATATTATGGATTGCGGAAATGATTTTCCCGTCCGCCACATTATTGAAATGGAACGATCCCGCTTGGGTAGTCGGCATTCCTGCTTCTATCATCGGCGTAGCATACATCCTGACTATCCGTGACCCGCAAAACTATACCGGTTTCTTCGCCGGTATAGTCATGTCTATCTTACTGGGCATTCAGTTTGTTCTACAAGGAGGATATGACAGCGCTTTCCTCTTCTTTATGGTTTTCATTCCCTTCCAAATGATGTCCATCT
Organism: uncultured Bacteroidales bacterium; assembly: GCA_902774185.1. Classification (GTDB taxonomy): domain Bacteria; phylum Bacteroidota; class Bacteroidia; order Bacteroidales; family Paludibacteraceae; genus Colicola. The sequence continues at coordinate 46,762 of CACYHE010000022.1, read as the reverse complement.
ATAAATGGAGCAGAAACAAAGAGGATGGCGGAGCAAGTTTCGAACCGAAATTTCTGGACACACCACGTCTCATTCTCTCTATCGCTATGCTGATTTTCATCACAGTTGGTGATTGGGTTATGGCATCAATTGCCATTTACCATGAAGGAATCATGGAGAACGTACCGGTAAAACTACTTAACGGTTTACTGATTTCAAGTTCCTTCCTCGCCAATTATTGGCTGATCTATCGTAAAACCGACTCTTGGATATATTGGTTTATTTATAGTGTAGCAGGTATCGGCTTGTTTATTATCCTCGGAAATATCTTCTCCATTGTGCTGTTCACCTTCTTCCTTGTTATCAACTCAATGGCAGGAATTGCATGGATCAAAGCCACCAAACCGGAGAACCTCTATTGGGCAAAAATCTTTGTGAAAAAATAAACCTCAAGATCACGAAATCACAAGATCACAAAAAATCATGATAAAAAGAAAACAAGACACCGTATTAAAAGTTACCGAGTCGGCGCAACTCATGGACTTTCTCATCTCCAAGATGGGAGGAATGGCGAAATCATCCGTCAAGCAGTTATTGGGTCAGCGACGCGTCAAAGTGGGCAACGCTATCCAGACGCGACATGATTTTGCCCTCAAGACGGGCGACGTAGTGACCGTTAGTTCGGGACGGGGTAACAGCCAGCTGACGCACCCGAAACTAAAGATCGTGTATGAGGACGATGATCTGATTGTTGTGAACAAGCAACCGGGACTTCTGACAGTAGCCGCTACACCGGGCAGCAGTGAGACGACCGCCTACTCTATCCTGCGCGCGTACGTCAAGAAACAGAACGCACGCGCAGGTATTTATGTTGTTCACCGTCTGGATCGAGAGACGAGCGGTTTGTTGGTTTTCGCACGTTCCGAGGAGTTGCAGCACTATATGCGTGAGTACTGGCGCGAGTTGGTACAGGAACGCACCTATATCGCGTTAGCAGAGGGTGTATTGGAACCACGAGAAGGTAAGATCACGACCTGGTTGACGGAAGACAAACGCAATGCGGTCGTTTATTCATCGCCTGTGGATGATGGCGGAGATATCGCTATTACGAACTATAAGACGCTGCGCGTCAGTAGTCAGCCGTCAGTAATCAGTAATCAGTTATATTCGCTGGTAGAGTTGCACTTGGAGACGGGACGAACGAATCAGATCCGTGTGCATCTGGCAAGCAAGGGATGTCCGGTGGTAGGCGACCGTAAGTACGGACACGGCAATGAAAGCAGCCCGATAGACCGACTCTGCCTGCATGCCAAGGTTCTGGCGTTCATTCATCCCGTGACCGAGAAAGTGGTTCGCTTTGAGAGCCCGGTTCCCAAAGAGTTCAACCGGGTGCTGTTATAGACGACACCCTATACAACAATGAAAGCCACCCGAAAGGATGGCTTTCATTGTATATCGAACTAAATGTTGGCTTAGTTGCTTCGCTGCGTAGCAGCATAACTGATCTTCAGTGCATATGCGCGACGGAGTTCCTGTTTGATATCCGCGATAACGCCCATTCGGGTATCCTTGTCGGCTTTAATGGAGACGGTCATCAAGGGTTGCTCAGACTCTTTCATAGAGGAGCGCTCATTGATAATGAAGTCACCAATCTCTTTTGCTTCTGCAAAAGCGTCATCCAACTGGATACGGGTATCAGAACCGTAGGTCTTTACGAAATCTGCAGTAGGAACACCTACATAGATATAGCGCACAAGGGATTTCTTCTCCAACTTCGTGAGCTCGGTAGCCTGCGGGTTATGAATACTAACCTTGTATGTTACCTCCTTCATTGTGGTAACGGACATGAAGAAAAGATAATATCAGGGAGAGACGACGTATTGAGCGCCGGCATCTCACGTTTCTCATTTCTACGTATCTTTGCCATATCAATTACCGTAATTTTTAGGCTCTGCCTCCGAAATCTTCTGAGGATAGATCTTCTGAATCTGCTTCTGTTGATCATCCTCGAGCTCTTTGTAAGCCTTGTGGAAATACTTCTGCGCGCATTCTTCACGCAATTCATTATACGCCGCTACCAGTTCATTTTGAACATCGAGATATGCCTGATACTGAGTATCCACGTCGTTCTGAACGGAGATGACGTGATCCTTGGTATATTTGATCATACCGAAGGGAGCACCGAAATCTTCCTCAACGAGTTTCGGATAGTAGTCTGCATTATTCTCGTTCTTAATGAACTCTTTGGCTTTCTCGCGAAGCTGCTTCACATCCATCAACTGGCCTTGCACCATCAATTGGTTAGCCGAGTTTATCTTGACCACCAAGAGGTTACGCTTGTTGATATCCTTATCTTCGACTTTCTGATCGGGAGGGATAGGCGCAGGCAGACGGCGAGCCAGTCCTTGGTTTACATCCATAGAGGTGGTCACCAAGAAGAAAATCAGCAACAGGAACGAGATGTCGGCCATAGAGCTGGCGTTAATCTGTGGGATTTTCTTTGCCATGACAAATGTGATTTATTTCTTATTATGACTGATAATAATCTTGATGATAGCCCATACCAGTACTACAAACGTTGACAGCACGGCGAAATAGGTCCAATAGAGCATTGCATCGCTCAAGCGAGCCATTGTGCCGGCGTTATCGCTTCCTTCGTAACCGATAATGTTTACCTCAGCCGGACTAGCAAGTGCCCAGCAGATTTGAGGAATCAGATAGAGGTATGCGAAGAGGATGGCGAGTACCATAAAACCTTTTTTCTTGTCTTTCTTGAACACCTGAACGAGGAGCATTACAACCGATACAATTGCAGCTACCATAGCGAGAGCGACAAGGATATAGGCCCAAATCAGATACGGGTCCGTAAATCGGGGGATACTCAAGATATCTCCTGCCACTTCGTGTGTACCGCTGTTACCGCCCCGGAAGAACATTATGATGAACATTACACCGAGACCGAGGAGCGCCCACAAAGTGATTTTAGGGAATAATTTATAGTTTTTCATATTGCTCAGAATTTTAAATTGTTTGTTTGATGTTGTTTGATGTTGTTTGATAGTGTTTGACATTGTCTCAACCCCTCAAACTATCTCAAACCATTTCAAACGACTATTATTTCTTCTTCTGGGCAGCGTCGTACTCTACAATAATATCAAGCAGGCTGATCGAGCTGTCCTCCATCTCGTTAACCAAGCTCTCAATTAAATAAAGGATCAAGTTGTAGAACAACTGCAGAATGATAGCGATGATCAAACCGAGGAGGGTGGTCAACAGAGCAACCTTGATACCGCCGGCAACAACAGTAGCAGAAATATCACCTACCTGTTGAATCTTATCGAATGCAGCGATCATACCGATAATGGTACCCAAGAAACCGAGAGACGGAGCGATAGCGATGAAGAGCGAAATCCAAGAGAGGTTCTTCTCCAACAAACCGAGTTGAACGCCACCATAGCTGGCAACAGTCTTCTCGACTACGTCGATACCCTCGTCATAGCGGCTCAAGCCCTGATAGAAAATAGAAGCTACCGGACCACGGGTATTACGGCAAACCTCCAATGCTTTCTCAATACCACCTTCTTTGAGAGCTGCTTCTACTTTAGCCAACAGCGCTTTGGTATTGGTCTTGCTAAGCGACAAATAGATAAGACGCTCGATACAGATACCCAAGCCAAGAACAAGGGTGATGAGGGTCAAAGCCATGAAGCCGGCACCACCTTCGATAAATTTAATCTTCAGTGTCTTGTGGAGAGCAACAACGCCACCGTCTTCTTTAGCCGGAGCCTGGTCTTCCTCTTGAGCTTCTACTTCTTCAACGTCTGCAGGAGCAGCAGCGTCTTCGTCTACGTTTTCTACAGCAGGTTGCTCATTAGCAACTGCTTCATTTTCTTCTGCCATTACTGCTGCGCTACCGAAAGTCAGCATAGCCAGCACTGTAAGGGTTGCAAATACTTTTTTCATGAGATAAAAATTTAATTGAGTTATTTGTGTTTTAAATTTAAAGTCATCTTTGCGGAGAGACGGGGATTCGAACCCCGGAAACCCTTTTGGAGTTTACACGCTTTCCAGGCGTGCCTCTTCAACCACTCGAGCATCTCTCCCTCGCGCACGAATGCGCATTCATCATAATCGGCTACAAAGGTACTGCTTTTTTGTGACATACGCAAGAATTTGCGCATTTTTTTTACAAATTTTCGTTATTTTAGCCGAAAAAGTCGTTTTGCATTGGCTGTTGTTGCAGAAATCATGTCCTCTATAGTGCAATTATACACCTGCGCCAATCGTTCTGCCACATGGATCATGAATCGGCTTTCATTGCGTTCTCCCCGATGCGGAACAGGAGCCATATAGGGTGCGTCCGTCTCGAGAACGAGACGATTTGATATTTGATATTTGTTTGACATTTGAAGTTCTTGCAACGTTTCTCCTAACTTACAGTTTTTGAAAGTGAGGACGCCGCCGATACCAAGATAGAAACCGAGGTCAAGAATTTGCTGCGCCGTTTCTTTACTGCCATTGAAACAATGGAACACACCAGACAATTGAGGATTGGACGATTGACAATTGACGATTTCTTTTACGATGTTCAGGATGTCTTCGGTAGCTTCACGGTTATGGAGGATGACAGGCAGGTCCAACTCCGCTGCCAAGAGCAGTTGACGACGAAGGACTTCTTTCTGTTCTTCTTTGTAGGTCTTATCCCAATAATAATCGAGTCCTATCTCACCTATTGCGACCAACTCGTCCCGGTGAGCACGAATCGCTGCTTCTACGACCGCCAGTTGTTCTTGCCAATCAGCTTTCACATCCTCCGGATGCAAGCCCAAAGCGGGATAGCAATAACCGGGATGCGCGTGGCATACCTGTAGCACCGTTTCTATAGATGCCACATTGACTCCGGGCACAATCATTGCCTCTACTCCACTCTCCTTCTGACGCGCGATTACTTCTTCGCGATCGGCATCGAAAGCTTCTTCATCTATGTGACAATGCGTATCTATCATATTTACGATTGGACGATTTACGATTTACGATTAAGGATGGAACTGTCTCCGTAGGAGAGGAAACGAAAGTCATGAGAGAGGGCATAATCGTAGATTGTATGCCAGTCTCCATCCACAAAAGCACTTACCAGCAAAAGCAAGGTGGATTGCGGTTGGTGAAAATTGGTGATGAGTTGATCCACCACATGGAAGGTATAACCGGGTTTGATCATGATCTGCGTTTCCGCATGTAGTGTCGTCTGACCGGTTGCATCCAGATAGTCAAGAATGGCCTGTAAAGAGTCGAAAGTCGAAAGTCGAAAGTCGAAAGCCTCCTCATAGGGTTCGAACTGACCGACGTGAATCTCGAGATTATTAGATTTCGACATCTCAACATCACGAAGTTTTGCTCCGATAAAATAGAGTGATTCGAGGGTACGCATGGAGGTGGTACCAACAGCTACGATGTGCCCCAATTTAGCTTGAATATGTGCAATTGTCTCACGTGGTACGGCAATGATTTCCGTATGCATTACGTGCTCATTGGCATCTGCGGTTTTAACGGGAAGGAAAGTACCGGCACCCACATGGAGCGTTACTTCATCTGTCTCTATACCGCGAGAGTGGATATCATCCAGGACTTTCTCCGTAAAATGCAGCCCGGCTGTAGGCGCTGCAACGGAACCTTTGATTCGTGAATAAACGGTCTGGTACGTACGCAAATCCGATTCCTCGGTCTTGCGGTTCAGATACGGAGGGATAGGCAACTCGCCTGCCGCATCCAAGATCTCAGCAAAAGAGACGTTCTCTTCGTCCCATTCAAAGCGAACGGCGAAGGTGTTACCAATTTGTGCCTCTTTATGCGCACAAATGGTAATTGGTGATTGGTGATTGGTGATTTGCAATTTTATCACGTCACTATCGTGCCATTTCTTGGCGTTACCCACCATACATTTCCATGTACAACCGGTGGTGGAGCCCAACGACAGTTGATAGTCATGGGGAGTAAGGGGTTCCAAGCAGAATACCTCAATGCGTGCTCCGGTAGGTTTATGAAACTCCAAACGCGCTTGTATCACGCGCGTATTATTATATATAAGGAGCGCATTCGGGGCAATATAATCCCCTATATTGTAAAAACGGTCTTCGCTCACCTGCCCATCCCGATAGACCAGCAGTTTACTATGGTCACGTTCCGGCAGCGGATATTTGGCGATACGCTCGTCGGGTAAGGGGTAGTTATAATCGGCGATATAGATTGGTTGATTTACCATTTCTTCATTTACCATGTACCATTTATTGTATTATTTAGCCATTTGGTCATTTCGCTTTCCTGCAAAAAGGTCGTAGCGATTGAACTGGCAGTCGAGTTCGCCGTTGAGTAAACGGTATTTCTTGGATGGTTTGAGACCGATCCGCTTCATAGCCTCCGCATTGGACGATATAATCCAAGCAGTTGCCCCTGCGAACTGATGTTTAAGGGTAGAACCGATGGCTCCATACAGGTCTTCCATCTCCTTGTTACTCTTGAGCCGCTCTCCGTAAGGAGGATTCAACATCACCAAAGGTGATGGATTTGAGATTTGAGATTTGATATTTGAAATTTCTTCCATGCGAATCTGCTTTAGTTCGATGTCTTTCTGAACACCGGCAGATTTGATGTTCTTGGCGGCTTGTTGGATGGCATAGAAAGAAGCGTCAGACCCGTATATCTTATGTTCGAACTCACGTTTGTTGCTGTCATCATTATAGATGTCGCTCCATAAATCCGCATCAAAGTCCGGCCATTTCTCAAAGGCAAATGATTGTCGGAACACTCCCGGTGCAATGTTGCGCGCAATAAGCGCCGCCTCAATGAGCAGTGTTCCAGAACCGCACATAGGGTCATAGAAATCCGATTGACCTTTCCAACCCGCCATCAGAAGCATGCCGGCAGCCAGCACTTCGCTGATCGGCGCTTCGGTAGTAGCCACGCGATACCCGCGTTTATGCAGACTCTCACCGCTACTATCCAGGGAAAGAGTTACTTGGTCGTTACCAATATGCAGGTTGATTCGGATATCCGGATTCTCCGCATTGACGTTCGGCCGTTTTCCGGTTTTCTCATTCCAATAATCGGCTATCGCATCTTTGACGCGGTACGTAACGAAGAGGCTGTTATGGAAAAACTCACTATAGACCGTCGTGTCAATGACAAAGGTATTATCCTCCGTCATATAACGACTCCAATCCACGGATTTGGCAATTGCGTACACTTGATCTTCGGGTTTCAACCGCTCGCCTTTCGCCTTCAGCCGATCCTTTTTTACGGGAACAAGGATACGGATAGCGGTACGCAGACACAAGTTGGCGCGATACAGAAGTTCCTTATCGCCACGAAATGAAACAGCACGTCGCTCCAACTGCACATCATTGGCGCCCAACTCAATCAGTTCCTGCGCCAACACCTCTTCGAGACCCTTAAAAGTCTTGGCTAACATCAAAAAAGTAGCCTGCTGTTTCATTTTTTTGATAAATTATTTGTGTATGTCATTTTTTTGTAGTACCTTTGCACCCGCTTTCGAGGAAAGATGGCAGAGTGGTCTATTGCGTCGGTCTTGAAAACCGAAGTACTGAAAGGTACCGGGGGTTCGAATCCCTCTCTTTCCGCTAAAATCAGTAGGAGCATCCTTAGTAGGTGCTCCTACTAATTTTATAGAGAAGACAGGGCCTTCTCACACCCACGGTCGGGAGTTCTCCGCCGCTTCGCTCTGTCGATTATTGCTCCGCAATTTTCGAATCCCTCTCGCATCATTTCTTTAATTGGAAGGGGTAAGAGCCGATCATGTTGCCATCGCAGAAGAAATCAATGGAATAGATACCTGCTTGTGCGACCTCTTCTTCTGCTAACGGATAATAGCAGACACCTTCATACACTTCTCCGCTATACTCAAACTGCTGTACCAACGAATAGGGAATCTCTCCGCTCTCAAAGGTAAACACATGAGCAGGATCCTCTCCCATCAGGTTTCCTTCGGGATCCATGATACGTGCATACAGATTCTTTAAACCGGGTTCGCATGTGATATTTTTAGCAATCACAAAATCGAATTGCAGTTTACGCACTTTGCGTTGGAAAGACGTTTTCTTGTCGTTCTTATCCAAGGTTTTTAACGCACACGCACTGACTTCCAACATCGATGCACGGGAAACAGTCTCCGAGAGCTGCGAATTGAGGGTTGAGAGTTGCTGGTTCTCATTCTTCACCAGTTGATTTTCTCTCTTCACCAGTTGGTTCTCTTCCGTGAGACGCGCATTGGTCACATTCAGACTATCGATCTGACGCACATAGTCTTTCATAACCTCACGCATTGTCGCCAACTCTTTTTTGAGTTCATTGATACGACGTGCATTGGATGCCTTGGTCACACGCAGTTCCTCCAACAGGTCTTGTACCCGTTGTTGTTCACGACTGAGTAAGTCTTGTAAGGAGTCATTACGGATATCCAGTTCTTGAAATCCGTCGAATTGGATCGCCAGATCTTCGTATTCTTCCTCCAGTTCCTCCTTCTCTATCGTCATCTGTTCCACCAGTTCGGTCAATTCAGTACGCTGACTGAAATAGAGGTATGTCAATCCGCCAACGACTACCACCAGTACACCGATGGCGATTAGCAAACCTACGTTTTTTGCATTTTTCTTCATAGCTGTCTTTATAATAACGGCAGTACTTTCTCCAATTGGTTGCTTCTACTGCCTTTTACTAAAATGATATGTTTTTGCAGAGGTTCTTTTTGCAGATACGCGCAGAGCGCATCCACGTTATCAAAGATAGGATAAGGCGCTGTGGTTTGTCTATATTCATCTCCCACTAATAACACCGTATCCGCCTTTCGTTCCAACAACATGTTCACGATGTTCTGATGCTCCAGATGGCTATAGTCCCCCAACTCTCTCATAGCACCCAAAATATAGCAGTCTCCCTTGAACGCATTGATTGCTGCGGTCATGGACGTTGGGTTGGCATTATAGGCATCTACCACCACTGTATTCCGCTCCGTTTGCATCAATTGCGAGCGGTTGTTAGAAGGAACATACGCGCGTATAGCCGCCAAAGCTTCTTCTTCGTTGACTCCGAAATACGTACCCACACATATGGCAGCCGATACATTCTCAGCGTTATAACCGCCTACGAGATGCGTACCTTCCGGCATGGTTCCGGTATGGTATTCAACCGTATTCAGGTCTCCCGCCATCTTTGCCAGATACGGGTTGTCGATATTCCGGAAGCAAAGGCCGTTATGTGCACGCAGATAATCGTACAACTCTGCTTTTGTCTGCTGCACGCCTTCGAACGAACCAAAACCTTGCAGATGTGCTTTGCCCACATTGGTGATGAGTCCGTAGTTCGGTTCCGCTATATCCACCAGTTCCTTGATATCTCCGGGATGCGAAGCGCCCATTTCGACTATCGCCATCTCGTGCGCGCGCGTTATACTTAATAAGGTAAGGGGCACACCGATGGCATTATTGAGGTTACCCTGGGTATAGTACAAGTTATACTTGGTCTTCAGTACGGCAGATGTCAACTCTTTGGTTGTCGTCTTACCGTTCGTACCGGTGATAGCAAGGATCGGCAAACCTAATTCCCGACGCCAAGCACGAGCCAAATCTTGCAGGTCCGCCAAGGCATTCTCGCCGCAGATGACATATTGTGCGCCGTCCTTACGCGCCTGTTCCACGAAATCATTACCGTCAAAATGTTCCCCTTTGAGCGCCACAAAGACAGAGCCGGAAGTGACCATCCGGCTGTCTGTTGTGACATGTATTGAATCCTGATTTTTTATTAGGAAGCTCCAATCCATACTTATTTGATGTTCGGTTCCTCCAGACCGATGTGTTTCTTCCTGTCAACGATTCTGAGCACAAAACCGACGCACAATGCAGCCAATCCCAAAGCAGCCAACATCACCAGTGCCCAAGTATAATCAAGCGAAACCGCTGCTTCTTCGGTAGAGATGGTACCTAAAGCCTCTTGCGCTTTGATATCTGCATTGGTCTTATCCAGCACCTTACCGATCAGCAAGGGGAACAACCACAATCCGATGTTCTGAATCCAGAAGATCAGTGCGTACGCCGAACCGATAATTTTCTCATCCACCAGTTTGGGCACACTCGGCCACAACGCTGCGGGAACCAAAGAGAAGGAAGCGCCCAATACCAAGATGGTACCATATGCAACGATCAGTCCGCCTATCTCATTACCTTTGAAGAGCGGCAAGACGAACGCAAATGTCAAATGGCAGATAATCAGTAAAAGCGATCCGATCATCAGCATCGAAGCCGCTTTACCTTTCGTATCCACATACTTACCCAACATCGGCGTAATTGCGACAGCCAATAACGGGAATACCGCAAAGACAGTCTCTGCCGTACCGCGTTTGTAACCCATATAGCAATATACCACCAATGCCAGTGCAGCCAGACTCATCAGAATTACTTTCTTAATCGTTTTCTTCGAGAAGTTGCCTGCGAAAGCACACGCTGCCACAAACAGCATCACACCGTACTGGATAAACATGATCTTGTTACTTCCCCAGATACCGGTTCCTTCGTGCAGCGTCAAGTTGCATTGCAGCATGTTCGTTGCATATTTCTGGAAGGGGAAGATAGCACTGTAGTACAACACACACAGCAGAGCCACCAACCAGAAGCCGCTACTCTTCAGAATCTGACCGATGTCCGAAATCTTAAACGGTTCATCCGCTTCTTCTGCCTCTCCGGTCTGAGCATCGAGTTTCTTATCCATGAAGAAATAAACGATGAACATCATCAGAGCGATACAAAGGAGTACCACACCGAAGGCTACCGAACGGGAAACATCTACATGACCACCCAGTTTGGCGAAGAACGGCGAGAAGAGCATACAGGTAGCTACCCCCAGACGGGCAAGCGCCATTTCGGATCCCATCGCCATTGCGGTCTCTCTTCCCTTGAACCATTTCACGATACCACGTGACACGGTGATACCTGCCATTTCAGTACCACAACCGAAGATCATAAAACCGACTGCTGCCAGTTTTGCTGACGCAGGCATGCCTTTATAGAAAGGAGAAACGCCCAACTCGTCAAACAAGGGGATATAATTGAGGTGATTATTGAACCACTCTTCCAAACCGCTTCCGATAAAACTGGATGAAACGGCATACCACTTGATGATACCGCCGACAAGCATCACTACGCCGGATAACACCGCCGTAAAACGAACGCCCATCTTATCCAAGATAATACCGGCAAAGATAAGGAAGAAAATAAATACATTCAGGAATGTCTCTGCGCCCTGCATTGTTCCAAATGCCGTGGAGTCCCATCCACGAGTGGACTGCATCAGATCTTTAATCGGCGACAGAATGTCCATAAAAATATACGAACAAAACATCGCCAAAGCGAGTAGTAACAAGGCGGTCCAACGCGCAGCTGCGCTATCGCGTAGGGTTTGTTGAATTGCTTTTACCATACGTATAGGAATATTTTGATTTCTTTTTTAGCCACTCTGCCTTTTTCTTCTCATATTCCGCATAGTGACTTTCCAAATAACCGTCAGCCATTACTTGATACCGAGTTCTTTCTTTACTGCCGGAGTGGCATCAATAGCATCTGCTCCTACATGTACCATCGCTGCGCTGTCGAAGATATAGGTATAACCTTCGCGCTCTCCGACCGCCTTGATGGCTTTGGTCATTTTCTCGTGTACCGGAGTCAGAAGTTCCTGCTGTTTACGGGAGATATCCTGCTCTGCTGTCTGGTAGAACAACTGGATACGTTGCTGCATCTCCTGCAACTCCTGTTGACGAATCTGCTTGATAGCATCTGCCATTGTTGCCTCTTGTGCCTGATAGTCCTGCACTTTCTTTTGGAACTCCTCCTGCATCATAGCCAATTGCGACTCGTACTGATTGTTGATGGTGTCCATCTTCAATTTCACTTGATTGACTTCCGGCATCTGCGCAAACAACTCCTGCGTGTTGATGTGGCCGAATTTCTGTGCGCTGACTGCCAAAGGCAGAACCAGCATCATTGCAATAATAATTTTTTTCATATTGTTTAATTTGTTTTTAGTTAATCTCGGGATATCGGGATACCGGTATAACGGTATATCGACAGGTAATTATTTGGCTCCCAGTTTCTGCAGTACCTGATCGGATACGTCCAGTTTGGACGACATATAGATGAGCGCAGGGTCTGCCGAACGATCTTTGACGACATCTATATGTTTCTCGTTCGCCAATTCCTGAATCGCATTGTATATCTCATCTTGGATCGGCTTAATCAGCGCTTCACGCTTCTTATACAACTCCCCTTCCTGACCGAAATACTTACGTTTCAATTCCAACACTTCCTGCTCTTTCTTCACGATCTCTTGCTCACGTTGCGTACGCAAAGCTTCGCTCAAGAAGATCTGCTCCGTCTGATAGTTCGTTGCCATCACCCGTGCTTCCTGCTGCGCCGCATCGATCTCTTTCTGCCAACGTTTGGAGAGCATCGTCAACTGCTCATTCGCCTGCTCATATTGCGGCAGGTTTTTGAGGATATACGTCATATCGATATATGCTACCGATTGATCTTTAGCAAAAGCTGTGCCACAAAGCAGCATAGCTGCAAAAAATAATATACTGATTCTTTTCATAACTTTCAAACCTTCAAACTTTCAAACGTTTATAGTTCTTGTCCGAGTACGAAGTGGAACTGACTGCCTCCGTATTGCTTACTTCCGTTGATCTCATCGAAGCCCCAACCCCAGTCAACACCTAACAGACCGAACATCGGCAGGAAGATACGAACACCCACACCGGCGGAACGCTTCAGGTTGAACGGATTGTATTCTTTGATATCGGAGAAACAGTTTCCGGCTTCCATGAACACATGTGCCCAGATCGTGGCATTCTGCTCCAGCGAGATCGGGTAACGGAGTTCCATTGTAAACTTATTATACAGATAACCCATGTTACGTCCCGTAGTGACGTCATACGGGGTCAATGAACCCGATGAATAACCACGCATGGAGATATATTCCGTTGAATAACTGGTATAAGCCGACATACCGTCACCTCCCATATAATAGGTCTCGAACGGAGACTTCAGATACTGGTTGTAATGCCCCAGGTAACCGAACTCGGCACGCGTCATCAACACCAGTTTGCTATCCCGCGTAAGCGGCGTGAACACTTTGCCGGAGAATTTCCATTTGTGATATTCAATGAGATGGTATTTCTCCGAGGTCGTCAGCTGCGAATAGTCTTTATTGCCGAACAACGACCAAGGCGGTGTCAACTTAACGCCTATCGTAAACTGACTGCCTCGACGCGTATAGATCGGGTTATCAATGGACGAACGGCTAAGTTGCAGATTCAGCGCCAGGTTATGACTGGTTCCGTTGGAGATCAACAGGTATGCCCAGTCTTTCATCATATACATCTGATAACTGAGTTCTGCATAGAACGAGAAATAGTCGTCCGGCCAACGCAGACGTTTACCGTAACCGATAGAGATACCCAAGGTACGCAAATACTTGTCTCTATCCGCCTCCGATTCCGCTAACTGCTGGTAATAATTGCTGTTACCGGAATAGTAGTAATAACTCGAATAGGTGTTATACAGATTCTGGTATGCCTTCTGATAACGGCTTGAATAACCGGTCTGATTGGCGAAATAGATACTTGCACTCAGACTGTTCGGTCGTTTACCTCCCAACCATGGTTCCAAGAACGAAATGGATGCCTGGGTATAATAGATACCATTCGTACGCGCATTGATGGAGAAAGTCTGTCCTTCGCCCTGCGGTACGATACGATAAGACTTCTTATTAAACAGATTCTGGATAGCAAAGTTGGTAAACTTCAATCCGATAGACCCCACCAGACCTGTTGCGCCCCATCCTAAAGAGAACTCTATCTGGTCGCTGGACTTGGTCTGCAACTGATAAGTGATATCCACCGTTCCTTCTTCCGGATTCGGTTGGATATCCGGCACTAACTTCTCCTGATCGAAGTGTCCCATCTGCGCCAACTCACGCAACGAACGCATAATATCCGACTGACTGTACAACTGACCGGGTTTGGTATATAACTCACGCCGAACTACATGCTCGTACACGCGTGTGTTTCCTACGATATTGATCTCGTTGATGGTAGCCGGTTTACCTTCGTACATACGCATCTCGAAATCAATGGAGTCATTCGACACATTCACCTCCACGGGTTCCACATTAAAGAACAAGTATCCACGATCGGTATATAACTTGCTTACCGCATCATCATCTCCCGTCAGACGGTCGTTCAGTGTTTTCAGATTATACACGTCACCGGGTTTGACTCCCAACGTAGCATCCAGCAGTTCATAAGGATAAACGGTATTACCTACCCATTTCACAGAACGAACATAATATTTCTCACCCTCATCGATGATCATATAGACATCCACCCGTGTCGGATCTTCGGGATTAGGAATCACCGAATCGGCTACGATGTATGCGTCACGATAACCATGCTCGTTGTATTTCTCAATAACGGCCTGTTTGTCTTTCTCGTATTCGGCCGTCACGAACTTTTTGGTACGGAAGAGATTGATGATATGATTATCATTTGTCTTCTTCATCGCCTTGTTGATCTGCACATCGGTCAAAGCCTCGTTACCGGTGATATAGATCTTACCCACTTTCGTCTTCTCCTTCTTATCTACACCTACCAACACGCGAACGTACCCCGGATGATCCGGATCGTTACGCTGGATGATCTGCACATCGGCATTATGGAATCCTTTCTCTGCCAGGTATTTCTTAATCACCGTCTTAGCATGGTCCTCCACATTCGGAGTCATCTGACTGCCTTGACGAATACCGGCTTTCACTTCCACATCTTCCCGCTCACTTTTCTTCAATCCTTCATATCTCACTTCGCTGATACGAGGACGTTGCTCCAAGGCAATAACCAGCCAGATCTTATTTCCCTCTATCTTACTGGCTTTGATCTTCACAGACGAGAACAAACCCTGTTTCCAGAAACGCTTGATGGCTTTGGTGATCTGATCACCGGGCACTTCAATCTTGTCCCCGACCGCCAAGCCGGAGAAACCAATCAGCACAAAATCCTCGTAACTATCTGCTCCTTCTACCGCAATACCGGCTATCTCGTACGTCTTACGTGTCATACCGTATTCGAAATCCGGTAAGGTGCTGACTGCTACACTATCCTGCGCAGATAACGAGGAAAGGTGAAGAGTGAAAGGCGAAAGAATCACCATCCACAACACAATTAGCCTATATATATTCCTCTCAATTCTCATTGCTCATTTTGTCACTTTTACTTGTTCGCTCGTCTTACCGAATCTTCTTTCACGTTTCTGGTAATCCACAATCGCCCTGTATAACTCTTCTTCTGTGAACTCCGGCCATAAGCAATCGGTGAAATACAATTCGCTATATGCCAATTGCCATAATAGGAAATTACTGATACGGTACTCTCCGCTGGTTCGGATAAGCAGGTCGGGATCCGGCATCTGCGCCGTTGTCATCAAGGAACTGACCATCTGCTCGTTCACCTCTTCGGGACGCAAGTTACCTGCCTGTGCCTCTCGAACGGCTTTGCGCATCGCTTCCGTAATCTCCCAACGCGCCGAATAACTGAGCGCTATCACCATCGTCAAGCCCGTGTTCACACTTGTTTGATCGATACAGCCCAAGAACTTCTGTTTCGTTCCTTCCGGCAATCGGTCGATATCGCCGATCGTCTGCAGACGCACGTTGTTATTCATCAGTGTCGGTGTCTCTTTGACGATCGTATCCACCAGCAAGCCCATTAACGCATCCACCTCCTCTTTGGGACGATTCCAGTTTTCGGTACTGAACGTATAAAGCGTCAAATACTCCACACCCAGTTCTGTAGCAGCTACCGTGATGTTATGCACTGTCTCCACACCCTGTTTGTGACCAAACATACGCGCCAATCCTTGCTTCTTCGCCCATCGACCGTTTCCATCCATGATGATGGCTATATGCCGCGGCAAACGCTCTTTGTCTATTTGTTGTTTATAACTCATCTTAATCCGTATTGCATATCCGGCATGGTTTCTTCGCTCTTGCGAACTCGAAAACGACGCCTACTGTCAGCATTCCTGTTACATCGCAGTTCATCCAGTTCCATCCGTTCATCTGGTATTTGTTATCCAGTGTCTCACGGCATTCCAGATTATCTGTCATGTATATATTATGTTGCCAAGCGATATTCAAACCGCATTGTTCATGAAATTTCCATTTAAATCCGACACCTAGCGGAATATAGGGTGCTGCGTGCGTGCCGCTTTTTGCCGATCCTAACCATTCACCGTTATACACACCCGTTCCGATACCTAAGAAGATATATGGCGTATAGGGTTTTATTCGTTTGTCATATTTGTTTGCCGAACCAAAGCGGAAGAAGTTAAACTCCGCCATCACATCGGCATTCACCATCTGGGTTTGCCATGTAGAACTCAATTTGTCTCCTTGCATGGTAAAATCATTTCCCATGATACGCTGACCCGACACTTTCGCCTGTATCGCCCAGCGTTTGGTGAACTTATACCGGAAATGGATTCCGTAGGCTTCTCTTGGATGCATGAAGATATGCGGAGCGGCATCACCGGCATAATAACCGCAACCAGCCTGCAAACCGATCTCGCAGGTATAAGGTTGACTGCCCAATTGCGCCTGAACAGGTGTCAGGAACAATGCGCAAAAAGCCAAAAGCACTATGTACAACCGTCCGTTTCTCATCCTTTAATCAGCATTCTAAAGGCGTCCGTCACTTTCTTCACCGGCACAATCTCTATTTTAAAACGCGAACTATCCACTTTCTGTTCTGCCGGAATCATAATCCGTTTGAATCCCAATTTCTGCGCCTCTTGTATGCGCTGCTCTATACGGTTCACCGACCGTATCTCACCTGCCAGACCCACTTCGCCGCAGAGACAAGTACCTGCATCCAATGCTATATCCATGTTACTGCTCAATACCGCTGCCAGAACCGCCAAGTCTATCGCCGGATCTTGTACCCGAAGTCCGCCCGCTATATTGAGGAACACATCTTTCTGCAGTAACTTAAACCCTACCCGTTTCTCCAATACCGCCAGTAACATATTCAGTCGTCTGCCGTCAAAACCGGTAGAAGAACGTTGTGGTGTACCATAGGCGGCACTTGAGACCAGCGCTTGTACCTCAATCAAGAACGGTCGTACCCCTTCCACAGCCGCAGCGATGGCTATACCGCTCAATCCTTCCCGTGCCGTAGAAAGCAACAACTCCGACGGGTTCGTCACTTCGCGCAAACCGTCCTGCCGCATCTCGTAGATACCTAATTCCGCCGTGGAACCAAAACGGTTCTTCTGCGCACGCAGGATGCGGTACATATACTGCTGATCACCCTCAAACTGAAGGACTGTATCCACGATATGCTCCAGTACTTTCGGTCCCGCCAACGAACCCTCTTTATTGATATGTCCGATGATAAAGAACGGGATATTACGTGTCTTGGCGAACTCCAAGATACGCGCTGCGCACTCACGTACCTGGCTCAACGAACCTATCGAGGCATCGATCGCCTCGGTACCTATCGTCTGAATAGAGTCGATCACCACCACTTCGGGTTCGATCTCTTTCACCTGCTCCAAGATGCGTTCCAATGAGGTCTCGCTGGATATGTACAGGTTCTCCGCATTTCCCGCCAGACGCTCTGCACGTAACTTCAGTTGCCGGACACTCTCTTCGCCTGAAGCGTACAAAGTCTTGCGTTCGCCTAACTGCATGAGCACTTGTAATGCCAAGGTCGATTTACCGATACCCGGTTCTCCTCCCAACAACACCAGACTGCCCGGTACCAGACCTCCACCCAACACACGGTTCAACTCACCATTGTGCATGTCAATCCGCATCTCTTCGGTAGCGACCACGTCTTGAAGACGTTGAGGAACACCGGCTTCGCCTGTAAGACCGCGTTCGCTGAAAGACCGCTTCGCTGAAAGACCGCTTCGCTGTAGGACTTCCTCTTCATACGTGCCCCATTCGCCGCAAACCGGACAACGACCTAATAACTGCGGAGCTTTAGCCCCACAGGACGAACAGACATATTGGATGGTTGGCTTTGCCATTTGTGTTTTCAAATTTCAAATTGCAAATTTTCTTCCGCCAAAACGGTATTGTCAAATATCGGTTTAGCTTCTTGCAGGAAAAGACTATGGTCTTCTACCCTTGCACTATAGTGCCCGAGAATCAATTTCCCAACCTTCGCCTTCTGAGCTATCGTAGCCGCCTCGGCAGCGGTTGAGTGTTTGACCTCTCTGCTACGCGCTCCGTGCTCGTTAAGGAACGTGGACTCATGATAGAGCGTATCCACACCTTCGATGATCGGTATGATCTTCTCGCTATACTGCGTGTCCGAACAATAGGCATAACGTTTACGGGTGACGTAGTCAAACGAACCATCCTCTTTCTTCACGCGATGCGTCTCTTTGAAAAGGAATCCGCAGGTCGGCACTCCGTGTTTCAACGGAATGGTCTCCACACTCACCGTGCGGTCCTCAAAAATCACTTCGTGCTTGCGAGGATTGATCGGATGGAAGATGATCTCATACTTCCGGTCGTTAGCGTGATAATCCAACAGCGGTTGAAGTAACTTCTCCAGATCCGGTTGTGCGTAGATATGCATCGGCTGCGTACGCTTAAGCATACCGAGTGTCGTCAGCAGACCGATTAACCCGAAGCAGTGGTCGCCGTGCAAGTGACTGATGAAGATATTATACAGACGGGAGGTATGAACTCCTAATTTCTGCATTGTCAAGATCACTCCTTCACCGCAATCCACCAGAAAGGTCTTATCGCATAAGTCCACCAACTGCGCCGAAGGCGAAGTCGTCTTCGTCGGCTTTGCACTACCGCATCCTAATATCGTTACTTTTGCTTCACTCATTCACTTCCGCCAGTTTGGCGAGCATGCCGTTTCCTAACTTAGTCTTTGTTTCAATATGTTCGAGCACCGCCTTGACGAACGAGTTGGACTCAAACGAGCCACGCACCTCTTCGAAATCCGCCTCCGCTTGTTCACGATCTCCGTCCACACCAAAGCCGGTCTGACTATTCAAATCGAATTCTTTGCGGGCATCGTCATAGACCATCTGATCCAAACGAACCACCGCTTCGCGCCATTCTTGAATGGTCTTGCGCAATTGATCCAGAGTCACTTCCGACACCTTACAACCCCATAGCTGCTCTAATTTCTTGCAAGCCCAAGTCCATTCGTACGAGTAATAGTCCGCATGCATCTTCTCCAGACGTTGACGAATAGCAGCGAGACTCAACTTGTCGGCTTCTATATCATCCAACAGACGTGTCACCTCGCTACGCGGCGCAATCAGTCCTGCCATATCGACCCAATCGCCTAATCCTATTTCGCTATCCGGACGCAAGACGGCATGGATCTCCTCCAAACTGTGCCATTCGCTTTTCTCCAAACGACTGATCAGACTGTTTCCCAAGAACTTCTGAATACCGATCGTATATAAGTCACGACCATGTTTCAATGAGCTGTTACGGATCTTGCAGTTCTTATAACCGTACACTTCGGTATTCTCTCCGCTCAGCTCCTGTAACTCATTCAGCACTTCGCGACCACGCCACATCTTCTGCACTGTGTAAGGACTCAATAAGTTAAAATTGATCTGATCCAACTTATTGGGATCCTTTCGGTTATCACGTTTCGGCCATTTCTGAGCGTCACGGATTGTACCTACCGTACGCAAATTGGCACCCGGTACTAGAAAACTATCTGCTTGATTCTCAATCAGATAGGAGAACGGCAGGTCGCTCGTGTCCGCATGGTGGGTATGACGCCCCATCACCAGACTGAACGCACCTATCTTACTCGGCCACAACAGATAGCTGTCACTTGTCGTCTTCGCACCGCGTTCTGCGATACCTTGATGGATCGGACCGAGTTTGTACATATGGTTACTCTGGTTACTACCCGAACCGGCGTTCAGGAAGGAGAACATACCGGCTATCAGCAACGTACTCTTGTGGTGGGTGACCGTGTAAGGTCCGGCGAAGATAGCACAAGCCTCACCGTGCATGCCTTGACAGTTGGAGAAGAACAGACTCTCGCCTGCCGAATAGTGCTTGTCGAAGATACATCCCTGTCCCACGAAACACTTATCCACCAGTGTTGAGTCACCGATCTCTACGCCCGAAGCGATGATAAAATCAGCACACTTCACACCGCTCCCCAGACGCACCGGAGCTGACTCATTCGAGTTAATCGTTCCATTCTTCAAACGGCTTACACCTACCAACTCTGCATAGTCCCCCACCCGCACATTCTTGATGCTTCCGCAGTTAAGGATACGCACATGGTCGCCTATGTAACCGTGGTCTGACGCCTGCTCCTCCGCATAGGCGTCCACCAGACGCTCCACCTCACGAATCATTTCCGGACGGTGACGATAGAGCGTGAGGATATATGCCAGACTCGCACTCAACTCATTAAAGATAGGGATCTCACGACCACCCCCCTCATTCATCACCGGAACACGCACACCGTTTCCAAACGTGCTCTTACCATCCACCAGAATAGCGTTCACGTTCTCGATACAGGTGTTCGCGCCGATATGATAATTGGCAATGTAGTTATGGATGTTATACAGATGTGCATCGTCCCCCACTTCGCAGTTGTGCAAGGTCGCATTATAGATACCCGAATGGATACTCAACCCACCCGGCAACGTGATTTCACGATGGAAAACGCCTAACTTGTTATGTCCGGAGAAAGAGGTATTGCGGACGTAGCGGGCATCAAACGCCTCCGCTACCTCCACATCTGCCCAGTTCTTAGCCGAACATCCCTGCGCTTCCAGCTGCGCAATCTCTTGTGTTGTTAATGAACGAAACATATTAATCGTTCAGCAACATCGGCATTAACAACATGAGGACATCTTCATTCTCCTCGTTCTCCGCCGGCAGAATCAGACCTGCACGAGCAGGGTCTGCCAACTTAAGTTGTACATCGTCACTCTCAATCGAGCTGAGCAGGTCAATCAGGAACGGAGCCTTGAAACCGATAGCCATGGGTGTACCGTTATAACTGCAGCTGATGGTCTCCTCTGCACTCGTCGAGAAATCGATATCCTGTGCGCTGATCTTGATCTGGTTCTCACTCAAAGCCAGACGCAGTTGAGCCGTACCGTTGTTTGCAAACACAGCCACACGCTTACAAGCGTTGATAATAGTCTGACGATCCACGGTCACGATATTCTGGTTACCCTGCGGAATAACGGCATTGTAGTTCGGGAAACGGCCCTCGATCTGACGGCAAACGATGATTGTGCTGCCAAACTCAAAACGAGCATTCTTGGCACCAAAGGTCACTTTCACCTCTTCCTCTGCCTTTGCCAACAGGTTCTTCAACAGACCTGCCGGTTTCTTCGGCAGGATGAAACTTGCCTGCACACCTGCCTGTACACCGGTGTTCGAGTAACGAACCAGACGGTGTGCATCGGTGGCTACCATCGTTACCTTATCGGCAGCGATATCAAAGAAGACACCGTTCATCACCGGACGCAAGTCATCGTCTGCGGTGCAGAATATGGTCTTCTCGATGGCATTCTGCAGTACCTTAGCCGGCAAAACCAACTCACGTGCGTCAGCCTCTGCCTCCGGCATCTGAGGATACTCATTACCGTTCACACCCACGAAGGAGTACGTACCGTTCTGGCTAACCATGTTCACTGCGAAGTTATTCTCGTCAATGGTGAATACCAGCGGTTGCTCACTGAACTCCTTGAGGGTCTCCAGCAACAACTTAGCAGCCGAAGCTACCTTACCCTGACCCTCAACAGCTTCCACTTCAACCGACGTACGGATTGTCGTCTCTCCGTCCGAAGCGGTTAACTTCAACTCATTACCTGCCAAATCAAACAGAACGTCATCCAAGATAGGTAACGCATTTTTACTGTTAATCACGCGGCTTACTGCCTGTAATTGAGAAAAGAGTTTTGAACTCGAAATAGTAAATTTCATATACGTATATTTTTTAATTATTTTTGCCTTTTCAATTAAATGTTTACATTTAAGCGTGCAAAATTACAAAAAAAAGTTGATATACGCAAGTTTTTTTTGCATATTTGATAAAAAAGTAGTAATTTTGCAGCCGATTATGGCAAAAATAGGTATTTTTGATAGCGGATACGGCGGTTTAACCATCTTGGATGCTATCCGTCGCGAACTACCCGGGTACGACTATCTCTACCTTGGAGACAACGCACGTGCGCCCTATGGCACGCACTCGTTTGATGTCATCTATCGCTATACGCTGCAAGCGGTTCAATACCTCATTAACAAAAACTGTGCCTTAATCATTCTGGCCTGCAACACCGCAAGTGCGAAAGCACTCCGTACCATCCAACAAAAGGATCTGGTAACGATTAACGATGAGCGATTAGCGATGAGCAGAGGAAAGCCGGTGAACGTCCTTGGTGTGATTCGGCCGACGGTAGAAGCCGTGCCTGCCATTACGAAATCAAAACACGTTGGTATATTAGGTACGCCAGCCACCGTCAGCTCCGAGTCTTACGTCCTCGAATTGGAAAAGATTGCTCCTAATCTGACTATCTCGCAGCAAGCCTGTCCGATGTGG
The DNA here is from genome assembly GCA_902774185.1 of uncultured Bacteroidales bacterium. Lineage (GTDB taxonomy): Bacteria > Bacteroidota > Bacteroidia > Bacteroidales > Paludibacteraceae > Colicola. Next base: position 24,105 of record CACYHE010000022.1, on the reverse strand, counting down.
GTTCCACTTATCGAAAGCGGAGAATTTACCAATGAGGGCGCTGACTTTTTTGTCGATGAGTATCTCCGTGCGATCCTATCTAAAGATCCTCAAATAGACACGCTGGTTTTAGGTTGCACGCATTATCCACTACTTCAAGCAAAAATCGATGCGTGGCTTCAGAATAATCCGATTATTCCGAATACTCCGAATATTCAGACCATCGCGCAAGGCGATTTGGTCGCTCATAGTCTAAAGGACTATCTCTCGCGTCATCCTGAGTATCGCGAGCAGTTGATTACCGGTGGCTCGTGTACCTATCTGACCACAGAAAATGCGGATCGTTTCTCACAATCCGCATCTAATTTCTTGGGTTCGCCAATTCAGGCGGAAAGTATCCAATTAGGAAACTAGGAGACCAGGAACCTAGGAATCTGGTTAGCCGACGCTTCCTTCGAGCGAAACTTGTAAGAGTTTCTGGGCTTCGACTGCAAATTCCATCGGCAGTTTGTCCATCACCTCTTTGGCGTATCCGTTTACGATCAATCCTACTGCATCTTCCAATCCGATGCCGCGTTGCTGGCAATAAAAGAGTTGATCTTCGTTGATCTTACTGGTTGTTGCTTCGTGCTCTACCGTCGCCGTCGGATTCATGATGATCATATCCGGGAAGGTGTGCGCACCGCATTTGTCGCCCAACAACAGACTGTCACACTGACTGTAATTGCGGGCATTCTCCGCCTTCGCGCCCATCTTCACCAGACCTCGATACGCATTCTGACTATGTCCGGCAGAGATACCTTTCGATACGATGCGTGAGCGCGTATTCTTACCGATATGAATCATCTTGGTTCCTGTATCGGCTTGTTGGTAGTTATTGGTTACCGCAACCGAATAGAACTCAGCACTGGAGTTATCTCCTCGCAGAATACAACTTGGGTATTTCCATGTGATGGCACTACCCGTCTCCACTTGCGTCCAACTGAGCCGTGCATTCTCGTGCGTGATACCGCGTTTGGTCACAAAATTATAGATACCGCCTTTACCGTTCTTGTCACCAGGATACCAGTTCTGGACAGTCGAATACTTCACTTCCGCATCCTTATGCACTACGATTTCCACGATCGCTGCATGCAACTGGTTCTCATCCCTCATCGGCGCTGTACATCCCTCTAAATAAGACAGATATGCTCCTTCATCGGCAATCAGTAATGTCCGTTCAAACTGCCCCGTATTACCGGCATTGATACGGAAATAGGTACTTAGTTCCATCGGACACCGAACGCCTTTCGGAACATAGACAAAAGAACCATCCGAGAAGACCGCCGAGTTCAACGCCGCATAGAAATTATCGGTCGGAGGGACGACACTGCCGAGGTATTTTTGAACCAAATCCGGATATTCGCGTACCGCTTCGGAAATCGAACAGAAGATGATGCCCTTCTCCGCCAAGGTCTCACGGAAGGTCGTCTTCACGGATACCGAATCCATGACCGCATCTACTGCCATGTTTCCTGCCAACGCTGCCCGTTCCTCCAAAGGAATACCGAGTTTATCGAAGGTCTTCATGATCTCGGGATCAATGTCATTCGACATTTGTGATTTGTCATTTGACATTTGCGATTTGGTCTTTGGCGCAGCATAGTACGATATCGCTTGGAAATCAATCTCGGGGATGTCTAAGTGTGCCCAAGTAGGAAGCGGCATGGTTTGCCATTTACGGAAAGCTTTCAAGCGGAACTCCAGCAACCATTCCGGTTCGTTTTTCTTCGCCGAAATCAACCGAACGATATCCTCGTTCAGTCCTGCCGGTACAATTTCCGTCTCCACGTCCGTGGTGAAGCCGTACTTGTACTCCTGTTCCGTTATGTCTTTTATGACCGAATCCATAAATGCTTCGCGTTTGAGATTGTTTGAGGTTGTTTGATATCGTTTGAAAACCCTCAAACTTTCAAACCTTCAAACAAAGACAGTCACTCGTTTTGAGTGACTGTCTCAGAGGCCGGTAGCGGAGTCAAACCGCTCTAAACGGTTTTGCAGACCGCTGACTAAGTCGCTCATCCAACCGGCCGTTTGTCAAAAGCGAGTGCAAAGGTACTACAAAAAATTGATATACACAAATTTTTCCACCAAAAAAGTGTTAAAATTTGCATTTTTATTCAATTAACGCACCTGAAACGGTATATTTATGCCCGTTTCGCAGGATAAACAGTTGTCCGTCTTGGACTATTTTGATGCATTCTTCCGGAGCTTGTTCATTCTCCAAACCTTCTTTATTTAAGGTATTGCGATCGAAGCCCAGTTTGTTATCCATCCATGGGATTCGATAGTTGATATAATTGCGTACATTTTCTACTTCCCCTGCATAGGAACCATATGTTTTCGGATTCTGGTGAACATACGAATTCAACAAGTTCTGCCAGCGCATAAAATTGAGACGTTGCGACTGTTCCAACAACGCTGCCTGCTCATCTATATACGCGATGAAAGACTCCTCCGTAAAACCGGCACGGCGTGCCTTCGCCCAGATATCCGCTAACTTCTGTTTGGCCGCTGCATCTTGTACTACGATCTGATCCACCAAGGTTCGCAGATAGCCTGTCGTACTGCCGTTAGTACGGTAGATATAATCGTTGAGATGACTAATCGGATAGGTGCGGTTATCATTCTCAAACGCCAAGTCAAAATCCCAACAGGGACCGACATACAGCGTATCGTTCGAACGGTGTTTATACAAGTACATACTCCAATAGGTATCCGTATTGCCGCTCATCTCGCCTACTAAGAAATGCCGAAGGAAGGTATTCAGATCCAGATACGTCCTCCAGTTATTCTCCATCTTGTTATAGTGCGAACGGATATATTCTTTCTGCTCCGGAGTAATCTCATCTTGGTCCGGAGACTTGATGGTGACACCGGTTCCTCTATCTGACCAGAACATCCCCTGCACAGGTTCATCCCCGGCATAGGCATCAGCCTCTATCAGATAACCGCCTGTTAAGGCATCTCCGCTGATATCGCTCGTCGTCATCTCTGTGATATCCACCCGATTCTTACGCACCTCTATCTGGTCGCAGAGTTGATAACAACCCTTATAATCGCCGTTGAGGATCACGTCCACATAGGCACAAAAAGGCGTATAAGGCATCCCGAAACAGCGACTTAACTCGAACGCCAACTGATTACGCATCAAGGTCTTATCGCCGTAGTTATTGATCAAGGTCCATTTCTTGGCACTTGCCTTTGAACCTAAGACCTTATGTTTGTTGGCGAACTTGATTCGGTAGGGTTTCTTGGGAAAGGTACGCGAAGCGTTTCCGCGTTCCCGAATCGTAGCCGTATCCGTCAGAACGGCTGTTCCGTTATTGGAGATGATGGTTACCAGACATGTGATCTCGTGCTCTTTGTCGTAAGGCGCGACGTTATCCTTGGTATGAATGACCACCGTCGGGAGGTTGGTTAACTGAACCAGATGCTGATCATTGCCTGCGCCGAGATTGCCTCTAAACTCCAGTGCCGAGATTTTATAGTCGCCTTTGTTATCCGACTTGCGGTAACGCACATAGCGGAATCCCCGGGAACAATCCACTGAGGCATAGTTCATCTGATTCGCCTGTGATAACCCGTCGTGCATGTAGAGGGGGATAGCGTCCATGAAATCCGGACTATTGGCTCCTTCAAACAAGCCCAATTCCGCTGTAGTCGTACTGGTAGGCGTCCATCCTACTTGGGTGATGACATAGCGTTGCCCGAGGTCCAGCCCCCGCCAACCGTTGCCGCTAAGCGCAGTACCGGTTAGCACCTGATCGGCGAAAGCAAATGTGCCTATGACCAAGCAGCAGAGTAACAACAAGCGTCTTTTCATATCAGAACAAGCACAAGTCGGCGTCTGTAATAATTCCTTTGCTCCGTTTTTTACCTCTTGAAGGGTTAAGCGTAGCGGACGGAGAGAAAGGAGAGGTATAACGACCGATATACGGGTTGATGATCTCCCGTGTCTGGTCATCGGTCCATTGACATTTATCCACGATCCATTCCAGATAACTGCGGTCAATACGAACCATCGAGTCAATCGATTCATTCTTATGCGCGCCTTGTGTCAAGTAATAATACCCGCCTTTTTTGACTAACCAACGGTCAAAACAGATGAAATCAAACTCATCACGTTGCGCCCATTCCCAACCATGCTCACGCACTTGCGCTTTGAACACCTCGATAGTAGCCATCACGTCGTCCAGAGAGTTATGGGCTCCCTCAAAGGGATGACCATAATAACGGGTGTAGGCACTGGTCAGGTTATTATGCAAACGTTCCCCGTTCTCATCCACCTTACCGGCGGTATGGATACGCTCCAATAGCAAAGCGTCGTACCAGGTGCGATGTTCAAAATCGAACGTCAAGCCCAGACGCTTCAAATTATAATGCAAGATAGGTGCGTCGTAACCGTTTCCGTTGTAACTAAGCATGTCACAACCGTTCGTAAAAGCGAGTAATTCGTTGTATATACTACGCAGAGACACACCATTCTCCAGCAAGAAGGCCTTGCTGATATGATGCACAGCCTCCGCTTCCGCAGGGATCTCAAACTCCACTTCGGGCAAGATATACCAATCACGCTGGTCCAAAACCGACCACGTTTCTGTTTCAAATTTCACCAACGATAATTGGATAATGTGCTCTTTCTGCACATCCAATCCCGTCGTCTCTGTGTCAAAACAAACTAATTGCATATTTGAAATTGTTTGATGTCGTTTGATGTCGTTTGAGGTCGTTTGAGGTTGTTATTCCACATAAAGCACAAGTCCCTTCAGATATTCCCCTTCGGGGTGATAGATGTTTATGGGGTGGTCTTGCGGTTGATGCAACTGATGCAAGATCCTTACTTTGCGCCCTACCTGTGCGGCCGCACTGAACACCGCCAGACGGAAGGCCTCTTTATCCACAGCCTGTGAGCAAGAGAAGGTAAACAATATTCCTCCCGGGCGAATCATCTCTATCGCCTTGGCATTGATGCGCTGATAGCCACGTAAGGCATTCTTTACCGCGTCACGATGTTTGGCAAAAGCCGGAGGATCCAAGATAATGAGATCATAAGTCTTGCCTTCCGCTTTCTGTTGGCTCAGATACTCAAACGCGTCAGCAGCAACGGCTCTATGGTTCGTGGCATCGGGAAAATTACGCGCCACGTTGATATTCACCAGGTCGATTGCTTTCTGGCTTACATCGACCGAGTCCACGCACTTCGCACCGCCTCGCAGGGCATATAAGGAGAACCCGCCGGTATAGCAGAACATATTCAGCACGTCTTTGTCCTTCGCATAGCGTTCTACGAGCGCCCTGTTCTCCCGTTGATCGACAAAGAAACCCGTCTTCTGTCCTCTCAACCAATCGATGCGGAAGGAAAGACCGTTTTCGATGGACCAGTATTCTTCGGCTGTTTGAGATTGTTTGACATCGTTTGAAATGGTTTGAAGTTGTTTGACATCGTTTGAAATTGTTTGATGTCGTTTGACATCGTTTGAAATGGTTTGATGTCGTTTGAGCCAGCCGACCTTCTCGCCTTCGATGGGAGCTTTGAACGGCAGGGTATCATCGGACTTATAATAGACGTTCTTCACTTGCGGCACTTCGGCTATAAGCGCCTCGGCTATCTCGTTCCGGCAGACATGCATACCTACCGAATGGGCTTGTACCACCGCCGTATCGGCATAGACATCGACGATGAGTCCGGGAAGGAAATCGCCTTCGCCGTGAATAAGGCGGAAGGTGTTATTCGGAATATTCGGATTATTCGGATTATTCGGAATCCTTACCAACCCGATCGCCTCCCTCACTTGGTACGCGGCACGGATACGTTCTGCCCAAAAATCCTTCGGTAACTCTTCCACGCCGAACGCCAAGATTCGTACGGCGATGCTACCTACTTGCCAATGACCGACACCGAGGACCTCGTTCGCTGCCGAACGCACACAAACGAGTTCACCTTCTTCGGGGGCGTCGCCTTTGTGCTTTGCATCCAATACAACACGTGCAATCGCTCCGCTAAACACCCAAGGGTGAAAGCGTTTGAGGGACTCCTCTTTATGCGGTTTTAGAGAGATGGTGGTCATTCTACTCCGTGGGTTAAATCATGGTAGGCGTGTAGCGATAGATTATCGCTTACATATTTGAGCGAGTGCAGGTTCTTGAAGCCCAGCGCAGCAATATATGCCAATTCCATATCAAAGACGCAATCTCTATAATCCGATGCCAGTACAAAATCGGTATTGGAATAGCAGATGGCCTGACGGCAATTTGAGATTTGAGATTTGAAATTTGAGATTTTCAACTCGGGTTCCTTGTACGTCACATTGGGATGGTTGAGGCGCACTTCGGTAACCTCTACCCAGGTACCGAGATCGAAGTTCGCACTACCGGCATAGCCGATATTATATAGTTCTGCGTCTCGATCGAGATTCTGCAAACTCCTTATGATATTTATCGCGCCCACGCCCGTATATAGGAGGGTTGCATCACTCAGATCCAAGCCCAGTTGTTCCCGCGCCTTGTCCAACAAAACGCGTTCACCATCCTCTGCCATGATAATGTATTTAGCCATATTGTTTCAAATTTCGCTGCAAAGGTACAACTTTTTTTTGAATTATGCAAATAAATCTACAACAACCCCACCGATTTGGCAGGGTTGTTGCGATTTGTCGCCCTAAAGGGCGAATGTCAGACGGTCATTAATCGCCGGGAATAGGATCAGTACCGCCACCCGGAATGTTACCGGTATTGTCACCACCGCCGATTCCGGCAGGGCTTCCGGCTAATACCATTGTGCTCAATTGCAATTGTGCTGCTTCAACACAGGGTTGCATATAATTCTTTTTCATAATCATATTTCGTTTTCGAGTCAATCGGGAGCGGTATACCGGAATATCGGCATACCGGTATCCCGACAAAACCTATTATTTTACCAAACGGCCTGTTGCATCATAGAGTTTCTCTCCACGGAGGATGTAGAGTTGACCGTTCATGATCATCTTAACCGGAGCCTCAGCAGCGTTCAACTCGTTGATACCGGTAGCTGTCTGCTCCTTGATGTACGCACGGTAGTTAGCGATATATGCAGCACGACCGCTTACCAACCAGTATTGGTTCTGGTAGAGAATATAGTTACCTGCATCTGCCGGAATATCGAATTGTGCATTCTCATTCGTCAGATTGTAGAATCCGTGGAGACCGTTATTCTCACCTGCGGTTTCTTCTACGTTAGAGGTATAAGCGACATTCAGCTGATCGCTTGTAGCTTGGAAGATATACGGTTTACCGGCTTCCATTACACCGCCTTCAACCTCGTCCACATAGATCATGCCGTTTGCATAGTCAGCGATCTCAAACAGCGTAGCGCCCGTCATCACACCTGCCTTCGGCAGACAGATCGTACCGTAGTTACCGTTTGTTACGCCGCGTTGATAAGAACCGAAGTCACCACCTACTTGGTTAACACCGTAGAAGAAGAAGCGGTTATCCGCAGAACCGTCTGCTTTCGAGAAGACGATCTCTGTCTCTTCTGCAACAGCATCGAACGATACATGGAAGTATTGGTCAACAGGATTACCTTGCAACGTGAAGTCATTGCCGGAACCGGAAGCTCCACTCTCCGCAGCCAAATCAAACTCGGTAATAGACGGGTTCTCTACACCTGCAATTTGAATCTTTGAAGATTGATTGCTCCAAGCGAATGCATGGAAATGTAAGTCAGTTGTACCAACAGGAACCGTTACCTTAATCGTACCAGTAGCTTTACTAGCACCGGCCTTCACTAATTTGTATGCAGTTTCACTGATTGTAATTGTTCCATTGTCCGTGCCACTGCCGGTGTGAACCATCTTTACATTGCTGCTATAAACAAATGCCCACTCAGAGATCTCAATCCATTTTGCATAGAGCGTAACGTTACCGTCCATCGGAGCTCCGGCAACAGCCTTCGTTCCATCCTCAAAAGTAGAAGTACTCCACCAACCGTCGAAGAGACAGTTCTCTTTGGTCGTTGTTGGCAGCGGATCCGGGAAGTTATCTACAGGCTCCGTTACGTCAGCAACTTCAGTACCGCCGTTCTCCTCATAGGTGATTGTACCAGAAACAATCGGCTCATATACATTCAGCGTGTAGGATACCTCAGCAGCTTTGTAATCTTCATTACCTGCGAAAGTGGCTGTAATCGTTGTTGTACCAACCGCTTTAAGCGTGATAGCACCGGTTGTTTCATCAATCTCAGCTTTTGCCGCATCACTACTGCTATAAGTAACAGTCAGCGTATGAGGATTCGTCAAATTCAGGAAGGTAGTAGTCACACCAATATAAGCATCGAGCGACGGCTCGTCCCATGCCAAACCAGCCTCTGCTTTGCGGCTGAACGAATAGATAATGTTGTCCTTGTCGAACTCGTAGGTAGAATTATATTTCTTAAGAGTTCCCTTAACAACCACTTGGTCGCCCAATTTCAGATCTTCCTTCGTCGTGAAGGTTTCTTTGCCAAGAGCCGTTGCTGCATTACCAATCAAACCGCCATATACTTCCAACTGATTAGTTTTCGTTCCATCTGCAGAAATCCAATAGGTAATTGATTTATATGTGTTATTATAAGAATCAATTTGGCTGATAATACCTGCTACATATTGATTTGCCGTACCAGCCGGGGCAGCATCAATAACAGCCATAGCCTCAGCAATAGTGTACGGATCGAGCCATTTGGCATAGAGAGTGATATCGCCTGTAAGAGCCTCAGCTACGACAGGGTCATTCTTCTCTTGATCTTTAAACCAACCACCGAAGTTCTTGCCGGCCTTTGTTGCAACAGGAAGTTCCTCCAGAACAACAGCTTGCTTGTCGGTCAACGGTTCAATAGCATCTCCACCATCCACATCAAACGAGATAGTAGCGTGAACAAGAGAACTTCCTACATTCAGGGTATAACTTGCATAGTTCCATCTATAGCTATCACTACCGACAAACGTAGCCTTAATAGTGGTTGTACCGACTGCAACTAAAGAAATCTCACCTTCGCCGTTAATAGTAGCGACAGAGCCATCTGTACTGCCATAAGAAATAGCAACATTATCCGTATTCATTAATGTCGGATATACATTGCTTTGCTGATTGTCAATATCTGCAGCATAACTCTCTGCGCTCCATGCGAGACGAGCTATCGGCAAACGATAAGCAACTGTATTGTTCTTATCGAACTCGTAAGTAGAATTATATTTCTTAATAGTTCCTTTAACTACTACCGAGTCACCAACATTCAAATCAGCAGTTGATTCAAAGGCTTCCTTAACAACTCCCGCCAAACCGCTATACACCTGAAGCTTGTTTGTCGCTGTCCCATCTTCCGAGATCCAATAAGTAATCGACTTATAGGTACTGTTATAACTATCTATCTGACTAATGATACCTTTTACAAATTGATTTTCTGTACCGGCAGGAGCTGCGTCAATAGCAGCACGTGCCTCGGTTACAGACAAAACGGTTCCCTTAACAAACGCCTTTTCCACCATCTCGCTCCAATTTGCGCCATCAGTAGCAATTGCTTTAACCGTTGCGCTACTATTCAATGCAAACGAAGCAGAATACAGTGTAGCTGCCGTTTTAGGATCGGAACCATCGGTAGTATAATATACCGTTGTACCTTCAGGAATACTGATCGATACATTCGTAGAATTCAAGAACGGAGTCTCACCGGAAATACTCGGTTTTGTAACAGCCGGAGCTTCTCCGAAGAATATTTGGATATTCTTGATTTGGAGATTGTTTTCATTCGTTACTTTTACACGATATACTACATTTGCCTCCAACGGATCAATGTTGAATGTATAAGCATCTTCTTTACATCCGGTAACAGCTGTACTTACAGCAGCGTTATCCTTGAAGATATTCCATGTTACCTTACCAGAACCTCCGCTATTTCCGGCAACTACAATTCTTTCAATTGGAGATTCAAAAGCAGGCAATTCCAAATAAGCACCTTCTTTACCAAGGATGATATTAGAATTGGTGAATACCTTGAATCCATTACCGGTAGAACCCGCAAGTTTAATAGTAATATCTCCTTTTGTATATGATGTTTCTGCGACTACGTAAGACGTAGGAAGTCCCCATCCTGCATCCACAAGATCTATGAATACGTCCGGACCCGCAGCAACGGTCAAACCTGATACCTCATACCATTCAACACTTGTGATATCGCTTACAGTAGCTTTAACGTTAATAGAAGTTTGATTCTCTGCAAGCTCCTGTGCCGGATCATAAGACCAAGTAATATCAGAAGTGATTTCGGCATTTGTGTCATCAGAATAGTGACCGGTTACCGTCAAACCTGCCGGATCAAAATCTTGTCCCGCAAAGTATGATGTTTTGGTCGGCGTACCGGAAACAGAAACACTCTCCAATGTTTTAGGAGTCGGAGGAGTGTCGCCACCACCTGTAGAATAAGTGTAAGAAATATAATATGCTTTAACACCTTTGGCAATTCCTGTTACCGTGACGGTAAGTACCTTGCCTGTCTCACTCGATGAATTCTCAACTGTAACATCGCTTGTTGCATTCAACGAACCGGTTCCAACTGTCGTGTCGTCAACTTTTAACGTTACAGCACCTTGGGTTCCACTAAAGCCTCCGAATTTTGCAGAAAAAGAAGTAATTTCCTGATCTTCAGCTAACGTAGTAGTAAACGTAATGCTCGAAGCCGGTTTCTTGCTAGCTCCAATCTGCGCATAATTCGCATTGGGAGTAAACGAAGTAGTTCCTGCCGTTGTAACAGTCCAGGTATTTCCTTGGCTGTCATCTCCCGAAACTGATGTCGCATTTACATTTGTGCAACTGGATCCACTACCGAAATTGATAGTTCCGGTAACATCCTCTCCCCACATTTGCCCGATGCTGAGGACGGCCATCAGCAAGCAGGCGAAAAATAGTTTAAATTTCCTCATAATGTTTGAGATTTTTAAGTTAATAATTTATATCGTTTTATGTTGTTTTCAAATCCGGATGCAAAGGTACTAAATATCTTTGATATTTGCAAATTATTTTGCAGATATTTTTATTTTGCATGCAAAATAGCAGGAAATTAAGAAAATAAACAAAGATAAACATAAATAAATTCATTGCGGTTTTATAAGCAGGGGAATAGGACGGAGTACCGGTAATGATCAAGGAATGGTTAAGGAATATATAAGGAATAACTAAAGTTTTAAACACACTGTATTATATACATAGTATATAATACTATAGAAAAATTAAATAGACAAAAAAATGCACTGGCGAAAGTGGCGATATTGGCGATATCGCCAAAATCGTCAATATCGCCATGCAAAAAATTGCATGAGAATTGTGAGAATTCTGAGAAATCTCACTTTTCTCAGTGCATATTTTTAAAACTCGAAATGGTCCTTGAGATACTGATAGACGAGATGGACGGGGAAGCCCATGACGTTGAAATAAGAACCGTTCATTCCGGTACAAGCGATGTAACCGATCCATTCCTGCACTCCATAGGCACCGGCTTTATCGAAAGGACGGTAATGAGAGACATAATAGTCGATCTCAGCGTCGGTTAATTCTGCAAATGTCACATGCGTACAATCGACTAACGTCGATAAAACAAGTTGAGAGTTGAGAGTTGAGAGTTGAGAGAAGCCTTCTAGTGGAGAGTCCATAGTTGGAAGCTTCCTAGCAAAGGTGACGGCGGTATAGACTTGATGGGTTTTGCCGCTGAGGGCACGGAGCATGGCGCAGGCTTCGTCGGCATCATGTGGTTTACCGAGCATATGACCGTCCACCCAAACGATGGTATCTGCGGTGATAAGCAGTTGGTTCGGTTGGAGTTTCGGGGCATAGGCTTGTGCCTTGGCACGAGAGATGAAATAAGGAATGTCACCTGCCTGCAAATCAGCAGGATACGACTCGTCGGCATCGATGGTGATTGCCGTAAAGGGCAGGTCTAAACCTGCCATTAATTCGCGACGACGAGGGCTTTGAGAACCTAATATTATTTCCATATTATTAAGAAAATAAACAAAGATAAACACTGATTATTGATTTAGATTATTACATAATCCATAAGTCTTTGTTTGTCTGACTCATTTATGAATAAATTCAACATGACTCATTCAATCAAATCCTTATCTCTGACGAGAATAAATCAATAATCAGACATAAACATAAATAAAGTATTCTTATGCTTAGTTAGAACAAATCCAATTGGGTGTCTTTGGGAGGTTCTATCGTCATTTTAACGCCTTCGACTTCGATTTCTGCCGGGATATCGGTATCACGTGATACCGGTATATCGACGGGGGATTCAGAACCCCTTCCGTCTAGGGTTTCCCCGCTTAACGGGGACACCTCATCCTCTAGGGTTTCTCCCGTTTCATCGGGAGACACCTCAGGCTCGGGAGTGATATCTTCGAAGGAAGCGACGTCAAGGGTTGTGACACGTTTGCCTTTCGCCTTGGCGGATTTCTCATCGATAAACTCGGACATGCGTATCTCGAGCGGCGCTTTGTTCTCATCGGCAAAGAGGACACGGAAGGTGGCTTCTTCCCGATCGGAGAGGAGCGCAATACGGGAGTCTTTGTCTTCGCCTAAGATGGATTGAATCTTGGCATTCGCATCGTCCAGTTTGAAGCGTTTGCCATAGTAGTATTTGAGTTCTCCGTTCCATTGGATAAGCGACCACACTTTCTCCGGATCCCATTTCTCAATGCGAAGGATGTTATCCTCGAAATGCGCAGTGAGGTCATAGGAAGTGGTGTAATAGGTACCATCGTTATTGATGACAAGAATCCGCTCTTCATCGAAGAACTCGCCGAGGTAGGTTCCGTGCTCGTCGTAGTTGATACGCAGCACATCGGCATCGAACCAGACCTTACGTCCGCCGATGGTAGAATGTCCCTTCTCCTTGAGGGTAATGGACTTGACTTCGAATTTGGTCAGCACGTTTCCTCTTGCCGTACGGGACTTGACCGCCAGTTCGGAGAGGTCTTTGCATACCTCGAGTTTCTTGAGGTGTAGCGCAGGTTTGAGCGTCACTTTGATGACTTCGGCTTCGCCGTTGGGGTTGGCGGTGAAATAGACGATCTTCGACCCCGGTTTACCTTGGGTAAGGTCGTATTCCTTATCTTTGGCTACGCCGGTGACGTTGAAGCGTTTCATGAAATAGATGCCCTTCTTACCATCCCGATAGACGACGTTATAGACGGTGCGGTCATCGCCACGTTGGAAGACGGCGATGTAGAGGATGTCGGTTCCGACGAACAGTTTCTCCGCTACCTTCATGACCTTGTATTTACCGTCTTTATGGAAAACGATGATATCATCGATGTCGGAGCAGTTGAAGAGGAACTCGTCTTTCTTAAGCCCTGTTCCGACGAAGCCTTCTTCACGGTTGATATAGAGCTTCTCGTTGTTTTCAACAACGGCCTTGACGTTGATCGCGCCGAAGTTACGCACTTCGGTACGACGCGGATAGGCTTCGCCGTATTTCTTTTTGAGCATCTCAAACCACGCGATCGTATAATCGGTGAGGTGGTTGAGGTTCTTGATGCAGGCTTTGATCTTCTTCTCCAGATCCTTCATCAGTTCATCCGCTTTCTTGGAGTCGAACTTAGTGATACGGATCATTCGGATCTCAAACAGTTTCTCGATATCTTCGGTTCGTACTTCGCGAATGAGTTGCGGTTTGAAGGGCGTGAGGGCATCATCGACAAAGGCGATGAGTTTCTCCTTGTCCGGAGCGTTCTCATACCCCTCCTGCTTATAGATACGGTTCTCAATGAAGATTTTCTCGAGGGAAGTATAGAAGTATTTCTCTTCGAGTTCGGATTTCTCTATCTCGAGTTCCCATTTGAGCAGGGCTTTGGTATTCTCGGTCGATAGTTTGAGCAGATTGCTGACGGTGGTGAAGATCGGTTTACGGTTTTCGACGACGCAGCAGTTCGGCGAGATGTTGACTTCGCAGTCAGTGAAGGCGTAGAGGGCATCGATCGCCTTGTCGGACGACGAACCCGGTGCGAGTTGCACAACGATACGTGCGGTGTCGGCCGTGAAGTCATCGATCTTCTTGATCTTGATCTTTCCTTTCTGGTTGGCTTTGAGGATTGTCTCGATGATCTTGGAAGTTGTGGTACCGAACGGTATCTCGGTGATGATCAGCGTCTTGTTGTCATCCGCTTTCTGGATACGCGCACGTATTTTGACCGACCCGCCCCGCTCTCCGTCGTTATATTTGGTGACGTCGATGATGCCTCCTGTCGGGAAGTCGGGATAGAGGGCAAACTCTTCATTGCGAAGGTACGCCAGAGAGGCGTCGCACAGTTCGTTGAAGTTATGGGGCAGGATCTTGGAGTTCAGACCGACGGCAATACCTTCGACCCCTTGCGCCAAGAGCAGCGGGAACTTAACCGGCAGATGGATCGGTTCATTCTTACGACCATCGTAGGACTTCATCCACTCGGTGGTCTTGGGGTTGAAGACCGCTTCGAGTGCGAACTTAGAGAGCCGTGCCTCGATATAACGAGGCGCCGCAGCGCCATCACCGGTAAGGATATTCCCCCAGTTTCCCTGGCAGTCAATGAGCAGATCCTTCTGTCCGAGTTGGACAAGTGCATCTCCGATAGACGCGTCACCATGCGGGTGATATTGCATCGTCTGTCCGACGATATTTGCCACCTTATTATACTTCCCGTCATCGACGGTTTTCATGGCATGCAATATACGACGTTGCACCGGCTTGAGACCATCCTCAATTGCCGGCACAGCCCGCTCGAGTATCACATACGAAGCATAGTCCAGGAACCAATCCTGGTACATGCCTGTCAAATGATACTTCACCGCATCATTGAATCCGCTCTGACCCGCCATAGGTTATTTCAGGGCTCTATTAATAAAGATAAAGGCGAAGATACCAGCTATCTCAAATACCATGCTGCAAACGAGCAGCCAGTTCTGCGGCAGCATAAAGCGATACAGCACGATGCACAATACGCCTACGAGGAGGAGAATAACGCCTAAATACTTCAAAAATGTTTCCATAAAATCATTTACGATTTGACGATTTACGATTTACGATTTTCAAACAGCGTGCAAAATTACAAAAATTTTTGCATATATGCAAGAATAAAATGCATTTTTAACGCACAAAGCGATAAATTCCGCCCGGAAGGGAGCGAACGAGGCCTTGAATCTCGAGCATAACGAGGTCCGAAGACACTTGTTCGTAGGGTTGGCACAGTTCCATAACGAGCAGATTGATATGCAGCCCGTCTTCGGCTTCCTGCAGTTTGGTCAGGATCGCCTGTTGGGTGGAACTAAGATCGTCCAGAAGGCCAACCATCGTCGTTTGAAGGTTGAAAGGTTTGAGGTTGTCTGCTCTCGTTTCCCACTGCATGGCTTGGATGAGGTCATCGGCGCCGTTGATGAGTTGGGCTTTATTGGAGCAGATGAGGTTATTACATCCTCGTGCTGTCTCGTCGGTAGGCCGTCCCGGAAAAGCGAATAGTTCACGGTCATAGTCACATGCCATTTGCGCCGTGACGAGACTACCGCCTCGTTCCTTGGACTCGACGACCACTACGGCGTCGGCAAGTCCGGCTACGATACGGTTACGCTGAATGAAATAAGGCGCAATGGGTTCCGTTCCCGAAGGGAACTCGGTCAATAACCCACCATGCTCGAGTGCGGCTATCGCGTCTTGGCGATGCTGATAGGGGTAGATACGGTCCAAGCCATGGGCAGGCACGATGATGGTTGGGATACCTGCTTTTATTGCAGCCCTATGGGCTGCGATGTCGATGCCGTAAGCCCCACCGCTGACGATGGTGACCTGATCCAGGTTCTCGTGCAGCTCTCTAACCAGCGTCTGGGTTAACTCTTTGCCCCGCTCGGTCGCCCGACGTGTTCCAACGATAGAGACGATATGTCCGTCCGAAGGCAAGACATTCCCTTTGGAATAGAGGATCATCGGTCGGTCGGGGCACTGACGCAAACGGTAGGGATAGTTCTCATCAGAGAGCGACCAGACACGTATCCCGTGCGCTTGAATCCATTCGAGTTCCTGTTGCGCCCGATCCCAATTAGTCTGCATGTCCGGTTCATCGATATGACGCCATGCTTCTTCGGCTGAACCATAACGATCCAGCAAGGCAAGTCCTTTCCGCAGACGGGTGCGGTAGAGCAGACTGAGGGCGATATCGAAGAGAGGATTTACCATTTGGTCATTTACCATGTACCATTTGGTCATTTACCATGTACCATTTATTTAGTCATTGAGCTATTTAGCCATTTTAGCAGCGCTACGATGCCGATGCCGATGGCAACGCCGATGAAATCCGCCAGGAGGTCGGCAATCTCGCCGGAACGGGTGAGGGTGCAGAAACGCTGCAAGGTTTCCATCAGCGCTCCATACATTGTGGCACTTGCGCACACATATAAATAGGTACGTACGTGCGGGCATGTGCGCAAGAGAGGGATAAGCCATGAAACCGCCAACACGCCATACATCAAACCGTGTATCAGTTTATCATTGACGGATACGGAAGGCATGTGACTGCTTTCCGTGAGGCTCAGAATAGCAATACCCGCCGTGACGAGCACGGCGGGTAGATAGACCATATAAGATTTAAGAGGAGCGATCAGACAGGTGTATTTTTATTCCGTAACACAAATCGCCCGCATCGCCAAGTCCCGGAACGATATATTTCTTCTCGTTCAAGATCGGATCGACCGCTGCACACCAGAGGGTAACATCCGGACTGTCGTTGAGTGCATTGCGCATGTACTCAATTGACTTGGGCGTTGCAATCGTGCAGCACAAATGCGTATGTTTGGGTTTGCCATGCCGGAGCAGCGCCAGATAACCCACTTCCATCGACATGCCGGTAGCCAACATCGGGTCGGCTACGATGAGCGTCTTTCCTTCGACGGAAGGCGAAGCCATATATTCCGCCACAATCTCCAATTCCCCTTTTGCATTGACACGACGGTAAGCACTGAGGAATGCGTTCTCTGCGCCATCGAAGATATTGAGGAATCCCTGATGCAGCGGAAGTCCGGCACGCAGGATGGTCGCCAATACCAGTTTATCCGAGATCGTATTCACCGGCGCCACGCCCAGCGGCGTCTGCACATCGGTGTGCTCATAGTCGAGTGTCTTACTTAGTTCGATTGCCATCACTTCGCCGATACGCTCGATGTTATGGCGGAAACGAAGGCTATCCTTCTGGATATCCACGTCGCGTATTTCACGCAAAAACTGGTTGAGCACGCTGTTCTGCTCAGAGAGGTTGATGACCTTCATGTTCGAATGAGGGATTAGGGATTAGAGATTAGGGATTAGGGATTATTGAAGTGCCTTGGCTGCTTTCTGCTCTGCTTTGAGGCTGGTGAGCAACTCTTTGATCTGTGCCTCCATACGTGCCAACTCAGCAGCTTTGTTGGTGATCTGCTGGTTGTAGGTCTGCAGTTGTGTTTGGCTGTTTTGTACGGCTGTCTCCAGTTCGGATACGGCACGTTGACGCTCTGCTACTTCGCGAATCGAGTAACCGAGTTCCTTCTGCTGGTTCTCGAGGAAAGCCATATACGCTTCACGACTCTCCTGATTGAGGTCTTTCTGCTTATTCAACATCTTCTGCTGACCCTCGATCACTTTCTGCATCGATTTGAGTTCCCCCTCCTCTTTGGAATAGAGTTTCTTCATCGAAGCGGTCATCTTGGTAGCCTGCACAAGCGAGTTCTTCATCTCCTTCGCCAAGGTCTGCTCCACTTTGAGTTCTGCTTTTGCCTTCTTGAGGTCCTCAATGTTCTTGTCCAATGCTTTCTCTACCATATCCAAAGCTGCGCGATACATAGGCGGCTCAGAGATGTAGAGGGTACGCAAAGAGTCCTTTTTAAACTCAGCAACTTCGAAAGTAATAGGTGTTACTGTCTGTGCTACAGCAACCATGCTCAATGCCATAAAGGCCGATAAAACGAATTTTTTCATTTTTATTTTGTATTTAAAAACTGTTTGCGTCAAAAAACGCTGCAAAGATACTACAAAATTTGCACATATGCAAAAAAAATTGTAACTTTGCAGCGTTTTTATTAATGATAGTATGCAAAATTATATTTATAAGGACAGTACGATTGCTTTTGTGACCGCCGCAGCGCAGACCTGCCTGTTGGTAGAGAAAAGCAGTGAGTACGATCGTGACGAATGGCGGGAGCAGGTTCTTCGGATATTGCCGGTACTCTATCTGCGGACACGCTTGCTGGAGCCTGCAGAGCGAATGATGGAAGAGGAAGAGCCGCAGCGTTTTGTGACGGAAGAGGACTATAACTACGCCTTGGTAGGTGTTCGTAACCTGTTGGGTTCGGACGATGCGTATCTGGATGTGTTTGTCGATCGGGGGATCTACACGGACGAGGTTCAGACCGCCTATATATCCGAAGGGATGGCCGATATCTATCAGGAGTTGAAAGACTTGGCTGCTGCTTTTCAGACAGGAGAAGAACCGATCATGAACGATGCGGTGGTTGCTTGTCGCGAAGCATTCGAGGAACATTGGGGACAAAAACTGATCGCAGTAATGCGCGCTTTACATGCCTTAGGGGAAAATGAAAATTGAAAGTTGAAAATTGAAAGTTGAAAATTGAAAGAATATATTCAACATATCAGTAAGGAGTTGGTACAGGTGATGCCTGTAGCGGCATTTGAGGGAGAGGTGATCGTGGTGGACAAGCCGGAGCAGGTTGCCGAGGCGGTTGCCTATCTGCGTACGCAGTCTGTGTTGGGTGTCGATACGGAGGCACGTCCCAGTTTTCAACGCGGAACCCACTACCCTACCGCCTTGGTACAGGTAGCGAGTCACGAACGCTGTTACCTGTTTCGGTTGACGCATGTAGGCATGCCGCAGGAGTTGGCAGATCTGTTTGCGGACCCGAGTATCTGCAAGGTTGGGTTGGCGTTCCGGGATGACATCAACGGACTGAGGAGAAGACGTAACTTCGTGCCGGCCAACTGCGTGGACGTACAGTCGATGGTAGCGAAGTACGGTATCCTGGAGATGGGATTGCAGAAGATCTTCGCCATCTGTTTCGGTAAGAAGATATCGAAGACCCAGCAGTTAACCAACTGGGAGAACAGTCACTTAACGCCAGAGCAGGCACGTTATGCAAGTACCGACGCATGGGCAACCTTGCTGATCTACGAGGATCTGTTGGCACACGAGACCTTGGATCCCAAGCAGGTGGAAGCGATGAAGGCGGAAGAGAAAGAACGGATGATCGCCCATCAGCAGGAGATACAGGACCAGCGGTTGAGGGAACAGGGGATTGAACCGCCAACTCATTTGACACCTGAAGAGCGGGAGGAACATCAACGGGAAAGAAGACGCGAGGCACGCAAACGCAAACGGCATCGGCAACAGCAGAAGAAAGCGGAAAGTATAAAGTCGAAAGCGGAAAGTATAAAGTCGAAAGCTGAAAGTATAAAAACGAAACTATATGAAAAAAACAATCCTTCTGGCGACGCTACTCATCGTAGCCCTCGCCGTAAGCGCGGAAATTAAGTACGTATTCTATTTTATCGGAGACGGTATGGGTTCCAACCAAGTGTTAGGTGCAGAAATGTATCGTTCCGCCTTGGCGGGTGAGCCTTTAGGTCGCGTACAGACCTTGATGACGACCTTCCCCTATTCGGGCCATGCGTCCAGTTATTCGAAGACGAACGGCATCACCGATTCGGCTGCTGCCGGTACCTGTCTGGCTACCGGCACGAAGACCAAGAACGGGATGTTAGGTCTGGACCAGGACAGTGCCCGTCTGACCACTATTGCCGAAGAGTTGAAGGCAGAGGGCTGGGGTATCGGTATCATGACGACGGTAGCCATCGACCATGCTACACCGGGTGCTTTCTACGGACATGTGGATGACCGGGATAAGTACTATGAGATCGGTCTGCAGTTAGCAGAAAGCGGTTTTGACTTCTTCGGCGGCGCCGGTTTCCATTACCCGCAGGGCAAGGATGATGACCAAGAGATCAACCTGTACCGCAATGCCGAGCAAGCAGGGTACACGGTGGCTCATGGATACGAAGAAGCTATCCGTCTTCAGCAATCAGAAATCAGCAAACTCATCCTTGTACAGAAAGACGATGATCAGGGTGCGAAGCATGGCAGTAACCTGACCTATGCCATCGACCGCAAAGAAGGCGACTTGACGCTGAATCAGATTGTGCGTGTTGCTGTTCCGTTCTTAGAGGCGCGTCATGAGAAATTCTTTATGATGGTAGAAGGCGGAATGATCGACTATGCGTGTCACGGCGACGATGCAGCTACGGCTTTCGGTGAGGTATGGGACATGAACGAAGCGATGCAGGTGGCTTATGACTTCTATTTGGCTCATCCGGATGAGACTTTGATTGTTGTGACAGCAGACCATGAGACAGGCGGTTTGGCATTGGGTAATAGCGATTATACGCTGCACTTGGATCAACTGCAGTACCAGAAATGTTCGTCATGGGTACTGAGTGACGCGTTCACGCAGTTATTCAAAGAGAACAAGAAACCGAGTTGGGAACAGGTACAAGCCATCTATCGGCAGTATTTAGGTTTCTGGGAGGACGTAGAGATCACCAAAGAGGAAGAAGCCAAACTGAAAGATCTCTACAAGGCTGCTTGCAAGGGTAAGACGAAGAGCACTAAGACAATGTATAAGTCCATCAATAAGTTAGGCGATAAGGGTCTGGCGCTGCTGAACAAGAAAGCGCATGTAGGTTGGACGACTTACGCGCACAGTGCACACGCAGTACCTATCTTCTCTATTGGTCCGAACGCACAACTGCTCAGCGGTTGGCACGATAATACAGAGATCGTTCCGCTGATGAGGAAGGCGATTAGAGATAAAAGATAAGAGATAAAAGATAAGAGATAAAAGATAAAAGATAAAAGATAAAAGATAAAAGACAAAAGACAAAAGACAAAAGACAAAGAAAGAGGAACGCAGGGCGTCCCTCTTTCTTGTTGGGATTGATGGATCGATTAGAGGCGGGTACCTAATACATTATAACGTACACCGGCTTTGATGATTACGATCTGACCATTCTCAATTGTCTTAACGGCTTTGATACCGTCTTGGGTATTGATGATAGCCTCTTCGGGAGTCGTATTCGGAGCGATATAGATGAAGCCGCCGAATGCAGTCCACTCTGCGTTACCGGCAGGGCGGAAGTAGATCTCTTTCTCTCCTGCATGGTCTGCATCTACAGTGTACTCCGTACCCATACCTTCCGGATACCAAGTCTCGGCGCCGTTCTCAACACCAACCACCTTGATTGCATCCCCTTCAGTCAGCGTGAAGTGAAGAATGTACTCACCTTCTACAGCAGTAGATTGGAAAGTATGAGGAGCATCCGATACAACAGACCAACCGGTGATGGTACCTACGAGGTAGTAACCGTCAGGAGTTACAGGAGGAACTTCCTTGGAGAAGTTTCCGATCAGTTTGAATACTTCCGGTTGTTCATCCGTTGCAGCGATATATATAACTTTTACAACACCATCCTCCGCGAGACGGAAACCAATGTTATGGTCATTACCTACATCATTCAAGCCTTCTGCTACTTCTGTCAATTCACCAAATCCTTTCACATTATTCTCGTCTTCCCATGTACCATTCAAGTTCACCTTAAGCTCGTAGTCAATACCGGCATTGAGGTTTAACTCCAACGTGTCCGTCATGGACTGGATAGCAGCAGGTTTCCATGCGAGTTCGGGATCACCTACCAATTCCTTATTACCCGTTACATAGAACTTCGGTTGATCAACAACCGGGCCTGCCTCCGGGAAGGTAACAACGAGCGTGTTGGTAGCATAAGTCCAGGTGAAGACATACTCACCTTCAGCGTCCGCCTTGAGTCTTAAATTCGGGCCGAGAGGAATCTCTTGATCCACATTCTCTACGGTCGGATTCACACGCGTAATGTCATAGATAGCATCCTTCGCCAACCAATGACCGTTAACCACTACCTTGAACTCTACATCCTCCGCAGGCAATACCATCGTAACGCTTGCGGTCAGACCATCCTCTGCAGCAGTCATAACGTCCACCTCTACATTCCATTCATTCATTTCACCGGCAATAGCTACAGTCGGGAGCGTTACGGGATCGTCTTCTTTCACAGCTTGCGCGGATACCTCTCCGTTGTTGAACGTAATCGTGAGCGTATAAGTAGCAGCTTCTGTGATTTTCAGCACATAGTCACTCGCAGGATAAGCGTTAGCCCAATCGCGATCCTCTACCACTTTGAACTTGATTTCTCCTACAGCCAGCGCCAGATTTTTTTGCTCCCACTTATAGGAACCGTCCTCTTGCTTTGTCATGTCGTTGTCTGCATTCGAAGGATCCCATTCGGTACCGAAGAGAGAAGCAGGAGTACCAGCTACGGTGTAGGTATGCTCAATGGGGATGCTCTCTTCCGGGAAGGTGACAGCGAAGGTGTTGGTCTCAAAGGTCCAAGTGAAGGTATATTCACCTGACATGTCAGCTACGAGGTTGATGTTCGCGTTGAGGTTTTCGGTGATGCCTGCTGCACTCGGATTCTCACGATTGATCGTTCCTCCATTCGAGCGCCAACCGCCATTTACAATCACTTTGAACTCATAGGTCTTCGCGTCCATTAATTTTTTGACAGTAGCCGATTTTTTGTCTTCCGCTAATGTAAATTTCACTTCTGCGTTCCAACCATCCCAAGAACCCTTGATGGATACCGTCGGGTCAATTTCCGCATCGCCTTTCTTGTCTGCCACAGCGCTGATACTTGAAATGCCTACTGACTCATTGAATGTAAAAGTCACATTGTAGATACCATTTTCGGAAACAGTAAACTTCTGGTTACCCATCTGCATCGCATCCCAGTTGTGGTCTTTCACCACCTTGTACTCATACTCTCTTGCACTAAGAGTAAGGTTTTCTTTGACGAGGGTATAAACACCATCAACCAAAGTCATTTCATTGTTGGCATCATTGATGTCCCAATTAGAACCCAAAACAGTTTGGTCACCCGCTACAGTGTAGGTGGCGCCAAACATCGTTGCGCTAAAGAGCGCAGCTACGAAAAAAGAGAGACATTTTCTCATGATAAATAGTTTTAAGTTAATTTGTTTGCAAAAAAAGATATGGGGCAGCCGAATGCACGACTGCCCCATCGTCTATTAGCGGATCTCCGCACCTAATACATTGAATGTCTTGTTGCCCTTGATGATCATAATCTGACCGTCACGGAGCACTTTGACTGCCTTCGTAGCATTGATGTTGTTGATTGCATCACCACCATTCGGAGCTACGTAGAAGTGACCGTTCCAATCCTGCCAGAAGGAAGGACGGAAGTAGATGGTCTTCTGACCTGCGTGGCTAGCGTCCACCACATAATCGTTGTCGGTGCCGTCCGGATACCATTGTATGATGGCATCTTTCTCCACCTTGATCGCTTTGAAGTGGTCGCCGTCCATGAGGGTCACGTCAATGCTGTATTGACCTTCTACGTCCGTTGCTTTGAACAGTTTCTCAGCAGAGAGGTCAGATAAGTTCCAAGCATCTACACCGTTGAAGGTACCTACGAGGTAGAAACCATCAGCCAGAGTCGGAACGTACTTACCGATAACGAGAGCAGCAAGCATCTCCTCACTCGGAGTGTAGTAGAAGATAACCGTATCCTTTGCTTCGAGTGTAGTTTCTGTATAATAATCATCATTCAAGAAAGCATCGATATCTTTTGCTGCAAACCAGAGTTGACCTTCTTCAGATTCAGCGGTGTTGATATTTACACCCGTACCACCGAAGACTGCTTGCAAGTAATAGCTATCCTCATCATCCTTGGTCATCTCTTTCCAAGTCCACTCTGTACCGGCACCCCAGTTGTTCTTTGCGTAGTACTTCTTCTCAACCGGAGCTACGTAGAACTTACCTTCTAACTTGAAGGTCTCTTTCTCTTCGGCTACAAAGTAGATAACCTTAACGATACCTGCCTCCGTAAGCTTGAAGCAGATGTTATCATCCTTGTCTGCACTCAGACCTTCTGCGGCAGGAGCGGTCAAGTTACTGTAACCT
>CACYHE010000021.1 GCA_902774185.1 uncultured Bacteroidales bacterium | reverse complement strand
AAGAACCTCGCTACCTTGGCGCAAGACCAAGCTGCGTTCCTCGCGCAGAAAGACCAAGCCGGAGGTTGCAAGACCTTCAAGTCCTGGCTCTGGAAAGTCTGCGGCGACGCGTACGACGAAGCGCTGAATGGCTAATGATGCAAATGATGCAAATGATGCTAATGATGAAATGGTGGAATGGTGAATGTTTAAAAAAGGAAAAATCGTCCAATTCGGGCGATTTTTCTGTGTTTTCTTGGCAAAAATCATAAATTTTGCACTTTTATTCGATAAAATTTGTCTGTATACAAAAAAAGTTGTACCTTTGCAGCCGGTTGTAAAAACAAACAACATCAAACCATCTCAAACAAACTCAAACAACATACCATTATGAACAAATTCTTCTACTTCATCGCTGCTATTTTAGTAGCTGTCAGTTTCGCTTCTTGCGAACAAAACAAACCGTCTCAACCGAAAGACGATGACGACGATTCCCCTAAAACCAAGAATTCGTTGACGTTCCAGATGGATATCAACATGGTCTCTTCGAACGAAGTTTCCTGGACAGTGACGCCTTCTGATACCTCCGTATGGTACTTTTCAGCTTGTACAACCTTGGCCTCATTTGAAGGCGTAGGGGCGCCATCCATCGAAGAATCTCCCGAACCCTTGCTCGCACAACTCACAGGTGCCGGTTTCAATTTTAAAGCCCTGCTATACTTATTCGCGCCCCCTGCCGTACACAAAGGAGAATGGTCATACAGCAGAACGGACTATTTGCCCAATATGGAATATATTCTCTTTGCCTTCCCGGTGGATACCAACCTCAATGTGTTAGGCGATATCGCTTATCAGATCTTCACTATGCCCAGAGAATACGTCGATCTGGGGCTGACCTCCGGTACCTTATGGGCTTCTATCAGCGAACCGGGTCTGTGGACCTACGATCGCGCCATCCATGATTTTGGCGGTGCCGTTCCTACGCAAGAGCAATGGAATGAACTGATGAACGAATGTATTTGGGTAAACGGTTCTTCTGTAGCTGAGGGATATTGGGGAAAATCGCCAATGAACGGTTATTCGATCCAAGGCCCGAACGGTAAGTGGATATTCATCGCCTGCCAAGGTAGCGTGGACTGCGAGGGTGTTAAGAATGATAGTGAAACGGAAACATTCTACTGGACATCTACTTCGAAAGATACCAATGACGCCTATGTGGCGTTCGTTTTACAACAGTCCTCCGATAATGTTGTTGCATCCATCGGTTTACTACCGAAGTGCAATTCTTTAGGTGTTCATCTGGTAAATCAAAAATAGAAGGTCCGTGTTCAAAAAAGGAAAAATCGTCCAATTCGGGCGATTTTTCTGTGTTTTCTTGGCAAAAATCATAAATTTTGCACTTTTATTCGATAAAATTTGTATATATACAAAAAAAGTTGTAACTTTGTCCGCTTTTTGATAATAATACTATAAAATAGATAAGAATTATGAGCAAAGTAACTGTTGTTGGCGCAGGTAACGTAGGTGCTACATGCGCAAATGTATTGGCCGTTAATGAGGTCGCTAACGAAGTATGTCTGATTGATATCAAAGAGGGTTTTGCAGAAGGCAAGGCGATGGATATCATGCAAACGGCTCAGTTGATGGGTTTTGACACCGTTGTGGAAGGTGTTACCAACGACTACAGCAAGACTGCCGGTTCGGACGTTGTGATCATCACTTCCGGTCTGCCCCGTAAACCGGGTATGACACGTGAGGAGCTGATCGGCGTGAACGCAGGTATCGTGAAGAGTGTTTGCGACCAGGTACTTACCTACAGCCCGAACGCTATCCTCATCGTTGTCTCCAACCCGATGGATACCATGGCTTATCTGACGCTGCATGCCCTCGGTCTGCCGCGTAACCGCGTGATCGGTATGGGTGGCGCACTCGACAGCGCACGTTTCAAATACAACCTGAGCAAGGCGCTCAACTGCAACGCCAACGATGTAGAAGGTTTCGTGATCGGCGGACACGGCGACACCACGATGATCCCGTTGACCAGCTATGCTACTTACAAAGGTATCAACGTTCGTGAGTTCCTGAGCGACGAGCAAATCGAAGAGGTCGTTAAGGCTACCATGGTAGGCGGTGCTACGCTGACCGGTCTGCTCGGTACTTCCGCTTGGATGGCTCCGGGTGCTGCCGCTGCATCGGTAGCAGAGGCTATCATCAAGGACCAGAAGAAGATGATCCCTTGCTCCGCAGCCCTCGAAGGCGAATACGGATTCAAAGACATCACCATCGGTGTGCCTTGTATCATCGGTAAGAACGGTATCGAGAAGATCCTGGAGCTCAACATCAGCGAAGCAGAGATGGCGAAGCTGCGTGAGAGCGAAGCTGCCGTTCGCAAAACTACATCGATTTTGAAAGAACTCAATGTTCTTTAATAAGTTGAATGTTGAAAGTTGAGAGTTGAGAGAAGCCGTCTAGTGGAAAGTTGAAAGAGAAACTTATAACTTAAAACTTGCAAACTTCTCTAAACTCTAAACTCTAAACTCTAAACTATCAATCAATGGATCTATTTGAAAAATGCGACCATTTTGAGACCCTCAAACAGGTTCGCAAATTAGGTATCTATCCGTATTTCCACGAGTTGGAGAGCCGTCAAGCACCTGTCGTGCAGATGGAGAACCACCGTGTGATCATGCTTGGCTCGAATAACTACCTCGGCTTCACGGAGCACCCGGCAGTTATCCAAGCCGGACATGAGGCACTGGACAAATACGGAACAGGTGTGAGCGGAAGCCGTTTCCTCAACGGAACGCTCGACCTGCACCTTCAACTGGAACGCGAGATAGCTGCCTTCACCGGATACGAGGAGTGTATGACCTGCTCGACAGGCTTCCAAACCAACCTCGCTATCATCTCCGCTATCTGCGGTAAAGATGATTATATCCTCAACGACCGTGAGAACCACGCTTCCATCTATGATGCTTGCCGTCTGAGTTATGCCAAAGTGCTTCGTTACCGTCACTCCGACATGGAGGACCTGGAGCGCCAACTCAAATCCATTCCGGAGAATGCAGGCAAACTGATCATCACCGACGGTGTCTTCTCCATGCGAGGTGACATCTGTAAGTTACCGAAGATCTGCGAACTGGCAGAGAAATACGGCGCACGTGTGATGGTAGATGATGCGCACGGTTTCGGTGTACTGGGTCCCGGCGGTCGTGGTACAGCGGCTCATTTCGGTTTGACCGACAAGGTCGATATCACCATGCTCACCTTCTCGAAGTCCCTGGCTTCCATCGGTGGTTGTATGCTGACAAGTCATCGTGTAGCCGATTGGTTACGTCACGTATCCCGTCCGTTCATCTTCTCGGCTTCTATCACACCGTGTTCGGCAGCCACAGCACTCGAAGCGCTGCATCAACTGATAGCGGATCCGGAGCGTCCGGCACGTCTGATGAATATCGCCAAGTACTTCCAGAAACAACTGTTGGCGAACGGCGTGAAGATCATCGAGGCACCGACTCCTATCGTGCCGATCTTCACCTACAAGACGCTCGACACCCTCTATTTCGGTAAGAAGATGTTCGAGGAAGGCGTTTATGTCAACCCCGTTATCGCTCCGGCTTGTGTAGAAGGCGAATGCTTGCTGCGTACCACCCTCATGGCTACCCATACGGAACCGGTGATCGACGAAGCGGTAGATATCATCGCACGTGTGCTGCATGAAGGTGCACCGGAGATGTAAAACCATTTACCATTTTATCATTTACCATTTGGTCATTTATTGGTCCATTTTACCATTCAATAACTAAATAACCAAATGGCAAAATAAATGGTACATAGTACATGAACAAATCGTAAATTATGAAGACTCTTGTCATATCGGGCGGTAGTTCAGGTATAGGAAAAGCGACAGCCATGCTCTTTGCGGAGCGTGGCTGGCGTGTTTTTGAACTCAGTCGCCACGGACAGTCCCACGACGGTATCACCCATGTGACCTGTGACGTGTGCGACAGTACCAGTGCCCAGAACGCCATCCAAGAAGTAATGACCCAAACGGACCGTATCGATGTGGTTATCTCCAATGCCGGATACGGTATCTCCGGTTCGATCGAGTTCACGGATATCACCGCTGCGCAACATCAGATGGATGTCAACTTCATGGGCGCCGTACGTTTTACCCAAGCGGTGTTACCCGTTCTGCGGCAACAGAAAAGCGGACGGATCATCTATACCTCTTCAGTAGCAGCTATCCTGGCGGTTCCCTATCAGTCGTTCTACTCCGCCTCCAAAGCAGCAATCAACGCTTATGCCTTGGCACTCGCCAACGAAGTGCGGGAGTTCGGTATCTCCGTCTCGGTGATGATGCCGGGGGACGTCAGTACCGGTTTCACCGATGCTCGGGACAAATCAACGGCAGGGGAAGAGGTTTATCGACATGCTAACAAAGCCATCTCAACCATGGAACGCGACGAGCGAGGCGGCATGAAACCCATCCAAATGGCCAAACTATTCTACCATATCGCCACCTGTCATAGTCCCCGTCCGCAGTACGTAGGCGGTTTTCAGTACCGCGTGTTCTGTTTCCTCGACCGGATCCTGCCCAAACGCTTCGTCAATTGGATCGAACACAAAGTGTATTCTTAAAGTTGAAAGTTGAAAGAGATTCGTATCATATCGCCATCAGGAGCTATAGACCCCGCCTATATAGACGGGGCGAGAAGTCGTCTGGAGTCGTGGGGTTTTATTGTCTCCGAAGGACGTCATGCACGCGACGTATGGGGACGTTTTGCAGGAACAGATGAAGACCGTCTGGCAGATCTCATCGAAGCGCTGAACGACCCTTCCGTCGATGCCATCCTCTGTTCGCGTGGCGGATACGGACTGCAACGCATCATCGACCGTGTACCGGCTATCACCAAACCGATCATCGGGTTCAGCGACATCACCGCCTTGCATCAATTATCAGCGATCAGTAATCAGTGTTCAGTCCACGGTATC
Source organism: uncultured Bacteroidales bacterium (assembly GCA_902774185.1). GTDB lineage: Bacteria > Bacteroidota > Bacteroidia > Bacteroidales > Paludibacteraceae > Colicola. The sequence continues at coordinate 37,986 of CACYHE010000021.1, read as the reverse complement.
ATGTGTAAGCATATCGCTACCTTACCGGAAGATAGCGAACCCATCGTGGCACTTCGTAAGATACTGAACGGCGAAGCCGTTGAATATGCTTGGCCTTCCCACCCGCTTAACCGTTTCGGACATGCCGAAGGACCCCTCGTAGGTGGCAACCTCTCCGTCCTCTACGGCTTACAAGGCACGGCGTACGACCTTCGGTCGATTTATGATTTAAGATTTAAGATTTCAAATTTTAGACCGATTTTGTTGATCGAGGATATCGCCGAGCGGCATTATCATATCGACCGGATGATGCGGAACCTGCGTATGAGCGGAGTACTGGCGAACATAGGCGGTCTGGTGGTCGGGCAGTTTAGTGACTGCGAGGCAGATCCGCAGATGAATCAGACGGTCTATGAGACAATAAAAGAGGTAGTCGCAGACTACGACTACCCCGTTCTCTTTAATGCTCCGGTCGGTCACGTGGAGCGTAACCTACCCTTATGGCTTAATCGTCATACGTCCATCGACAGCAGCCCGAACGGTACCTTGCTTCTGAACGGCTTGGATATATAAATCCCGAATAATCAGACCACTCTCCCATTTGTCCGTATGGTTCGTCAAAGCTTCCATATGGTCAGCTCCGCCGGATAGATAATCGCTGGTGGCTACCTTATACGTTGCCTTCGGATTAACCGCCTTACCGCCAACCGTCACATTCGCCAGACGGTTGTCGATGATGGTCACCCGCATACCTGCCACGCCTTGTCCGCCGTACTTGACAAAAGACTCACAGAGTGCTAAGATATCTTCGCCGGTCAATGTCAGAACGACCAGACGGTTATCGAACGGCATGATCTCAAACACCGAACCCACAGTGATGTCCCCTGCCGGCCACACGTTCCGGATGCCGCCTACATTAACGATGGCGATATCCACTTTACCCGGATAGACTTCCCGTGCCGCGTCTAACAAAGCATCACTTGCCCAATTCACCAACGGACACTCCGGTGCTCCAACCCACAAGGCTTCGGGTGCGTAACCTAATTTGACACCCATCTCACGCTCCAAGTCCGCTTTCGTCGGAGCCAGATATGCGATATAATCTGCATCCTGAATCGCATCCGCAGTGCTATCCACCGGGATCGCTTCAGTCGTCACCGACACCACCTGCATCGGTTGGGAAGGACGAACGAACAGGTACACCACGCCTCCTATCGCAAGGAGCAACAAACAATAGAGAATCTTTTTCATAAGGATGCTGCAGTTAATGCCGCTAAACGGGCGTTATTAAGAACTAATTGAATATTGGCTTCCAGACTGTCCCCACCGGTAAGGTCTTTGACCTTCGCCAACAGGAACGGTGTGCATTGCTTACCATGAATACCGGCTGCGTCCATCTCCCGGATCGCTTGATCGATGGCTCCATCGATGACATCCTTCGGCATGGAGAACTGCTCGGGTATCGGGTTCGTAACCAACATACCACCCTTCAGACCGCAGTCTAACTTCGCCTTGAAAACAGCCGCTAATTCTTCCGGTGTATCGATACGGTAATCCACTCCAAAACCGCTATGCCGCGTATAGAACGCCGGCAGTTCGTCCGTCTGATACCCGATAACCGGCACGCCTTTGGTCTCCAAGTATTCGAGCGTCAGACCTAAGTCCAAGATCGACTTGGCACCGGCACAGATAACCATCACCGGTGTCTGCGCCAACTCTTCCAGGTCCGCCGAGATATCGAAAGTTTGTTGTGCCCCACGATGAACACCTCCGATACCTCCGGTAGCAAACACTTTGATACCCGCCATCGCTGCGATCATCATCGTCGTGGTGACGGTAGTTGCACCATCCTCCTTACGTGCCAGCAGAACCGGCAGGTCACGACGGGAAGCCTTGATGACGGCTTGCCCTTTCTTACCAAGATACTCGATCTCTTCTTTGGTACAACCGGCCTTCAACTTACCGCCGATGATAGCGATCGTAGCCGGTATGGCACCGTTGTCACGGATCGTCTGCTCCACACGCAAAGCGGTCTCCACGTTCTGCGGATAAGGCATACCGTGACTGATAATGGTGGACTCTAAAGCCACAACAGGCTTGCCCTCTTTTAATGCGTTCGCCACTTCCGGCGAGATACTAAGATATTTATTCATAAATAAATGTTTGATGCTTCGCGTTTGAGGTTGTTTGATGCTTCGCGTTTGAGGTTGTTTGATGCTTCGCGTTTGAGGTTGTTTGATGCTTCGCGTTTGAAGTTGTTTGATGCTTCGCGTTTGAGGTTGTTAACTACTTCAAACCATCTCAAACTACTTCAAACCATCTCAAACTACTTCAAACCTTCAAACCATCTCAAACCTTCAAACTATTTCAAACTACAATAATATATTTGCAATATCAGGGTTAACGGCTTTGGGACTCATGAGGGTGGCACGTGCCGCCATCAGACCATAATGGGCTGTTTGCGGAAAATCGATTTCCTTCGCATACGCATACACGACTCCTGCCAGGAAGGCGTCACCCGCTCCGGTCGTGTTAACTACCTCACCCGGCAGAGCCGGAAACAACCACTCTTCTGCGGCATTACGACAATAAACGCCGTCTGCACCCAAGGTGATATACACATGCGCTACACCGAGGTTCAACAAAGCTTGTGCAGCATCCGCGTAGGTCAAAGTATTCGTCACCGCCAAAGCTTCTTTGAGATTCAACTTAAGTGTATGCAGGTAAGGTAACTTCGCTTTTTGCAAGGCATTGATGACCCGATGAGCTTTGGTCGAACTGACACCGTCGATAAAAAGCGGCACGGTCACATGATCCATCAACCACCGTATCGCGTCTTCGCCGATATTGGTATCCGCCACGATAAAATCAGACAGGTTCAACTCACCGCTTCGTTTCTCCAACCACTCCGGCGTGATGCCTTTGATGATATCGGTATCCGCCACTGCGGCGATCATCTCACCACCGTGATTATGGATGCACAGATACATACCGGAACGGGCAGATGACTCCCGTTCGGACAGGTGAACGTCAATACCCTGTTGCTTGCAGTAGTCATGCAGCAAACCGCCGAACAGGTCACCGCCGAAGATAGTCAGTAACTGCGTACGCGCACCGAGTAAGGATAAGTTATGCGCGATATTACGCGCCACACCGCCGTATCCTACCTCCACATGCCCGGGATTAGAGTCCGCAGCGATGAACGCATCGTTCAGCATAGCTGACAGATCGACATTCGCGCCTCCGATAACTGAAATAAGTGCCATATCAATTGTCAATTATCAATTATCAATTAGAACCGGTACGTGGCGCCAAGCAGGAAGTTAATGCCCTGCGAACGATAACCGTACACGTATTCGTTCTTGCGATGTAACCAGTTATTGAGTTGGAAGAAAAACGTCAGGTTGGGTTGCGGCGCAGGATGTAACACTTGCTCTCCGTTCCCTTTCACCTTCAGCTTTTCCCCTTTCGCCTGACCGACCCACATGTTGTATTGCAGACCCAAGTTCAGATCAATCACCGGTTTCAGTTCATGGGTCCCGTCGGTAGCCAAAGCCAGACGGCTTCCCGTCAGATGGTTATCCGAGTACAACGACCAGTGTTCGTCGATCTTACCGTCCACACGCAGGTCGATGGTCCAGTTCGGACGGTCATAGACCGTAGAAGTACCCTTCCAGATATAATAATCGCCGTTCAGATGAATATTCACATAGTCCCGATAGTGATAGTGCATCTGTCCGCCTATCTTACCGCGTTGGTAATCCGTGTGCCGGTGAATGAACTCGCCCACCGGAATATTGATACTCAACGGCGCCAAAGGCGAAGCGGTATCTGCAGTCGCGATCATGAAGTCTTCATCCATCATATAGGCATAACCGCCGTGAACTTCAAAAAGCAAGTCACGGTACGGACGGATATGCAAACCGGCCTCTACGTCCACCGGGGTATAAGGCGAACAGGGATGGATGATACCGGCATGGATGAAACTGTAGCGGTTCTCTTCCATGTAGCTCTGCAACGAACCCAGCCCTAAGTCTCCCGTCACGTCCGCATAAACCGTCAACCATTTCTTGGCAATCTGCGCCTCCATGTTGATATGTGGTGAAGGAGCAAAAGAGAGATTTTCGATACCCGACAGATGGTGATGACCCTTACCGATATTGATATCGAAATTCACACCCACATGCAGGTTGATGCGGTTCCCTTCATACGCATAATAGGGTTCAAAACGGATATTATGACGGTTGGCATAAAGCGAATCAGGTATTGCGGCATCCAACTTACCCTGCAGTTGTAGGATATTATTCTGCACATAGACATTCGCTCCGGCATGATGGTCACCCGTGTGCCAATCGAAGTCAAAGAGCGTACGCACCTGGTGTTCACTTACCGCACCCGGTTTGGAGAAGAGCCTATAGCCCGTCTGCACTTTGTACTGAAAATCCTGTTTCGCATTCGACTGCAGTCCTAAGAAAGCCTCAACGGTCCATAGCGAGGTCTTGTCTTTGTCCCCGATGGTATAGGGCTTCGGATAAGCGACATCGTTCTTCTCCCACATCCCGTGCGACGAACTATAGTCGTAGAAATGACCGTATTTATGGTAGAAGATATTCCCGCCGTTCAAACCGAAATACAGGTTACAGGTTCGGAAGGTATGGGTAAAATCCAGTCCTAACTTACTCTTACTGAGCGCAGCCAACCCCCATTCGGCATGATGATGCGCATAAACATCTAAGATCGAGTTCTTACCGTCATCCAGATGATAACCGAAATCAAACAAGGTGTTCGGATGACCCAAACCGCCTCGGATATAACCGTGATAGACCTTGCCCGGTTCAAAACGGGTAGGCTGCGAAAGCAAGGGATGGAAAGTGGAACCCGGTGTCACATCGGCCGTATAGTCCGAGTACTCCACCGATACCGGTTCCATCGTCGTCTGCTCGATCGTCGGCTTGACGCTGATCTTACCTGCTGCCTGAATAACCGGTTGAAAATCCCGCTCTACCGTCACACTGCGGTTGAACGTCGAGTCGTTCTGCGCATATGCCGTCAAGCCAACAGCCAACAGCCAACAGCTAATCGCTAATCGATAATCCTTAATCGTTCTCTTCATAACTCTCCTCCTTTTCTACCGGTTTCTCCAATTCGTCCAGTTGTGCGATGCGTGCCTGTACCAGCACCGGTATATCATCTCCGCTGATGCCGTAGTTCTGCTGCAACACCAGCAGGTACTGCCGTGCCTGGAAATACTCCTTGCGTTCACGGTTGATATCGCTCAGCAGGATCAGCGCACGAGCCAACCAGTACTGTTGCTGCGTATCCATCTTGGTGAAGCTCATCACCTCGGCTTCGGATGCATCCAGGTTCTTGGCTTCGAAATAACTCTGTGCCAACAGGTACTTGGACTCAGCGCCTTGTGCCGTACGCACTTCGGTACTCAGTTCCTTCAAGTCAGCTTGCGCCTTATCCCATTGTTGCATCGCCACGTATGCTTTCGCCCGACCGTAGATCGCCTCATTACGGGTCTCATCGCTTACCGGTTGGTCTCCAAGAATCTGCTCAGCGATGTTGATCGTGGTCTGATGACGCTCCAGGGCTTGGCTGCATCGCAGAATTCCCAGACGGGCAACGGTCGTGTTCTCCCTACTCGAAGCCAGACTCAGCATGCGGTAGAAACCGTCTAACGCACAAGCATAATCGCCTTGATCGAAACAGATTTCCGCTACGCGGATAGCCGCTTCCTCCTGATACGGGTTGGCATTCTGTTCCGCCAGCACGGTGTATTGCGCCAAAGCCTCGCTTTTCTTACCCAAACGGTAATAAGCGTCCGCCAAGTAATAACGGGCAGAGGTGCAGTAACGTCCTCCGTCGCAGTACTGCGTGATATAGTTCGTCAACGAGACGGTTGCTTTCTGATATGCTGCCTGCATATATTGCATCTCAGCCGATGCGTACAGCAAGGAGTCTTCTTGCGTCGATACATTCATATGCATCTTACTCAGACCCTTTGTATATTCGACATACTCGCTCACATTACCGTTCTCTACATACAAGGCCTGTAGGGCATTCAGCGCCGTGTAGGCTTCTTCCGTAGCCGGATATTTCTCAATCGTAGCACGGTAAGCGGTGATAGCCTGATCGTTCTGATGTAGGTTACGATAAAGCATGGCGCGTTCCAATGAAGCCTTACGGCCCAAGGTCGAATGCGGATAAGATGCCAGTAACTGCTCATAGGTCGTAATCGCTCCCCGTTCGTCTTTCTGTTGTAACTGGGCACGGGCTATCTCGTACAATCCGTCATCGGCATAGTCCGACTTCGGATAACGTTTCACCAGTTCCTGCATCGCCTCGATCTTATTGGCGTACTTATGTTGCAGACCGAAAGCATAACCGCGTTGGAACAAGGCATAATCGGCTCCCGTAGCATTCAACTTACTTACCTGACCGTAATAACTGATCGCCTGATCAAAAGCGCGGGCATTAAAATAACTGTCACCGATACGGTTCAAGGCATCGGCATACGTAGGCTCTGTAGCCAAAGCCACATCAACATACTCGGCAAAAGCCATACGGGCTTTCTCATACTCTTTTTGTGAGAAACAGCAATACCCCTGCAGGTAACGCGCCAAGGGATAGTTCTTCGATGAACGCGCATTCGGGCAGGCGAAGAAAGCCTGCAAGTCCGTTTCACAAGCCGTATAGTTACGCAAGCGGTAATAGGCTTCGGCACGTAGGTAATAGGCCTCCGCTGTATAATCCGAGTTCTCCGCCTTATGCTTGATCACCTCGCTCATCCAATCAATGGACGGTTGCATCTTTCCTTGCAGGAAAAGGTCCGCTCCTAACTGGTAACGAAGATACTGCTTGGTCTGTTTCATCTTCGGAGACGGGTTCGGCATCGAATCCAGCACAGCGATAGCAGATGCGTAGTTCTTACTCTGCATCAAGGCATCGCTCAGTAACTGATAGACGCTGTTCTCGTATTTCGAGTTCGGAAACTGGCGCAGGAAATCGTGGAAAGCCCGAGCCGATTCACCTAAGGCACTGGAAGAACGGTAAGTACACAACGCGTAGTTATACGCCGCTTCCTCTTTGACCGTTGGCGTCAGACCGTAGTTGACAGCAGCCTGGTACGATAACTTAGCCTGCTCCAACTGACCCAACTGCACATAGGCGTTACCCATCGCCAGACAAGTGGCTTCCGAGATGGTGTCTTTCTCCTGCTTCACCTGCTTGAGGTATTGCACCGCCTCGGAATAGGCACCTAACTTATACTCTGCCGTACCTAACATGAATAGGTCATTGCGCTCCAACTCTTCCTTGAGTTCGGTCGTGGTCTTGTGGTACTGTTTCAGATGCGACACAGCTTGCGGATAGTCCTGCTGCATATAGTACATCTCGCCTAACATACGATGTAACTCGTTGTTGTTCGATGCGTCGGGATGACTCTTCAGCAATTCTTCTGCACGCGACGTGACACCCTCATAGTCCCCTTGCGCATAAGCGATCTGGGTCAGGTAATACGGTATCGTCTTGGCAAAAGCCGGTTCTTTCTCCAGTTCTGTCAGGATCGGCAAGGCCGTTTCGTATTTCTGCTCTTTGTACAAGCAATAGGCATAGTAATACTTACTACGCATCTGGTAGCGGTTATCCGACTTGCTCAACTGACCGAAATAGACCGTCGCACGACGATAGTCCTGCGCCAACAGGTAACCGTACCCCCGATAGAACGAGTAGTCGGTCTGGTGTTCGCGGCTGAGGGCTTTGTAATCGATCTGCTCCAGCACTTTGATACCTTGTTTGTATTGCCCTTTCTCAATCTGCAATACGGCCTGCATGAACTTCACCTCGTCCGCAAACGTGGTGTAAGGAAACTCCTGCAGGTAGGTCTTCAAATCACGTTGCAGCGATTTGTCCCTTACCTCAAACCGAGCGGAGAGCGCGTTGTAACGCGTCTCCATCTCCGTTGTCTGAGCACTCACGCCAAGCGTCACAAGACAGAATAAAACAAATAATATTTTTCGCATTAAATGGTACAATTTATTCAATTGTCAATAAATCGTTCAATCGTAAATCGTCCAATCGTCAATTAGTTATCTTGCCAACTTAATCTCATTCCACATCTCCAGCAACATCTCTTGTGCGTCACCGGCATCGTGCATCAGTGCGCAGCGGTCGATCGTGCTCTTGTCTGCGTAATAAACAGGGTTGAGGTGCAGCGCATGCGGATCCAACCATTGGCCATCTACCTCAATCGGGTCTTCTCCGAAGAAATAAGAAGCATCAACCGTCTCCGGCCACTCTTCGGCGTTGTTCTGACCTGCCAGCATCTCTTCAGCTGCATTCTCACCGCCTACACAGGATACATAACCGATCTCATCCATGTTCGCCAACGCGTTATCCGCACGGCACAGATAGTCGATGAAATAGGTTGCAGCCTTCACGTTCTTGGCATATTTCGGGATTACCCAACCGTCGAACCATACGTTCGAACCCTCTTGCGGAACGATATAATCAAGTACGACGTTCATCTCTGCCGCCTCGTCGATAGCGAACTGTGCGTCACCGGACCAACTGAGGTTCAACCATGCCTTACCTTTGGTCATCTCTTCCTTACCGAAGTCCACTTCCCATCCGCAGATCTGCTTCTTGGCTTGCAGCAAGATCTCTTTGACGGCTGCTACACGCTCCGGGGTGATGTTACGAACCAACTCGTCACGGTTCTCCAGACCTTGCTCGATCTGATCGGCGTATGCGTAAAGCACCAATACCGAATAGACATCACGGAAAGCATCTTTCATCAGGATGCGGTTCTCGAACTTAGGATCCAAAATCGCCGACCAACTCTGTAAGTCCTCTGCATTCACATGCTGCGGATTGTAGATAAAACCGGTGGTACCCCACATGTAACCTACCGTGTAATCGCTCACCTGTACGTCAGGCGTCGGGGCCATCTGTTGGAACTTAGCGGTAACGAACGGCGAGATGTTGTCGAAATAGTAGATCGAATCGGGGATCAAGTCTTTCTGAATCGGCAGAATAAGACCTTTCTTCAGCATACGCTCGATGATATACTCGGACGGACAGAACACGTCGTAGTCCTCACGTCCCACTTCAATCTTGGTAAGTGCGGTCTCGTTGATGTCGAATGTCTCATATACCACTTGCACTTTCTCGCCCGTTTGCTCGAAGTACCATTGTTCAAAACCTTCCTTCACTCCTTCATCCATGTAGTCTGCCCAGTTGAGCACTTTCAATTGATGTGCGCGGTCAGCACCGCCACAAGAAGTGAACACGATGGCTGCGATAGCCATGATAGCAAAAAAGATCTTTCTCATTTTTCTGTTTGTTTTTTATTATTACGAATGTTAATTATGATCAAAGCTGTCAGCATCACCAGTAAGATGATGGTGAAGAGCGGACGTAACTCAGGGGTCAGACCACCCTTACGGGCATCCGAGTAGATGAAGGTACTCAGGGTCTCCAAACCGCCGCTTCCTTTGGTGAAGAACGTCACACCGAAATCGTCCACACTCAGCGTGAGCGCCAAGATGAAACCGCTCAGCATGCCCGGCCATAACTCCGGCAACATCACCATTCGCAGGGCCTGCGCAGGCGTGGCACCCAAGTCCAAGGCGGCTTCGTACGTATTGGGGTTCATGCGACTCAGTCGGGGTAACACGCTCAGTACCACGTACGGCGTACAGAACACCACATGGGCGATACAGACGGTCGCCAGACCTTGACTGATATGCAAGGCAACGAACAACAGGAAAAGCGAGATACCCGTGATGATATCGGGGTTGATCATCGGCACGGAGTTCAGGAAACTGATCGCCTTCCGATGTCTTGCCCGCATGTTATAGATACCGATAGCAGCTAAGGTACCCAAGATGGTCGAACAAACGGCGGCTATCAAAGCGATGATCACCGTGTACCAGATAGCACTGTTCAAACCTGCGTCGGCCTTTCCGGTGAAGAGGTTGGCATACAGATCGAACGAGAAATTCGTCCAGTTACCCAACACCTTGCTGTCCGTGAACGAATAGACCGCAATCAAGGCGATCGGTGCGTATAGAATCAATAACAAGATCCATAGATAGAGTTGCGAACCGTAATGACGACGGTTGCCCATCCGTTGACGGCGAAGCGTCTCCTGCTCAACGGGGCTCAGCAGTTTCTCTTTGCGCCGTTGGAGGACTTGTCTGCATATCAATGCCAAGGTCAACGCCAATGCCAAACCGGCAAACACCCACCAGATCCAGCCTCTCTGCAGCGGACTCTCCAGCGTATCATGCAGGTATCGCTCGAACGTGTTACGACCGTTCTTCGCCATCACACGTTGCTGTTTGTTCTTTGACTCTTTCTTCGTGCGCCAAACGGTCCAAGTCGTCTCCGACTCATCCTTGTAACTATATACGTTCACAAAACGATCCTCCAACGCCAACTCCTCATTAGCAAAGATAAAATCCAGCGAATCGGTCCTTTGTACATCGTACATCGTACATCGTACATTAATAGTCACTTTCTCCCCCTCGTAACTCTCCGGGAAAGTTGCCAACACCGTATTCTCCGCCGTTGTACCGATTTTTACTTCGTACGTCAACTTCGATTGCGCTTGGCAAATTGAAAATTGAAAATTGAGAATTGAAAGGAAGCAGAGAATGAGCAATCCTTTCACCTTTAACCTTTCACCTTTAACCTTCTTTCTCATACCAATCCCCCTCCTTTCTCGTCTCCGTTACTGTCATGGTCGCCGAAGAAAGACGTCAGACCGATGATGATCAGCAGTACCAACGACAGTACTGCACCGTAGTTTAACAAATCCGTGGTAGTGATATAGTCCTGAATCAGACTACCGAATAACTTGATGTTATTATGCGTGAGCAACTCCGCTATAGCGAAGGTCGATACCGTCGGCATGAACACCATCACGATACCGCTATACACACCCGGCATACTGAGCGGCACGATCACTTTCCAGAAACTCTGCCAACGGCTGGCACCCAAGTCCTGCGCCGCTTCCACCAGACTGTTATCCATCTTCTGCAGCGTGTTATAGATCGGGTAGATCATGAACGGCAGGTAGTCGTAACACAAACCGAACAGCAAGGCGCCTTCACCTAACGGCAAACCGCACATATTGAACAACTCTACCGTTGCTACCGTACGCAGCAGGAAATTGATCCACATCGGCAGAATGAACAGCATCGCCATCACTTTGGGGGTCCGAAAATCTTCCTGCGCCATGATATAAGCCGCCGGATAACCGATCAGCAGACAGATAACCGTATTGAAAACAGCTATCATCAGGGAGTATAGGAAGGTCTGAATCGCTTCGCTGTGACTGAAGAACTTCGCAAAGTTACGCATCGTGAAATTACCTTCGATATCGGTGAAAGCGTAGATACCTACCAGTATCAAGGGCAGAACCACAAACAGCGCCAAAAATAGTACGTAAGGCCATGCCCACGTCCTCCGCGAAGAAAATATATGAATAAGCTTATTCATTCAACTTTCAACTTTCAACTTTCCACTTATCAATCTTGATATTCCTCGGCTTGATCACAATACCGACTCTATCACCGTCATCCCATACATCGTTCGTATTGACATATAGGTCATGCCCCTCATCCGTACGGATGGTCAGGTGGTAGTGGTTACCTTTGAACAGGATGAAATGAACCTCTCCGCTCAATGTACCTTCTTCCTCGTAGTCCTGCAAGTCAATATGGCGGAATTGAACACGAACTTGTACTTTTTCGCCGGGTTCAAATCCTTCCAGCGCTTTCTCTTCCACTTCCCATTCGGCATCGAGGAAACGCACCTTACCGTTCTTGAGCACTTCGCCTTCGAAATAATTCCAGATATAATGCTCTTTCTTCATGATCTGGATATCTTCGGGTTTGACGAGCATACCGATCTCCGTACCGGGCAGGTACTCATGGTAATCCTGGATAAGGAACTCATAGTCATTGGGGGTCAGCACACGCATCTCGTAGTGTACGCCTTTGAAGATACAACTCTGCACCTCGCCGTACCACTTGGTGAACTTCCCTTTCGGCACACGGTCTTCAGGGTCGTCTTCTAATTCATAATTCTTAATTCTTAATTCATCATTCTTATCCCATACATAGATATCTTCGGGACGAATGACCACATCAACCGGATTATCCTCTCCGAAACCGGTGTCGATACAATCGAACTCCAGTCCGCAGAACTCAACCCTTTTGTCGCGAATCATGTTACCGCTTAAGATGTTACTTTCTCCGATGAAATCGGCAACAAAGCAGTTCTGCGGCTCGTTATAGATATCGGTAGGACTACCGATCTGTTGAATCTTTCCTTCGTTCATCACCACCACCCGGTCGGAGAGCGTCAAAGCCTCCTCCTGATCATGGGTGACATAGATGAAGGTGATTCCGAGTTTCTCATGAAGCTCTTTCAACTCAATCTGCATGTCATGGCGCATCTTCAGATCCAATGCGCTCAGCGGTTCGTCCAACAGCAGAACCTCCGGTTGGTTCACGATAGCACGCGCAATGGCTACACGTTGCTGCTGACCACCACTCAGGGTATCTACCTTACGCTCTTCGTATCCCGTCAGGTTCGCCATCTTAAGCGCTTGACGCACTTTCTTCTTGATGACGGCGGAATCCATTTTCTTTAGTTTCAAACCAAAGGCTACATTATTGAATACATTCAGATGCGGGAACAGCGCATATTTCTGAAACACCGTGTTCACCGGACGCTTGTACGGCGGGGTCTTGGTGACATCTTCGCCTTTGAGCAAGATCTCTCCTGCGCTGGCTACCTGAAAACCGGCGATGCAACGCAGTAAGGTCGTTTTACCGCAACCGGACGGACCCAGGATGGTGACGAACTCGCCTTTTTTCACCTGCAGGCTTACGTCATTCAATGCATACTTACCATCTTCGAATTGCTTCGAAACGTGGTTCACTTCAATGATAAACTCGGACTTTGCCATTTCTTCAACTAAATCGGGTTTCTGTACTCCCAGAAAATCATAAAACAATACGTTTAATTATACAATATTTATTATGCGCACACAGCGCACATGCGCATATTCGCGCAAAATACGGCACAAAGGTACAACAAATATTTGGAATACACAAGAAATTAGCAAAAAATTCTACTTTTTTGCCAATAATTACACTGTTTTCGGGAAAAATCAACGGAAAATCGTGTAAAGACGGTGTCCGTCCACCGTTTCGAACAAGTCCGGAAGGTCAATCTTCGGAGCGGCTACACCTTCGCCGATGACGATTTCGGGGGCTACTTCGATATGCATCTCGTCCCAGATACCTGTTTCCAAGATATGCACCAACAGAGTAGGACCGCCTTCCACTAAAATCGAATGGATATTCCGCTTCGCCAGATCGTCTAAGACAAACGGCCAATCGGTACGCTCTCTATACACGATTACAGGATCTATCCCTGGGTAGTCTGAAGCCCCTCCTTTTACGGGTGAAGAGCTCTGCTCGATCGAACGTCCAGTGGACGCTCGTAGAACATTGTCGGGGGTAGGCTCCCATATTCTCGCGTCAGCTGGTATCTTCCCGTGTCGGTCTATCGTCACCCGGATGGGATTTCTTCCTTCCCAATGCGTATTGAGCAAACGGGGGTTGTCCAACAGTACCGTGTTGGTACCAACCATGATCGCCATATTCTCCGCCCGCATCTTATGCACTAATTTCTTCGTCTCTGGTGTCGATATCGCCAGTGCCCCATTAAGATGCAAATCTTCAATCTTCAATCTTAAATCTTCAATCTGACGGATTCGATCTACGAAACCGTCAGCAGTCTGTGCCCATTTGAGAATCACATACGGCCTTTTCTTCTCATGCAAACATAGGAACCGCTTGTTCAACTCCCGACATTCCTTTTCCAGCACACCTACCACCACTTCTATCCCTGCCTCTCGCAGCATCTGCACACCTTTACCCGCTACCAACGGATTCGGGTCTAACATACCGACTACTACGCGTCCTACGCCTTTCTCGATGATCAACTTCGCACAAGGCGGTGTCTTCCCGTAATGACTGCACGGCTCCAAACTCACATACAGCGTGCAGTCTTTATAACTCCCCTCCTTGCAGGGAGGGGTTGGGGGTAGGCTCTTAAAACAATTCACTTCCGCATGCCCTTCGCCGTATTTCTCATGCCATCCTTCCGCCAATATCTCTCCGTCTGAATTACGCACTAACACCGCTCCCACCATCGGGTTCGGCGCCACAAAATACTCCCCTCTACGAGCAATTTCGATACAATGTGCGATATAATTTGCGTATTCCATTTTTTTTTTGTAATTTTGCAGCGATTTTTAAAAACAATGTCCACTCTCCAATCTCAAATATTCAATCTCCAATCGCAATTGGAGTCCGTCTATCCGAAGGACGAAGCCCGCAGTTTGGCTTGGTGGATAGTGGAAGAAGAGACAGGTCTTTCGCGTGCTCAACTGCTAACCGGCTGCAAAGATACTGCTTTTTCTCCACATATGCAAATAATTGTGGATCGTTTATTGCATTTTGAGCCGATTCAGTACATTTTCGGGCATACATTGTGGAACGGACTCGATCTCAAAGTCACTCCTGCCACCCTCATCCCCCGCCCCGAAACTGCCGAACTGGTCGAGAGAATAAATCTTAAATCTGAAATCTTAAATCTGAAATCTCAAATCCACGTCTTAGACGTGGGAACCGGTTCCGGTTGTATAGCTATCGCCCTCAAAAAAGCCCATCCCGAATGGCATGTCACCGGCATCGATATCTCCACCGAAGCCATCGAAGTAGCCCGTGAAAATGCCCGCCGCAATAAGGTCGATGTCAACTTTCAGGTCGCAGATATTTTCTCTGACCAAATGACCAAATATCTCAATAAATGGTACATGGTAAATGACCAAATGGTAAATATCGTCGTTTCCAATCCTCCCTATATCTGCGAATCCGAGAAAAAGGACATGCGGCGTAATGTATTAGACTATGAACCTGCCTCAGCCCTCTTTGTTCCCGACTCCGATCCCTTGCTCTTCTACCGCCGCATCGCCGAACTATTCTCCTTGCCCCTTCAGGGGAAAGGTCGGGAAAGGGGCTTATTTTTCGAAATCAACGAGGCATACCCCGCCGAACTATCCGCCATGCTGGACAGCTTAGGCTACACCGATATCCATCTAACCCATGACATCTATGGCAAACCAAGAATTATCGAAGCGCGAATGGCTCGATAAAGCCGAAGCTTATTGCGCCAAGTCCGAACATTGCGCCGCCGACGTACGGCGTAAGCTATATGAGTGGGGAGCGCCCACGGATTTTTTCGATTTCATCGAGGAAAATCTGTATTCCAATGGTTTCCTCGACGATGCCCGTTTCTGTGCCGCCTATGTGCATGACAAAGTGGAATACCAATCCTGGGGACGCCTTAAGATCCAAGCCGCTCTTCGTGCCCTGCAACTCCCCGAATCAGAGATCTCGCAAGCGCTGAAAAATATCGATGAAACCGTGTATTTTGGCAATTTACGCAAACTCATCCACTCCCGTTCAGCCGACTCCGAAGACAAACGTCTCCGTTTTCTCTCCCAACGCGGCTTCACCTATGACGAAATAAAGAAATTTTGCAAATAAATTTGCATATGTCTAAAAAAAGCAGTACCTTTGCAGTCGCAAAGGTGAGGTATTAGAATGAAACGTTTCTGGAGTATAGTTTTTGTGATATTGCTTGCGAAGCCGATGGTGGCACAGGATGAGCCGCTGTGTACGGACGGAACGCTTCTCTTCCGTGAGGATTTCGGCGGCAACGACCCGGATGATCCGGCGGTAAGTACAATGCCCGTGGCAGGCATGAGTTACCAGCAGATCTTTGTTCTGGAACCCGGCCCAACTGGAATGGGTGCAGGCAAGTATCTTGTGACAAAAGAAGGGTACCGCAATTCGACTCTCGCCAATTATTCCGTTTGGCATATCATGGACGACCACACCTACCCGGGAGACAAGACGAGAGGTTATCTGATGGAAGTAGATGGAAGCGGCGGTACGCAAGCTTTCTACGAGACGACCATGAGTGGATTATGCCCCGGAACGAGACTGACGTTCTCTACCTATATAGCGAACTTAGAGACTGCCGGACAATACGCCACATGGAAACGACAAGGCCGCACGTCTTATCTTCCCAAGATTTCTTTTGTCATTACCGACCCCACCTCCGGCGTGGAGTTAGCACGCCATAATACAGACACCATTGCACACGATTGGGGTCCTTCGACTATAGACGGTGGTACCTATAAGAAATGGCAGGAAAGTGCCGAATGGCAGTTGGTGGGAATGAATTTCACAGTGCCGGACGGTGTGAGTGCAGTAAAGCTGAGTATCCGAAATAATGTGAGTCAATCTAACGGTAATGACTTCGCGCTGGACGACATCGAGATCCGTCTCTGCGCACCGCCGGTGACGATAGAAGGAGAGGCGGAGGTGTGTGCAAACAGCCCTATAACCCTCACTGCTAATTTTTCGAACGATGGTACGTTTGCCAAACCATTAGCCTATAAATGGTGGCACTCGACGGACAGCATCACATGGACAGAAAGGCCCGATTTCAACGGAGAAATCCTTGCTATCAATACCGTACAGAAAGCCGATTCGGGATGGTATAAAGTTGCAGTTTCTGGCGACGGGAATATTGAGAATATCAACTGCCGTGCAATGAGTGAACCCATCCGACTGCGCGTGAACGAATGTGCTGAGAATCTTTGCATCGACGGAACACTCCTCTTCCGCGAGGATTTCGGCGGCAACAACCCGTCCGATCCGGATGTTAGCATGGCGAGTGTGCCGGGCATGAGTTCACAGTATTATAACTCCGGCAACAACTTGGGCAGTGGGCATTATACGATTCGCAAAGAAGGCTGGTCGAACGGCATCCAATGGCATCGGCAGGACGACCACACCTACCCGGGCGACAAGACAAGGGGGTACCTTCTGGAGGTCGATGGACGAGGCGGCGCGGAGCCGTTCTACAGCAAGACGATAGACGGCCTTTGTGCCGGAAGCAAACTGACCTTCAGTGCATATGTGGTGAACGTGCATTATGCAGGGCAGTTGGATTATTTCGGCAGCAGTTATGTCTTTCCGCGAATGAAGTTCGTCCTCAAAGACCCGATGACCGGCTCTGTCTTAGCCGAGAAATCTACCGGTGACATTCAGCCCGATTGGCGGTACGGCACGCCGGAGACTTGGAAATACGCGCGGGATAACCAGTTATCGGCTGAATGGCAGTTGATCGGTATGAACTTTATTGTGCCGGATGGTATCGAGTCGATTCAGATGTTTATCTACAATGATGTTGAGCGAAACGGCAGCGGTAATGACTTTGCGTTGGACGATATCGAGATCCACCTCTGCGCTCCGCCGGTGACAATAGAAGGAGAGACGGAAGTGTGTGAAAACACAGCAACAACCCTCACCGCCAACTTTACCAACGATGGTACGTTTGCTGAGCCATTAGCCTATAAATGGTGGCACTCTACGGATAGCGTCACATGGTCGGAAATATCCGGTTTCAACGGAGAAAATCTGCTCATCGATGCTGTTCAAAAATCCGACTCAGGATGGTATAAAGTTGCCGTCTCCGGCGAAGGAAATATCGAGAGCGTCAACTGCCGAGCAATGAGTGAGCCTTTCCGACTGAAAGTGAACGAATGTACGGAGGATCTCTGCATCGACGGAATACTCCTCTTCCGCGAGGATTTCGGCGGTAATGACCCGAACGATCCGATAGTAGGCACAGATCGCGTATCTGGAATGGATTATTCGCGTTACACCCAGCGTCTGAATGCGGATCATGTGACCGGTCAGGAGGGTCTGTTCTGGCTTATCAAATCCGGATACTACCATGCCGACACGACGCGAGGCAGGGATCCGATGAAAAATCACAGCAACTGGTATTTGCAGGACGACCATACCTATCCGAACGACAAGACGCGCGGCTATCTCCTTGAAATTGACGGTCTGGGCGGTACGGCTCCGTTCTACTCGACCGTCGTACATGGTGTTTGCCCGGGAACGAGACTGACGTTCAGCGCGTACGTGGCGAATGTAAACAAGGCCTCCAATTATATCGACGGTGTGCACGCACGTATTTACCCCAAACTGAAATTCGAGATAGAAGATGCCAAGACGCACACGGTCTTGGGCAGTCATAGTACGGGCGATATTCCTTACGATCCGGATTTGACGGTCAATACCGACTTCTGGTACTCCTCCAAATGGTACTTGCACGGAATGACGTTTACGATGCCGGAAGCGGTAGATTCGATACGTCTGACGATTTACAACGACGTTATGAATAACGGCGCAGGTAATGATTTTGCGTTAGACGATATAGAGATCCGTCTTTGCATGACACCAGACACGATTCGGACGGACACGACGGTGTGCGACACGCTTCAGCAGATCACATGGCGCGGAAAAGAGTATGCCGTTGCGGATACTCTGCGGGATACGGTATATAGTCACTGCGGGTTTGATAGTATTTACTATGAGTTACACGTAGCCACGAAGCATTGCGAACCGCCTTGCCCGGATATGGTTACCATCACCACAGACACCACGGTTTGCGACACATTGATGCCGTATCGCTGGCGGGATACGCTGTTTACAGAACCTGCTACCTATGAGATTCTGTATAAGGATCAACGGGGCTGTGACAGTCTGCTCCGTGTCTTGACTCTTAATACCCAGATCTGCTGCCCCAATGTGGTGACTATTACCGCTGACACCACGGTTTGCGACACCTTGATGCCTTTTACGTGGACGATAGGCGGTCAGATTTTTGTGTTTGAACAAGCTCAGACGCAAGAACGGGAAATGCCACACCCGAAATGGACGGAGTGTACCGATACGAACTATGTGCTGCGTCTGGATACGTTCCATTGCGAGAAATTGTGGCAGATCATCGTCAATAAATACAACTGGCAGTTGTTGTTGGACAATGTGACCTTGTCTCGTTTCTTTCCCAAAAACGCTGCGCGTACGTATCAATGGTACAAGAACGAAGTCTTGATACCCGGAGCTAATGACGATGATTACAGCGAGCAGAACGAGCTCTGCGGACGATTCCAACTGCGGGTAGAGATGGATAATGGTCAGATGATCTGGTCGAATATCTTGGAGATCGGAGAAACACAAGCGGAAGAGCCGATTCGCGTGCGGATCTACGATAGTCATGGTGTACCGGTGCAGGAAAACCAAGTGTCACACGGAGTGTATCTCTACCGCTATGAGCAGGGAGATAGGAAATGGACGGAGAAGAGACTGATACCATGAGAAGACTGCTCTACATACTGATGGTTTTGCCGATGATGGTTCATGCCGAGCACCTGTTTGAAATGGGTATTCACGGCGGTGTTGCAGGCTGGTCTTCGAAAATGGTCTATGTGAACAACCAAGTTGGTTTGCAGGGCGGTGCGCAGGTCTATTATACCTATCTACCGCCGTACGTGATCGGTTTTCGAACGGGTCTGAGCTTGGATTGCCACCAAGCAGATTTTGCCAAGACGAACTACGAAGATCATTATGCTACCATCGATGTCGATAACCAACGAATGGAGATCGACTATACTATCGGTCGCCTCACTGAACGATATACGATATGGTCGGTTGGAGTACCGTTGCAGGTAGCGTTTTCGTATGACCGTTTCTTGTTTTATGTAGGCGCCAAAGCGGTCTTCCCGATGTCCACATCGTGGAAGCAGAAAGCAGCCCATACCGCGCTCTCCGTCTATTATCCGGATTATGACAACCGAGTGTATGAATCGTACCCCTTGGCGGCTTCGCGGGATTTTGAGATGACCAACAGCGGCAAAACACAACTGCCGAAAGTGCAATGGTGGTTAGCCACGGAGCTGAGTTATCGGATTCCTTTGCATACATGGTCGCGTAATCATCGTTCGTACCTCATTGTAGGCGCTTATTTCGACTACTGTTTTACGCCTTACTCGCCGGTTCATAGCTCTGCCGAGAGCATGATTATGCTGAGTGACACACGTGCCGGTTTTCCGTTGCAAAGGCTTCTCACACCGGTCATGGAAGCCACTCGTCAAGGAAGGCAGTTAGTGAGCCAATGTGCGCTTTTTGATGTCAGTATCAAAATCTCTTATGCCCTCTCTCCCTATGACCGCGAGACCCGCCAAAAGAGCTTTCCTTGCCGCTGTCTTCCCTTCAGCAGATAGCCAAACGCACCCTCATGGGTGCTTTTTTGGGAAAAAAATCCCCGAATGCTTGCATATATGCAAAATTTGTAGTACCTTTGCAGGCGTAATTGAACAAGCGTAACAAATTATGAATCCATTTAAGTACTGCTCGATGAGGGTATTATAGATAAAAATGGAAGTACCTATTCATTCTGTAATCCATTCTATAAGCAATATATCACAAATTACGCTTCGTAGCATAACGCTTGCAAGCGTATTTTAAAATTTGTGAAAGAATTATTTGCATATCTCAAAAAAAAGTAGTATCTTTGCACCGCTTTTTTAGAATAAAGGATATGAATATTATCAAAACTCCGATTGAGGGATTGCTCGTGATTGAGCCGAAAGTCTTCAAAGACGCACGCGGATATTTCGTGGAGACGTATAACGAGGAGCGTTACCGCGATGCCGGTATTGACACTGTTTTTGTGCAGGACAATCAATCCTGCTCATCCTACGGCGTAGTACGCGGTTTGCATTTTCAGCGTCCACCGTATTCCCAAGCCAAACTCGTTTGCTGCACCGTCGGTCGTGTGCTGGATGTAGCGGTCGATCTGCGAAAGGATAGTCCTACTTTCGGACAGTGGTACGGCGTGGAGCTGAGCGAAGATAACAAACGCCAGTTTTTCATCCCCCGCGGTTTTGCGCACGGTTTCTCGGTTCTAAGCAATCAGGCTATCTTTACCTATAAATGCGATAACCTTTATCATCCAGAGGCTGATGGCGGTATCCTGCTCAATGATCCGGACCTTGCCATCGATTGGCAGATTCCTGAAGACCTGCGTATCATCAGCGATAAAGATACCAAACATCCCAAAATGGCAGAATTCGATTCGCCATTTTAATGTACCATTTGGTCATGTACCATGTACCATTTATTGAGACATTTAACCATTGAGCCATTATGACACGAGAAGAACTCAAAGAACGTTATAGGCAATTTTCACTGCGTATCATTAAGATGGTTGACGCTATGCCGAATACCATTTCTGCTAACGCGATTGCCAAACAAATAATACGTTCCGGCACTTCTCCTGCTGCTAATTATCGCGCAGCCTGCCTGGCGAAATCCGACAAGGATTTTATCAATAAACTTAAAATGGTAGAAGAAGAAATAGATGAAACAAGTCATTGGTTAAGTATAATAATTGATAGTGGAATGTTACCTAAGTCACGCATACTAGACTTATACGATGAAAGTATTGAGTTAGGTAAAATTACCAGTAAATCAATCACAACAGCTAAAACCAAAGTAGACTTATAATGGTTAAATAGCTAAATGAACAAATAAATGACCAAATCGTAAATGACCAAATCGTAAATAACTTTATGAATATCTTAATCACAGGAGCGAACGGCCAGTTAGGCAATGAGATGCGCGTATTGAGTGCCGCGCACCCTAAATATACCTATTTCTTCACCGATGTCGTTCCCGCAGAGAATACCTATTCCTTGGATATCTGCGACAAAGCAGCCGTGTCCGCTTTTGTTACGGAGCATGCGATAGACTTGATTGTCAATTGTGCCGCCTACACCAATGTCGATAAAGCCGAAGAGGACGAGGCCACCGCGATGAAGATTAACGCGGATGCTTTGAGTGTGTTAGGCGGGCAGGGCGTCAAAGTGATTCATATCTCTACCGATTATGTCTTCTCCGGCGATGAACATCTGCCCTGCAAAGAGTCCGATCCTGTGGCTCCGCGTACTGCCTATGGTCGCACCAAATACGAAGGAGAAAAACGCCTCTTGGCGGAATGTCCGGACGCCGTCATCCTGCGTACTGCTTGGCTCTACTCCTCGTTCGGCAATAATTTCGTGAAGACCATGATCCGTTTAGGCAAGGAGAAAGAGACCTTGGGTGTGGTCTTTGACCAAATAGGCACCCCCACCTACGCTGCTGATCTCGCTGCCGCGATCTTCACGGTCATCGAGTGTCCGATGTGGCATCCGGGTATCTATCATTTCACCAATGAAGGGGTGTGCTCGTGGTATGACTTCACGCTCGCTATCCATGACTTAGCCGGTATCAAAAATTGTCAAGTTCGCCCGATTTTATCGGAAGAATATACCTACAAGACTCCCCGTCCCCATTATAGCGTACTCGATAAATCGAAGTTCAAAAAGACCTTCGGCGTCGAGATCCCTTACTGGCTTAACGGGCTGAAACGCTGTATGGAAATATTAAATCGTAAATCGTAAATGGTTAAATCGTTAAAAATTTGATCTGTTAGTTCAATGGATAGAACGGGGCTCTCCTAAAGCTCAGATCCGGGTTCGATTCCCGGACGGATCACAAGATTAAAATGAAGGAAGTACTGGATTTTTTGGCTGAGTTGTCGGTAAATAATAACCGCGAGTGGTTCGCCGAGCATAAGGATTGGTACCAACGTGCCTATGCCAAGTTCGTGGATTTCAGCGAACAGTATATCCGTCGTCTCTCAGAAATAGATCCCGCGCTTGCTGTACTCCAACCCAAAGACTGTATCTGGCGTATCTATCGCGATGTGCGGTTCTCCAAGAACAAAGACCCGTATAAGAACTGGTTCGGTTGTTTTCCTGCCATCGGTGCTTCCGGCAAACCCAAAACATGGGGTAAAAAATCGTTGCGAGGCGGTTACTACATGCATTTCCAACCCGGACAATGTATGTTTGCCGGCGGTATATGGGAACCGAGTAAGGAACTGTTGAGCGCATTACGCAAAGAGATAGAAGCCAATTACGAAGAAGTGGAAGCCATCATGGCGACTCCGGAATGGCAGAGATATTTTGGTCAGGACTTCGATTCCTATTGGGGTGTACTGAAGAAAGTGCCGGCAGGTTTTGATCCTGAGTTTATCCATGCCGATTGGTTGAAACACAAGGATTATACCTTCTCCACTCCGCTTACCGATGCGCAGGTGTGCGCCCCGGATTTTCTCGATGAAATCGTGGAAATTGCGAAGGCTGCCAAGCCGATGAATGATTTTCTGAACTACACGTTTGAAGAGTACGGGGAGTTTCCGGACAGATGTTAAATCTTAAATCTTAAATCTTAAATTGACAAATAGTCATCCCATATTACCTGCACTGGCTGTTGATGCGGCATGTAGTGGTAACCCCGGAGTAATGGAATTCCGTGGGGTGATCGCCGATACCGGTACGGAGGTCTTCCGACGTGGACCTTTCAAACAAGGCACAAATAACATCGGTGAGTTTTTGGCACTGGTGTTGGGACTTGCCTATATCAAGAAATATAACTTACCGTGGGTGATTTATACAGATAGCGTGACCGCTCTCGCATGGGTGCGCCAAAAACGCTGCAAGACCAAGATGGAATGGACCATGGAGAGTCAGGAC
The DNA here is from genome assembly GCA_902774185.1 of uncultured Bacteroidales bacterium. Classification (GTDB taxonomy): domain Bacteria; phylum Bacteroidota; class Bacteroidia; order Bacteroidales; family Paludibacteraceae; genus Colicola. The sequence goes on along the minus strand of CACYHE010000021.1, from coordinate 14,408 downwards.
CTGTTTATGATGGTTCGCAAAGCCGAGATGTGGTTGCACGATAACACATGGACCACCCCCATCTACAAGTGGGACACCAAGGCGTGGGGTGAAATTCCTGCCGATTTTGGAAGAAAATAATAAAAATTTTTAATTTTTTATACGAATTATTTTCGTATATAAAAAAAAAGTTGTAATTTTGTAGCCGCTTTTTAATCGAGTGCAGCATTGCACGAGAAAAAATGGATAATTTAGCCGCAATTGAAACAAACAATAATTATTGTACAATAAATTAATTTTTTACACACTATGACAAAAGTAGCAATTAACGGCTTTGGCCGTATTGGTCGTCTGGCATTCCGTCAGATGTTTGAAGCTGAGGGTTATGAGGTAGTTGCAATCAACGACTTGACCAGCCCGAAGATGTTGGCTCACCTTCTGAAGTATGACACCGCTCAAGGTGGTTTCGCAGGCAAGTTCGGTGAGGGCAAGCACACTGTAGCTTACAAAGACGCACAACTCGCAGAGGATGGCAAGACCGTTCTCGTTCCGGGTTCGATCATCGTTGACGGCAAGGAGATTACTATCTACGCTATGCCGAACGCAGCTGAGCTGCCTTGGGGCAAACTCGGTATTGATGTAGTTCTCGAGTGCACCGGTTTCTATACCAGCAAAGCTAAAGCTGAGGCTCATATCCAGGCAGGTGCAAAGAAAGTGGTTATCTCCGCTCCGGCAGGTAACGACCTTCCGACCATCGTTTACAACGTTAACCACAAGACCCTGACTCCGGCAGATAAGGTTATCTCCGCAGCTTCTTGCACCACCAACTGTCTCGCTCCGATGGCAGCAGCTCTGCACAAATACGCTCCGATCCAGAGCGGTATCATGAGCACGATCCACGCTTACACGGGCGACCAGATGATTCTTGACGGTCCGCAACGTAAGGGTGACCTCCGTCGTAGCCGTGCAGGTGCACAGAACATCGTTCCGAACAGCACCGGTGCTGCAAAGGCTATCGGTCTCGTTATTCCGGAGCTCAACGGCAAACTCATCGGTAGCGCACAACGCGTTCCGACTCCGACCGGTTCTGGGTAAAGACATCACCAAAGAGGGTATCAACGCAGCTATGAAGGCTGCTCAGACCGAGTCCTTCGGTTACACCGAGGATGAGATCGTATCGAGCGATGTAATCGGTATGCGTTTCGGTTCGCTCTTCGATGCTACCCAGACTATGGTTGCTAAGATTGATGACGACACCTATCAAGTACAGGTTGTTAGCTGGTACGACAACGAGAACAGCTACACCAGCCAGATGGTTCGTACCATTAAGTACTTGGCAGAGCTTTAATAAAGGCGAATGGCCTATCGGCTAAAGGCGAAAGAGACATCCGAAAGGGTGTCTCTTTTACGTATGCGTGTGCGCGTTCCTTATTGATTATGCCCTATAAGGCTTAAATTTTGGCAAAAAAGGTGTTTTTTCTTGTGTATGTCAATCTTTTTGTGTAACTTTGCAGCCGATTTAAATTTGATTGGTATGAAAAGAAGTATTTTAGTCTCCATCCTCTGTGCTTTTATGGCCTTTCCGTTGGCAGCAGAAGATGTACAGTATATCACGCAGGATCAGTTCCGTGACCGCATTTTTGATTACAAGAGAGAGTTGGACTGGAATTTCAAAGGTGACATGCCTTGTATCGTGGATTTCTATACCACGTGGTGCGGCCCCTGTAAACGGTTGGCACCGATCATGGAGGAGTTGAGTCAGACCTATTGCGATCAGGTGAAGTTCTACAAGGTGGATACGGAGCGCGAACGGGAGTTAGCCTATGTGTTTGGTATCCAGTCCATCCCGCAGGTGCTTTATATCCCGATGGAAGGAAAACCGGTGTTGTTGAAGGGATTGTATCCGAAAGAAGAGATCATCAAGATCATAGATGAACTGCTACTGAATAAAGAGTAAAAACGATGCAGGTTGAATTGGTTTTACTAATCTTGTCGTTGCTATTCTTCGTCAGCATTTTTGCGGATAAGATAGGTTATAAGTACGGCGTACCGGCTCTGCTGCTTTTTTTGGCAGTAGGTATGTTGTTCGGTTCCCATGGCGTAGCCTCTTTATTCGGAAGTGCCGGTTTTACAATCGATAGCGGACCGGCGCAAGCGATTAGTACCTTGGCGATGTGTATCATCCTCTTCACCGGAGGTATGGAGACACGGCTTAGCGACATCAAATCGGTCATGGCACCCGGTATCACTTTGGCCACCTTAGGTGTGCTGTTCACTTGTGCTATCACCGGTGTCATCGTCTATTATATCTTCGGATGGCTCAGTGCCGTGAAAACGGTATCTATCTGGATGGCGCTCCTTATAGCCGCCACGATGTCGAGTACCGACAGTGCCAGTGTCTTCTCTATCATGCGCACCAACGGTATCGGGTTGAAGCATAACCTACGTCCCTTATTGGAACTGGAGTCCGGTGCCAACGACCCTATGGCGTATGTACTGACCACCACCCTCATCGGCGTTGTGCTGGGCTTGGACGCTTCGGGTAACGGAACGGTGTCGGCACTGCCGATCATCCAGACCGTTGTCGTCCAACTGGTGATGGGAACGGTGCTCGGTTACGCCTTCGGACAAGGACTGGTACTGCTGATGCGACGGGTGAAACTGGGTAACGAAGCCCTGTACCCGATCATGGTGCTGACCGCTTGTATCTTTATCTTCTCCATCACCTATTACCTGCAAGGAAACACCTACCTTGCTGTGTATGTAGGCGGTTTGATCATCGGAAATAACAAGTTCACCCGTAAACGCCAGACCCGTTCGTTCTTCAACGGCTTGACGTGGTTGAGTCAACTGGTGATGTTCTTGATGTTAGGTCTGATGGTTGAGCCGGCTGACCTTTTGGACTATCATGTGTGGTTACCATGCCTGATCATCAGTATCGTGATGCTTTGTATCTCCCGTCCATTATCTGTCTGGCTCTGTATGCTCCCCTTCCGTAACTACCGCCAACGTGATAAACTGATGCTCAGTTGGGTGGGGCTCAAAGGGGCCGTACCTATCATCTTCGCTATCATGTGCAAGGCGGAAGGCGTGCCACACGCTGATGTAATCTTCAATGTGGTCTTCTTGTGTACGCTCGTTTCGCTACTCACGCAAGGTACTACCTTAACCCTTGTGGCTAAAAAACTGCGTCTTGACACGCCGCCGGAAGAAGAACGGTCGCTGGAGCATTTTGACTTGGACCTGCCGGATGAGATTCAGTCTTCGGCACGCGAAGTGGAAGTGACCGATCAACAATTGGCGAAAGGGAACACGCTGAAGGAACTCTCTATTCCTCCCCGTACCTTGGTCATCATGGTACGCCGAGGAGAAGATTTCTTCGTTCCTACGGGTTCCAGTGAACTACAATCGGGCGACAAGCTACTGGTTATCAGTGATATTGATGCCCAAGCCACTTACCAACATATGATCGATGATGCCGAGGAGGAAACACAATGGCGGGAAGACTTGCGCCGCAAAACACGTGAACGTTTCGACCGTCTTTTTGCCCGGATGAGAAAGAAAAAAATAAATAACCAATAACCAATAACCAATTAGAATAACAAATGCAAAAGACAACCGTCTTTTTAACAGGTGCCACCGGAACGATGGGTTTTGCCGGAATGACAGAGATACTTCGTTATCCGGAGCAATATGAATTGCGGATCTTAGCCCGTCCCAGCAAGAAGAACAAGGAGTTACTCTCGCCAATCTTGGCGAAATATGACAACTTGCATATCATCTGGGGTGACCTTACTAACTACGAAGATGTGCTTAGAGGCGTGTCCGGAGCGGATATCGTGTTGCATGTAGGCGGCATGGTCTCGCCTCAAGCGGACTACCGTCCGAAAGCGACCCTGCGCACCAATATCACGGCTGCAGAATATATCACCAAAGCGGTGTTAGCGCAACCCGAAGATCAGCAACCCAAAGTGGTTTATGTCGGTTCGGTAGCGCAGATGGGGGATCGTCGTGAACCCCTGCATTGGGGTAGAGCCGGTGATCCGATCTGTGTGTCCGCATACGACCATTACGGTCTGACCAAAGCACTTGCCGAACGTATCATCACCGACTCGGGAATCAAGACTTGGGTCAGTCTGCGTCAGTCCGGCATCCTCTATCCGGCGATCCTCAAGAACTACGACCCGATCATGTTCCATGTGCCTATCCGTGGTGTCTTGGAGTGGGCTACCGTCGAAGACAGCGGTCGGCTGCTTGAACGCGTATGCCGTCCCGAAGTGCCTAAGGCATTCTGGAATAACTACTATAACATCGGTTCGGGTGAAGAGTACCGACTTTCCAACTATGAGTTCGAATGTCTGCTGCTCGATGCCATCGGTTGTCCCAAACCCCAACAGATATTCAATGCCAACTGGTTCACCACCCGTAATTTCCATGGCATGTGGTACATTGACGGCGATAAACTGGAAGAGTTCTTGCATTTCCGTGCCAACCTGCCCGTCAAGGAGTATTTCGCACAGATGGCCAAGTCCCATACACTGCCTGCCGGCATCAAGTTTGCCGCCAAGACGCATATCGCCAAACTGTTCCCGCATTGTGTCAAACTGGCGATGCGTAAGATGGCGAACAGCAAGGAACACGGTACCCAATGGTGGATCAAGAACAATGTGGAACAACGTATCCACGCTTATTACGGTTCGGTAGAGGCATACAAAGCGATACCCGACTGGAAGCATTTCGATGTGAGTCATAACAGTGAGAAACCGGTATTGCTGGATCACGGATACGATGAGACCAAAGATGTCGATAGCCTTACCGATGCGGAGTTGAACAAAGCGGCTGTTTTCCGTGGCGGTAAATATCTGGGTAATGACACCTGGCAGGACGCAAACGGAAATACCTTCAAAGCCGGACGTCGTCTAATCCTCTTAGGCGGGCACTGGTCGCCCTACGACATGCCGTACCCATATGCCTTTGAACCGAAAGAGAAACAAGTTCCTTGGCATTGGGACCGCGTAGCCAAACAAAACCCCTTCTTCGCGCAACTCTGGACACCGCTTCATGAAAAGGATGAGGATAATGTGTACGGTCCAGAGGTCTTTCAGGGGTGGGAGAATTAATCGTACATCGTAAATCGTACATCGTACATGTATTTTGACGAGTTAGCATTATCGGATGAGGTCTTGGATGCATTGTGGGACATGCATTTCGATGAGTGTACCCCGGTGCAAGAGAAGGCGATACCCGTGATCTTGGATGGTCACGACGTGATTGCTTGTGCCCAAACGGGTACGGGTAAGACCGCTGCGTATATCTTGCCGTTATTGACGAACCTCGCCTTCGATGACCATGACCCCGATAAACTGAACGCCATCATCATGGCGCCTACACGCGAACTGGCGCAACAGATAGACCAACAGATGGAAGGCTTCGGGTTCTATGTGCCTTTCTCTTCCGTCGCCATCTATGGCGGTAAGGATAACGGCGCCTGGGGGACACAAGTGACGGGGTTACAGAAAGGTGCCGACATCGTCATCGCTACGCCGGGACGTTTACTGAGTCAGATGAACATCTACGATGTGGACTTCTCCGGCGTCAAATACTTCATCCTCGACGAAGCAGACCGTATGCTCGATATGGGATTCTACGATGACATCATGACCATCGTACGTAAACTACCCAAAGACCGCCAAACGATTCTCTTCTCGGCTACCATGCCGCCTAAGATTCGGCAGTTAGCCAAGACCATCATGCACCAACCCGTTGAGGTTCAAATCGCTGTTTCCCGTCCGCCGGAGAGCATCAAACAGATGCACGAATTCGTCAATGAGGGGGAGAAACCGGCTAAAGTGCAGGCATTACTGGAGGGTAGGGATTTAAAGAAAGTCATCATCTTTGCCGGTAAGAAGCAACGCGTCAAAGAGCTCACGCGCACGTTACGCGCAATCCATATAGACGCGCGTGCGATGCATTCGGACCTGGAGCAACACGAACGGGACCAGGTGATGTTGGATTTTCGGAACGGAAAGATAGATGTGCTGGTGGCTACCGATGTGGTATCCCGTGGTATCGATGTAACGGACGTTCCGCTGGTAATCAACTACGACGTACCGCATGACCCTGAAGACTATGTCCATCGTATCGGTCGAACAGCACGTGCCGAGAACAGCGGAGAAGCGATGACGCTTATCGCACCGGACGACGTACATTATTGGAAAAAGATAGAAAGGTTTCTGAAATCACCAATGACCAATGACAAATCACCAATCAAAGATGGCGGATCCGCCACTCATTCGGGTAAAGGTTATTCAGGCGGTTCCCGACATTCTTCGCGAAACCGAGGGGGACGCCCTCATAGGTCAAAAGGACCAAACCAAGGGGGACACCGGCGAGCATCAAAGCCTCGGTCCGCAAATAACTGAGTGCTTGTTCACGCGTCAGCGCTACATTCGGAAAGGCTTCCTTACGGAGGTCTTTCGCCATACTTACACTATGCTGCGGAGCGATACCTTTACCGCGTTCTTCGCCCAAACCAAAGCCGGTAGAGATGCAGGTTAACTGCGTGCCTAACCAATCGATGATCTCTTTAAACTTCATCGGATAAGCTGTTGCGAAACGGTCCGAATAACGGATTGCCCACTCATCCGGATGTTGCAACCAACTGCGCATGACGGGCAGATATTCCGGATGCGGCATCGCCGTTTCTTTCTTCGGAGATTTGATCTTCACCGTCTCTACCAAGCCTGCATGTTTGCGTAACGCGCACACGTAGAATCCTTCACCTTTGGTCTTATGCGGATAGAAATGGTACCCCATGACGCCTTCGGTGATACCCCATGTGGGATCATAATCCACCGGCAATACATCGGCGCCTAAAGTCTCTGCCAACCACTCGACATTCTTCTCGTTCTCCTCCTCGTTGAACGTGCAGGTCGAATAGATCAGGATACCTCCGGGTTTGAGTGCGTCCCACACATCCATCAGGATGCTGCGTTGCCGCTCCGCACACTGTTTGACTGCACGCAGACTCCATTCGTTACGGGCTTGCTCGTCCTTACGGAACATTCCTTCCCCCGAACAAGGCGCATCGATCAGAATACAATCGAACAGGTGCTTGCAACGCTCACCGTACTCTTCGGCACTGTTATGCGTCACCACCGTATTGCCGTTGCCCCATTTCTGGATGTTCTCACTTAAGATAAACACGCGTTGCCGCACAACTTCATTACTCAGCAACAAGCCGTCACCACCCAAAAACTCACTGATCAGTGTGGACTTGCCTCCCGGCGCCGCACACAGATCCAGCACGATAGACGAGGTATCGACATACTGCTCCAATATCTGCTGGATGAACATCGAACTCGCCTCCTGCACATAGTAACAACCGGCGTGGAAAAGGGGATCCAAGGTAAACTGCGGACGTTCGCTCAAATAATAACCGTCAATATGCCAAGGCACCTCTTCCGGTTCGCCTTCAAAAGTCAGCACATCCAACTTACTATTCAGCCGGATAGAGGTAACAGGCTCTGTCTCCAGCGCCCGAATCAGCAGTTCCGCTTCATTGCCCATCTGCTGATGCATACTCTCTATGAAATCGACCGGCAGCATATTTTTTCAAAATCGGCTGCAAAGATACAAAAAAATTTGCATATATGCAAAATATTTCGTAATTTTGCACACTTTTTTGTGCGTGCATGGATTTTTTAGACCAATTAAATAGTTCCCAACGGGAGGCAGTGACTTATACGGAAGGTCCTTCTCTCATTGTAGCCGGTGCGGGTTCGGGTAAGACGCGTGTGCTCACCTATCGCATCGCTTATCTCTTGCAGCAAGGCGTACCTGCTTCTCGTATCATGGCGCTCACGTTCACCAATAAAGCGGCACGCGAGATGAAAGAACGAATCGCCAGACTTGTGTCCGCCAATGATGCGCGTTATCTGGCAATGGGCACGTTCCACTCGATCTGCACGCGCCTCATTCGTCCCTACGCCGACCTGTTGGGCTACACACGCGATTTCTCCATCTACGACACGCCCGATAGCAAATCGGTCATCAAAGCCATCTGCAAAGAGCGGGGGTTGGATGAGAAGATCTACAAGTCCGGAGCTGTTCAGGCACGTATCTCCATGATGAAAAACAACGGTGTCAGTCCACGTGAATATGAGATGAACCAGAACCTGCTGCGCGAAGACCGGGAGATGCGGATGTATGAGTTTGCAACGATCTATGCTTTGTACGAAGCCCGGCTTAAAGCAGCCAACGCCATGGACTTCGACGACCTGCTGATTAACATGCTCCGTCTCATGGATCTTAGTCCGGAAGTAAGAAACAGATACCAGCAACAGTTCCAATATATCCTTGTGGACGAGTACCAGGACACGAACTATATTCAGTTTCTGCTGATCAAAAAACTGACCGAACCGCAGAACAACATCTGCGTAGTAGGAGACGATGCCCAGTCGATATATTCCTTCCGGGGAGCGGACATTCGTAATATCCTCAATTTCCGGCAGGTGTACCCCAATGCGAAGTTATTCAAATTGGAACGCAACTACCGCTCTACGCAAAACATCGTCAATGCGGCTAACTCGCTCATTCATAAGAACCAACACCAGATAGAGAAGACGGTCTATTCGGAGAAAGAGGCAGGTCAACCCTTGAACCTGCAACCCTATATGGACGACCGCACCGAAGCACTCGGCGTGGCTACGAAGATCCAACGAATGCGGCATAAAGGGTACGACGCTTTTGCCGTTTTGTATCGCACGAACGCACAGAGCCGCGTCATCGAAGGAGAGTTACGCAAACTCAATATCCCTTACCGTATCTACGGTGGTACCTCTTTCTACCAACGCAAAGAGATCAAAGACGCCTTGGGTTACCTCCGTCTGGCGGTGAACGCACGCGATAACGAAGCGCTCCTGCGTATCGTCGGTTTTCCCGGTAGAGGTATCGGTGAAACGACGATGAAAAAAGTGTCGGCGAATGCGATCGAGCATCATAAGTGTTATCTGGACGTCATGCGTCAACCCGACGATACGGGACTCGATGTCAGCGCAGCGACCAAGAAGAAACTGCAAGCTTTCGCTGCCCTCATCGATACCTATCATGAACAAAGTGAGACCCTGGATGCCTTCGCATTCACGGAGACGGTGCTGCGTACCTCCGGCGTGATGACCGCCCTTGCCATGGATCGTTCTACCGAAGGTATCGACCGGGCGCAGAACGTGCAGGAGCTACTCAACGCCATCCATGAGTTCGTGGAACAACGGGCGAAGGAAGGTATCGACTACACGCCCATCACCGATTTCCTCTCCGAAGTCAGTCTGCAGACTGATCAGGACGAGAACCTCACCGACACAACCGAACGCGTCACGCTCATGACCGTTCATGCCGCCAAAGGACTCGAGTTCCCGGTGGTCTTCATCGTTGGACTCGAAGAACAACTCTTCCCTTCGCAGTTCTGCATCAAGCCGTCTGAGATAGAAGAAGAACGACGCCTGCTCTACGTAGCCATCACGCGTGCCGAGGAACAGTGTTACCTCTCTTTTGCGCGGCAACGTTTCCGTAACGGTTCTTTCACCTTCAACTCACCCAGCCGGTTCCTGCAAGACATCGACCGCCAATATTTCGAGATGACAAGACCACAGAGCACAGACCGTTTTACTAACAGTGCACAGACTTTTTCGAGACCTCGTGATCTCGACATCTCGACATCTCGATCTACCTCTTCTCCGAAGACACCTGTTAGCGGAGCGACGACATCGTTGACAAATGCGGCGTGGAAACCCGATGACCGCGTCTCTCATCGCGTCTTTGGCGTCGGTACAGTCCTGCGTGTCTATCGGGACGAAGTGACGGAGAACGACAAGATAGAGATCCGCTTCGATACCCAAGGAACGAAGACACTCCTGCTCACCCACGCCAAACTGGAACGGGCTTAAGAATAGATGAAATAACCTGCCACTCCGGCAAGAAGAATCAATAAGATAGGATGACTGATGACCTCAGTCATCTTGTTTTTTATAAAATTCGGCAATACGGTAAAGAAAGCGACCACTCCGAAAATCACCCAACTGATCGGATCAATGAAGTTGGTCGGTTTGATAAGCATCAATGCTGCCGATGCGATCAGACCGATGACCGCAAAACGAAGCATGCGGAGTGTCTGCTCAAAATACGGATTGCCTTGAAAGCGTTTGCTTAACCAGAAGTAGATCTTACATATCGTCAACATGATGATCAGGCTCGGCAGCACAATCGCAAAAGTAGCCAACACACTACCCCAGAAACCACCTACCGTATAACCGACGTACGTCGCGCAGTTGATACCGATCGGTCCCGGCGTCACTTGACTCACCGCCACGATATCGACGAACTCCTGTTGGCTCATCCAACCATAACGCTCCACTTCCATCTGCATCAATGAAAGAATCGCCAAGCCCCCTCCGAATCCGAAGAGACCTATTTTGAAGAACGATAGGAAGAGAGAAAGATAAAGCATAACGTCAATAATACCGTTGCGAGTATCACCCAAACAGGGTTGACATGACCTAACCAGATAAGCAAAGCCGCAGCTAAAGAAACCAGAAGAAATAATGCGCTTCGGGCTGTGTTCTGTGCTCTGTGTTCTCTGCTCTTCATAGCGGATTTCGCTAATTTAAATAAAGGCGCTGCGATCAAAGCCACGACTGCCGGACGGACACCCTTGAATACCGCCTCCACAGCCGGCAGTTCTTTCCAGTCCCGGAAGACCATCGCGATAGCGAGAATAATCAAGAAGGAAGGTAGAACAGCCCCTAACACCGCGCCGGCTACGCCGCGCCAACCACCGATGCGCCAACCGATGAAGATAGCCGAATTGACCGCTATCAGTCCCGGTGCAGCTTGCGCCAAGGCAATCATATTCAGAAATTCCTCCTCGTCGATCCAACCCTTGCGGTCCACCACTTCACGTTGGATCAAGGGCAACATCGCATAACCTCCACCCAAAGTGAAAGTTCCGATCTTCAGATATGTCCAGAAGAGTTGGAAAAACATGACCGCTCTGCTGAATGGTAATTCGGTCTGTGTTCTGTGTTCTGTCAGGCGAAGCCCGTCTTTATTCTTTCTCCTTCAGCTGCTGTTTGATGAATTTAGACAGCATGTTGATAGCTGCATTGTTATGTCCGCCTTGCGGCACGATGACATCCGCAAAACGCTTACAAGGCTCAATGAACTGCTCGTGCATCGGTTTGAGCACTCGTTGGTAACGCTCAATGACCTGCTCGGCCGTACGACCACGCTCTAACACGTCACGTTTCATCACACGGATCAGACGGTCATCAGCATCGGCATCAACAAAGATCTTCAGATCCATCTGCGCACGCATCTTCGGTTCACGCAGCGCCATGATACCTTCTACCACGATCACCTCTTTGGGCTCGATATGAATAGTCTCCTCCGAACGTGTGCAGGTGATATACGAATAGATAGGTTGCTCGATAGCCTGACCCTCTTTGAGCAGCGCGATATGCTTGGTCAGCAACGACCAATCGAACGCATCAGGATGGTCGAAGTTGATGTTCTGACGCTCCTCAACAGGCACATTACTGCTGTCCTTGTAATACGAGTCCTGAGGAATAACCACTACCTCGCCTTTCGGAAGGCGCTCAATGAGTTTTCTGACTACCGTTGTTTTACCCGAGCCGGTACCGCCCGCAATGCCGATGATAAACATAAATTCACAGTGCTTTGATTGCTTGCTCCGGCTCTAAACCGGTTCGGGATGCAAAATTACAACAATTTTTTGATATATGCAAGGATTTTATGCAAAAAGTAAAATTTATTTATAGTTTTTGTAGAAAAGACTTGCTATTTATCTCTATCGTCTATTGTTCGATATCCTGCCCTCTATGTCCATTTCGTCGGAATGTCATTCCGACATCCCACCTTCGTCCTTTTCCCGTAATTTTATGCGGTGTCTTCGTCCTTTTTCCGCAATTTTATGCGGTATCTTCGTCCTTTTCCCGCAATTTTATGCGGGTTGTGTATCCATAGACGGGCGCATCGTTCATGTCCATTCCAAGGAGGAGTTCTTAAAAGAAGTAGATGCTTCTATGTCTTTCTGACGACACTAAAATAGGAGGCTGTTAACCTCCTATTTTCTTTGTGTTCAATTTGTCTAACGGCGGCAATTGCTTTTACATATACCGCAACTCAGTTAGAAATTTCCAAAGGTATCCTAATGTTATCAAAGCCACACCGATAATTACTATCCAAATCCAACGTTTTGAGTCGGCTCCTTTTGCTTTGTTAATGGCTAACTGATAGTTCTCTTTGTCTGTGAGGATTGCATCCAATCCGCCTGTCGCTCTGTTGAAAGAGAGTAAAATCCAATCGCCTGGCTTGACCACACATGAAGTGGAACGCAGACCACCCTTGAATTTCAACAAACTTCCCTTGTCAACATCTAGCACAATCTTCCCATTCTGAGAAACTTCTCCGATTTTCCAATCGTTGAGATAGACAGAAACAGCTGGGTTAATTGCAAAGGACTCGGAGTAACCTAAGATGGTCACTTTCTCATCTTTCTTAACTTCATACCCGCAATGAGGGCATTTTGATACGGTAGAGCTAATTTCCTTACCGCATTCAGGACATGTAATGAGTGCCATAGTTATATTAATTTGAGATTATTTCTGATTTTATTTGCCATACTTGACTTTCCTTCTCATCTGAAAATACCATTTGTTAAGATCTTCTTTGTCATGTTTGAGGTACTCTGCTTCATCTGTAAAACCATGATAACGCAGCAATCGTTCTAATTTTTCGTCCTCATCGTTAAATTCATCTAACGCTTTGTTTGCATCCCTAAAAATCGTTTGTCCCATGATTCCTTGATATTCAGGAAGAGAAGCTTTACCAGGAATTAGAGATACCTCGTAAAAGAATCTATCTTGGGTGTTTTTCCATATTTCAAATTGCTGCCTTATGTCATCGTACTCGAATGCTTGTGGTAGATCTGTCATCTCTATAGTAGGCACATCTTGAATTTCATATAATGTAGGTGTCTCTTGCATTTTTGCTTGTCTATATTTTTCAAGCTGATACGACTCTAACATTTGCAAGACAGCTGTATATAGAGCCAACAAGATGAACACACCAATAATTGCCAACAAAAGTTTGATATTAACTTTGTGTTTGTTTGTTTTATCAACAACAGGGATATTGTACTCTTTGTTGTGAATTTTAATTGTTCGCAAACAATTCAACCCATTGTCATAAGTAACATACACCACATCGCCTGGCTTTACCTCGCATGTAGAGAAAGGCAAATCCACAAAGTTACACTTAAAAATGAGTTCACATTCCTTGTTGATTGCGAGTTCAAATTTCTCATTGTACTTAACATCGGCTACATGTTTGAAGCCTTTCTGTCTAATCTCGATAGAAGGGTTTCTGTAGAGGTAGGGAAAGTCAAAAAGATTTTTTACCAAACTAATGACCATCACTTTACCATCTTTGTTAATCTGAGAGCCACAATGTGGGCACTTTGCTGTGGGAGTACTAAACTTCTTCCCGCATTCTGGACATTTCAACTGCACCATAGTAGTATGTTTTTAGTATTTGTATTCGTACCAAATCACAATAGACAACAAAAAGCGCGGGCTTCTCTGCTGTTTAGTAACTCTAGGGCTTCGACTCCCTTTATACCTCTAATATATACAGATAGCCCACGCCGCAGCGTGTGCGTATCACATATTAGGTCGGTATAAATCCAAAAGTGTCGAAGTTTTAGAGTTAAATCCTAATAAGCAAACGCTTAATGTTTATGTCTGTTGACCGTTATTTTTCCATAGGCATTTTAGTTTTCACTAATTTTGGTGCAAAATTACTGCTTTTTTTTGACATATGCAAGGATTTTATGCAAAAAGTAAAATTTATTTATAGTTTTTATAGAAAAGACTTGCTATTTATCTCTATCGTCTATTGTTCGATATCCTACCCTCTATGTCCATTTCGTCGGAATGCGATTCCGACATCCCACCTTCGTTCATTTCCGGAAATTTCATTCTGGGTCAATTTTGCATGAAAAATCCATTTTTCTTCATTTCCCGTGCCCAAAAATTTGCATAGTTCAAAAATTTTTTGTATCTTTGCACCCGATTTCAGAGATAGGCACGCCTCCTAAGCCGCCGCAAATACTGCCCAAGGGTAGTTACCTGGTTTGGTAGGACTTTAAACCTATCCTGCACCACCTTATATATACTTTGTATATATCCCGTGATTTAAAAACGCCAAACATACAAAACATGAAAAACCAACGCCGCAAATCCAACCATTGTAAAATCGATCCGATCCTTTACGATTTCTATCTCGCCCTCAACAACCGAATCGGGGCGACGATAGTGCATCGCCGTAAGCGTCCCACCTCCACTTGTATCGAG
>CACYHE010000020.1:51761-81629 GCA_902774185.1 uncultured Bacteroidales bacterium | reverse complement strand
TTACGGTTGCCGTATTTACGTTGTCGCCGCTGTTAGTAGAACTAATACGCCGAATTCCTGTTATCAGATGGTGCGTACTGGGAGAGAAAACAAAACAAAACAAATCAAGAATTGAAAAATAACCATGAATAAAGCAGATTTTCCGATATTGAATGAGACCGTTCACGGTCGGCCGTTAGTGTATCTGGACAATGCGGCGACGAGTCAAAAGCCTCAGCAGGTACTGGATGCGATCGTGGAGGCATATAGTCGATGGAACAGTAATATCCACCGCGGGGTACATCATCTGAGTCAGGTGGCAACAAGTAAGCACGAAGGGGCGCGACAGGCGGTGGCTGATTTTATCAATGCAAGGTCAGCAGATGAGATCGTGTTTACCAAAGGAACAACAGACAGCCTCAATGCGCTTGCCTTCTCCTTTGGAGAAGCATTTATCCATGAAGGGGATGAGATCATCGTCAGTGGATTAGAGCATCATTCGAACATTGTGCCGTGGCAAATGCTCTGTGAGCGCAAGAAAGCGGTGTTACGGCATATTCCTTTACAGGATGATTTATCGCTCAATATAGAGGCTTTTAAGGGGCTTTTGAATGAAAAGACGAAGTTGGTGAGTGTGGCACATGTGAGCAATGTGTTGGGTACGATTCAACCGGTTGAGGAGATCATTCGTTTGTCCCATGAGAGGGGTATTCCTGTTTGTATCGACGGCGCACAGAGTGTGCCGCATATGAAGGTGGACGTAGAGGTTCTGGATTGCGATTTTCTGGTTTTTTCGGGACATAAGTTATACGGACCGACGGGTATCGGGGTGTTGTACGGTAAACGGGAATGGTTAGAAAAGTTACCGCCTCATGAAGGAGGAGGAGAGATGATCAACCATGTTCGCTGGGAAGGAACAACGTACAATGAGTTACCGTATAAGTTCGAAGCCGGTACGCCTAATTTTGTAGGCAGTTATGCGTTACAGAAGGCGATAGAGTATATAGAATCGATCGGATGGGAAGCTATAGAGGCGCATGAGCGGGAGTTGACGGAGTACTGTGAAAAGCAGTTAAAAGATGTAGGGTGTACGGTGTATAGTGCAGGGTGTAAAAAAGCAGGAGTGATTAGTTTTAATATGGGTACTGTCCACCCGTTTGATGTAGGTACCCTACTCGACCAGCAAGGTGTAGCTGTGAGAACAGGACACCATTGTGCAGAACCTTTGATAGACGAGATGGGCGTACCGGGAACGGTTCGTGTATCGTTCGGACTATATAACGACAAAGAGGATGTGGATCGATTTATAGAGGCGTTGAAGAAGGCACAAATGATGTTGATGTGATACCGGTTTGCATAGGACATAATAAGCATCTAATCCCGATCCGATTCTCTCTCGTTAGTGTCTCGCTAGTCTGTTTTGGACTACTATATGGTATAAACAGCCTTTTTGCGAAGCCGCTAAAAGTGGTAAGTTATAATGTGGAAAACTTGTTTTATCCGGAGAATGACAGTATCACGGATGATGACGAGTGGACACCGGAAGGGGAGAAACGATGGTCGTTTACCAGGTATTACCGGAAAGAGGAGAATATAGCACGTGTGCTGACGAATATAGGCGAATGGGAAGGTGTGGATGTAGTAGGTTTGCAAGAGGTTGAGAATGCACTTTGTGTCAAGCGTTTGTGCTATACATTGAGATGCAACGAGTATGATTTTGTACATTATGAGAGTGAGGACAGACGAGGAATTGATGTAGCATTCATTTATAAAAAAGCACGGATAGATACGCTGCGGACACACGCTATCAGAATTAAGAATTCAGAATTGATGACCCGTGATATTTTGTATGTCTGCGTGAGGGTAGATAAACGGGATACAATTCATTTCTTTGTTTGCCATTTACCGAGTCAACGAGGCGGAAAGGCGGAAAGCGAATGGAAACGAGAAGCAGTCAAAGAGGTGTTGGAAGGGGCAGTAGATAGTGTGTTGGCAGAGAATCAATATGCGCAAATTGTAGTGATGGGCGATATGAATGATGAGGAAATTCGGATTAATGGATTAGTGGATAAAAGGATGAGAGGATCAGTGGATGAAAGGGTGAATGGTACGCATAAGTATCAAGGTCGTTGGAGTTTTTTGGATCATTTCTATGTATCCCCTTCGATAGACAGTTTGTCGAATGCGCAGGTGTATGATGCAGAATGGATTATGGAAACGGATGATAAATACTTGGGATTGAAGCCCAAAAGAACGTATAACGGATTTCATTATCAAAACGGGTACTCGGACCATTTGCCGATTGTTTTAGAATGCCTGAGATAGTATTGCATTATATTTGGGAACATTGTCTGTGGGCAGGCTTTGAGCAACAGACAACGGATGGACGGAAAGTGGAGATCTTATCCGTAGGTGAGCATAACCGGGATGCGGGTCCGGATTACAACCATGCGCGTATAAAGATAGATGGTCATGAATGGGTAGGAAACATAGAGATTCATGTTTGTTCGAGTGATTGGTTGCGACATCACCACCATGTAGATAAGGCATATGACAATGTAATCTTACATGTGGTTCGAACGGCAGATAAACCGATATATAATGCACGAGGGGAGTTGGTTCCACAATGCGAGTTACAGTATCCGAGTGATAAGGATTATCTGAGTGCCTTGTTTGATTCCGCTCAAAAGATGGACAGTGCGATGAGCAGGATCGGTTGTGCAGAACAATTGGTTCGTGATCCGGAGTTAATCAGTAAGGGTTGGAGAAAAAGCTTATTACGCAAACGATTGGAATGCAAACGGGCTTCCATTGAGCGGTTGTTGGAAATTACGAAAGGCAGTTGGGAACATGCGTTGTATATATCGTTGGCACGTAATTTCGGTTTTCATACCAATAGTGTTCCTTTTGAGCAATTAGCGATCAATACCCCACTCTCTTATTTGCAGAAACACAGGAATAATCTGTTTCAGTTGACGGCTTTATTGATGGGTCAGGCAGGGCTTTTAACGGGTGAACGGGTGAACGGATTAATGGATGAAAGGTCCTTACTGAAAGAGTATGATTTTCTGCGGACGAAGTTTAATCTAACACCCCTTGACGGTTCTATCTGGAAACATGCCAGAATGCGACCACAGAACAGTCCTGAGTTACGGATACGGCAATTTGCGCAATTACTCTATCAATCGGAGAGTTTGCTGAGCAAGATACTGGACACGGATGATTTGAAGGAATTAGAACAGTTATTTGCTGTGGACAAGATAGGTAAGTCAAGTATAGAAATTTTACTGATTAATACGGTTCTTCCCTATAAATACGCCTATGCGCTCTATAAGAATAATGCGGTAAAAGCAGAAAGGGTGATGGCGTTAATGGAGCATATTCCGGCAGAGAATAACACGATTATTCGTCAATGGAAGGTGTTAGGACAGCAAATCAACAATGCAGCAGATACGCAAGCCTTGTTGCATCTATATCAAAACTATTGCCAGCATCATGAGTGTATCAACTGTGAGGTTGGTTATCAAATTTTTCAAGATAGACAGTTAAAGTTATTCTAAAATTTGCATATCTCGAAAAAAAGCAGTAATTTTGCAGCACATTTTAAAATAGCGCTATGAAAAAGAGCCCTTCACAGAAAATTGCCATTATAGCGGGAGCGGGTCCTGCAGGTTTGACAGCGGCATACGAATTACTCAAACAAACGGACATCAAACCTATCGTTTGTGAAAAGACGCATGCTATCGGTGGTATATCTCAGACCGTCCAGTATCATGGTAACAGGATGGATATAGGCGGACATCGGTTCTTTTCCAAGAGTAATCAAGTAATGGATTGGTGGCAACAGGTGATGCCGTTACAAGCAAAGCCGTCCAAAGATGATATCTTGTTAGACGAGCAAGAAAAAGCATTTGCCGCACAGGGTCCGGATCCGGAGAAAGAAGATAGGACGATGTTGCTGCGTAGGCGTGTGAGTCGGATTTTCTTCTTGCGCAAGTTCTTCGATTATCCTATCTCCATGAAGAAAGAGACCTTTCTTAACATGGGTTTTGTGCGGATGATGCGTGCAGGATTCGGTTATTTATGGGCATGTGTACACAAGTTACCGGAGACCTCGTTGGAGAATTTCTACATCAATCGTTTCGGTCGTCCCTTATATGAGATGTTTTTTGAAGATTACACCACCAAAGTATGGGGTGTTCATCCTTCTAAACTTGGCGCGGATTGGGGTAGTCAGCGTGTAAAAGGATTATCGGTTATTGCCGTATTAAAAGACATGTGGCGAAAGAATTTCGGTAAGAAGGACAGCGCAGAAGTAGAGACATCGCTTATTGAGCAGTTTATCTATCCCAAATACGGTCCGGGACAGTTATGGGAGATGGTAGCTAAAGATATCGAGCAGATGGGAGGTGAGATACGATTGGACACGACGGTGACAGGGGTGAAAGCGGAAAGAGTGAAAGAGGTAAAGAATGAAAGAGTGAAAGAGGTAGAGATCACCAAAGCGGATGGAACAAAAGAAACGATAGCGTGCGATTATTTCCTAAGTACGATGCCTATTAAGGACTTGGTTCCGGCTATACAAGGAATAGATATACCCAAAGAGGTACAGCAGGTAGCTGCCGACCTACCCTATCGTGATTTTATTACGGTAGGTCTGCTGGTTAATAAGATGAAAATCAAGAACGAGACTAGGTTGAAGACATATGCAGAGCGCGTACCGGATACATGGATTTATATTCAGGAAAGAGATGTAAAGATTGGTCGTTTGCAAGTCTTTAACAACTGGTCCCCGTATCTGGTGAAAGATTACGAGCATACTATGTGGATTGGTTTGGAATATTTCTGCACGGAAGGAGATGCGTTGTGGAATATGCCATCCGAGGAATTTATCAAAATGGCAAAGAGTGAATTGGCAAAGATAGATATCATCGATGAACAAGATGTGATTGATGCATGTCATGTGAAGATCCAGAAGGCTTATCCGGCTTATTACGGAAGTTACTATCAGTTGGATATTGTTCGTCAATTCCTGGATACTATTTCTAATATGTTCTGCCTGGGTCGTAACGGTCAACACCGGTACAATAATATGGATCACTCTATGATGACCGCTTTTGAGACGGTTGAAGCAATTAAAGGCGGTCATATAGAAGATAAAAACGCTATTTGGAATGTCAATACAGAAACACAATATCATGAAAGCAAATAAGATTATCATCGGTGCTTGTTGTGCCGTTTTAGCTATTATTTGGGGAATTATTGCCTCACAAACGTTCAATCCGAAACCGGACCTGAACGGGGATAATTTCAGTTATTACATATATGCTTCATCTTTGGCTACAGGTCACGGATACAGTGATCTTTCATCACCAGATATTAAGCCCACAACTACTTTTCCTCCCGGATATCCTATATTGATGACTCCGCTACGATTGATTACAGATGATATCAAAGCGCAGAAATGGCTTAATGAAATTTTCGTATTAGGAGGTATTTTGCTTATTTTCTTTACCTTACTGCGGTTAGGTTTGCGATGGGATATCAGTTTAGTGGCATCAGCGGCAGGTTTATTCAGTCCTCGTCTATGGCATTTTTCGACGATGATGATGAGTGAAGCATCTTTTTTCTTTACTTCCGCATTCGTTTTCTATGCATTAGCACGGTATCTATCAACAGAAAAACAGGATAAACGGTGGTGGGCAGACGCAAAGAATTGGTGGTTATGGAGTATGATAGTAGCTTTGGTATTGAATTATCATATCCGAACACAAGGTTTAGCATTGGTTGCCGGTGTAGGATTATTGCTTCTTATACAAAGACGTTGGGTTGGTTTAGGCACTACTATTATCGGTTTTGTCGTAGGATGTCTGCCGTATATTATCCGAAATAAAGTATTAGGGTTGAACGGAAACCGATATATAGACTCTATTATGATCAGTAATCCTTGGCAACCTGATGCCGGTACGCTGACTATAACAGAAGTAATCGGACGCTTCTTTGAAACATTAAAGATGCTTATTTTCAATGCTATACCCAATACTATTTTCCCGTATCTGGATGTGAATTGTGACCAACCGGAATATACCACATGGATCTATATCATCGGTGCTTTAATATTGATTGTGATAATAATCGGATATTGGTCGATGGGTAAAATTCGTTGGGGTTTGATCGGTTATTTAGTAGCTACATTAGGACTTATATCTATTTTTTCCACTCCAAGCGGAAACCGGTATATTACTTCCATTTTACCTCTTTTGGCGGCAGGTTTATTCTGCGGTATTTGGCAAATTATCCGATGGATAATGACCAAACACAGTAAACTGCTTTTTATAGGTAGTGCGTTCGTTTTATGTTTGCTTTTTATACCTTCCAAGACCGGCTTAAAAAGTGAAGTAGAGCAATCTAAACAGAAATATCCTATCCAGTACACCCAATTTTTTAATATGAGTAAGCAGATGAAAAAGATTGTACCTGCAGAAAGTATTGTATGTAGCCGTAAACCGCAGATGTTCTGGTTAAACAGTCAATTACCGGGTGTAGGATATAAATTTACCAAGGATGCAAAGGAACTTATCTTGGATTTGGTTGATAAAAAAGCAGATTACGTGCTTTTGGATAATTTAGGATACAGTTCTACATATCTATACTTATATCCGGCCATTCAGGCTTATCCTCAATATTTTCCGAAAGCTGTTTTACAATACGACAATACACACCAGTATATGCTTGTTTTTGATAGAGAACGGGCCGCTAAAGAATTGATAAAATGATCAAACAATGGTTATACACACTCTTTGTAGTACCTACAAATAACTGGTTACTGCAGTTATTCCGTTATGGTTTTGTAGGAGGCATGGCTTTTTTGGTAGACTACGGTACTTTGTTTGCCTTAACGCATTATGCCGGAGTGCCTTATTTATGGTCAGCCGCTATTGCCTTTTTATTAGGACTTATTACTAATTATCTGATTAGTATCAGTTGGGTTTTTCAACATAACGGAAAAATGCAAGTGTGGCAAGAATTTTTATTTTTTGCCTTTATAGGAGTAATCGGTTTAGGATTGAATGAATTGATTATGTATATAGGTTCGGATCTAATTCATCTGCACTATATGATTTCCAAACTTATATCTACAGCAATCGTTTTCTTTTGGAATTTCTTTGCCCGTAAGTTTTTACTTTTTAATAAAAAATAAATCCGCCTTGATTAGGCGGATCCGTTAACTCATTTCGAGCATGCGTTGGATAGAAGAGATAGCTTTTTCGGCTGTCTCTTTTGGTACTACCATTTCCGGTGTTTCGTTAAGAAGACAATTATACACTTTTTCAAGCGTATTAATCCGCATATATTCGCATTCGTTACAACTACACCCTACTCCTTCGGTTAGTTCAGGGGGAACGGGAATAAACTCTTTATCTGGACAGGCACGTTGCATCTCAAACAGGATACCGCTTTCTGTGGCGATTATAAAGCGTTTGGCGGACGATTTAATAGTGTGCTCAAGAAGAGCTTTAGTCGAACCTATTACGTCGCTCTGCGCAAGAATTGGAGCCTTACATTCGGGATGCGCCAATACTTCTACACCCGGGTTTTGTTGTTTTAGTTGTAATAAAGCTTCTAATGAGAAACGGCTATGCACATGGCAGGCACCGTTCCAAAGAAGCATATGACGACCTGTTACACTATTTATATAACTACCTAAATTATGATCCGGACCGAATATTATCTTGGCATCTTTAGGAAGTTGATCTACAATTTTCTTTGCATTTGAAGAAGTTACTACTACATCTGTCAGTGCCTTTACATCGGCAGAAGTATTCACGTAGCTGACTACCATATGATCGGGATGTTGCGCTTTAAAGGCAGCAAGGTCTTGCGCTTTACAACTATCTGCTAAAGAACAACCCGCACTCATATCAGGGATGAGTACTTTTTTATCCGGACATAGGATTTTCATGGTCTCACCCATAAAATGTACCCCACACATTATTAATATATCCGCCTGTACGCGTGTAGCTTGTTGTGCTAATGCAAGAGAATCTCCGATGAAATCGGCTATTTCCTGTATTTCCGGACGTGTATAATAATGTGCGAATATAACGGCATTCTTTTCGCGAGCTAAGTTTCTTATTTTATCAATATATTCTTTTTTATCTTTTAAATCCATGATAATAATAGGGTGTTGAAAATGTTAAAAAGTATGTAATTTTACTCGATTTCAACGGGTTAAATGAATCTTTTAATTATGCGAAAATGTTTTATAATTTAATAAGTGTAATGTGGAACATATTATTAAATGTGAAACATATAGGATGTTTATAATATGTTTATAACCATTTTTTTAGTTTGAAAATCAATAAAATAATCGCCACAGAGAATACCATTAATCCGAGTGCCCATAGATATCCGTACTGCCAATGAAGTTCCGGCATATTTACAAAGTTCATACCGTAGAGACTACCGATGAGGGTAGGCGGCAGGAAGATGATGTTGATGACAGTAAATATCTTAATTATTTTGTTCTGTTCGATATTAACCAAACCGAGGAAGGTATCCTGGAGGTAGTCCAGACGATCAAAACCGAAACGGGTATAGTCGAAAAGCGAGTTAATATCTTTGATAATCATCGTTAAACGCGTACTTAATTCTTCCGGGAAGAAGTCACATTTAAGGATGTTGGATATAACGCGTTGTTTATCCATTATATTTTGACGGATAATAGTCACTTTTTCCTGTAAGTCCTTGATTTGTACCAGCAAATCTTCATCTACGTGATCGGACTCCGCATTGATTTGTTGCGAGAGTTCAGTAATCATATCGGTAGTATCCTCAATCAAGTCGGCATCCTTTTCAACACGTGTTTCGAAGAGCGCAACAAGCACGTGATAGCCGGTAGGGAAGTTACGGGTATTTACGAATACTTTTTTGAAAGTCTCATTGAACGTATCAAGTTCTACGTCTCGGATCGATACCAATATACCGTTTTTGATGATAAAGTTAACCGGTTCCATCTCAAAGTTATTTTTGAGGAAGTTGGAGTTGGCAACTATCGAATCATCTGTTTGAATATAACGGGACGAGAGCTCAATCTCTTCCATCTCTTCATCCTCCTGGATATCGATTTTAAGGAAACCTTCGAGTGTATCCTCCGTTTTATCGGATACGTCAAGCAGGTCGATCCAGATGATATCTTTCTTATCGAGTTCTTTAAGAGCGGAGATAGAGCGTGCTACTTTAATTTTCTCCTTCTCCTTATAAAATATCTTTATTTCGCTCATTTTCAATCAATTTTGTAAGTTCAACAAATTGTTCTACTGACAGCTGTTCGGGGCGCATTGTAAAAATCTCTTCTTCAAGGATGGGATTTCCCTTTCCTACCAGCTGTTGAAGAGAATTGCGCATCTGTTTTCGTCGCTGGTTAAAAGCTGTTTTTACTACTGTTTTGAATAGTGATTCATCGCAGTCCAACCGTCGTCGTTTGTTGCGTGTCATGCGTATGACAGCCGATTTGACTTTAGGCGGCGGGTTGAACACATATTCATCGACAGTAAAAAGATATTCTATATCGTAATATGCTTGTAATAAGACTGATAAGATTCCATATGCTTTTTTCCCGGGTTTAGAAGCCAAGCGTTCGGCTACCTCTTTTTGAATCATACCGGAGCATACAGGAATGCGGTCCTTGTAATCCAGAACTTTAAAGAAAATTTGGGATGAGATGTTATACGGATAGTTACCGATGACATTAAACTCCCCTTCTGGAATCAGTTGGTTCAGATCTAATTTAAGAAAATCTCCTTCGATAAGATCCAATTCGGGATACCACTCATGCAGATAAGCGACTGATTCGCGATCAATCTCGATGGCGGTAAGGCGGATAGAAGAATTTTTAAGAAGGAATTGTGTAAGCACACCCATACCCGGACCGATTTCAATCGTTCGGCCTGAGGTGAGGGTCTCAGCTATTCTTTGGGCGACCGACAAGTCCGTCAAAAAGTGCTGCCCCAAAAATTTTTTGGCACGTACTTGTTGCATTCTCCGCGTGATAATCGTCCATATATTAGTGATTTTAGTTAAAAAATTTGCGCAAATGTTAAATAAAATACAATTTTATTTGCACATTTGAATTTTTTGTTGTATCTTTGCACGCAAATTCGACTGCAAAAGTACAACTTTTTTTTGAATTGAGCAAATTTTATTGCAAAAATTATTAAAAATATGGCATTCTGAGCAAATATTGCGTTATGCGATATGCGGAGGGGGAAATATGGTTCTGGATTGGATACTGTATTTTCTTATTTATAATTTTGTAGTCGGGCATGAGATAGTCAATTTGTCATTTGAGATTGGTAATTGGTCATTCGAGCAGGCTATTACTCCTCATATAGCGGCGTTTTGTATCGTTTTTCCGATTACTTTACTTACTGGTTTTTTATTGCAGAAATATGTGACGTTTACGCAGTCCGATTTGCACGGTGTGCGTCAGTTAGGCAGATACACATTGATAGTAGCTGTCAATTTAGCCGTTAACTATTTCGGATTGAAATTATGTGTAGAGACGTTCGGGTGGTATCCGACGCCGAGTAAGATGGTGGTTACGATAGTGACGGTGGTGATCAGTTATCTGGGTCAGAAATATTACACGTTCACGAAAAGGAAAAATGAAAAGCAGAAATATTAACCTTTAAAATAATAATAGCTATGTTGTACACTTTATGTTCAGAGCTCCATACGGAGAAATCTCCAATGCCGTTCAAAGTATCTGATTCGTTTATTGAGGAGAATCAGGTGATTGCTGTGTTAACGGGTGGAACGGAGTCCCAATTTGTAGAATTGGTAAAAGAGAAAAAGATTGATTTGAAGCGTCCTGTTTATCTGTTGGTAAGCGGTTATAGTAACTCGTTAGCGGCTGCATTTGAGATTTTGAGTTTCATTCGTCAGCGTAACGGTATTGCCAAAGTGATGCAGCATGCAAAAGATACCATTTTCCCGGATGTAAGTGAGACAGACTCTTTGACGCGTACGCCGCTTGCAAAGGTACTGAAGGGGGAGAAAAAACAACGGATGGGTGTAATCGGAAGACCTTCTGATTGGTTGATTGCTTCGCAGGTGGATTACCAACAAGTGGCGAAAGAGATGAACGTAGAGTTGGTGGATATACCTATTGAAGAAGTAAGCAGTCTGGGTGAAGTAGATCCGGGAATGAAGGGAGCTGAGGCTATCTACGATCGTTTGAAAGAGATCATTGCCAAGTATAAATTGGATGGTATTACCTTGCGTTGTTTCGATTTGCTGACTACAGTCAAGAACACGGGTTGTATTGCTCTGAGTAAATTGAATGACGAAGGTATTCCTGCCGGTTGTGAGGGAGATATACCTGTATTGATGACGATGATTGCTTGTAAAAAGTTAACAGGCGAACCCGGTTTTATGGTTAATCCTGCTCGTATCCAACCGGATGGAAGTATGCTGTTAGCACACTGTACGATTCCGTTGAAGATGACGGAGAAACATGAGTACACGACGCATTTTGAGTCGGGTATAGGTGTGGCTATTCATGGCGAATTGGCTGCAGGTGATTATACGTTGGTAAAACTGAGCGGCGATATGAAGCGTCTGTTGGCGGTGAATGTGACCTTGACGCATTGTCAGTATGAGCAGAATCTGTGCCGTACGCAAGTGTGGATCAAGAGTACGCCGATGGTAAGTCAGTATTTCCTGACTTCGCCTATTGCCAACCACCATGTGCTGATTAAGGGTCACCATGCAGCAAAATTCTGGAGAGAATAATCAATTATTCAATAAACAATTTTTTATTAATTTTTTTAACATTATGGTAAGTTTTAAGGAATTAGGCCTTGTCAACACCCGTGAGATGTTCGCAAAGGCAATCAAGGGAGGTTATGCTATCCCTGCATTCAACTTCAACAACATGGAGCAATTGCAAGCTATCGTAAAAGCTTGTGCTGAGACCAAGAGTCCGGTAATCCTTCAGGTATCGAAGGGTGCGCGTAATTACGCTAACCAAACCCTGTTGCGTTACATGGCACAGGGTGCAGTTGAGTACGCTAAGGAGCTCGGTTGGGAGCATCCGCAGATCTGCTTGCACTTGGATCACGGAGACAGCTTCGAGCTTTGCAAGAGCTGCGTTGATTTCGGTTTCTCGAGCGTGATGATCGATGCTTCATCTCTTCCGTACGAGGAGAACATCGCTCTCACCAAGAAAGTGGTAGAGTACGCACACAAGTATGATGTAACGGTTGAGGCTGAGCTCGGTGTATTGGCAGGTGTTGAGGACGAGGTTTCGTCTGCAGTAAGTCACTATACGAAGCCGGAAGAGGTAGTTGATTTCGCTACCCGTACGGGTTGTGACAGCTTGGCTATCTCCATCGGTACCAGCCACGGTGCGTATAAGTTCACTCCGGAGCAGTGCACCCGTGACCCGAAGACCGGTCGTCTTGTTCCGCCTCCCTTGGCATTCGACGTGCTCGACGCTATCATGGAGCAACTCCCGGGCTTCCCGATCGTTCTCCACGGTTCGTCTTCTGTTCCGCAAGAGTATGTGGACATGATCAACCAATACGGTGGTAAACTGCCTGATGCAGTAGGTATTCCTGAGGAGCAACTCCGTAAGGCTGCCAAGAGTGCTGTCTGCAAGATCAATATCGACTCCGATAGCCGTCTTGCTTTCACCGCTGCCGTTCGTAAGGTATTCGCAGAGAAACCGGGTGAGTTCGATCCGCGTAAGTACTGCGGTCCGGCTCGTGACCTGATGGAGCAACTCTACAAGCACAAAATTATCAACGTGCTTGGTTCTGACGGTAAAGCAGAGTAATTGACGAATGGACGATTGACGAATGAACGATTGATTGTTTCATTGAAAGAATTGTCCGATTTAAATCGATCAATAAAACTCAATCGTCAAATAAATCGTCAAATCCGAAAAGTGTTCATCGTAAAATCGTAAATTATATGGCTTTACCTTTCATGACGGCAGAACAAGCTGCCGAATTGATACAACATGGTGATGTCTTGGGTCTCGGTGGTTTTACGGCTACCGGAGTGCCCAAGGCAGTGCCTTTTGCATTGGCCCAACGTGCGGAGAGACTGCATGCGGAGGGTAAGCCTTTCCGTGTAGGTCTGGAGACGGGTGCGTCTATGGGTGACAGTTGTGACGGTGCTTTAGCGCGTGCGCACGCTGTTGAATTCCGTACGCCGTATCAGTCGAATAAGTCCATGCGTGACGAGATCAATGCGGAAGGTACGCACTATTTCGACATGCACTT
The DNA here is from genome assembly GCA_902774185.1 of uncultured Bacteroidales bacterium. Taxonomy (GTDB): domain Bacteria; phylum Bacteroidota; class Bacteroidia; order Bacteroidales; family Paludibacteraceae; genus Colicola. The sequence continues at coordinate 68,358 of CACYHE010000020.1, read as the reverse complement.
GAGCCACATGCCGCAGGATATCCGTTATGGATTCTTACCCAAACCCAAATGGGCGATCATCGAGGCTTCGTATGTAGGGGAAGACGGTACGATCGTTCCGGCGGCAGGTATCGGTATCATGCCTACCATCTGCCGTATGGCGGATAAGATCATCATCGAACTCAACGAGATGTTCCCTGCTGCGATGCGTGGTATGCACGACTTGTATGAACCCCTTGATCCGCCTCAACGTCGAGAGATACCTATCTACAAACCTTCGGATCGCTGCGGTTCGGATCATATAAAGGTCGATCCGGCGAAGATTGCTGCCGTCGTTAAGACCAACCGTCCGAACGAGATCCCGGCATTCACTCCGGTAGATGAGACGACGGCGAAGATCGGCGCTAACGTAGCAGCTTTCCTGGAAGCAGAGATGAAAGCGGGACGTATCCCGGCTTCGTTCCTGCCGATCCAGAGTGGAGTAGGTAATGTAGCAAACGCGGTCCTCGGTGAGTTAGGCAAAAACCCCAATATCCCGCCGTTTGAGATGTACTCGGAGGTGATTCAAGACTCTGTGGTGGATCTTATCAAAGCGGGTCATTGTAAGTTCGCTTCGGGTTGCTCGTTGCGTCTGGTGGAGAGCAAGATGGCAGAAGTACTCGCCGACCTCGATTTCTACCGCGACAAGTTGTTACTTCGTCCGCAAGAGACGTCCAACAGTCCGGAGATAGCACGTCGACTCGGTATCATCGCTATCAACACTGCGTTGGAGGCAGATATCTACGGAAACGTCAATTCGACGCATGTATGCGGTACGAAGATGATGAACGGTATCGGCGGTTCGGGCGATTTTGCGCGTAACTCGTACCTGAGTATCTTCACAACCGCTTCGACGGCGAAGAACGGCGCTATTTCATCCATCGTACCGATGGTGACCCACCTCGACCATTCGGAGCACAGCGTCAAAGTGCTGGTGACCGAACAGGGTGTGGCCGATCTGCGTGGTAAGAGTCCGCGTCAGCGTGCTGAAGAGATCATCAATAACTGCGTGGCACCGGAGTATCGTGAGATGCTGCGTGACTATCTGAAGATCGCTCGTCACGGTCAGACACAACACGAATTGAGTTGCGCGTTCGCTATGCATGAGGAGTTCCTCAAGTCCGGCGATATGCGTAATACGAAGTGGGAAAATTACAAACGATGAAAATTGATTTAAAATTAGTCAATAACATTCTTTATCGAAACGCTCAGTTATCATGGGATGAGGCGACGCTGCAGGGCATCGCCGATTCCTATGATTTCTTGGCGCGTTTCTCCGGCGATAAGGTGATTTACGGTATCAACACGGGTTTTGGTCCGATGGCCCAATGGCGTGTGGAGGATAGTCACCTTCGCGATTTACAATATAACATCATTCGTTCGCACGCCACCGGTGCCGGTACCCCTCTGGACGATTCTTTCGTACGCGCAGCTATGCTCGCGCGGGTGGGCTCGTTCGCGCAATGCAAGAGCGGGGTACATCCGGAGTTGGTTGCATTACTGACGGAGTTTATCAACCGTGGTATCTATCCGTTTATCCCGAAACACGGCAGTGTGGGAGCGAGCGGTGACTTAGTGCAGTTAGCACATATCGCCTTATGTCTGATAGGCGAAGGAAAGGTGCACTACAAGGGTATCTGGCGTCCTACCAAAGAGGTGATGGACGAGTGCGGTTTGCGTCCGATGGAGATACATATCCGTGAGGGACTGAGTTGTACCAACGGTACCAGTGTGATGACCGGTATCAGTGCGGTCAATCAGATTCATGCCGAGCAACTCCTTTATTGGGCGACCTTGGCGGCTGTCTGGATGAACGAGATAGCCGGCAGTTATGATGATCTGATGGCAGCGCCGTTGAATGAGGCGCGTCGTCATGAGGGGCAGATCCGTATAGCGGAACAGATGCGCGAACTGAGTAAAGACAGTAAGCGCTTACAACGGCGTGAGAATGCATTGTATGACGCCGGACATTCGGAGACGAAAATATTCAAGGATAAGGTGCAGGCATATTATTCGTTGCGTTGCGCACCGCAGATCCTTGGTCCTATATACGACACGCTGGTTTATAGTAAGCGTGTGATTGAAGAAGAACTAAATGCGGCCAGTGATAATCCGATTGTGGACCCTGTGACGCAGAACGTGTATCACGGTGGTAATTTTCACGGCGATTATATTTCGCTGGAGGCGGATAAGATGAAGATAGCGATGGTACGTTTGGCGATGGTGAGCGAGCGGCAACTCAACTACCTGTGCCATGACCGGATCAACGGTATCTTACCTCCGTTCCTCAATAGGGGTACGTTGGGTTTGAACTACGGTATCCAAGCCTGCCAGTTTACGGCTACGAGTACAACGGCTGAGTGTCAGACTTTGGCAATGCCGAACTATGTACACTCCATACCGAATAACAATGACAACCAGGATATTGTTTCGATGGGAACGAACAGTGCTGAGTTATGTACACAAGTGATCGATAATGTGTATCAGGTACTGTCTGTTTTGTATCTGGCGATGGCGCAGGCGGTGGACTGTCTGGGTATAGCGGACCAAATGGCACCGGCTACGAAGGCACAGTATGATGCGATCCGGGCTATCACGCCGACGATAATAGAAGATACACCGTTCTACGAAGACCTTGCTGCGATCGAGCAGTACCTTCGTCAAGGAAACCGTAAATGAATAAATGGTAAATGAATCTATGAATTATGCACTTGTAACCGGAGCGAGTAGAGGTATCGGTCGAGCCATCGCTGAGCGCTTGGCCAAAGACGGCTATACGGTGATCATCAATTATCGTAGTAATTCAAAGGCTGCCGAAGAAACGAAAGCCGCTATCGAAGCGGCAGGCGGTAAGGTGGAGTTATTGCCGTTCGATGTGTCGGACGGTAAGGCTATCGAAGCCGCTCTGACGGCATGGGACACGGCGCATGAAGGCGAATATATATCCGTATTGGTTAATAATGCCGGTATCCGTAAAGACGGTCTGTTGGTTTTTATGAACGAGGATGACTGGCATCAGGTGATGCAGACGACCACAGAAGGGTTTTATTACACGACCCGTCATGTGTTAAGCGGCATGCTGCGTGCCCGCAAAGGACGTATCGTCAATATCGCATCGGTGTCCGGTGTAAGCGGTTTGCCCGGTCAAGCGAACTACTCGGCAGCCAAATCGGCATTGATAGGTGCAACGAAAGCCTTAAGCAAAGAGGTGGCGGCACGAAAAGTGACCGTGAATGCCGTCGCACCGGGATTTATTGCCACAGACATGACGGCGGATCTGGATGAGGCGGAGTTGAAGAAGATGATTCCGGCAGGACGGTTCGGTCAACCGGACGAGGTAGCCGCATTGGTTAGTTTCTTATGTTCCGATGAGGCGGCGTATATAACGGGACAAGTAATCACGATAGCAGGAGGTATGGGATGAAACGGGTAGTGGTTACAGGCATGGGTATCTGGTCGTGTATCGGTCGGAATAAAGAAGAAGTGAGCGTTTCGCTGCGTACCGGTAAAAGCGGTATCGGGTGCGATGCAGCCCGTAAGGAATACGGTTTTCGCAGTCCTTTGACAGGGATCGTAGAGACGCCGGATTTGAAGGCGCTGTTACATCGTCGGTTACGTACGAGTATGTCGCAAGAGGCAATGTATGCTTTTATGGCAAGCAAAGAAGCGTTTGAGCAGGCGGGTATCGATGAGCAGTATCTGTTGGAGCATGAGGTGGGTGTGTTGTTTGGAAACGACAGTACAGCAAAGGCTACGGTAGAGACCCATGAGACGATGCGGGAGAAACATGACACAGCTTTGTTGGGCAGCGGTTTGATCTTTCAATCGATGAACTCCACGGTGAATATGAACCTGTCCACCATCTTCCATCTGCGTGGCATCAATTTCTCCGTCAGTGCAGCCTGTGCCAGCGGTAGTCATTCGATAGGTTTGGGCGCGATGTTTATTCGTCAGGGACTGCAAGATATGATTCTTGTCGGCGGGGCACAGGAAGTAAACGTGTACTCGATGGCTGCGTTCGATGCTTTAGGTACGTTCTCTACCCGGGTAGATGAACCCGCCAAAGCAAGCCGTCCGTTTGATATCGATCGGGATGGTCTGGTGCCCAGCGGAGGGGCTGCGGCGCTGGTGTTGGAAGACTATGACCATGCGATAGAACGGGGCGCAACGATCTTGGCGGAGGTATGCGGATACGGTTTCTCCAGTAATGGCATAGGTATCTCGCAACCCAGTAATGAAGGGTCATCTATCGCCATGCAGCGTGCGTTGTCGGATGCCGGAATGACACCGGATGAGATCGATTATGTCAACGCCCACGCTACGTCCACCAGGCAAGGCGATGCAGAGGAAGCGGTCGCCCTAACCCGTCTTTTCGGAGGAAAGAATACATGGATCAGCAGTACCAAGTCCATGACCGGTCATGAGTGCTGGATGGCGGGTGCCAGCGAAGCGGTATATAGCATCCTGATGATGCAACAGGGTTTTGTGGCGCCTAACATCAATTTGGAACATATAGACCCCTGTGCCGAACAGTTACGTCTTGCCGCTCAGACAATAGAGACACCGGTTCGAACGGTACTCAGTAACAGTTTCGGTTTTGGAGGCACAAACAGCGCCATCGTCTTACGCACAATAGATTAATCATCCAATCGTCAATCACTCGATGTTTTTATTTGATAACTTAAAAAGAGCGTTCAGTAAGGAGCGGTATAATGCGCAACAGGCACAAGAGATGGCACATCTCTATTCCTGGGGACCGGTTATCTTTCAAGTATGCCGCCTGATGATCAAGTACGGTATCTTGGACTTACTGAACGAACATAAACAAGGGCTTACGCAGACCCAAATAGCGCAAGCGACGGGTTTGAGTGAATATGCAACGAAATGCCTGTTGGAGGCTTCGTTGACCACCCATATCGTGTTGATCGATCCGGAAACAGACACCTATCGTTTGGGGAAAACGGGTTGGTTCCTCTTACGGGATGCAATGATTCGTGCCGATATAGACTTCAACCACGATGTAAACTACGAAGGTTGGTTCGTGTTGGATAAGGCGCTAGAGGAAGGTCGTCCGGCGGGTTTGGAGCATTTTGGCAACTGGCCTACCATCTATGAAGGATTGAGCAGTCTGCCCGAACAGGTACAGAAGAGTTGGTTCGGTTTTGACCATTACTACTCCGATCACTCGTTTGATGAAGCGCTGGAGATCATCAGCCAACAGCCAACAGCTAACAGCCAACAGCTGCATCTATTGGATGTGGGCGGTAACACGGGTCGTTTTGCAATGCGTTGTGTCGCGTACAACCCGTCTATTGAAGTGACTGTCTGTGACTTGCCGCAACAGATAGGATTGATGCAAAAAGCAACGTCAGGCAAAGAAGGGGCGGAGCGTATCCACGGTGTCGGGATGAATATCTTGGATGAGCATAATACTTTCCCCACCGACAAGCGCTATGATGTGATCTGGATGTCGCAGTTCTTGGATTGTTTCAGTGAGCAACAGATCGTGTCTATCTTGCGTCGTGCTGCGGCTATTCTGGATGCCGACAACCGCATTTTTATCATGGAGACGCTTTGGGATAGACAGGACTATACACCGGCAGCAATGAGTCTGACGATGACCAGCCTGTATTTCACCGCTCTGGCGAACGGAAACAGTAAGATGTACAACACGGATGACATGACACGTCTGATCCGGGAAGCGGGATTGGAAGTGGAGTCCATCCATGACCGTATCGGGAACGGCGGACACTCGATACTCGTTTGTAAAACAATGAAAAATATTGTTTGATATCGTTTGATATCGTTTGAGGTTGTTAACAATATCAAACCTTCAAACATTCAAACCTTCAAACAAAAAATATGAATTATGACAAAGCAAGAGATTATTGAAAAAGTCAACACACTCCTCGTAGAGGAGTTTGAGATTGCTCCGGAGGCATTGACCGAGGGGGCGTTATTGAAGCAGGATCTGGAGATCGACTCTTTGGATTTTGTGGATATCGTGGTTTTGATAGACCGGGAGTTCGGTTTCAAACCCCAGGCAGAAGAGTTAAAGACGGTTAAGACCTTAGGGGACTTTTATTCCTATATTGAGGCGCATCTGTAATGGCGCAGGAGTGGAGCGGAAAGACCGGAGGTACCCATTGGATGCAGCGTGCATTAGTGGCTATCATTCGCAAGGTAGATAATCGGATCATCTATGGGATCATGCACCTATGGTTGATTTGGTATGTACTCGTCCGTCCCACAGAGCGTCGGGGTGCGTATCGTTTTCATCGTCTTCGTGGTCGTAACCGTTTTCAGGCAGCCTGCGACGTCTATCGTTCGTTCTACCATTTCGGGAAAGCGATCATCGACCGGTTCGCAGCTTTTGCCGGTAAACCGTTTGAGGTGCAGGTGGTCAACCGTGCTTTGTACTACGATCGGGTAAATGACGAGAAGGGATTTATCATGCTTTTCTCCCATATAGGGAATACAGAGATGGCGGGTTATTTCCTTTCTACCCCTGACAAACGCCTGCACATATTGGCGTACGGTGCCGAGTCACCGGTGGTGATGGCGCATCGGGCGAAAGTGCTGGAACGGAATAACATCGATATGATTCCGGTCTTTCCGAACGACATGAGTCATATCTACCGAATCAGTGAAGTGCTGCAGAACGGAGATATCCTGGCGTTTGCGGCAGACAGACGAATAGGGGAGTCAACGATTGAGTGTACCCTATTAGGTCGTCCGGTTCGTTTACCGATAGGTGCATTCCAGATCTGCGTAGCGATGAAGCAACCGGTTCTGCTGGTGTTTGTGCTCAAAGAGAGTCATCGGTCCTATCGCGTCTTTTGTGAACAGTTGGAGGTCAATACGGCACTCTCCAAACATGCGCAGACACAGGACTTGGCGAACCGCTTTGCGGCCAGTATGGAGAAGATGATCGTACGCTACCCGTACCAGTGGTTTAATTTTTATGATTTTTGGACATGATGCCGACTAACGATATCACACGGTTCATACCGCAACGACCGCCTTTCGTGTTCATCGACACGATAGACGAGGTGAATGAGCAGGAAGCATATACGCGTTTCACGATTCCGGCAACATGTCCCTTGGTGACGGATGGAGTGTTACCGCTGTCCGGACTGATGGAGAACGCTGCGCAGACCTGTGCCGCACGGGCAGGAAACAAAATCGGCTATATCGGAGCGGTGAAACAGATACAAGCTACGCGTTTACCGCAGGTAGGAGAGTGTCTGCGAACAGAAGCCGTTGTGGTACAAGAGGTACTCAACATCTGTCTGATGGACGTGAAGACCTATATAGGCGAAGAACCAATTGCCACCACCACCCTTAAGATAGCTGTCATGGAGTAAATAGTACATGGTTTATTGTATCGGACATACTATTATCTCGCCTTTAGGAGAGGGTTCGCAAGCGAACCTTGAGGCGGTGCAGGCCGGGCGAAGCGGACTGAAGCTTTATACCCATCGGTTTGCCGATGTGGAACCGTTCTGTGCGTCCCTCTTCGATACACCGCAGTCCTTCGTGCCGCTGTGCATCAAGAGCGTGGAAGATGCAATAACCAATTACCAATTACAAATAACCAATTCCAAAGACACCGTCTTCATCCTTTCTACCACCAAAGGGGATAACTTGGACTTGATCACTCCGGCAAAAACCATCGCGCAGCATTTTGGTAATCCCAATGCACCGATCGTGGTCAGTAACGCCTGTACCTCCGGAGTCTGTGCGCAGATAACCGCGATGCGCCTGTTGGAAGCAGGTCTGTATCGTCATGCGATAGTAGTAGGATGCGATATCCAGTCCCGGTTCATCGTAAGCGGTTTTCAGTCGTTCAAGGCGCTCTCGCCCGAACCTTGCAAACCCTTCAGTCCCGACCGGCAAGGGCTTAACTTAGGCGAAGCCGCAGCCACCATCATCTATAGCCAACAGCCAATGGCTAATAGCCAACAGCCATTATGGACTCTGGAGGCGGGAAGCATTCATAATGATGCCAACCATCTGTCGGCACCAAGTCGGACAGGCGAAGGAGCGTACCAATGCCTGAAGGACGTGATGGAAGGAATAACAGCAGATCAGATCGCATTGGTAGGAGTACACGGAACGGCTACGATGTATAACGATGCGATGGAGACAATCGCTTTGGAACGGGCAGGACTGCAAGATGTTCCGAAGAGTGTACTCAAACCCTTCTTCGGTCACACGATGGGTGCCGCCGGAGTGGTAGAGACCATCCTCTGCGCGATGCAAGCAAATAAAATGGTAAATGATCAAATGGTAAATGACCAAATGGTAAATGTCATCAAGATGCTTTCCGGTTTCGGCGGTGTGAACGCAGCTATACGGTTAAGATGCGAGTAATAAGCGAAATAGAGATCACTCCGACATCGGTGGTACTGAACGGAAAACCGATAGCCGTAGAGACGACAGGCGAGAAGATGCTTGTCGAACTCTATCGTCGGTTCGCAGGGGACTATCCTAAGTTCTTTAAGATGGATACACTCTCACGCCTTGGTTTCATCGCGGCAGAAATCTTATTAAAAGAGCCAATGGCCAATAGCCCAAAGCCGACAGCTATCATCCTTGCCAACCGCAGTGCCAGCATCAAGAACGATACGGACTATATGGATACGATCTCCGACGGGAAATACTACCCCTCTCCGGCTTTATTCGTCTATACGTTGCCTAATATCGTAACCGGTGAGATCGCCATCCGGTATCAGATACAGGGAGAGACATCGTTCTACATCCTCGATAAACCCGAAGACTTGGAACAGATCCTCCTTTCAACATTCAACATTCAACCTTCAACTTCCGCGTTAGCGGGTTGGTGCGAATGCAGTTATGCAAATACGTTTTATGCAAAAATACAAATCATATGGAACAATTGATTGAACAACTGAAAGCACAGATCATTGAGGCTCTTAATTTTGAGGATATGACCCCTGCGGACATCGATACGGACGCCCCTCTGTTTGGAGAAGGGCTCGGTTTGGACTCTATCGATGCCTTGGAATTGATTATGCTTATGGACCGTGAATACGGAATCAAATTGGCGGACCCAAAGGCAGGTAAAGCCATCTTCCAATCCGTCCGTACGATGGCGGAATATATCCAAGCGAATCGTACCAAATGAGAATCGCTGTCACCGGAATAGGGGCGGTCAGTGCCATCGGTATCACTTGTGCGCAGACCTTGCAGTCGTTGTTGGACGAATGGTCCGGCATCGGCAAGATGTATGCGCTGTCCAGTAATCATACCGAACTGCCGGTAGGCGAAGTACCGTATTCCGATGCGGAACTCAAAGACCTCTTGGGGATTGATGAACCGATGCCTCGTACCGCCTTGTTAGGTATCATGGCGGCACGGGAAGCCTTGAGGACGGCAGGAATGCCAATAGTTAATAGCCAAGAGCCAATAGCTTTTATCAGTGGTACCACCGTTGGCGGTATGGACCTGACAGAGCAGCACTGGGCGGACTATCAAGAAGGCAAAGCCATCGAGCATATCCGTATGCATGAAGCCGGTGAGACCACACGAATCATAGCGGAGCACCTTTCACCTTTCACCTTTCACCTTTCACCTTTCATCGCCACTCCTTCCACGGCTTGTTCGTCAGCACTGAACGCCATCATGTTAGGGGCTAACCTCTTACGAACGGGACAAGCAAAAACCGTGATAGCCGGTGGGGCGGAGAGTCTGAGTAAGTTCCACCTCAACGGTTTTAACACCCTGATGATATTGGACCACGAAGCCTGTCGTCCTTTTGATGCCGATAGAGCGGGTTTGAACTTAGGCGAAGGAGCGGGTTACTTAGTCCTGGAGCGGGAAGAGGATGCGTTGGCAAGAGGCGCTAAGATTCTGGCATATATAGGCGGGTACGCGAATACTTGCGACGCCTATCATCAGACTGCTTCGTCGGCAGATGGAGAAGGTGCTTACCGGGCGATGAAAGGGGCTTTGGAGATGGCGCATCTGAACCCTGCCGATATCGATTATGTTAACGCCCATGGAACGGCAACACCGAATAATGACCTCAGTGAGTCGGCAGCCCTGCTGCGGCTCTTCGGGAACCACATGCCGGCGGTAAGCAGTACCAAAGCCTTCACCGGTCATACCACTTCTGCCAGCGGAGGACTGGAAGCGGCTATCTGTGTACTGGCAATGCAGCATGCGTTCGTGCCGGCTAACCTACGGTGGTCAAAGACCGCAGAAGGACTCATCACGCCCGTATGCCATACGGAACATAAACCGCTTCGTCATGTGCTCTGTAACGCTTTCGGTTTTGGCGGAAACGAGTCGGCGTTGATCCTCAGTACCGAAGCTATCGAGTTAAGCGAAGCACCGATGACTCAATGGTTCAATGAACCAATACATGTCGAAATGGTAAATGACGAAATGGTAAATGCGTTCGTCTCCCCTGCTGAGGCTCGACGTATGACGCCTCAGATGCGGCGTATCGTAGCGGCTGCCAAGAAAGCGATGCAGGAGAGTGGGGTAGAACAACCTGATGCCATCGTCTGTGCCACCCAATGGGGCTGTATGTTACAGTCCATGCGGTTCTTGCAAGATATGATCGCATCGGATGAACAACAACTCAAACCCACTCCCTTCATCCAATCGACGCATAACACGGTGGCTTCGTTAATCGCCATCCTGACCGGTAATCACGGCTATAACGCCACGTACTCGCAGGGGAAGCAATCCATGGCATGCGCCTTGACGGATATACGTACGCAGATGGCGTTGGGAATGATCCGTTCGGCGTTGGTACTCGAGTTTGATGAACAAGTGGAGACCTGGGATCAGGTACTCAGCCTCATCGGGGACCGAACCGAGAATATCGCGCGCGCGTCCATATATATATATAGAAAATCCGGTTTATATCAGATAGTGGAAAGTCAAAAGTCGCAAGACAAAAGCCTTTATGTGCTTCGCTTCAACCCCGAACATCCTATCTTTGCGGGACATTTTCCGGGTCAACCGATAGTACCCGGTGCTTGTCTTGTCCAGATAGCAGAGGACTTACTGTCCGACATGCTCGGGCATGCTGTGCGGTTTAACTCCGTCACCAATCTGAAGTTCCGCCAAGCCATCACGCCGGACAAAGAGGTGCTGATGACGATCACAGAAAGCAAATGTACGATAGAAGATAATGTCTCTCATGTAATGTATGCGCAGTTTGCGGCAACATATATGTGTCCTGATTCCGACCTATAACAATGCCGGAACCATCATCGATGTAGTGCATCGTGCGTACCGTCAGCTCCACGATATTATCGTGGTGAATGATGGTAGTACGGACGCTACGTCTGCGCTTTTGGCATCCTTGGACATCCCCGTTACTGTCGTTACATTAACCAAGAACAAAGGGAAAGGGGCAGCACTGGTAGCGGGTTTCCGCAAAGCCAAAGAGATGGGATTCACCCATGCCCTCACCATCGATGCAGACGGACAGCATTATCCCGAAGACATCCCCTTGCTCTTGCGTGCCTTGGACGTACATCCCAATGCCCTCATCGTAGGTAGCCGGCAGTTTACGGATACCAACATGCCGGGTAAAAGCAAGTTCGCCAACCGGTTCTCCAATTTCTGGTTCCGCTTACACACCACCATCCACCTGCCGGACACGCAGACCGGTATGCGAATCTATCCTTTGGATCAGCTGTACGGACTGTCGATACTCACCTGTAGGTATGAAGCGGAACTCGAACTGTTGGTCTTTGCCGCTTGGCATAACGTTCCGCTGGTACCCGTTCCCATCCGTGTCTATTACCCGCCTAAAGGCGAAAGGGTAAGCCATTTCGTACCGGCACGTGACTTCACACGCATCTCGATCCTCAACGCTTTCCTGTGCGTCGGGGCATTGCTCTTCGGCTATCTGAATATGTACTGGCGAACGATCTTCTGTTTCCTGTACTTCGCCATTGTGATGCTGTTCATCGTCAACCCTTTGACGCTCATCTATTTCGCGATCATGGGCAAAAACGATGCCTCTTGTGAACGATTCCATCGGTACGCACAACGCCTCTCCCGTCATTTCGTAACCCGTATCTTCGGTCTTCATCTCACTATCGAAAATCGAGAATCGATAATCGAAAATCGTCAATCCGTCATCATCGCCAACCATCAGTCGTTCATCGACATCGTGCTTTGTCTGTCGTTGTTACCGAAGGCGGTGATCGTGGTTAAAGACTATATATGGAACAACCCTATCTTCGCCATCGTCTTACGGTTCATGGATTGTTTCCCGACCTCTTGGGAGGATGAGAAACGGGAAGCGAAGGTCAAAGAGATCCTGGAGAAAGGTTACTCGCTCTTCATCTTTCCCGAAGGCACCCGTTCCGCTACCGGAGAGATCGGGCGTTTCCATCGGGGAGCGTTCTACTATGCGGAGAAATACCAATTACCGATTCAACCCTTACTGATCGAAGGAATGATCGATTATATCGGGAAGAAACAGTTTGCGCTCAAACCGGCGTATGCGAGTCTGACCGTCTTACCGCCTGTCATGCCGGATGATACGACCTGGGGGAATACCTATAAGAAACGGGCGAAGTCGATGGAACTGTACTATAGCGCCTTGCTGCACTCCAATAACAAACGGGTCGGCATCATCGGAGGCGGAGTAGGGGGACTGTTCGCCGGTGCTTTGTTGGCGCAGAAAGGTTTTGAAGTGACGGTACTGGAACAAATGCAGTTCTTTGGCGGCGGACTGTTCTCGTACGAGAAGAACGGACAGACCTGGGCTACCGGCATGCATATCATGACCGGTCTGCAACCACAAGGCATGGTGACCAACCTGCTCGCATCGCTTGATATCCATGCCGACTGCGAACCGACAACGCTCGATCACTCTCCGGCGGCTCTCATCGGTGAAGCCGAATGGGAACAGGCGGAACATGGGGTATTCCGTTTCGTGGGCGGCAGTCAGAGATTAGCGAATGACTTGGCGCTTTATATCGTGCGGCACGGCGGACGGATCTTGGTGTCCCAACGCATTACGCATATCGATCAAGAAAAGGACCTCTTCGTCCTTACCAACGACCAAGGTCAAACGAGCCGGTATGACTACGTCATCTCTTCGCTACATCCCAAACAGCTGCTTACGCTGACAGACCTGCCTATATACCGATCCGTTGCACGAAGACGGATCTTATCCACACCGGAGACGGTGGGTTCGTTCAAGATATACGCCACCCTCCGACCCGACACGGTGCCCTACGATCCCGTCACCCATTTCATGCCCGAGCACAGTCTGTTGGTCATGACCCCTTGCGATGAACACGGTCAGCGTTTTGCCCGTACCATCGAAACCGTCATGCCGATGCAGTATGACGAACTGACACGCTGGCATGAGAACAGGGAGAAGGACTACGAGGCTTACGAAGCGTTCAAACGGAAGAAGGAACAAGAGGTACTATCGTACGTGGAGAAAATATACCCGGGTATCTCGGCGCATGTGACGGATGTCTTCAGTTCTACCTCGCTCACCTATCGGGATAGTTACCTGTCCCCCGAAGGCGGTATGTTCGGTATGACCGAACCTGTGGGTTCCGTTCGAACGCGTGTGCCGGGCTTCTATATCACCGGTCAGAACGTTAACTTACACGGTTTATGCGGTGTCGCCATGGTTGCGCAACAGACCGTGTTAGCCCTGTGCAACGACTGGAACAGATAAAATGGAAAAAAGAATACTTACAATGGATATCGAATTTGAATCAATAGAACGAATCAAGGCTTTTCAGGAAGAGAAACTGCGTCAACAGATAGCCTATCTGGCGGCTCATTCGCCGTACTACCAACGTCTGTTTGCGGACAAACAGATAGACCCTGCCTCGATCCGTACACTTGAGGACCTGCAACGCCTGCCCTTCACGGAGAAGACGGACCTGCAGCGTTTCAACGATGACTTCCGCTGCGTGCCACGCGAAGACATCATCGATTATATCACTACGTCCGGTACCTTGGGTGACCCGGTCGTGTTCGGTTGTACCGAAGCGGATCTGCAACGACTCGCCTATAACGAGCATAAGTCATTCGCCTGCGCAGGACTGAAGAAAGGCGATATCCTGCAACTGATGACCACCATCGACAAACGCTTCATGGCAGGTCTCGCCTATTGGATGGGCATACGTAGCATGGGTGCCAGTATCATTCGGGTCGGAAACGGTATTCCCGAATTACAATGGGACACCATCCAACGCCTGCATCCGACCGCCATCATGTGCGTACCCTCTTTCATTCTGCGCCTCATCGAGTATGCGGAGCAACATGACATCGACTACCGTCATTCATCCATCCGTAAGATCATCGGTATAGGTGAAGGACTAAGGGATCAGGCGTTTAACCTCAACCTGCTCGGACAACGGATCCATGACAAATGGCCCGAAGTGGAACTATATGCCACCTATTCGTCCACCGAGATGTCGGCTACCTTCTCCGAATGCGAACATGCTTGCGGAGGACATGTGCATCCGGAACTGATTATCGTGGAGATTATCGGAGAAGATGACCAAGTGGTGGAAGACGGTCAACCCGGCGAAGTGGTTATCACCACTCTGGGCGTCGAAGGTATGCCGCTACTCCGTTTCCGAACGGGTGATATAGCAGCGAAAGTGACCGAACCCTGTGCTTGCGGACGAAACAGTTTCCGTCTCACACCGCTCATTGGTCGCAAACATAATATGATCAAGCTGAAGGGAACGACGATCTATCCGCCTGCCATCAACGATGTCCTGGATAACACACCTTTCGTTGGAAACTACATCGTCGTCGTGCGTCCTTCCGATGCAGGAACGGATGAGGTGATCGTGCGTATCAGTCTGAAAGATAACAGTATCCTTCCGGACGAAGCCATCAAGCAACTAAAGGACCATTTCCGGTCTCGTCTGCGTGTGACTCCGGACGTGGAGATACTGCCTGCCGACGTCATTCAGCAGATCAATTTCCCTGCCAAGAGTCGTAAACCCGTCAAGTTCATTGACGAACGTTAAGTTCCGTCGGTACCAGTTCTTCTTTGCACTGCCTGAGCAAGGCGGTCGCTTCGTCCGCCAACCGACGGTACTCTTCCATACTCAGCGCCTCGGATTGTTCCAACTGCACAATGATCCGTTCCGCTTTCTCTATCTTCTCGTCGTATGTCATTTCCCTTTTCCTTTTAGAATAACGCCGGTAGTGAAGAATAGGATCTTGAGATCCAAGAGGATGGACATATTCTCCACATAGACGATATCGCAGTTTAACCGTTCGATCATCTTCTCCATCGTATCGGTGTACCCGACACGGATGGGACCCCAACTGGTCAGACCCGGACGCACTTTGTAGATCAGGCAGTAGTACGGTGCTTCCTTCATGATCTGCTCAATGAAATAAGGTCGTTCGGGACGGGGACCTACGATGGACATGTCGCCTTTGAGGATGTTCCACAACTGCGGCAGTTCGTCCAGGCGGTACTTACGTAACCATCGTCCTGTCTTCGTGATACGGGGATCATCGTCCGTCGTCAAGTGCGGCACACCGTCCTGCTCTGCCTTATCCACCATCGTGCGAAACTTATAGATACGGAACGACCTGCCATACAGACCGATTCGTTCCTGCCTGTAGATGACATCGCCTTTAGACGACAGTCTGACCAACAGACTGATCACTGCCATCAGCGGAGAAAGGATCAGCAAACCGATAAATGAACTGACCACATCGAAAGCCCGTTTGATACACAAACCCGAATCCGTCATATGGAACGCCGTGATGCGAATAAGCGAAGGACGGTCCAACTGTCCGATACGGGCGGCACCGGTTAACATATCATACACACGCGGAATCATACTGATCTCGCACGCCAGAGGGTATAACTGCGCAATCAGTTCGTATAACTGCCGGTCTGTATATCCTTCCGGCAGGTTGATGATCACCTCATCTTGCTCACCGGCTACCAACTGTTTTGCCTCGTCCATCGAGTGTACCTCTTTGGTACGCATCACTCCTCTGCGACGGGATAGCAACGTGATTGTCAGACGCGGGATATAACTGAGAACGAACTGCAGACCGAACAACACCCCGAACGAGAGCAGGTACCGGTTGTAGTTCACTACATTATCATCAATGATGATGATGAAGAAGAACAGCAACGCAATCACGAAAGCCGACAGGAAAGTGCGTAATAACTCCCTCCATAAGGGTTTTTGGAAAGGACGCAGGTAGTAACCCGAGAGGTAATAGATCACCAGACAAACGAAGGGGTAGATCACCAAGGGGCGCCAGAAACTGAAAGCCGGAACCAATACGTCTTCCATCAGACCCATTCGCCCCTCATATATCATCCATCGGAAACCCAGGAAGCATAACCAGACCAACTCGCTACTCAGCAAGTCTGCCATCAAGTACCATAATTGTTGTTTCCGTCGTAAGGTCATAGTTGCATTTTTGTAAATAAAACCAAGATAAACACTTTTAAATGATTTTAGAGCTTTGCTCCTTGTGTCTATTGCTGCTAAAAACTCCTCGTAAATACATTTCCGGATAGTTTTTACCACCAATATCCACACACCTTCGTGTCCAAATC
>CACYHE010000020.1:0-51709 GCA_902774185.1 uncultured Bacteroidales bacterium | reverse complement strand
GAGTTTGCAAATTGGTAGTAAAATCTGTCTGGAAGCTTGCTTACAAGCAGGTTTTAGTAGCAATTTGTAAAAGAAGCCTCGCTTCTAAAGCACTCAAAGGGTTTTGTTGGTTTTTGTTTATTTTTAATGGGACACTACTGGTTTATTTTCTTATTTAATTAGCTTCTTATAATCCGAAACGAGCCATCGGCATTGATCTTGATGATCGAGGAGGGTTCGTGGGGTGTCTCATCGTCCCTACGGAACCGGCATACATAATCCGCGCCGTCCAGCACCTCCTGTTCTATCTCATGGAAGAACCGCGCCGTAGGATGACCGCTGATGTTGGCACTCGTCGATACCAGCGGATGACGTAACTGCGCACAGAGCGCCTTGCTGAACGCCTCGTTCGTGATACGGATACCGATACTGCCGTCTTCCGCGATCAGGTTCCCTGCCAGGTTCCGTGCATGCGGATAAATAATTGTCATCGGTTTGCTATCACCATTTTCACCATTAAGCGAAGCGTCACCATTTTCACCATTACAACAATCCAACAGCATCTCTGCCGCCTCCGGTATATCGCCCACATAATACGGCAACTTCGCCTCACTGTCCATCAGTACCAACATCGACTTACTGTCCTCCCGTTGCTTGAGACGGTAGATCTTACGCACCGCCTCCTCGTTCGTGGCATCGCAACCTATCCCCCATACCGTATCGGTAGGATACACGATGATCCCTCCGGCACGCAGTACGCGCAGCGCCTCCTGCAAATCCTCCTTATCGTAACGTCCGTTTTCCATTTTGCGCTGCAAAAGTACTGCTTTTTCGTGACATATGCAAGAAAAAACACTTTTTTCTTTCGACTTTTTTCTTTCAACTCTTGCATATTTGCAAAAAAAGCAGTACCTTTGCATTCGTTTTTGAAAAACACGCATCGAATTATGCTATTGGGGGGGGGTAAAATGAGTCTTCGCAAATTCCTTGTTGAATACAAAGAAGAGTATCTATTTGGGTTAGTACTGCTAACATTGGTTGGGTTGAGTTACTGGCTTGCGCCCCTTATCCCGCACAAACTGTTTTACGAGATCATTTCTCCCATACAGAACGCCTCCATCATTACAGTGACGCTGATCAACACCTGGACGATGATACGTCATGCCGATGGCATCCGCGTGCGGAATGTACAAGCATGGATTATGGGTACGATTTCGGCCATAATGATTGCAGGTGTCAGTTATCGTTTGTCCGTTAACGCCGAATTGCTGCCGGCAGAGGGCACCTTTGCTTTTGAGGGCTGGGAGATGGTGGGCGGTGATCTGCTCGCGTGGCTTATACTCGCTTATCCGTCAGAGCTCTTGAACCCCGGTTGGTTGACGATGAAGAACAGTCTGAAACGTATTCTGCCGGTGGTCGTGCTCGGAGCTATTGACATGTTCGTTCCATGGGACCTGAGGTGGCTCTTGGCGCTTGTTCCGGTGGTATGGGTGGCGCTGTTGTTCAGGCACGTGCATTACTACCGTCGATACGCCGAGGAGAACTACGGCTCGGTGGAGCAAACCGATGAGCGATGGATCATTCGCTACCTGCAGATGGCGCTGATCTTAGGCATATCGTATACCTATATCTGTTTCTCCGACGAACCCACGCGACTTTTTACCCAACAATGGCTGATGTTCTTCGTCATCATCTATACCAATGACCAGATCATCTTCCATTCCAAACCATGGATAGAGGAGGCAACAAAAGAGACGAATGAAGAGGAAACAGAGGAGGCGTCGCAGGAGACATCTACCGTGTCCAATGCCGAATACAAACGTATATTGGAAGAATGGATGGAAGCGGAAAAACCCTACCTCAATCCTGAGTTCCGTCTGTTGGACTTACGGCAGATCTTGCCACTTAACCGAACCTATCTCAGTCAACTCATCAATACCGAATACGGATGTAGCTTCTATCAGTTCGTCACCAAATACCGTATCGATGAGGCAAAACGCCTCATGACCGAGCATCCCGACATGAAACTACAGGATGTAGCGGAGCAGAGCGGTTTCTCTTCCCCTGTCGTCTTCTCTCGTATCTTTGCCCGTGAAACCGGCATCACTCCCCGTGAGTGGAGTAGTGAGAGTTGATTTTTCTTCCAAATGTGGGTAAAAGTGTAGATTTGGACAAAAAACGCCCAAATTATTTGCTCAATTCAAAAAAAAGTACTACCTTTGCAGCAGATTTTGTGATTTATGGCATAATTTATATGCCGAAAATGTGAATTTTGTTGATTTTTCATGTCAAAATATGTGATTTAATGTCATGCAACTACTTGAAAGAAAGATAGATACATATCTTCTCGAATGGAAGAAAGAATCAAAGAGAAAACCTTTGATAGTTAAGGGTGCGCGACAAATTGGCAAAACGGAGTCCATTCGCGCGTTCGGTAAAGCGAATTATGAGTCGGTAATCGAGATCAACTTTGTGCTTCAAAAAAAGTTCAGAGCAATCTTTGATAATGGTTATGAGGTGGATACGATTATCAAGAATATATCCCTTTTGGAGCCTTCATGGAAATTCATTCCGCATAAGACACTTTTCTTTTTCGATGAGTTGCAGAAATGTCCCGACTGCGCCACCTCGCTCAAATCTTTCTGTCTGGATGGCCGTTACGACGTTATCTGCTCAGGATCATTAATGGGTATCTACTACGAGGAAATCGAGTCTAATGCGGTTGGTTTTAAGGATGACTACGAGATGCACTCGATGGACTTTGAAGAGTTCCTGTGGGCGAAGGGCTACTCGCGTGGTCAAATTGAAGATCTCTATCAACATATGATCTCCCTTCAACCGTTCTCCCAATTGGAATTGGACACGATGATGGATCTTTTCCGCGACTATATGACGCTTGGAGGCATGCCGGAAGTAGTGAAGATGTACATAGACAACGGGCATTTTGAAGGTACGCTCAAGTTGCAGCGTCAATTGCTGAAGGACTACGAGGAAGATATCACGAAGTATGCTAAAGAAACCGACAAGGCAAAAGTTTTGGCGGTATATAACCATATTTCCACTTTCTTGGCCAAGGAGAACAAGAAGTACCAAATAACAAAGGTTGCCAAAGGCGCGCGAAACAGGGAGTACATCGGAGCGGTAGATTGGTTGAAAGAAGCGGGGGTGATCAATCCCTGTTATTGTTTGAATAATGTGGAGCTACCGCTGAAGGGCAACTATAATCCGGAGTACTACAAGTTGTATTACCATGATACCGGACTGCTTATCGCGTCCTTGGATGAAGAGGCGCAAGAGGACTTGCGCGCCAATAAGAACTTTGGCACATATAAAGGTGCCATCTATGAGAATGTGGTGGGTGAGATGTTGTGCAAGTCCGGCTACGAACAATTGTATTTCTATCGTCACGATAACCCATCGTTGGAGATGGATTTCTTTGTGCGTGATGCCGATTCATTGATACCGGTAGAAGTCAAAGCGAAAGATGGCGCGACCGCCTCGCTGAATAATCTTATCAAATGGGATTCCTATCCGGATGTTCACTATGGTATCAAATTGGGCTATAAGAATATCGGATGGAACGGTGCGTTTTATACTTTCCCATATTTCCTAACCTTCCTCCTCAAACGTTTTTTGGCGGAGAAGAAAAATGATAGAACAGTATAGATTTGGACAAAAAACGTGTTTCAATAACAAAACGAAGTTCACACATGTGGACTTCGTTTTTGTTTTGCTTATATGTAGGACTTATTACAAATCTCTTATCAGACGAACGGACTGGCCAGTAATAAATGGCTGTGAAGCATGACCGACGTGGCCTCCGTTTTGATACGAAATCAGCAAGTAGCTTGCGTCTTCATCTACCCAATAACTCGAAGACCAGTATGCTCCCAGGAAGTTCTCAAAATGAGGCAACGCCCATACTCCACGTGAGTGATCATAACTGCTAACCCAGCGAACCTGTGTCCAACCGGCAGCCGGCAAGAAGACAGCTCCGGCAGCCTCCATTTGTTCCCATTGTGAGATAGTATAACGATTTTGGTTATACATATAACGATCGTCTTCCAAGGCCGCATTCAAATAATTATTAAAGATGGTGGCATCAATGGGGCTTGGTTTGTCATAAATAGTATTCGGATACGCATTGGGAGTACCCTGATATACTTCATTGACACTTGTTCCTTGGTATGCCAAGTGGTAGTTAGTCGTCTCATCGGTCATGTGATGGAAGGTAATACCATCCGGTTTTACAAATTCATCCGGCAGGAGGATAAGACCTTTGACATTTCCGTAAGTTGGGTCATCAATAGAAGCCAAGCCACATAAATATTGGGCATTCGTACGACCACCGATTATATACATCCATTCGTCCATGGTTGGCGTACGCCATGTGTCGGGAGCATAGGAAATACCTGCTTTGGTGTCATATATCGTATTATGTCCCCAGTCTGTAAAACTCGACTGATCTGTTGCGAAATCGGCAGGCTCTGCAGAAACCAGCAGCGGTTTATTCCATGTATTCCAACCGAATAGGTCGATCCAACAATCCGTACTCATCACATCGCCAATACTCTCGTTGGTATTATTGCATTTCACGCCACTTTCATATACATTTCCTATAGCAGGATCATCAAAATATCCTTTACTTCCCGAGAAGAAATGCGCTGTATAATACGTTCCCACATAATCGAATTGGCGCTCCGCGATGCGCCATTTATTCTCCGAGGCTTTGTACTGCAAATTACCGTGTGCAAACTCGATTTGATGGGTAGGGTCGATGGAGAAACCAAGCACTTTCTTGCTCATACCGACGGTAATCGCATAGTATTTGCTATCTTCAAGTGTCTTATTGCCGGAAGAAGTATAAGTGTAGGTATCCGATCCAACGGTAGCGGTCAGTTTGATCGTCTGATCGCTGAATCCCGGAAGAGCGACAAACAGTTCGCTGGTAGCCGATGCCGGAGTGATGGTATAAGATGCACCCTCTACTTCTACTACTAACTCAGTCGCTGCAATAGGATCATCACCATCCTTCAGTGTGAACTTCACGATAGCCTGTTGGTTCTCAAAATTGGCGATATTCTCTTCAAAGGTGATACTTCCCCATGTGACGCTTGCTACATGGATGGTTGCTTCAGCATAGTCGCAATTGGCTGAAATATACTCTATCGTACCTGCCTGCGTGGTATAGTCCGGAGACAGGAACTTGAGTTTCAACTCATCACCGGCATTGATCGTTCCCGTCAAATCACCGGAAATAACGGTTTGTACGCCATCTGATTCTGCTGTCAGAGAGCCTGTCAGGTCTGCCTCCTTCGTGAGATTTCGTACGGTTACCTGTTCGCCTGTTTTCCAGCTGGCAGTCAGCGTTGTGCCATCCAGTCCCAGCGCTTTGCGAGGACCATTCTGTTGGTTGGCGTCACCCTTTCCGGCTTGGATTCTTACATGATACGTTTGTACTTTGGCGGGTTCTTTTGGCTCGTTCTTGTTGCAACCCGTCATCGCTATGCCTGCCATCAATAAGATAGCGGCGCTACCAATAGAAAAGATTTGTTGTTTCATAACCCATTCCTCCCAATTACCATAAAACAACTTCCTCATTTCCGTACCCGTTGCGCTCTGCATTTACAGGAGCGCCTTCGGGCCAACTCTGACTTCCATCTAACAGATGTGTCTCCATTTTCATTCGAACAACTTCCGTTGTCGGCATTTGATAACATTTCATTTTATTTCTCATATTATTAGTGTTGCGTTAATTTTGGTCAACATGTTTATATCTTATTGATATATCATTGTTTATGCGGGAGTTTGGGGATAAAAACTATCCGAAAGCTTGCTTGCGAGGAGTTTTTAGCATCAAAGTACGCAAAGCGCAAAGCGCTAAAGCATACAAAGGGGTTTTTGATGTTTTTTTCTTAAAGTTATCGCATCAGTACTATTCTCATATTTTAATGTATATTATATGCAATAATATATTTATAAATGCAATTGAAAAACAAAGGTACTACAAATTTTGTACGTGCGCAAGAGGTAAATAAAAAAAATTGACAAGAAGTATATAAATCAGCGTAGATATTTACAAATAGTACAAAGACAGGCTTACGAGTAGATGAAAGCGGATGTTTTTCAAAAATTGATAATTCGTAAAAAATTACTTATTTTTCTTAACTTTCGTTTAAATTTACCTTTCCGCGCTTGCATGTGTGTGGATTTTTTTATAATTTTGCACGCTTTTTTGAACATATGTTCACAAACAATCGCTATGAAACAAACAAATCAATACTTTTCCAAATGGATTGCAATGCTGAGTTTAGCATTGTTTCTTTGTGCTCCTGTAAAGGCAGAATTTTCGTTAGTCCATAAGACCGGCATCTATGATGCATTGCAAGAGAACGGCATGCAATCCGTCCATACGGATTATCAAATTCTATATGCCAAGCCGGGAGAATCGGTACATCTCTATCGCCCTGAGCGAAGCACGTTTGCCGGTTATGTACGTTGGTATTGCTATGACACTGACCGCGCTGTACCGGCTATGTACACCGCAGAGGATTCCCCAACGGGCGTTGCCATTCCGCGTATCCAGAGCTTATGGGCAAAAGATACGGTAGTTGCGACGCTTAAATTTAAGGCTAAAAACGACTACGGTTGGTTCGGCTACGCATTGATAGGTGGTAGTGGGAAGGCGACCAAAGGTGATGAAAACTATGTCGAACTCAAATACACGATGCATAATGGCGACTCGATTTATCGTATTGCCTGCGATCAAGGTATCTGGAATGACTACTCGCCTACTACATGGAATAACAATGCCACAATGACCGAGCCGACCCTCTCAAAGCGTATTATTTTTGAGATTCGTCCGGCTTCATGGATGGCAGACAGTTTGGAGTTGTGCAAAGATATGGATGGTACGAATGATCGCTATTTGGAGGAGCACGAACTGATTGCTCCTACCGGACGCCAGCTCTATATCGGTCCGAACATGATGTGTCTGGGTAGCGGTGCAGGAAATAAAATAACGTTAAAACAATATACCTATTACGCGCTGACCAATTACTATTACATCAATAGTCAATCCAACGTGACAGCAGCTGGTGATAAAAGCAAATGGAAATGGTATGTTGATGGGGTATATAGTAAAAGTGGTTTCAGTACCAAATCGTCTCAGAACTCGGCTCAGTTTGCAGAATTCAGCAGCCCTACTGCCGGTACGGTTGTTTATACGCTGAAATATAATTCTGCTACCGGAGTGTATTTCAATGTAGCGCGATTCAAAGTGACGTATATGGATGTGGACGTAGTAGGACCATCGACCAACATCCCTGCGCCGACCAAGAAAATGGAGCGTATCTACGAGGAGACCTTTAACTACGACGAACCGAATACGACCGATTTTGCTTTCTGGTCCGGACACTACGATGTGGATGAATCGACCTACGGGTACTATAACAAAAGCATGGATCTCACCACTTCTACTTCCAAGAGACAAACGGAAAAGGGTAAAATTACATGGTGTGAGTATGCCGTAACTAACCGCAAATCGGTTTGGGTTTCTGCCGGCGAAACAGCTCCGCAGGTCTATCAGCATGTCGATTCGACAGAGAATATAGCCGAAAACGCGAAAAAGGGATATATGCTTTACTGCGACGGTTCGCAGCAACCCGGCCAGGTGTTTAACCTGAAGGTGGATGCTGATCTGTGTCCCGGGATCGACGATGTATTTTTCCGCGTATCTATGTGATGCTTCCAGTACAGGTAGTGGTAAGAGTGCTCCGAATATGGATTTTATTGTAACAGGTATTGATGCCTTAGGCAAGGAACATCCTTTAACGACTTTTACCACCGGTGAGTTCGGTATCAATGCCGTGAATAAGGTGGGAGAAAGTGCTAAGATGGAGCGCGGCAAATGGTACCAGATTATGTTCCCTGTGAAGTTCGAAACGAAGACGAGTTATGTCTCTTATCGCCTGCGCATCACGAACAAGAGTACTTCCTCAGACGGAAATGATTTTGCGATTGATGATATCCGTATCTACGTACAAAAACCGCCGGTGATGCCTATTCAGGCTTCGACATCGGACTGTATTGACAAAGCCGTGGATTCAGTCCGTGCGTACCTGCGAATCGACTATCAGGAGATTGATGACGCAGTTAATCACCTCTACTACCAGTGGCGCGAGGAGAACCGCATCATCCGTAACGCGTATTGGAACAAAGATAGTGCCTCTACCACTTTTGGTTGTATCCCTATTCTGCCGACCGATGAAGCGATTGAATCCAGCGAGCTCACATCTCCAAGTCTGCTGGCTTTCGATGCAGCATTCCGCGAGACCAAAGTTCCTGTGTACCGCTATATCCGGGAGCAGGTTTCCCCGGGTGTTTATCGCTATGTGCTCTATGTAGCGCAACCAATTGAGGTAAGTATGAACCATAACTACACCGGTTTTGTGGCGCTGGATACCACCTCGCTTGGAAAGCGTGAAGGTTGCGGTACGTATGCCGATATGATCATCGCCGGCGGTACACGTATCATCATTGAAGACCATACTACCTTGGGTGACTCGATCGTTACGATGTGCGGAAACCGTACGTACACCTTGGATATTGTACTTATTCAGATTATTCAGGACGAGTCCGATCCCGAAGATCCTTTGAAATCCGATACCACGCTGTGTCGTGCTGATTGGATGATAGGCGACTCAACCTATATTAACGCGAACAAGGATGAGTATGGAGGACTGAGTTTCGATCAGATCTATGAGGCACTGCAGTTATACCGCAGTAACCCGGAATCCTCCGTTAAAACGATATTCCAGAGTCTGACAGAGAATGGAAAGTTTATTGAGAATGCCGCTTCGATCACGATGCAGCCGAGTCTTTCGCTCAGTTATACGGCATTCCCGTTAGCGGGTTCGGCGGGTAGCAAGCAGGTATGTACCTCTCCGCGATTCCTGCATATCCGTCCTTCGACGGAAATAGCGACGATGATGGCGGTAGGAAACGCCGGCGAAGTGTTACCGCCGCGCGTAGCGAACCTTCCCCGTGTGGTACGTATCTCCAATGCCCAGAAAAAGAGAGGTTCGTTTACTTTGCCGCTGTACCTCCAAGGCGAAGACAATGACGATGTATATGATATTGAGCGTATCATACTGGAAAATTCCACCAATCCATCTTGGACGCCGGTCGAGTTGGCATTTAACAAAGTGCACCTTGAAAATACCGATGAGATCGAACTGTCCGGTCCTGCACTTGAGAATTTGGAAGCCGGCTACGACTATACTTTCCACATCGTGTTCCAGGGCGAAGAAACCGAGCATGTAGGTTGTGAGCGAGGACGTACGTATTTCACCCTCCGTATCGTTCCGGATGTAGTCACTTGGCTGGGCGGCAACTGGAATGTGGACTTTAACTGGTCTCCGTTCATCCCGTTGGAGGAGACCGACGTTATCTTATTGCCGCAGAACTACAACGTCACTTTTGGCGACACCATCTATGACTTTGGGTATCAGAAGAACCACTGTAAAGATATTTACATGCCTGCCGGTATGTCGTTGGCGGGACAGCAGAATATCAACATTCACGGACAAGTCTATATCGATGTGCCGCTCAACGTCCATAAATGGAACATGACCTCCATCCCGCTGCAGGGTATCGTCAGTGGTGACCTGTTCGCCAATCAGTCCGAGACGAATAACTATTTTGCGGTAGCAGAAATCAACCAGACCGTTGCGGCTGTCGCCAATGACCGTTATGCCTATGAAGTCTATCAGTCGCCTTACGATGCTGCGCACGACAAATGGCATGTACCGACCAATACCCTCACCCGTGAGATCCATCCGATGGAGGCATATATGATCGGAGTCGATGCTACCGGAAACGACCCCGAACCATCGGATACAGTTATTATCCGTTTGCCCAAACCGGCGGATGTCACCTATCATTACTATGATATGGACACCCATAAATGGCTCGATGAATCCGAGATAATTGTGCGTGATGAGAACTATGGTAAGCCCGCATGGAACGGAGAACCGACCATCACGCTCAAAGAGGTCTATGGAAACGTTTATCTGCTTGGAAACCCCACCTTCGGACATATCAACATCAAGAAGTTAGTGGAAGACAATGCCGACAAACTGACCGGACGCTATTTCATGCCGGGTCCGTCGGATGTGGAACCGACAACGGTCGAGATGACCACATTTACCCACAAAGTGGATACGATGGAAGAAGATGTCTTGTTACCACCGCTCAAAGGTATTCTGCTCGAAGGTAAAGGTGATCCGTCGGCTGAACTGGTTATCTCTATCTCTGCCAAGGATATCACCGAACCGGGTTTTGCACCGCAAAAAGCAGGTATGGCACCGAGACGGATCATGCAACACGAGTCTCTGTTCGACAAAGGCGGTGGTATCCCGACCGGTGCAATGCGATCCGCGGTGTACGTTGATGAGTGGAGTATGAACATCGGCGAAGAACTCGATCCTTACCATAACGGCTCGATAGCCAACCTCCGTATCAACCGTCAACTCTTCCGCGACGGGGCGTATAACACCATCTGTCTGCCGTTCAGCATGACTGCAGGTGAGATAGCGGCTTCGCCGCTCACAGGTGCGCAGATATACACCTTCACGCATGCTGAGAAAGCCAGTGACTATCAATTGGATATTGAGGTCAGCGAAACCGATCATATCGATGCTGGTATCCCTTACCTCATCA
Source organism: uncultured Bacteroidales bacterium (assembly GCA_902774185.1). Lineage (GTDB taxonomy): Bacteria > Bacteroidota > Bacteroidia > Bacteroidales > Paludibacteraceae > Colicola. The sequence goes on along the minus strand of CACYHE010000020.1, from coordinate 41,008 downwards.
AATGGGCAAAAACCACACCGGAGGTCATCCCGATGCCGCTGGAGTTCCACGATGTGCATATTGAGGATATCGAGGGACAGATAGTCGGCGACGAGAATGAGATACGGTTCGTAGGTAGTGTGCCTCGCAAACTGATGGTCTTTGAAGATACGAACAACCTCTTTGTCGGTGCTAACAACACGCTCTATTGGCCTGATACGCATAACCCCTTGCGCGGATTCCGGGCGTACTTCCTTATTCCGGAGGAAGGACCTGCCGGAGTACCCAAGAATACCCCTGCCCGTATCATCGAGCGGCATGAGACCGCTACGGGTATGGAGCAAATGACCAACGACAAATTACCAATCACCCAAAAGATTATCAGAGATAATCAACTCTTCATCTTCCGTGACGGCAAATGCTATACCGTCTTCGGGCAAGAGGTGAAATAGAAAGAACTTCTTTGATAAATTTGCGGCATGAAACAACTCTTAGCTGATTATATCTTCTCGGACACGCTCCGGTATGAGAACCATCGTCTTATCTATGGTTCGACCGCAGAAAACCGCATGGAGTTAGGCGGTTTCCTCGGCGCAGCTGTCTTGGGCGCTTTGCTATACGGCAAGGACGAAAGTCATGAACGCAATATCATCCTCAATACAAGCGAAGGAAGAAAACAGTTCTTCAAACGCTATGAGGACGAGACCTTGCAGGAGAACGGAGGATACTTCAATGCTGAAGTGCAAACGCTCAGCGAAGCCTATATAGAACTGAACGGCGACTTGACGTGCTTGTTCGCTATCTGCGGCAATGAGCGACTGTATGACTTGGCTTTCGGATTGATGGTCGATTATATGGAAATGCTCGTTGAAGAGCAAGTACGCGAACATATCTATGACCTCGTTCCGTGGACCCAACCCTTTGCACAATGGCTCTACGATGCCGGATTTGTGGAAACGCGCCGCCAACATCTGCTGGCGATTGATTGGACGGATCCGGCAGGTGTGTATGCCTTAGCGGAATTTCTACGGAAACCTACAGAAGAAACGGAACCCACGTTCGTCTTCGACGGGCTAAGTGCAGATCAGGTGCTCAACGGATATTGGGAGTGGTTATGGAATGCCGCACAGACAGAAGCTAATCTCTATCCCGATTTCAAGGTACGGCTGGCAGAGTATAAAGAGAAGATCCTGAAAGATGAAACCGAATGGGGCTTCATCAAGCCCGAAATGAAAGATTTCTCTCCCGACCGGATCAACCTCTTCCGCGAATGGATGAACCAGTGGACGAACTTCGTCAAAGAGAAAATAAAACCGGAAACACCCAAACAGCAGAAGAAAGAAGAGCAGATGTTCTTCCCGGATAACGTACTCAAATGTCCAACCGAAGATACAAAAGAGAAATACGCGGCTACACGCGAATATATCAAGGAGCGCGTGAGGTACGACAAAGAATTCGGAAAATTTGTAAAAAATGCATCGCGCGCTAAATTATGTCGCCAACTAAGCCTTCTTTTCGGCTGGTATGTAGATCCTAACTCACTGAGAAAGAGCTTGTTACGCTCTCCTAAACGAAAAACAAAAAATTATACATAAACACCATTTTGAGGACGTCTCCGGACGTCCTTTTTTTGTATCCGTCCTTTCAAAAGGGCGTTTTTTGTAGTATCTTTGTCGTCGGAAACGGCAATCAACGACTTCACTACGCTGTAGTTCGTATAGTTGTTGCGTCTCCTCCTCTTCATGCCGCGAACACTTCGTTGGTTCACGTCATGATTATTATTAACCTTTTAAACCCTTTAACGTTATGATTGAAAATCTTAACCCTATTCCGGAGGAGCAGGCAAACCTCTACATCGTGGAAACCATGGATGTAAACAACCTGCCTGAGATTATGAAAAACGTCCTCTCGCTCGCACAAACACCTGCCGAGAAAGACATGTTATTAATGTCCTCACTCGTGGCGTGCGGGAGCGTTATGCCGAACCTCTATTGCCGGTACGGTATCGCCGCCAAACGGTACTACCCGAACCTCCAACTCTTTATCGTCGGTTCGGCAGCTTGCGGTAAAGGTATCGCTAACCTTGCCCTCGAACTCGTCAAGCCCATTCACGAGAAGATGCCGCTCATCATCCCGGGGGATGCCACCTATCCGGCTTTCTACCAGACCCTCGCCAAGCAGAAAGGACGGGGCTACATCCATGAGTCCGAAGGATCGGTCATCACCGACATCTGGCGTTCGAGTACGGCGAACTACAACACCGCGCTCCGTAAAGCAGCCGAACACGAACCCATCTCCCGTGCCCGTTGTCGCGAAGCCTCTATCATTCCGAACCCGCAACTCTCGATGGTTCTCACCGGAACCTTCAGCCAGTACCGAGCCCTCGTGCCGAGTATCGAGAACGGTTACTTCAGCCGTCTTATTACCCTCATTGTGGATGAGCATCAGGCGTTCAACAGCAACTATGTACAACCGTCAGAGAACTCCGGCGATATCATCAAAGCCGCAGCCGAGCAACTCTACCACCTCTATGAGTCCTTATTATTTACGCACCCGCGCGAATTCTGTCTCACACCCGACCAGCGTACCCGTCTCGGCCACCACCTCGAGACTGCGTACCCGACCCTCATCCGCATGCTCGGCGAAGACTTCCACTCCGTCGTCCTCCGTATGGCGGTCCACATCGAGCGTATTGCCATGATCCTCTCCGCCCTTCGAGGAATTAGTCCGTTGACTGCTCAGCGTGACAGCGCTGAGTCCCTCCTCTGTTCCGACCTCCGAGGAATTAGTCCGTTGACTGCTCAGCGTGACAGCGCTGAGTCCATCCTCTGTTCCGACCTCCGAGGAATTAGTCCGTTGACTGCTCAGCGTGACAGCGCTGAGTCCCTCCTCTGCTCCGATACCGACTACGCCACCGCCGAACTCATCGGTAACAAGCTCATCCTCCATATGGCGCAGGCGTATCAGTTGGTAAAAGGAACAGAGAAGATCGAGACACCCGCTATCAAACCCCTCGATCAGAAAGCCATCCTCCTCTCCCTCCTTCCTGCCGAATTTGAGTCCAAAACCCTCGTCGCTGAGGCTCAAAGCCAAGGCATTCCCCAAAGCACGGTAATGCGCTGGTGTAGTCAATGGATCGATCGCGGAACGCTATGTCGACTCAGTTATGGACATTATAAAAAAATTGCATGAGAATTGTGAGAATTCTCAGATTTCTCACTTTTCTCAGTGCAAATTTTTCTTTCGTCAATTGTCGGCATCTGGGAGATGCCGTTCCTAAAATCTTTAGTGATTCCTTATATATTCCTTATATATTCCTTAATGACTATCGGGGGTCTTCCCTCCTTATAAACATCGTTAAACATTAAACATTAAACATTAAACATTATAAATCATGGCTCATTGTACTACGCAACTCGGGCTCAAAGAAATAACCGGAGCCCTCAAGAAAACCACCGAACAAGGTGTGCACCAAATCACGGTCACCAAGAAAAAACATTTCCATGACCCTCTCACAGGAGAGGTGTGTGGTACCGGACCCAACGAAATCTTCATCCAGAACAGACGGGACTATGACAAACATCCGCTCACAGCCGGAGAAACCAAGCAACGCGGCAACTGGAAACAGGCTTTCCTGGAACTCTACCACCGTTGGCGAGCACAACTCGCTGACCCCGAACCCTACAAACAGTTCCCCGCCTTCGTCCGTGTCACCCTCCTCAACGAACAATAGAAAAAGAGCGCTTCGGCGCTTTTTTTGTGCCAAATCCTTGCGTATTTCAAAAAAAAGCTGTACCTTTGTGGCGGGATTTTAAAATATGTGACCATGTCAGAGATTCAGAAGCATCAGGCAACAAATATGATTCTAACGACCGATTTGCAGCAAGCCGTTCAGGTTATTAAAGGAGCCATTCAACGTAGCCAAGCTCGTTCGTTGCAGCATGTCAATAATGAGGTACTTTCTTTGTACTATGGTATAGGACAGTATATTTCCGAGAATACGCGTCATCATTTCTGGGGCACAGGGGCGCTGAAGACAATCAGTGACCAGTTACAGAAAGAGATGCCCGGTCTTACCGGTTTTGGAGAAACGAGCCTTAAGAACATGCGTACATTCTACGAAGAATGGAGCGAATATGTAAATCGTCAACCGTCAGTTGACGAATTGCCTATTGACGAAACGGAACTGCTTGTTCAAATTCGTCAACCGCTGGGTGACGAATTGAATTGGACTGATTTTCTCCGTGTTCCATTCACGCATCATGTCATCATCTTACGTAAAGTAAAAGACTTGGAAGAGCGTGCTTTCTATATCCATATGTGTGCTTCCCGGGCATGGAACAAATATGCCTTAGAGGATTTTATCAAACAGGACTTGTACAAGAATCGAGGTTCTCTTCCCTCTAATTTCACAGAAACGATTTCTGACACACGCTTGGCGATAAGAACACTCAAAGCGTTTAAGGAGAATTATCTGCTCAATTTTATCAATGCAGAAGATCTCTATGAGAATGAAGAAGAACGTAATGAACCCGTTTTAACTTCTAAAATTGTTGAGAATATCCGTGACTTCATCTTACGCTTCGGTAATGATTTTATATTCATTCAACCATACTATCGTATGGTGATAGGAGGTGAAGAAAAATTCATCGACTTGTTATTCTTTAATCGTCAATTGAATTGTCTGGTGGCTGTCGAATTGAAGGATTGCCGTTTCAAACCGGCCCATCTTGGACAACTCAGTTTCTATTTGTCTGTCTTGGACGAGCAAGTACGGAAACCTCATGAGAATCCATCTGTCGGATTAATCCTGTGTCGTGAAATGGATAGAACGGTTGTCGAGTTAGCTATACGCGATTATAACAAACCAATGGGTGTGGCTACATTCCGTTTGGGAGAGGATGCACCCGATGTGTACAACCGTATTTTGCCTAACACAAATGGACTTAATGAACTCATGCAAGATACAGACCTAAGCTGATTCTCAACCGTACCTTTTCAGCGGATTTGAGAAAATTGTAATAAAGATTTGAATAAATCGTTCACAATAATCGTTCGAGTGAAATGAGATAAGAAATTTGTAATACGGTTTTGAGGACTTTCTGCAAACCGATGTAACGGATTGGTTGTACCCTTTGCAGGTGTTTGCGCTCCCTCTGAATGCTGACGGCTGAATGCTGAAAGCTAAAAATCGCATCTTCGGGTGCGTTTTTTATATTTATGTGGAGAAATTGACAGTCAATAGGATCCGATTCGTAAAAATAATGTAATCATACGTAAAAAAAAGACCTAAAAAAGATACTCTGCGTAAAAATCTGCGCGCGCATGTTGCGTAGATGAAGAATTTTTTGTAATTTTGCATGTTTTATGTATGGTTGGGAAATTAAGGATAGATAATGATGCAAAATGGCAATATTCGTCGTCTGTGGTCTGATTACCAATTGGAAGTTCTTTTCGGCTCGGTGCTGTTGGTGCTGACGGGGCTCAGCTATTGGCTGGGTACGTTCATTCCGGATTGGGTATTTGAGAACTACATCAATCCGGTAGAGTATATTGCTGCGGTTGCTGTCTGTTTCTTCGGCGCTTTCCTTTTGTTGTCGCATAAGGAACAAAACGTCATACGCCGGTCGTGGGCGGGAGTGCTGCTTGTATGGGGATGTGTGGATGTACTAACGTGTGGATTGCGGTATCTGCTGGGTATTAAGGCGATAGGCGGTATGCCGTCTGATCCGCTGTATAATGCCTCGGTGACCTTAGGTAATTTGCTGGCATTCTTGCTCTTTGTCTATCCCACTCAGGTGTTGCGCCCGGGGTGGCTCAACTGGAAGCGTGCCGTGCTGTTGCTGCTCCCGACGATCGTGCTGGGGGTGGTCGATTATTTCGTACCGGCGAATCTGCTGTATTTCATCATGATTTACCCGGTTATTATTTTCTTTCTGGTCTGCCGGCATATCCGTAAGTACCGTCAATGGTGCGAGGACAATTTCTCCTCGATGGAGGATATTGATACCCAATGGATCGTGCGCTATCTGATTATGTTGTCTATCGTTGGGTTGTCGTTCTATTTCATCGTTTTCTGGTACGTCCCGAACCGGATGTTCACCCAGCAGTGGATGTTCCTCCTTATGTTCGCGTACACTACTGAGCGCGTGTTGTTCCGCCCCGATCCGTGGGAGAAAGTACAGAAAGAGACGGTACAAGATACCAACGATATACCCGGAGACGATGTGCATTGTATCAAGGACGAGGAGATGAATCCGGTCAGTGAAACGTATCGTGCTACCTTGGAGGCTTGGCTCGAAAAGGAGAAACCGTATCTCAATCCGGATTTCCAGTTAATGGACCTGCGTCAGGTGCTGCCGCTTAACCGCTCTTATCTGAGCCAATTCATCAACAAAGAATACGGTTGCACGTTCTACCAATGGGTTAACGGCCTGCGTATCGAACAAGCGAAGCGCCTTCTGACCGAGCAACCCGAACTCAAAATCCAGGATGTCGCGAAACGTTGCGGTTTCTCATCCCGCCAGGTTTTCTCGCGTACGTTCCTTCGTGAGACCGGTCAAATACCCAGCGAATGGATTAGTACCCAAAGCAAAGCCATTTAGGTAACATTTTGTAAATATTTTGCGCTTTTAGGAAACACTTTGTAAAAAAATGCACGTGCGTATTTCGTACGTGCTTTCTTTTTTATAATTTTGCAACCGTTTTTAGTGATAGTAAACAATGACGTATCTTTTCATCATCTTGGGAGCCTTGGTTGTTATCGGCTTTAGCGTATCGTTCGGTATGTATCTCCGCGACAAGCGGAAAAACGCATCAACCCCCTCCAAAAGGCGCATCACAGCGCGGGATATCCCTCCCTACGAATTGAGTTCATGGATAGACAATGAGGTGGCGGCGCGCAAACTGTATAGCAAGACGGATATATCTGTCGCTGAACTGGCTGACGAACTTGGTATCTCGGAGCGGCGTCTGATACATACCATCAATAATGCATATAGCCGAACCGTTACCGAGTATTTGGAGGACAGACGTATCCAGGCTGCATGCCGGATGTTACGCGAACAACCCGATAGGAGTATAGAAGAGATTGGCACGGGTGTCGGTATAGCATCGATACCTGCATTTCAGAAATTATTCTTTCGCACGATGGGGCAAACCCCTGAGCAATATCGACAAATGACTAACAAAACTAATTAACCATATTGTTTAACAAAAATCAAACATTATGAAAAAACTAAAACTATTTGCATTATTTGCGGCGATACTATTCGCCACAAATATGTGGGCAACGGGCCAGCCTATAGGCTATGTCGATGTCTGTACGGCTCATCCCGGATCTATACATCTCGTAGGATGGGCAAACGATCCGGATGCTTTGAGTACCTCACTCCCTATCCATGTGTATGTTGACCAGCCCAATGGCGGTAGCTCGTACATCAATCAACATGGTTACAACCTCGGTACTACGGATGTATGGCGCGAGGATGGTGTCAACCCGCAATACACCGGTTATCACAAGATTGACCGCTACATTAACATTATGGAAGCGAGTGGTGCCGGTACGTATCGCATTAGAGCGTATGCACTTGATGCAGTAGGAAATGATGGTAATCCTCTTATGCGACACTCGTATCTTAATGGCATGCCTACCACTGCAACACTTACGGTGCCCGCTCCATACTCCATTACGTATAACGCCAATGGTGGTAATGGTGCTCCCGCAGCAGACTATAAGTGCTACGGTATAAACAAAACGTTAAGCAGCACCGTTCCGACACGTGACGGCTATACCTTTATCGGTTGGAACACCGAACAAAACGGCAGTGGTACCAGCTATGCCAAGGGTGCTACCTATTCCGCGAATGCCGGAGCAACGCTTTACGCTCAGTGGAAGGTAATAGAAGTGACAGTGGATCTGTCAACGATCACCAGCGATTATGTTATTCCGAATGGCGCAACGCTGACCGGTACGTTGCAGAACAATGTCGTTCTTACTGTGGCAGATAATGCAACGATTACGTTGAGTAATGTCGATATCAACTGGAATAAAACATGGACCGGTGGTAATCATGCCGGTATCACGTGTGATAATGCAACCATTATCTTGGCAGAATGTACCACAAATAAGATCAGAGGCTTCCTCGATGGTAACCCTGGTGTTTATGTAAGACCGGGCAAGACGATCACTATCCAAGGTACCGGTACGCTTTACGCAGCAACGAATGGAGGCGCAGCTGCTATCGGTAGTGGATACGGACCACAAAACAGTAGTGCCCGTGATGGTGGAAATATAATTATTAAGGATGGTACGATCTTTGCTACCGGTGGTAATTTAGGTGCCGGAATCGGTTCTGGTGGTCGCTCCAAGGTAGGAAACATCACTATCCAAGGTGGTATTATTACTGCTACAGGTGGCGGAAGTGGTGCCGGTATTGGTTGCGGACAAACCAATAAATCCACCTGGAAGGCGCAATGCGGCAACATCACGATCACGAATGGTGTCAAATATCTCAAAGCAACCAAAGGTAGCGGCAGTGATCAATGTATCGGTAAAGGTAGCAATTCCAGCATTGCCGTATGCGGCTCCGTGACGATCAACGGCACTACCGGTGCTATTTCCACTAACCCTTATACGTATAGCCCTGCGGCAAATAATGTCAAGAACCTCATCAATGCTATCGGCACTGTAGAATACACTGCTGCAAGCAAAGATAAGATTGATGCTGCTCGGGCTGCTTATGAAGCTTTGGCCGATTACAGTTGTGATGTCGATGCAGTTAATGCACTCAAGGCTGCGGTAAGTAATTATAGCACGTTGACCGCAGCCGAAGCCGCTTACAATACATTAGTGGCTAATGCAGTGATCGATAAGATTAATGCCATCGGTTCGCCGATTACTGCAGCCGACCAAACGGCTATCGAAGATGCACGTGCGGCTTACAACGCGCTGACCGATACACAAAAGGGTTATGTAACCAACTATAGCGAATTGACCGATGCTGAAGCCGTACTCGCAGTAGTAAATCTCATCAATGCTATCGACGACCCGGTTACAGCATCCAGCCAAACTGCTATCGATGCCGCTCGTAATGCTTACAACGCGCTGACCGGCGACCAGCAAGCTTTGGTGGGTAACTACGCTACGCTGACGGATGCTGAGGCAGCGTATGCAGCACTTACTCCGTCTGCTGATCCTACGATTTTCGCCGGCTTTACAGCAACGGCTGGTTGCGACGGATTTGGCGGAGAAGACCATTCCAAATTGGTGGATGGTTTGTTTGCTCCCGGAAATGAAGGGGTAGATTGGACCAAATGGTGCGCTGACGGACAGCATAAATCCGTTCCATCGGGTGAGTCTGAATCTTGCTGGTGGGTGGATTTCAATTCGGCAAACCCGATCAATGTAACCGGTTATATCCTGACTACCGGTAACGACAATACACAGTGGGGTCAAGGTCGTAATCCGAATTCATGGAAGATTAAGGCAAAACTGAATGCCGGTGATGCTTGGACAACGATTGCGAATGTTCAAAATGACAACACCATGCAGGTGGCTGACTTCACGGACTTTTCCTTCACCTTGGATCAGGCAGGTACGTACAAGTACTTCCGCTTCATGGTCTATGAGCCGGAATATGATAACTGTATGCAGTTATGCGAGTTCCGCTTTACCGGCAACGGAGGCTCGACTCCTGAACCGCCGAGCATCAACGATATCCGACGTCTGGGCAGGTTATGGTGAAGCAACAGGTGTGATCACCTATGCACAAGGCACGGAGCCTAACTCTTTCAAGGCAACGTTTATGGGTGGTGCTTATGCGATCGAGATTCCGTTCGGCGACTTTACGTATGCTGATAAGGTAGATAACGGAGACGGTACGTACACGTATAATCTGAATGTCAACCTGCCTGCACAGACAGGTATGGATCACGAGGTACTGCACGTGACGACGAATGCTAACGGTGAGATCACGGGTATCGAGAGTGAACTGGCCGAGACCGAGATGAACAAAGTCGGCGGTGCTATCGCTACTTGGGCAGATCTGAATGCAGCTATGGCTAACGGCGGCGTACTGCAACTGAGCCAGAGTCTGACGGCAACTAATCTGGACGGTGCATTGGTAGTACCGGCAGGTAAGACGGTAGTGCTCGATCTGAACGGCTTTAGCTTGGATCGTCACCTCACTAGCGCACAGGCAGACGGATGCGTGATCATTAATAATGGTACGCTCGCTATTACGGACAACGTAGGCGGAGCAGAGATCAAGGGTGGTTACAACAGCGGCAACGGTGGTGGTATCGTTAATAACGGCACCTTCACGTTGTACGGTGGTAAGATCACAGGCAACCACGCCGCACAAGGTGCCGGTGTATATAACACCGTAGCAAACAATGGTACGGTAGGCTTCTGGATGACGGGTGGTCTGATTGCAGAGAACGAAGCAGCAAGCTATCCGGCTATCAAGGGTGATGTAACCTTCAGCAACCTGGCCGTAGTACAGATCAACGCAGGCGGCGTCAGCGCAGCAACGGCTATCGCAGGTTTGGCTACTTATGACTATATCAAGCCGGTAATGCCTAACATGGATATGTTTGCAATCTTGGCTGAACTCCACAGTGCTCTCGGTGATGATGTATGGACGGGTTACGGAACCCAGACCGGCGTTATCAGTTACGCTCAAGGTGATGAACCGAACTCCTTCAAGGCAACCTTCATGGGCGGAACCTATGAGATAGAGATTCCGTTTGGCGACTTTGTATCGGCCACTAAGACGGACAATGGTGACGGTACGTTTACCTATGACCTCGTAGTTAACCTGCCAGCTCAAACGGGTATGTCTCAAGAAACCTTGCATGTTACGACAAACGCTAACGGCGAGATATTGGCTATGGAGAGCGAGAACGCAGGCATCGAGCTGCAGAAAGAGACCGATGGTACGATTGCTACCTGGGCAGATTTGCAGAACGCACTGAACAACGGTGGCGTTATCAAACTGACGAACGACATCGTAGGCGGTGATGCTCCTCTGGAGATTCCGGCAGGCAAGACCGTAGTCCTCGACCTCAACGGTCATACAATCAACCGCGGTATGACCAGCGCAGACGCTAACGGTAGTGTCATCGTGAACAACGGAACGCTGGCTATCGTAGATAACAGTGAATTGGCTAACGGTGTGATCACCGGCGGTAAGACGACCGGCAACGGTGGTGGTGTACTGAACAACGGCGTTCTGACCCTCTACGGCGGTGAGATCACGGGCAACGTAGCAGCCCTCGGTGGTGGTGTATATAACAACGGTGGAGCACAAGGCTTCTGGATGACCGGCGGTCTGATTGATAACAACACAGCCAACAGCAACCCGGCTATCGGCGGTGAGGTTATTTTCAACGATTGGGCTGCAGTTCAGGTTGATGCAGACGGCACTCAAGTAACGATCGAGCAAGCTTTGGCTGATTTGGCGACCTATAGTTATATCAAGCCGGTTATGCCGAACTACGAGGATATTCCGACCGGTGAAACGATTGTTGCTAACAATGACCCGCAGAACGACGGTACATTCTACAGCACGTTCTATGACAGCGCGAATAATTACATCCTGCCGGAAGGTGTGGCTGCATATGTAGCAGACCTCAGCGGAAGTGACCTCGTGCTCACGAGAATAGCGATGGCAGGTCAAGTTATCCCGGCGGACAACGCAGTAATCCTGGTATCGTCTGTTGCCAATTACAGCATGATCAAGACGAATGCAGTACCGGTAACCATCACCGCAAATAACGATCTCGAGGGTGTGGACGAGGCAACTCCGTTAACAGACATCCCGGGTCTCACGGCTCAGAACTGCTACGTGCTCTCAGGAACGGCTCAGTACGGTGTTGGATTCTACCGCATCAATGTGGGTACGCTCAAAGCACACAAGGCTTATGTGAAGTATGAAGGCAACCAGAACAATGCACCGAAACGTATGCGCTTTGTCTTTGACCAAGAGCAGGTGGCAACCGGCATCGATAATGCATCCGACAAGTTTGGCGGATCCGAGAAGATCCTCGAGAACGGCGTCCTCTACATCATCAAGAATGGTGTGAAGTACAATGCAATGGGTCAAAAAGTAAAGTAAAAGCCGCCCCCTAAGCCCTTCCCTTTTTTGGGGAGGGGCGAAGGGATGCTTACTACGATTTGTTTAATTCGTTTGATTTGTGAACGTTATGAAAAAGAACTATATCAATCCCGAAGTGCAGGTAGCACAATTCGCCTCGATGGCTCTCATGCAGGCAGCCAGCTCGGCAAACTTGGATGTCCATAGCGACATCCCCAGCGATCAGTGGTGATTACGGTTACCGGTTATAGAAAAAACGCATCTTCGGGTGCGTTTTTTTGTGCAAATCCTTGTATATTCTTAGCTAACTTACATAGGTTTACTTTTATTTATTCGCAAGTTTCCTTTTTTACTGCTAATATTTTAGCACTTATAGCAAAAAATTGCACTAACTGCTAATATTTTAGCACTTAAATTTGCATATATCAGAAAAAAGTTGTACCTTTGCAGCGGATTTTTAATCGAGAGCTTTTAAGCTTGAGAAAAAAGGCACATTCGCGGATTTTAATCGTAAATCGTAAATCGTCAAATCGTAAATGGTATGATAGATACATTTAAGACCCCCGCATCGGTTGCACAAGAGATAGCCGGGCGTGTGAAACAGCGCAGGTTGGCGTTACGCCTTACCCAAGTGGAACTGGCGCAGAAGGCTGGGATACCGTTGGCTACGTATCGGCTTTTCGAAACAAAAGGTCAGATAGCCTTGTCCGGCTTGCTGCAAATAGCGTTTGCGTTGGATTGTATGAGCGATTTCGATGCGCTTTTTGCCGGTGCCTCATGGGCTACGATGGATGATATGTTAGCACAAGCCAAACCTGCCAAACGTGTTCGCCATGATTGATGTTCAGCAAATAGAAGTGTGGATGCACGGTCGTCAGGTAGGACGTTTGGCGCTTACGCCGCAACGTCCGCAGACTTGTGCGTTCGAATATACGGCAGAGTGGTTGCAAGACGGATTCAGCATATCGCCTTTTGAGTTACCGCTGACGCCGGGTTTGAAGATTGCGCCCTATAAACCTTTTGACGGACATTTCGGTGTATTCTCCGATAGTTTGCCTGATGGTTGGGGGCAACTGATCTTACATCGCCATTTGGCGCAACAAGGCATCAACAGTCTGTCGTTTAATCCGCTGCAACAACTTTGTTTGGTGGGCAGTAACGGCCGCGGTGCATTGGAGTATCGTCCCGATAAGAGTATTCAGCACACGCAAGCATACATGGACTTGGCGCAGATAGCAGCTGAATCATTCGCTATCCTTGAAGACGACAACTATGTGGGTAAGCATATCGCCGAACTGGTTCAACGAGGCGGTTCGCCGGGCGGCGCACGACCGAAGATTTTTATGAAGCAAGGCAACGAAGAGTGGCTCATTAAGTTCCGCGCCAAGAATGATAAGAAATCTATCGGGCGCGAAGAATACCGATATTCACTATTAGCCAAGCAATGCGGTATTGAAATGCCGGAGACGAAGCTATTCGAAGATCAATATTTTGGAGTCAAGCGTTTTGACAGGGTGGAGGGGCGCAAGCTGCATGTGGTCAGCGCTTCCGGTCTCCTGCAGGCAGACTATCAGATTCCGAGTATCGACTATCTGCATCTATTCAATATCTCTGCGCGTTTATCGCACTCGATGGAAGAGTTATGGAAGATCTACCGCCTGATGTGCTTTAATGTGCTGATTGGTAACCGTGACGACCATGCTAAGAACTTCGCCTTTATCTATGAGAAGGGATGGCGATTTGCGCCGGCTTACGACTTACTACCATGCGGTACAGCCGGTGACTACCACACCACTTCCGTGGATGATAACCCTCTTCCCGAACGCGCAGATATCCTTCGATTGGCAAAAAAAGTAGGTTTAGACAGTAAACATGCTAATGCCATTTTCGACGAGATAAAAATCCGGTTAAGTTAGAAAAGACTCTTGATTCTTCGTAAAAAAGAATGGATTTTTCTTGATTTTATATCAATAATTCATCTATATACTTGCGTATGTGTGGGAAAAGCCGTACCTTTGCACAATTTTTGAAAAATTGATGAAAAAACTATACATACAACCCACATTGGAGATTCTGCCTTTCCGTGCGATGACGGCTTTGTGTGAAAGCGGTGAAGGCGGTGCGTCCGGTAGTATCGGAGGTGGCGGTGACCCGGAAGGATTAGGTCGTGCCCCTCATCGTACCGCGGTATTCTAATGGTGGAATGATGAAATGATGAAATGATGAAATAATATAGGGGTAGGAAGAAACTGAAATCAAGGGAAAGGTGTCCGAGTGCGGACGCTTTTCTTATGTAAAATGCAAAGTCAATTGTAAAAAACGTATATTTTTGTCAAAGATATAGATATAAATTTGCATATTCCGATAAAAAGCAGTACCTTTACAAGATTTTTCGGCTAAATGGACTTGAATATGAGAATGAAATCGCAGCATATATCATATGTATTACGCACGCTACTTTTGGCATGTGTAATCCTGACTCCGATGCGGATGTTTAGTGTGGGTTGGACACCGACGGATGCCGGTTTGGTAGTGAATCTGGAGCCGGGTGACCGGTTCCTGTTGTCGGTATGGGTTGATAAGAACGGTAACGGCACAGAAGAAGACGATGAGGAGTTCTTCGTTAGTAACTATACCCGCTATCAGGGCTATGATTATTACAGGTATGGGCCGGGAACGTATATGAAACTGCTCCCTGCTGACACAATAACCGAGATGAACGAATGGCAGGTGGGTGCGCCTTTGAATCGTGATAATAAAGCGTTGGGCGCTAAAGAAGGTACCGTTTATACGATTTGGAACGACGGTAAGACACTGAAAACGAGTGATGCGTTTAAGTTCCTGGGCGACCTGACGAGTGGTGTGAATGATTACAAAGATCCAAAGGCCTGTGATGTTGTGTTCGTCATTCCTACTGATCGCGGTGTGCCTACGGTAGATGGTCGTGCCGGTCTCTCTTCTTTTGACCCGAATGGTACGTTGGGCCGCGGCACGAAACCTTTCAACAGTAGGATGGGAACGGGTTTCCTGGGCATGACCTACCGCGAGGTCTATATGTTCGAAATCCCGAAGGCTAACAGTCCGCAATCCTATACCAATGCCGGCTTGGTAACCATTAATACGACGCTATCGACGTGGAACTTAACTTCAGGTGCAGGCAATATAACCAAAGGTCATGCTGCCTATGCCTATGCAGATAGCAAGCACGATAAGACCCCTCGAACGCTCTTCCGTCTCTATCTCTTGGATGATCCTATTAACAGTTGCAGCAGCTATTTCTTTGCAACCGATGAGCAGGATTATACAAGGTATCGTAAGAATGAAGGCAACCCGATAGATAAGTCCGATAGTACCGCGTTTAGAAAGATCTATACGATGGATCGCATGTTCTGCATGAATTCGGCGGACGAAGAGCATTGTGTCCAAACGGATTATATGTATGTGCCCGAGCCGGACAGTACGTATTACTATGTAGGTCACAATAACGACTATAAAGACAAAGACAAAGGAGAGACGATGGGTACGAATGGGGCGCATTCCATGTTCACCCAGATCCGCGAACTGACGATATTAGGTCTTGCAGACACCCTCAAGGCGCCTGCCGGTGCATTCGGACGGATGGTAGCGGATACAACTTCGGCGGTAGATAACCTCAACGTGAAGTTCAAGCCCGCAGGTTATTTCTGCAAGATAAGTACCGGTACCAACATCAAAATGCGCCCGAACGCGGACAGTACTATATGGACGTGCGAGGAGATGTGGCACATCACCGATGCCTACGCAGCTTTGCAAATCAAAGCAACGATGTTCTCCGGTCCGGAGTATAGTCCGACCGATGAGGGAATAGACATCCCGGGATGGAGTGTGTTTATAACCGGAAATACCGTGCCTTTGGAGGATCATACCCAACACGTGACGGGCGGTATGGACGGTTGGGCGCGTATCTATGCCACCCGTTCGGAGCCGAACGGCTACATGGAGTTTATCTTGGCGAATCCGAGATATCATATCCACTACGATTATAACGGTTTGTTGGGTATCCATGTGCCTGACCAATATCCGGAGAAGGATCAGACGACCGTGACGGTAGAGAAATCGCGACTGGTAAACGGTTTTAACTTTACGGGTTGGAATACCAAAGCAGACGGCAGCGGTACGACCTATCAGCCGAACGATGTGGTTAACTTTGCCAGCCTTCCGGGTGGCGTTACATTAGAGAACAATGACTCCATACTGACGCTCTATGCCCAAGGTTCCTATACCGGTACGTATCATGTCGCTTTCTCGTTCGAGCATTCGAACGGCAAGCGCTATTTCCTAACCCAACCGATAGGCGAAACCAACCGTTATGCCCGCGCTCGTCCGGTAGGTGACTGGACCGACACCTATCAGGGTATGTCGGACCCCTATAATACCGAGCCGAACTACATCAGCACGTATAAGTTGATAGGTTACCCCACCTGTGAGTTGTGTGCGCATGAAACATCTTACGAATACGTCCTGGACCCGCGCAGTGAATGGCGGTATGGAGCCAAAGACTCGTTACTGTTTTATAGCAATTTTGCGCCGGCGAATGATGAGTTTTTAGGTTTGTATTACGAAAACCCGGAGACTCCGTTCAAGGACCCGGTGACGATCGTTTCTAACAACTCCTGGGCGGGTGCTTTCACCTCCACCAGCAAAGCTACTGCAACCGGTTGGCCTGACTACAGTGTGGCGGATGTGCAGAATACCAAACTAAAGTCTGAGTACTATTTTACCGGCTTTAAGGAAGAAGGAGTAATTACCCGTAAACCTCGTCCCAGCATAGACTCTTCGTTCGTGTACTACAACGAGGCGCTCAACCAATTCGACGGTGTGCGGACGGAAGGCGAAGCAACGACCTTCCAGATCTCGCGTGTCCGCGTGGCAGATGAGCACTATGTGGTGCTGCCGGATACGACGAGGACTTGGCGCGATACGATTGAGTTTGCTTATCATAACGGCGAGCATTCGCGCGAACAGGTATGGACATCCATGATCGGTAAGCAACTGCTGGCGGTAACGAAGGTGGGCAACGACACGGTCTATTTCCACCCGGCCCCCGATATCATCAAAGACCCGAACAACCTGTATCTGGATAAGAACTTCCGTGTGTCGCAGGATTTTGAGTTCATTCGTGACAGTCGTGTGAGCGCTGTAGCGGAAGAAGACCGTGCGACGCATGTAACGACCTCCAACCACTGGCACAACGATATCGTTAGCGGTCTCAATAGTCCGATCGATGTGAAGGATGGGGAAGGCAATTACATCGATATCGTTGATACCTTCCGTATCACGATGAGTCATGGCGGTATCAGTAAGATCAAACAGTACTACGGCCGTTGGAAGAAGGGTGCCGCGGGTCTGAAGGTCAATGGAGACGGTTCGGTTCGTACCCGCGATGTGATCGTGCGTACGAAGACCTATCACTACGGGGAAACGATCACCCATCTGGTACTGAAGCCCGAATTCAAGTCCTATATCTTCAACCCGCTGGCGGGCAACAGTCAGGTGATTAACTTCACGTTAGCGAACGTGACCGCGCATCGATTGGTTGACGTGAACGGTAATCCGATAGGTGAAGAAGAGATTATTGACTCCGAAGACATAACATCGAGTCTGGCTCTCGGTCCGGGCGTATGTCGCTTCAGTTCGGAAGGAACCTATTTCAACGTCCCCGAAGCGGTGAATCAGCACGTCACGCTCGCCACGAAAGCGGTGAACAAAGAGGTCGATAACCATGATACCTTGATTATCTCCATGAATGTGACCTACGGTGGCAAAGAATATCCCGTGACTGCACGTGTGCCGCTGGTACAGACCTCGCTGGAAGGCGACGAACTGATCTGGTCGGTAGAGAGCGGCAAAAAGCGCTACTATATCATGGCGGGTACCGGCGGATTGATCTTCCGCCAATTTGCACTCAAGGACGGAATGCTCTATAAAGAGGGAACATCCAATACGCCGCTCATCAAAGGTTCGGCCAATGCCACCAACAGCGACAAGCAATATATCACCCCGTGGCGCTTCATCTACAACCCGGAGAATTCAAATCAACTGGCGCTGAAGACGGAGTATTATGTAAACCGCTATTTCAAGATGCTTGGAGATGAGGTTGGTGACGAGGGCGGCGTTCATGCAAGCGACTCGTCTCTGCTGACCTACCATTACGTGGATGTTTTAACCAACGACAATGCCAACGAAGAGGAGCTGGTGAAGCTCCAGTATGGCGCTGATAAATGGTTGAAATTCAGGCTGACAGGCGGTGATGGAGCCGAACTGGTACTGGTGGCTGATTCTGCTGATGCTTCCGTTTTCTCATGGAGCTATCTGCAGCAAGAGTACAGCCTGCTCAACAACGGTGCTTATCCCGACCGCGATACAGTCATCTTCGATTACAACACCGACATGTCGGTAGCTATCCAGGTGCCCTACAAGGCGTATAAGGAATACTCGATGTTGGTGGGTAGCAGCGTGGTTTATTGCTGTCGCGAACAGGAGACCGACATGTCTAACCTGATGAGCAGAGATGGTGAATGGAAAACCAATCAGACCTTCAGCCTCATCACCGACAAACGTACGTTCGATAGCGGATCCACCCCAAGCCCTGCGACGAGCGGCATCCGTCTTACGGGAAGCACCGTTTCCACTTCGGAACGTCCAACCAGCCCGAGGAATGTAGCAATAGACGGCAAGTACGTCAATATCGTCGATACGCTGCAGGTTACCCTCTCGTTACGGGAAGGTGCGCCGGCATATCGTTTCAAGGGCGACTGGAGCAAGTTCCGGTCCGTAAGCGATGCGGATCTGAAGATACCGCTGATCCGTAAGACCTACCACGAAGCGAACTACGACTCGCTCGTATGTGTCATTGGCGACGATGCCTACAACCATACCTTCCCCAATACGATCACCGATCCGGTATCCTATACCTTCAACCTCGGTACAGCGAATCACACAGGTCGTCACGTGCTGGACGTAGCGAACATGACGATAGAGGTGCTGGATAAGGAAGAAAAGGACGTAACGGTATCCGGCCGTATGGATTTGAGCAGTACGGCCATGGCAGAGGTAATACTCTTGGACGAATTCGGTAATACGCCGAGTTGGTGTCGCATCCCGGTGGACGGCAAGGGAAAAACCTCCATCACGGTAGAATGTACGCAGAGCGGTATCCGTACGCCGCGTATGGCGTATATACGCATCTTCTATATCGTTATGATAGATAGTAAGATGTATGTCGTCACCGAACAGTTGACCGTATCCCAACCCAGTTATTTCCAGTATGCCAACAACCAGCACCTGGTTCACTCTCCCGGTGCTTCAGGCGATCCGCTACGAGCCGACGGTATGCAGCAGGTACACGAGAACAAACGAATCCTCTACTACTATCCCGACCAGGATGTGGAGTTGCCGATTCGCGACAGCCACTTCTTCGGTTGGTGGCGCTGGTTCCGTGAGGGCGCAGGCGAGATAGGCGACTCGGATATACCGGAAGAGAGCTGGCGTAAACAGCCGAGTAATACAGGTTCCGGAAAGAGCGGCTCCTATAACTTCCCGTTCCGTATCATCGGTGACTCGGTGTGGGTAGATGAAGCCGATCATAGCAAAGGCAAGAAACTGGTGACCATGGGTCGCTATACCGTCTTCCATTACAAAGCAGCAGAATATAACGACAACAAGAAAAATCCTCCTGTCAAGGTTGCGCGTGTAGCACCGCCGATCACAACATACGGCGTACCAGATGCAAGCAAACCGACGGTAACCTATGCGGCTGAGATCAGTAACTACTACGACAACCTGCCTATGTCCTTGAGGTACAAGAACCAGGTGGATACCGCGATGATGGACACCATGCAGCGCATCCCCGAACCGACGCTCTCGCTGCGTGAGGTCTTTGAGTTGCGCCCATGGACGGAGATGGCAGCGCGTCTGGATGGCTTCAAGACTAAAATTCCTGAAGGAGAAGGAGAGCATATCGATAAGGTCTTCCCCTTGGCGAACGAGAAATACATGGAGGATCATGTCATGATGGCTCCGCTGGGCAACGAACTGCTGCTCTCCACCGAGCAACGTTACATCCTCGAGCACCTGCAAACAACGAAACAGTCGGAGTCGCTATTAGGTTACTATATGCGCGATGATCACTGGTCCGACTTCGGTTGGAACGCTGAGCGCAAGGATACGATGATCTGGTGCGGCGGTTGGGATGCTACCTGCCAATGGTACACCTACAACCCCAAGACCCAAAAATACACCATATGCAACCACCCGACAACCGTGAGCGACGACTTCCTGAAAGTACCGAAGAAGGAAAACATCACCAACGGGCAGGAGTTTGACACCGTATATTATTGTTTGCGCGCGCAGAGTAAGAGTAGTCCCCATGCCGGTACAGAATTAGACCCCGATGATGAAGAACCGGCGGATGGTAAGTATATGTTCAATATCTGCCGCTATAAGCTGATATATCACAAGCCCGGCAAGTACGGTCCGTTGGCGGAGACGAAAGATAAGGCAGGTAATGTCAAAGCCTTGATCACCAACGACGATATAGAGCAGCACTACGAAGTGCTGGAGCGGCTGAATTTCGACTACAACAGGCCGGGACCCGAATATACGATCTATCCTCACCCGCTGCCGTGGGCGGATGCTTCGTACGGCTATACGTATCCCGAGACACCCGACCTGCCCCACAACCGACTGCACGTCCACTCTGACTTCCCGAACCATGGTGAGTACGGTCTGATCAACCGCATCCCGACAGCAGACCATTGGGGAGATGATGTGACGTCCTATTGGCGTCCGATGGAGCAACACGGAGGAGCCTCCAACGGATACATGATCTACTGCGACGGTATGTCGTCGTCCGGTCAGGTAGCCGCACTCTCTTTGGAGACGCATCTATGCTCCGGACAGAAGATGTTCTTCTCCGGCTATGTGTGCAACCCCAGTAGCCAGAACGGCAAGGCGGACCCGAACTTCACCTTTAGCGTGCAAGGATCGGTCAACGGAACCGATTGGGATGATATCACCTCTTATACCACGGGAGGTATCAAGCCCTCGAGTCAGTGGAGCCAGATATACTTCCCGATCGTCTTTGACGAGAATATCGACTACCAACACTTCCGCGTACGCATCTACAACGTGTCGTCCGACTGGGACGGAAACGACTTCATCATCGATGATATGTGTATCTTCGCTACCAAGCCGCCGTTGATCGCCTATCAGGCCAATACGGCATGTAAGGAGAAAGCAGATGAGGAACTCCCGTCGCATGTCATCTTGCGTGTGGACTATCAAGGTATCGTAGGTGATGGCTACAACGACACCACCGTATGTTATACCCTCAAGAGCGTCAACAAGGATCATGTTGTCACGTTCGTACCGATGATTGATCACTATCTGGATGAAGAAATCCATAACGATACCATCTGCGGTAATCTCTATATCCCGGGTAAGACCTATGAACCGACGGATCCGGATTCGATCTTCGTCAACATGAACCAACTGATTGATACATTCGAGGTCTCGCGCGGCGTATTTAAAGAAGGCTATATTTACGAAATATTGGAGGGAGATATACGCCCTGTCAAGTACGTGGTACATAACGCTTTTGTGAATGCCATCGATACCTTTACCGTACATATGTCGGGCAACTATAAAGACATGCTCAGCAGTCTGTGCGGTATGACCCACCACCTGCAGGTAAGCAACCAAATGGTGCTCGAACTCAACGGTGAGGAGCAACCCGCGAACGAGTCGACCGACCTATGCGCCAACTCGACCTATGATATCGGTTTGCGCGTGAAGGGTTCGCTCTATCTGGATAGTGTCGCGCCAATCAGCCTCAATGGAACCTGCGTTAACGACTGGTTGCTATATGGCGACACAGCCGATATGACCGGTTCGCCTAAGGCGCGCTACGGCTATAAGTACAGCGACATCGTGAAGGTAGTGAAAGACATCCTGCGTTGCTATCCTCCGGGCACAGAGAATAAGAACCAGTTCGCACCGAACCTGGCCGCCGTCAGCCGTAATGAGATGCAGCGTATCAAAGAAGCCCAGAGTGTGACATTGGATACCACGGCTCATCCGTATGATATCCTTGCCGACCTTGTGGACAAAGGTTTCCTGACGCTCTACAAGCCGATCATAACTGCCAGCGTCTATGCAGGCGATTCGGTGCAGTATGTCATCTTCCCGATATTGGGTACGGGTACCGATACGAAGCAGCACTCGAGCGTGGACGTTTGTCCGATGCCGATGCTGATCAAGCTCAAACCACAGTCAAGCTCCGCCATACCCCTCATCGTAGGCGGACTGAACCGCGACTCGAGCGAGATGGAACTGCCGGTAGTAGTACTGGCCGATAGGATGAGTGCCAACAACGAGTTCACGCTCAAGGTGGACTCGATCATGGAAAGAATTGGAATCGCTTCCGTCAAGCTCAGTTCGACCGATGATCCTGATTTCCAAGAAGGATTCCATAAGCTGGACTTGGTACCCGATTTGGACTATCCGCAAACGGAGTACTACTTGAAGGGACACTATATCACCCTGCGGCCCGCAAGTAGCAACAACTATACGATGAAGCAAGGCTATAACTATACATTTGCTATTGATTTGCAGACGATCCTCGGCAAGGATACCTTAGACGGAGGTTGTAAGGTAGGAACCGTGCCGTTCACTCTTGCTGTCGTACCGGATTACCTGCGTTGGGATCCGCAAGACTCGATCGGTTCACAATGGAACAAACACGGCAACTGGATGGGTATTGACCAATACAACCGGCCTATGCATGCCACGGCCCGCTTCGCACCGCTATCCACTACATCGATCATCATCCCTGCCATGACAGACGGCAGGCCTTATCCGGAACTGCCTAACTTGACCGAACCGGCTACCTACGATTCCGTGAAACAGGTGGGCTTCCAGTATAACCAATGCAACACCATCCGCTTTCTGCCGGATGCTGCAATCGGAAACCAGCAGTATATGAACTACTCCGATGTGGTAGTCGATATGAAACTGCCGAATAAGAAATGGGCGTTCCGTACGGCACCGGTGAAGGGTATGATTAGCGGTGACCTGTTCATGGCAGACGCGGATAACAACGGAACGACTTCGCTGTGGGAAGTAGGTGAGTTCGATGCTGCAGGGCGTTCGTACAAAACCGGCAATGCCTCCTTCTGGCTCTCCGTCTATAACACCGAGACCAAGAAAATCAATCAATCCGGCCCTGACTCTACTCGCACCGCTTCTGCCGACTGGTCCAAAGTGACGAATGCCCTGAAACTTCCGCTCAAAGAAGGACAAGGTCTCGCCATCTATTCCCGTACCAAATCCGAGAAGGATGCCGTTGTTCGTCTGCCCAAAGAGGATAACATATACTATTATTATGGTACGTACGGCGAGAAATTGTATGACCTTTATGAGCCGAACCTGCAGACTTTCCGTAACTCCGTTGAAGTGGGCAACGGTGAAGCCGGTAAATTGGCTTTCTATCCGGACGGAGCGTATGCGGAATATACCTTGACAAACGGTAATGACGAGCAAGGCAATCCTATCAGCGACACCGTATTTGTCTTTGGAAACCCGACCATGGCTTATATCGATATCTGGGGCTTCATCGATGATAACAGCCTGAGGAGACGATTTGATTTCATGGATGAGCGTCCATCGGGTGCGAGTTTGTATACATCGGTAAGCCGAGCGGCAGCAGAGGCTACGGATAACGTCATCACCAATCCGCTACGCTATCTGCCACCAATGCGTGCGATCGTGCTCAAGAAAGACGCAGCTACTTCGCTCACCTTGAGACTCAATACGAGCCGTGTGGTAACAAGCCCTGTCAGCCGACCTGCTTCCGCTCCGCGTCGCGTCAGTGCTTCGGGGTTGACGCGAGGTATCATGACCGTTACCGCCAAGAACCCCTGCTCACCGCGGTGCACTTCCCGTCTGCTGATCGGACAAGGATACCATAACACCATACGCGAAGGAGAAGATGCGATCTTGACGACCATCAATATCGATAACTACTCCAATACCAACGCACCGGCTACGCCGTTTAACCTGTACGCGTCGGAAGGAACTTACGGATTGAGTATCGACCTTCGGGACGAAGTGATCAATATCCCGATATCCTTCTATATCAGTGATATGCCGTATGATCCGGTGACTTACCTGTGGTTCACAGGTGTTAATCATATCGACGGACAACTGGTTCTGTATGATGAGCAGACCGATACGGAGCGACTGATTGTGGATGGTATCTACCTGACGATTGAAACACCGACTCATAGCCACGAACGGCGTTACTATATCCGCCGTCCGGGTTATAGACCGAACGATCCGGACGAACCGATCACGACTGAGCTGGAGTACTATCCGATAGATGACGAACAGGCGGTTAAGATTATTTGGAATGACCAAGTGCTGATCATCCGTAATGGCCATGTTTATACGATGTTTGGACAAAGAGTGAAGTAAGAATGCAGAAAAGTTGTTGCATATGTAAATGGCTGATAACCTTATGGTTAGTTATGTTGGGAGCGATAGGTTCCCCCGCTTTGGCGTACCAGCAAGCCAAGCTGCCTGCGTCCTGGAGCGCGACGCCTACCTTTAGTTCGGATAGGCAACTCAATTACCAGTTCCGTTCCACTTCGTCATACACACCGACGATGCATACAACGGTCTATCAACCCGGACTCAGTTCGCCTACCTACGCGCCGATTGGACCACGTCGAACCGGTTCCTGGGATGATGAACCCGATGACGACGAATTAGGACAGGTGAATACCCCTGTCGGCGAACCCCTTGTCTTACTGCTCTTCGCCGCCTTATTCCTCTTCCGAATGTATCGAAAAAGGCGAAATGCAGTTAAAAATGTATAAATTTTTACAAAAAATGGCATACACTCTTGTGTATGTCATTATTTTTTTGTAATTTTGCAGCCGGTTTAAAAACAAACCTGTCAAACGATATCAAACAACGTCAAACAAAATCAAACAACGTCAAACAAAATCAAACCTGTCAAACGATATCAAACAACGTCAAACAAAATCAAACAATATAGCATTATGAAAGAGTTAGATCTTACCAAGTATGGTATCAAGGGTGCGACCGTTATCGCACACAACCCGTCGTACGAGTATCTGTTCGCAGAGGAGACCAAGCCGGAGTTGACCGGTTATGCAAAAGGTCAGAACACCGAGCTCAACGCAGTAAATGTGATGACCGGTATCTACACCGGCCGTTCGCCGAAGGACAAATACATCGTGATGGACCAGAACTCGAAGGACACCGTTTGGTGGACCACCGAGGGTTATAAGAACGACAACCACCCGATGTCAGAGGACGTTTGGGCAAAAGTAAAAGAGCTCGCTATCAAAGAGCTGAGCGGCAAGAACCTGTACGTTGTTGACGCATTCTGCGGTGCAAACAAAGACACCCGCATGGCGGTTCGTTTCATCGTGGAGGTAGCATGGCAGGCACACTTTGTGAAGAACATGTTCATCCAGCCGAGCGAAGAGGAGTTGGCTAACTTCGAGCCGGACTTCGTGATCTACAACGCATCGTTGGCTAAGGTTGAGAACTACAAAGAGTTGGGTCTGAACAGCGAGACTTGCGTTGCCTTCAACACCACGAGCCGTGAGCAGGTTATTCTCAACACCTGGTATGGCGGTGAGATGAAGAAAGGTATGTTCTCCATGATGAACTACTACCTGCCGCTGAAGGGTATCGCTTCGATGCACTGCTCGGCTAACACCGACATGGAAGGCAAGAACACCGCTATCTTCTTCGGTCTGTCCGGTACCGGTAAGACCACTCTGTCCACCGACCCGAAACGTCTGCTTATCGGTGACGACGAGCATGGATGGGACGACCAAGGTGTGTTCAACTTCGAGGGCGGTTGCTACGCAAAGGTTATCAACCTGGACAAAGAGAGCGAGCCGGACATCTACGCTGCTATCCGTCGTAACGCCCTCCTCGAGAACGTAACTGTTGACGAGAACGGCAAGATTGATTTCGCGGACAAGAGCGTAACCGAGAACACCCGTGTAAGCTATCCGATCAACCATATCGAGAAGATCGTTCGCCCGATCTCTGCAGGTCCGGCAGCTAAGAACGTAATCTTCCTGAGCGCTGACGCTTTCGGCGTACTGCCTCCTGTATCGATCCTGACTCCGGAGCAGACCAAGTACTACTTCCTGAGCGGTTTCACGGCTAAGTTGGCAGGTACAGAGCGCGGTATCACCGAGCCGACTCCGACCTTCTCCGCTTGCTTCGGTCAGGCATTCTTGGAGTTGCATCCGACCAAATATGCAGAGGAGCTTGTTAAGAAGATGGAGAAATCCGGTGCGAAGGCTTACCTCGTTAACACCGGTTGGAACGGTACGGGCAAGCGTATCTCGATCCGCGACACCCGTGGTATCATTGATGCTATCCTCGGTGGCGACATCCTGAACGCTCCGACCAAGAAGATCCCGTACTTCAACTTCGAAGTACCGACTGCTCTGCCGGGTGTTGATCCTGCTATTTTGGATCCGCGTGACACCTACGCTGACGCTGCTCAGTGGGAAGAGAAAGCAAAAGACCTCGCTGCCCGCTTCATCAAGAACTTCGACAAATACACGTCGAACGAAGCAGGTAAGGCCCTCGTTGCTGCAGGTCCTCAACTCTAATCAGCCTTTTCCTCACAGTCATGGCAACAGAGGATAATTCACGGATAACCGCCATGTATCGCCGTTGGGTGTACATGGCGGTTGCCATTACGGCAACGGCATTATTGACAATCGGTCCGCTGTTCTCCTTCCAAGAGGACAGAGGTATCATCTATATGCGTAGCTTCGAGATGGATCAGCATAAGTTCATCGTCTATCAGACCGAGTTGGAGAATGGTCTGGTGCATGTGAACGATGTCATCTCGGTGCAAGGACTCCATTGGTGCTATATAGCGATGCTGTTAGGTAGTATTGCCTGTTTTCTCTGTTTCTACCACACGCAGGCACGTATCGTGGCTTGTTTCTTCACGATAGGTGCATCGGCTGCCTATTACTTGGTGGGCGTCCATTATGCCATGGAGATCAGTAATTATTATGCGACGCTCTTTCCTACATGGATAGCCATCCTGCCTGCCGTCGTGATTCAGATGATGATCCTCACCCACAGGAACGTGATCACCTATGGCAATTATCTGGACATGGACGCGGATGATGAACGACCTTAAATCTGCGAATCTATGAAAGAACTCAAATGCCCCCAATGCGGTTGTACGTTCTCCGTCGATGAGGCGGATTATGCCTTATTGCTCAATCAGGTGAAGAATAGCGAGTTTGAATCCGAACTCGCGCATCGTTTGCATGAGATAGAGCAGAACCGTCAAGCGCAGCAACAGGCGGAGCAGGCTCGTCTTGCCGCTGAACAGAAAGCGGCACAGGCGCAGATGCAGATCCAACTGCAGAGTCTGCAGGCACAACTCCAGCAAGCGGAGCAGAACAAGCAACTGGCGGTTGCCCAAGTGCGTCAGCAGGCTACGGAGGCATATATGCGTAAGGAGCAGGAACTGGCTTCCGTTCGTACGCAGATGGATGCACAACTCAAATCCGCACAAGAGCAGATTGCGTATTACAAAGATCTCAAACTACGGTTATCGACCAAGATGGTAGGAGAGACCTTGGAGCAACACTGTGCGACCGAGTTCGCGCGCATCAGACCCCTCTTCCCCAATGCGTATTTTGAAAAAGACAATGAGGTGGTGGAAGGAACCAAAGGCGATTTCGTCTTCCGGGACAGCTCGGAGGACGGAGTGGAGTATATCTCCATCATGTTCGAGATGAAGAATGAGAACGACGAGACGGCGACCAAGCATAAGAACGAAGATTTCCTGGCTAAGTTGGATGCCGACCGTAAGAAGAAAAACTGCGAGTATGCCGTGCTCGTTTCGATGCTCGAACCGGAGAGTGAACTCTATAACGGCGGTATCGTCGATATGACCCATCGGTATGAGAAGATGTACGTCATCCGTCCGCAGTTCTTCGTTCCGCTGATCACGCTGCTATGCCAGACCAGCCGTAAGACCGTCGAAGCCAAACGCGAACTGGCGCTCATCAAACGGCAACAGATAGACGTCACGAACTTCGAAGAGAAACTGGCTGCCTTCAAAGACGGTTTCACCCGTAATGTGCGGCTGGCGAACGATCGTTTCTCCGATGCCATCGATGAGATCGATAAGACGATAGCCCATCTGACCAAGGTACGGGAGAACTTAATCAAGTCCGGCGACAACCTCAACGCTGCCGATAAGAAACTGCAAGAGGTAACTGTCAAACGCCTCACGTACGGCAACCCGACCATGAAGGCGAAGTTCGACGAAGCCCAGCAACACGAAGATAAGGAATAAAAGGTGACGTTCGTGCCGTTAGGAGTCAGCTGTAGCCACTAATGCAAATCAAGCACCCATCAAATGATGAATGCTTGATTTGGTCGAGAAGAGGTGACTCGAACACCCGACCCCTACGTCCCGAACGTAGTGCGCTACCAACTGCGCTACTTCTCGGATTCGCTTCGCTCACCTCGATTATTTGCTTGCGCAAATTTTCTCGATTCTCACGAAAGCGGGTGCAAAGGTACTGCTTTTTTTTGAATTGACCAAATAATTTTGCATTTTTTTTCAAAAAAAGCGCAAATTTAGCCTACATTGAACTGACTACCGCCTATAAACTCCCGTAAAATGGACGTTCGAGGGATGAAGGATGCCTGCAAGCCTTCGAAGAAACTGAGGTAGTACAGCAGTTGTTCCGCCACCTTGTATTCTTCCGCTACTGCCGGTACCGTTTGCAGAGCCGTCTCCACCGTATAGCGTATTGCCGGCAGTTCATAGAGCATCGAGGTATCGAACTCGGCGTCCGCTTCGTTGCGGAAGGGTTCAATCCATTTCTCTTCCCCTTCCCGTACGGACGGCCATGTGGCAATCGTCATCTGCGGACTCTTACCGCGTGTACGCAGATCCCTGCTCATACGACGCAGCAGACGGTGTACGTAGGTAGGAATCCAGCGTTCGCCATCCAGCGAAACGGGACTCATAGGAGCGGCGTAGATCTTATACTTGCAGTCCGCATCGATATGTTCGGTCAGAATCGGATTCAGCGCATGGATACCTTCGATCACCAATATCGATTCGGGTTCCAGCCTCAAGGTCTCCCCTTGGTACTCCCGTTTCTCTTCCGCGAAGTTGAAAGTAGGCAGTGCGATCTCTTTACCGGCAATGAGTGCCTTCAGGTCCTCTTCCAGTTGTTTGATATCCAAAGCATAGACGGACTCATAGTCCTTGCTGCCATCCTCTTTACGCGGTGTCAGGCTTCCGTCCACATACCAGTTATCCAAAGACAAGGCAACCGGTTGACGTCCTTGTGCCAACAGTTCCAAGCACAGGCGGTGACTCGTACTGGTCTTACCGCTGGAGGAAGGTCCGGCAATCAGCACTACGCGTACGCCTGCGCGCGAACATATATATCGCGCGATACGCGCGAGCTGCTCTGCGTGGTAGTTCTCTCCTTCTGCTACTAACTGAGCGGCATGACCGCTCTCGATCATCTCATTGATATACGCCACCCGGCGTTTCGATTCTTCTATCATATAGGATCTACATCTATAATTAGCTTCACGTTCTTATTTTGTCCTATTGCCCATACATGGTCAATGGCTTCTTTCAACCGCCTTTTGGCCTCTTTTATGTTCGCGCCCGCTTCGATACGCAGCGTCAACTCCCTAATCGTATAAGCTTGCACCCGTTCGACAGAGGGGATGATGACAGCAGACACACGCGTACCGAAGATACGGGTGAGGTACTGCTGTAACTGCGTGGTCGCCGTATGGACACGTACGCTGTTATGATCCCGCATCTGTAACCGGATAATCCGATGAAATGGGGGATAATGGAAGGCTTTTCGTTCCGTGATCTGCTGTTCGTACAGGGCACTATAGTCATGTTGCTTCACCATCGCCAGTACGGCATTGGTCGGGTCGAAGGTCTGAATCATCACTTCTCCTTGGGTGCCTTTGCGCCCCGCTCTACCTGCCACCTGTTCCAATAACTGGAACGCCCGTTCGTACGCCCGGAAGTCAGGTTGGTTAAACAGAGGGTCAGCGTTCAGTACAGCCACCAGACGGACGTCATCGAAATGCAAACCTTTCGTCACCATCTGGGTACCTACCAAGATGTCGCATTCATGGTTGGCGAACGCATTGATGATATCTTGGTATGCATCTTTGTTTCGGGTCGTGTCCAGGTCCATCCGCAGTACCTTTGCTTGAGGAAAAAGCGTCTGTATCTCATCTTCGATACGTTCCGTACCCAAACCGATGGCTTTCAGTTCTCCTCCGCAGGCAGGGCATACAGCCGGTATCGGGGCTTTGTATCCGCAGTAATGGCACCTCATCTCATTCGCCTGCTTATGCATCGTCATCGGCACGTCGCATTGTACGCATCGAGGCGGTTGACCGCATTGCATACATTGGAGTTGCGGTGCATACCCTCGGCGGTTCTGGAAGAGGATGACCTGTTTGTGGTCCGCCAGACACTGCCGAATGGTATCTACCAAGGGGTCACTGAAATGACCGTACATCTCTTTGCGTTCATACTGCCGTCGGAGGTCCATCAGACGTATCTGCGGTAATTCCATACCGCCGAATCGCTCCGTGATGGTCACCAGTCCGTACACTCCTTTTTGTGCCAAATGGTACGATTCCACCGAAGGAGTTGCGGAACCCAACAGCACTTTCGCCCGATGCGTTTGCGCCAACATGATAGCCGCTGCGCGTGCATGGTAACGCGGTGCCGGTTCTGCCTGCTTATAACTGGGGTCATGCTCCTCATCTACGATGACCAGTCCAATATCCGGTATCGGCAAGAAGATCGCACTCCGTGCCCCGATGACTACGAAGTTTTCTCTAATCCCTAATCCCTCTTCACTAATCTGTTTGTACCGCTGTTCCCGTTCGGCATCGGTGAGACGGCTATGATAGACGAGTAACCGGTCTCCGAACACCGCCTGCAGACGGGAGGTCAGTTGGGTCGTCAAGGCTATCTCCGGTACCAAGTACAACACATTCTTTCCTGCCGCCAGTTGGGCTTCTATCAGATGGATATAGATATCTGTCTTACCGCTGGACGTGACGCCGTGTAAGAGGACGATATCCTTCCCTTCGGACCAAAAAGTCCCGATTTCATCGGCTGCTTTCTGTTGCGCAGCAGAGAGTGTATGGGCAGGTTCGATGGGACCCGTATAGTGTTTGAGTACATTACGGGACCGTTTAGGCGGGTTCAGTAATCGCTTGTCCAAACCATTCGGTAGCGCCGCGGACATCACTTCGCCTAAACTACATAGATAATACCCACTCATCCATTCCCATAATGCCAGTTGTTCTTTCGATACCGCCGGAGCGGTCTCACTAACCGACAGGATAGGGCGTATCTTGCTAAGCAGGCTCTCTTCGACGGGTTCGGTATGTTCCCGCAAAACGATACCCCGTACCTCTTTTTTCATCAGCGGTACTACTACACGCGTTCCCGGTACGGGCATAGACAAACTATCCGGGACGCTATAGGTATAACAATCCCGGATGGCTAAAGGTAATATGATATCAACAAGCCTCACTCGCTATGGCTTTGTTATAGCATTCGCGGCAGAGCGGTTCGTAACTGTCGGTTTCACCGAGCAGCACCCGTTTGTCGGAAGCAACGAGACGATGGCTTACCCACGCCAAGTCTCCGCAATGTACGCAGATAGCATGGGTCTTATAGACATCATCGGCGATCGCCATCAAAGCCGGCATCGGACCGAACGGTATGCCTTTGAAGTCCATATCCAGACCTGCACAGATGACACGGATACCGCGGTCTGCCAGTTGACGGCATACATCGACGATACCCATATCGAAGAACTGCGCCTCGTCGATACCTACCACATCGATGTCATCTACCATCAGCAGGATATTCTGACTGCTGTCCACCGGTGTGGATTGGATGACGTTACGGTCATGCGAAACGACATCTTCTTCGCTGTACCGTACGTCGATAGCCGGTTTGTAGATCTCTACACGCAGTTTGGCAAACTTAGCGCGTTTCATGCGGCGAATGAGTTCCTCGGTCTTACCGCTGAACATCGATCCGCATACCACTTCAATGGAACCTTTCCGTAATACCGGTCCTTTGGTGTCACGTTCTGAGAACATATATCTTTCAACTTTCAACTTTAAACTTTCAACTTTCAACTAATTTGATATCCTGCGCATTCATCTGCAGGGTCGTTTTGCCCCGATAGGAGTTCTCCTCCAGATAGAAGCATATATCGATACTCTTGCCGTTCTGCAGATGGGTGGCTTTGTCTCCTTGTCCGAAGGCGATACCGTCCATCGCCACCACACAGTCGGTCAGGTCCAAGTGCAGATGTCGTCCGTCACTCACAGCACGTGTGTTGCGGTTATTGATCAGATGCCGGCAAAGGAAGAGCGGTCGTTCGTTACCCGGACCGAAAGGTTCCAGACACTGTAAGATCTTATACATCTTCCAGTTCATATCGCTCAACTCCACTTCGGTCTCGATGTCCAGCGTCGGTCTCTGTTGCTCCGGTGTGATATGGGTTGCCACATACTCCTCAAAACGCCGTTTGAACTCCGGCAGGTCCGCTTTGTGCATACTCAGTCCGGCAGCGAACTTATGTCCTCCGAAATTCGTCAGCAGGTCCCGACACGAATCGATGGCGGTGTAGATATCGAAATCACTTACCGAACGGGCACTACCGCTGATGATGTCATCATCCCCTGCCGTCAGTACGATAGTCGGTCGGTACCAAGTCTCCGTCAACCGGCTGGCTGCGATACCTACGACCCCTTTATGCCATTCCGGAGAGAAGACCACGGTCGTGAACCGCTCTGCGTTATGCGGATCCTGTGCCAACTGCTCCAAAGCTTCGTCAGTGGTCTTCGAATCAAAATCCCGGCGGTCCTGGTTATACGAATCGATATCTTGCGCAAAGCGCAAAGCGGCTTCTGCATCGTCGGTGATGAGCAGCCGAACGGCTTCCGCTCCGCTCTTGATACGTCCCGCTGCATTGATACGCGGACCGATCTTATAGACGAGGTCACTGATGGTGATGGTCTTGCCTTCGATTCCTGCCACTTTCATGATGGCTTGCAGCCCGACGGACGGTTGCGTATTGATAGCACGCAGTCCGTAGAAAGCCAGGATACGGTTCTCGCCTGTCACCGGTACGATATCGCTGGCGATGGACATGGCGAGCAGCGGTAACAACCGATAGATGGTCTGTTTGTCCAACAGGCGTCGTTGGGCATAGGCTTGCACCAACTTAAACCCTACACCGCATCCGCTCAGTTCTTTGAAGGGGTAGAGGCAATCGGACCGTTTCATGTTCAGTACCGCTACCGCATCGGGGATGACATCGCCCGGCGTATGGTGGTCACATACGATGAAATCGATATGTTTGCTATTGGCATAAGCGATTTTATCCACTGCTTTGATACCGCAGTCGAGTGCGATAACCAGACTGCACCCTTTCTCTTCGGCGGTGTCAATACCCTTGGTGGAGATGCCGTACCCTTCGGTGTATCGGTCCGGGATATAGTAGATCAGATTATCCGTCTGGGTACGCAGGAACGAGTACATCAGCGCAACCGCTGTGGTACCGTCCACATCGTAGTCCCCATAGACCATGATACGCTCATTGGTGTCGATGGCTCGGCAGAGACGATCAACGGCGGCTCCCATGTCCCGCATCAGGAAGGGATCATGCAGACTATCTAAAGACGGGCGTATATATGCGCGCGCCTCCGCAGCGGTACGGATACCCCTGCCTGCCAACAGACGACCGGCCACCGGACTGATCTCCAGTTCGGTACTCAACCGCTCGGCAGCTGCCTGCTCCTCAAGCGTTAACTCTTTTATTTTCCAATTAATCTCCAAAATTCAATCTTCAATTTAAAATCTTCAATCTTCAATTGAAAACTCATCTCCTTCTTTCCATTGCGGTAAAACCTCCCGGAAATGGCGCAGTTTCTCTATGGAGAAATCGACGATACGGGTTCCTTCTTCGTAGTCCTCAAAGCCTGCCAAGTCGTGTAACCAGGTGTCGTAGGCTACTGAATGACCGTTATAATCCATCTGCAGTCCGTCTGTTCCTACCATGTTCACCGCCACGGCAAAACAGTGGTTCTCCGCTGCGCGTGCCTGGATGAGTGCGTCCCAGTATTGGATGCGAACAGTAGGCCAGCAGGCTACGCAAACGAAGAGATCATACAGGTTCGTCTTGTCTTGCCGTAACCAAACCGGGAAGCGTAAGTCATAACATACAGCCAACCGTATCTTCACGCCCCGGTATTCCCAGATCACCCGTTCGTTACCCGGTGTGAAGAACTCAGCCTCCCCTCCGCTGGCATACAGATGATGCTTGTCGTAATGCAACGGTACGTCGTGCGGACGGAACATAAACCCACGGTTCCTTAGTTCGCTAACCGCTAACCCCTCACCGTTCACTCGAACCATCAGCGAACCGATGATAGCGATGTCGTACTCATCCGCCATACGTTGCAGGGCTTGACAAGTAGGTCCGCCCCAGGGTTCCGCCAGACCCGGTCGGTCGGGACAGAATCCGGTACTGAACATCTCCGGTACCACCGCGATATCGGCTTGTCCGGCGATCGCTCTCAACCGTTCGTCCAGCAATCCTACATTCGCCTGCGGATTCGCCCACTCAATAGAATATTGAAGAAGTGCAACCCTCAACTTTCACCTTTCACCTTTCACCTTTCACCTATTTCTTCCCCTTCTTCTCTGATCCGGCGATATTCTCACGCATGGCGGTATCTGCCTGCATATTCTGCATGCGGTAGTAATCCATGATACCGAGGTTACCGTTACGGAACGCTTCAGCCATCGCTTGTGGAACCAGTGCTTCCGCTTCGATCACTTTTGCACGAGCCTCTTGTGCTTTCGCTTTCATCTCCTGCTCGGAAGCAATCGCCATCGAACGACGCTCTTCGGCTTTCGCCTGCGCGATATTCTTATCGGCTTCCGCTTGGTCCATCTGCAATTGGGCACCGATGTTCTTACCTACATCAATATCCGCGATATCGATAGACAGAATCTCAAATGCCGTACCGTCATCCAGCCCTTTGGACAGCACTAATTTACTGATGGAATCGGGGTTTTCGAGCACTTGCTTGTGACTCTCTGCACTACCGATCGAGCTGACGATACCTTCGCCGACACGCGCCAAGATGGTGTCTTCACCTGCACCACCAACCAACTGTTTGATGTTCGCACGAACCGTCACACGTGCCTTGGCAATCAACTGAATACCGTCTTTAGCAACAGCCGTTACCGGAGGCGTGTCGATCACTTTCGGATTCACACTCATCTGTACGGCTTCGAACACATCACGACCTGCCAAGTCAATGGCGGTTGCCATCTGGAAGGGTAGTGTGATACCGGCTTTGCTGGCGCTGACCAATGCATGTACGACGCGTTCGATATGTCCGCCTGCAAGGTAGTGCGCCTCCAAGGCATCGCGTTTCACATCCGTCAAACCTGCCTTATGTGCCTCGATCATACAATTGACGATCTTTGCGGGCGGCACCTTACGGATACGCATCAGGAATAACTGAATCAGACTGATACGCACACCGCTTACGGCTGCATTGATCCACAGCATGAACGGAACGTAGTAGAAGAAGATACAAAGCAGAATAAACAGCAATGCACCTATAATAACGGTGATTACCTGGTTGGTGGCATCCGACGACGCCAATAATACGGTCATGATCGTGTTCATAATATTATCCTTTCAACTTTAAACTCTAAACTTTAAACTCTAAACTCTAAACTCTCAACTCTCACCTTCCTTCAGCTTATTATTCGCCAACTCCACATGGCCCTCCACTTTGGTATCCAGCGCCATCTTATCCAGCGCCTTACTTCGCAAGAAGCCCCAGATGGCAAATCCGGACAGCACAACGCTTGCACCTAAAGTGATATACCCGGCAGTGGGACTAACCAATACCCATGCCAATACAACGGCGCCGATCAGACAGGCGAAACCCGTGATACCCGCAATGCCGAATCCCGGCAACAGAAACATCTCCGTTAATAATAACGCGACGCCCGCGAGCACTAATAATACAACTAAAAAAATATTCATGCAAGTGTTTCAATAAAAAAAATTACAACTATTTTTTTCAAATCGGCTGCAAAGATAGTAAATATCTTTGATATATGCAAGCAAAAAAAAATAAATTTGCACATTTAAATAAAATATACTACTTTTGCGGCGTTTTTGGGTGCTACACCTTATTATATTGTGCTTATGAGTAAGAATTTGGTTATAGTAGAGTCTCCGGCAAAAGCCAAGACGATTGAGAAATTTTTAGGAACCGACTATCATGTGTTGAGCAGTCAGGGGCACGTGCGCGATATCGAACCGATCGGGAAGAACTCGATGGGTATTGATTTTGCCCATGATTACCAACCGAACTATGTCATCGATCCGAAAAAAGAACATCTTATTGACCAACTGCGCAACGAGGCGAAGAAAGCGGATACCGTTTGGTTGGCATCCGATGAGGATCGTGAAGGAGAAGCCATCGCTTGGCATCTGAAAGAGGTGTTGGGTTTGGAGAAGAAAGATACCAAACGTATTGTCTTTCATGAGATCACCAAACCTGCTATTCAGGAAGCCATCGCGCATCCGCGTGATATCGATTATGACTTGGTGAACGCCCAACAGGCACGTCGTGTGTTGGACCGTATCGTCGGATTTGAACTCTCACCGATTCTCTGGAAGAAAGTGGCAACCGGTCTTTCAGCCGGTCGTGTGCAGTCCGTAGCCGTTCGTCTGATTGTTGAGAAAGAGCGTGAGATTGAGAACTTCCGAGCCTCCTCTTCCTATCGCATTTTTGCCGATTTCATCGGGGTAAATCCGGGGGATGCATCCGTATTGAAATGCGAATTGGATCATCGTTTTTCGCATAAGAACGACGCCATCGCATTCTTGGAGAGCTTAAACAGCGCAATGTTCATTGTGCGGGATGTGCAACGCAAACCGACGACCCACATGCCGGCTCCGCCGTTCATGACTTCCACGCTGCAACAAGAGGCGGCACGCAAACTCAAATTCCCCGTTTCGAAGACGATGCGTCTGGCGCAATCGCTGTACGAGAGCGGTAAAATAACCTACATGCGTACCGACTCCGTCAACCTCTCTTCCCTGGCACTTGCTACGGCGAAAGAGGTGATCGAACAGCAGTACGGAAATCAGTATATCCATACCCGGCAGTACCGCACCAAGTCCAAAGGGGCGCAAGAAGCTCACGAGGCCATTCGTCCTACCTACCTCAGTACACTCAAGGCAGGTGAGACCAAGGATGAGCAACGTCTGTACGAACTGATTTGGAAACGTACCATCGCTTCGCAGATGGCGGATGCCGAGAGTGAGAAGACCACTATTGAAGTGTCTGTACATGGTAGTAAATATGCCTTTGTGGCAACTGGCGAAGTGATCACTTTTGACGGTTTCACCCGGGTATATGTACAATCGACGGACGAAGAAGATGAAGAGCGTCGCACCTTGCCGGCAATGGCGAAACGCGAGCGACTCAAACTGATGGGCGCTGAGGCGGTACAGACCTACGCCAAACCGCCCTTCCGTTATAACGAAGCGACGCTGGTTAAGCGGATGGAAGAGTTGGGGATCGGTCGTCCTTCCACCTATGCCACCATCATTGAGACCATTCAGCATGTCAAATATGTAGAGCGTGGTTCGGTGACCGGACAGAAACGCGACACTGTACAATTGACACTCAAGAACGGACAGATCGTTGAGAAGAAGAAATCGGAGATGTATGGTGCGGAGTCACAACGTCTGTTACCCACCGACCTCGGCCGTATCACCAATGATTTTCTGGTGGAGCATTTTCCGGCTATCCTCAGTTATGACTTCACGGCACACGAGGAGGAACAGTTCGACCGCATTGCTGTCGGACGTGCCGATTGGGTGAATACGGTGGATACGTTTTACAAGACCTTCCAACCCTTACTTTCCTCGATTCCATCGGGAAAAGTGGCAGGTCGTGAATTGGGAATTGACCCTATTTCCGGACAACCCGTCATTGCTAAAATCAGTAAGATCGGTCCGTGCGTGCAGTTGGGCGATGCGGCGAATGACAAACCGAAGTTTGCCAGCCTCAAGAAAGGACAATCGATCTTCTCAATCACCTTGGCGGAAGCTTTGGAGCTGTTCAAGACCGCCCTGCCGCTCAGTTTGGGTGAGTATGAAGGAAATGAGATCATCATCGGCGAAGGCAAATACGGTCCGTACGTACATTATGATAAACATTTTATAAGTATCCCGCGCACGATTGACCCGCTTGCGCTTACGCGTGAAGAGGCGATCCGAATGATCGAAGAGAAACGCGAGACGCAGTTGCCGGTTCGGCAATGGGGAGATATCCAAGTTCTGCGTGGCAAGTATGGTGATTATATCCATACCCCGGCAGGAAACTATCAGTTGCCCAAGGGTACCGATGCCGCTACCGTCACCGAAGCACAAGTACGCGAAATAATGGCAAAAACGGAACCGATTAAGCCCGGAAAGCGCACTTTCCGCAAAAAAAGTGCAAAATAATTCAAAAAAAAGCAAAAATATTTGCACAATTCAAAAAAAAGCAGTACTTTTGCAGCCGCTTTTCGATTCTATACTACGGGTAGGACTCCCTCGGGACGTAAACCAACGTAGTGTATGCGGACCGAAAAGCGAGAACACGGCGAAAATTCATATGAGCGACGGAGTCGCGAATCGTATTGAGCCGTAGTTCGCGCGCGGCGGGATAGCTCAGCTGGTTAGAGCGCATGATTCATAATCATGAGGTCCCCAGTTCAATCCTGGGTCCCGCTACAAGAAACGTCTTTCGTGACGTTTCTTTTTTTATGATTTTGCTGCCTTTTATTTACAAAAAGCACTTTTATGCATACTTTTTTATCCCAAACCTTGTGTATGTCAAAAAAAAGCAGTAACTTTGCAGCGCTTTTTACGCGCCGCTTGCGTTATGTGTGCGTACGAGTGCGAATATAACTAACATAAATAATAGAAAGATATGACGGCTTTACAATTAAATGCGGACATTTATCAGAATCTGGCAGTATTGTCAGAAGATCAGTCAATGCTAAACAAGGCAGCTAAGTATATCCGTCGTTTAGCTAAGCAGATGACGGAAGACCCGACATGCATGAGCAAGGAGGAGTTTTTTGCTCGTGTAGACGAGGCTCGAGAAGAAATTCGCCAAGGTAAAGGTATCAGTTTTACGGACACGGCTGAGATGAATGCTTGGCTTAATTCTCTTTGAGTATGTATAAAATCGTTTATTCGTCACGTGCAGAAGAAGATTTGCGCAAGTTAAAGAAGGATGAACCTGCTGCTTTTCGAAAGGCTGTTAAACTGCTGAACGAACTTACTGAACATCCGAAGACCGGAACAGGTCACCCCGAACAACTCAAAGGAGAGCGTGCCGGTCAATGGAGCCGGACTATCACGAAAAAACATCGTTTAGTTTACGAGATTTTTGAAAAAGAGGTTCGAGTGGATATTTTATCATCCTATGGTCATTATGAAGACAAATAAATAGAAACTAACATAAACTAACAAAATAAAAAACAACATGAAAAAATTAGTTGTAAGATTTTTAATGCTGCTGTTTGTGCTTGGGATGAGCGTGAACGCAGCGTGGGGAATTAACATCTCCGACATGACACCGGAAGAAGCTGAGACGAATGCGTTTTGGGCGCGTTTGACGGCAAAACCGGCGACTACCACCAACGGTAGCGGTAAAGTGTTTGTGGTTTCGACGGAGAACTATGAGGGCGATCCGACGGATGGAGATTATGTAGCACAGTCGTATGATGAAGGATGGAGCGATATCTTCCTGGCTTCCAGTCTTATCAATGCAGATGCACAATTCCGTACATTTGCCAAAGCAGATGATGGTTCGTATTTCACGGGTTGGT
The DNA here is from genome assembly GCA_902774185.1 of uncultured Bacteroidales bacterium. Lineage (GTDB taxonomy): Bacteria > Bacteroidota > Bacteroidia > Bacteroidales > Paludibacteraceae > Colicola. The sequence continues at coordinate 835 of CACYHE010000020.1, read as the reverse complement.
CTTTTACAGACGGTTACACGGATTTGGGAACGGAGAGTAGCAATTTTTTTGTACAAGTGACTCCTTCTGCGACGAAAGGACACGCCAATTACCGCAATTATAACCTCTTTGCTGCTTTCAAAGCTGTTCAACTCGTTTCGTACGAGATGGTTAGCGGCTCTTCCCAAGAAGTAGCGGATGATGGTGCCGGTAACTGGAAATGCGTCACTTCAAGCGTCCGGTTATTACACGCAAAGCGGGTACTACCGGTACATGGGCAATCGATGATGCAGCATGGATTTCCACGGGTGCCGGTCAGAATTGCTTCTTCTCCGGCGACTATGCTGAACTGACCGTTCCGGTTACTTTTACAGCTCCGAACGGCGATGTAAATGACTATGCAGCTACCTTGACCTTGGAGACCTACGCAGGTGTGAAAATGACGGCATATCTGTACGCGCGTAGAACGGTTGCTGGTGCGCAGGCTATCCGTTACAACAAATCGAAAGTGCAGCAAGAGGCAGGTGATCTCGCTACTTTGCTGACCAATGCGGCTGCTGATGACATTATTAAACTGAATGGTATTTACAGCGATGCTGTTTCAATCAATAAAAATATCACCTTTGATCTTAACGGTTATACGCTGAGCAATACGCTGACCGTCAGCGGCGGCAATGTGACGGTTGCTTATAGTGCGTTCGGCGGTTCGGCTAATGCACTTGAGGTTACAGGCGGTAAAGCCATCCTGAATGGCGGAACATTCGGTTCGCTGACTATCGGCGCAAGCGGTACGGTAGAGCAGAATGGTGCGACTATTTCGGGATTGGCTACGAACAACGGTTCGCTGACCACGACC
>CACYHE010000019.1 GCA_902774185.1 uncultured Bacteroidales bacterium | reverse complement strand
ATAACCAGGTATTTGCACTTTCTCAAAGAGGTTCACTTTCTGCGTCGTTTTCTTACGCGCATACTCGAGCAGATCCACTTTGCGGCGCACAAACTCCTGACGGATACCTACATCGGCGATAGCTTTGAGTTGCTCAAAACCATCTGCAAACCATTTCGGGCTGGAGAATAGCGAGAACTCTTTGGTTGAATAGACCACTTCATCCAACACAGGCACGCGCACACCTGCAATCTTTTTAATAGACATGCGTACGTCGTCCACGTGAATCAACGAAGTGTCAAACTCACCCCAAAGCGCAATCATCTGATCATAGTCCTTGATGCGGCGGTTCACTTCCTCGTCGAGGTCTGCCAACTCATTCTTGGCTTTCTTCACCTCCAGACGAAGTGCCGTTTCCTTGCTCTGCAATGTGGGCAAGGTTCGTTGCCGCATTTTCAAGTCCTTCTCCAGACTCTGCAACGATGTTTTATTAAATTGATAAGTTATTGCCATAATACTATAGTTTAGAGTTTAGAGTTTAAAGTTTAAAGAAGTTAGAGAGTTTTTCAGTAGAAAGTTTTTCTTTTAACTATTAACTTTCAACTATTTGACTTCTCTCAACTCTCAACTTTCAACTCTCAACTTTTAAGCCTTTGGCCAGTATTTCTCTACGAGAGCAGCCTTAATATTCACCTCTTCCGGTTTGAAGTACTTACCGAAGAGTTGCCATGCGATGTCGAGCATCTGAACGGTGTTGATGTTCACGTCGATAGCCAAGATCTCGCGGCTGTAGTCGCGTGCGAAATCGAGGCAACGCAAATCGTAGTCCGTCAAGTCGAAACCATTCTCTTTTTTAGTCTTAGCGTTAGCGGCATCGGCGTACAGACGAACAGCTGCGTTCATCACTTGCGGGTGATCTTCGCGGGTCTTCTTACCGGCAACCAACTGTTTCAGACGAGACAACGAACGGAACGGATCGACGATGACCTTACCGATCTCGGAGTCACGGCGCAGGTACAACTGACCCTCGGTGATATAACCCGTGTTATCCGGGATAGCGTGTGTGATGTCACCACCGGACAGGGTCGTTACGGCGATAATCGTGATCGAACCACCACCTGCCTGCTCCGGGAACTGAACGGCCTTCTCGTAGATCTTAGCGAGGTCCGAATAGAGCGAACCCGGCATAGAGTCTTTCGACGGAATCTGGTCCATACGGTTGGAGACGATAGCGAGTGCGTCGGCGTACAGCGTCATATCGGTGAGGAGAACGAGCACTTTCTCGTGTTTCTCCACTGCGAAATACTCAGCTGCTGTCAATGCCATATCCGGAATAAGCAGACGCTCAACCGGCGGGTTCTCGGTCGTGTTGACAAACGAGATGATGTGATCCAGCACACCTGCGTTGGTGAAGACGTTCTTGAAATAGAGGTAGTCATCGTTGGTCAGACCCATACCGCCAAGGATGATCTTATCGGCCTGCGCACGCAGCGCTACGTTCGCCATCACTTGGTTGTAGGGTTGATCCGGATCCGCAAAGAACGGGATCTTCTGACCCGACACCAGCGTATTATTCAAGTCAATACCGGCAATACCGGTAGCAATCAACTCTGACGGTTGTTTACGACGAACGGGGTTTACACTCGGACCACCGATCTCCACATCCTTACCTTCGATAGCAGGTCCGCCATCGATCGGGTCACCGTACGCATTAAAGAAACGACCGGCGAGTTGATCCGAAACCTTCAACGAAGGAGCCTTACCGAGGAACACCACTTCCGCGTTGGTCGGAATACCTTCGGTTCCTTGGAACACCTGCAGCGTCACCTCGTCACCGATGATCTTCACCACCTGCGCCAACTTACCGTTCACGGTAGCCAACTCGTCGTTACCTACTCCTTCGGCCTTAAGCGAACAAGTCGCTTTCGTAATTGCAGTAATCTGCGTATATATTTTTTGAAATGCCTTAGCCATAATATTATATTTTATAAGTATAGCGTTTAGAGTTTAGTGTTTAGGGTAGTTTTTAGTTTAAAGTAGTTAGTTAATAACGAACTTTCAACTTTTAACTCTTAACTTCTCTCAACACTCAACATTCAACTCTCAACTTGTTTATGCTGCGATTTGTTTCTCAGCCAATAACTCGTCCAACTTCTTGCGATAATCCTCGAACTCAGGCGAGTGGAACTCGCAGTAGTTCATCTGCTTGCAGTAGTTGATCACGCGCTTAAAGTAATCGGTTACATCGAGGAAGTTATCGAAGTCATAATCGTGCTTGCAGATGTCCATCACCATGCGCAGGATATACTGCTGACGCTCCAGCGGACACACGGCATCGATCTTATCGAACGCGTCTTGCTGCAGGATCACGAAGTCGATCACTTCGGCTTTCCAGAACGCCTCGTGGTAATCAACAGGTACACCGTCGTCACCAAGGATGTTGATCTGCTCCTGAATCTCCTTACCGCGTTGCAGATAGGTCTTCATGTCGTTCACCATCGGCAGCCAGTCTTTGTCGATCAGTTGGCTGATATACTCCTCAAACTCAGGATATTCCACATATTTCGAATAACTGTCAATAGGGTTCACAGCCGGGTAACGCTTACGGTCCGCACGTGCCTGCTCAAGTGCATAGAAACAACGTGCCACTTTCTTCGTTCCTTCGGTCACCGGTTCTTTCAAGTTACCACCGGCAGGCGAAACGGTTCCGAGGAACGTTACCGATCCGGTTGCACCATTATTGAGGTACACGTATCCTGCACGTGCGTAGAACGCACCGATGATCGCGGAGAGGTCCATCGGGAAGGCATCCTGACCCGGAAGTTCCTCCAGACGGTTCGACATCTCACGCAGCGCCTGTGCCCAACGAGAGGTGGAGTCCGCCATCAAAAGGACACGCAGACCCATCGAACGGTAGTACTCCGCAATCGTCATGGACGTATAGACAGATGCCTCACGGGATGCGACCGGCATGTTCGAGGTGTTGGCGATGATGATCGTACGCTCCATCAGCTTACGGCCTGTGTGCGGGTCATCCAGTTCCGGGAACTCCGTAAAGGTCTCCACTACCTCGTTCGCACGCTCACCGCAGGCTGCGATGATCACGATGTCAGCCTCCGCTTGTTTGGAGATAGCGTGTTGCAATACCGTCTTACCCGTACCGAACGGACCGGGGATAAATCCTGTACCACCCTCGCACAACGGGTTTGCCGTGTCGATCGTACGCACACCGGTCTCCAGCAACTTGAACGGCCGCGGTTTCTCGCGGTAGGCAAGGATGGCTTTCTTCACCGGCCATTTCTGCACCATCGTCACGTTATGGTCCACACCCTCTGCGTCAGTCAGCACCGCCATCGTCTCGTTGATGGTGTACTCACCGGCTTTGACAATAGTTTTCACCGTGTACGTGCCTTCGAATACGAAGGGCACCATGATCTTATGCGGCTGGTGGTTCTCATCCACTTCACCGAGCCAAGAAGCGGCTTCTACCTTATCGCCCACTTTAGCGATCGGCGTGAACGACCATTTCTTGTTCTCGTCCAGCGGGAAGTTATACTCACCGCGCTTGAGGAACACACCCGTCAGTTTGTCGAGGTCGTTCTGCAAACCGTCGTAGTTACGGCTCAGCAGACCCGGACCCAATGTCACTTCCAGCATGTGACCGGTGAACTCCACTTTATTGCCCACTTTCAGGCCACGGGTGGACTCGAACACCTGCGCGTACACATTTGCGCCGATGACCTTGATGACTTCCGCCATCAGTCGGGTCTCACCGACGTAAATGTAACAGATTTCGTTTTGCGCAACCGGTCCGTCCACTGCGACAGTCACCAAGTTGGCAATAATTCCTTTTACTTTACCTTGTGTCATAAATATATTTACGATTTTCTCATTTACAATTTGGCCATTTATTTGTTCATTGAGTCATTGAGCCAACTACGTCTAAATGGCTAAATAGCCAAATGGTACATAAATGGTACATGGTACATGAACAAATAGTACATTATGCGTCAAGCTTGACGCCTTTCTTCATATCCGCCACTAACTCGCGGAAGATCTTTTCGCCTTCTTCGATGGTCAGAATGCTCCATCTATGCAGCATTACTGCCTCGAGGTAGTACGCAAACACCATCTCCGGCGAGAAGAAATCGAACTCCGTGCGGCTTTGCAACCACTCAAACCGAATCGCGTCTTGTGCCTTCTCGCGTTGCATCAGATCTTCGATACCGGCAAGCGCCAATATCTCCGTCCAGTCACCGGTTACTTCGTTCAGACCGAAGTCTTTCTGGTTCACGTGGCTCCGCAACTGTTCCGCCACTTCCCCTTCTCCAACGATCTGGGTCTTGGCATCGAACCCGTGCTTACGGCATATCTGCGCCACCAGCACATTATTCATGTCTTGATTGAACGCAAACCACTCGCGCACGAACCGGTTCCGCGCCTTCAAGCCTTCCGCCAAAGTCGCCTCGTCCATCGGTGCGCGCAGTAGTGCCAGGTATTTCTTATCCGACGCAGACAGCTGTTCATCCAGCAGTTCGTCCAATTTCTCCATCGAGATCGGACTATCACTTCCTGCCTTCAGTTCCGGCAATCCCGCCAATAAATATTCGTAAGTCATCTTGTCATTTACGATTTTGTCATTTACCATTTTTTCATTTATTTGGTCATTGAGTCATTTAATCAAAATGGCTAAATAGCTAAATGGTACATAAATGGTACATGGTACATGAACAAATGGTACATTAGAACAGTTGTTCCACCAACTGTGGTCTCAGCATTTCCTTGAAATATGCGATAAACTCAGCGTCACCGAAGGCGAGTTTGTACCCACCCTTTGCAGGCTGAATGGTGAAATCGGTCTTGATACCCTTCACCTCGCTGATCTTCACGCCCTTCTCGAGCAAGCCCTTTGCATTGGCAGCAAAGTATTTTTGCAATGCCTCTGCATCTTTGGTCTCGATCAGCACCTCGCCGTTCTTAGCCATCTGCTCTGCCAACTTCGCGATCAAGCCCTGCATGAACTTTGCATCTGCGGTCGCCGCCTTCACGCTGTCCGCAGCGATCTTGTCTGAGAGCAGGTTTACGATCTCGGTCTTCACCGCATTCACGCTCTGCTCAGCGTACAACTTCAGTTCTGCACGTGTCTTCTTGTCCAAATCAGCCGCTTTCGACTCTGCCTCTGCCACCAGTGCCTCTGCTTTCTTCTGTGCATCAGCCACGATAGCCTCTGCTTTTTTCTGCGCTTCTGCAACGATCTCTTGCGCTTGCGCATTTCCCTTTTCTACACCTTCGGCGTAGATCTTTTCAGTAATCTCTGATAAGTTCATTTTGTATAGTTATTTTTATTTTATTTCTTTTCCTTCCGGCTTTGCGCCAAATCGGCTGCAAAGTTACGAAAAAAAATCCGAATGTGCAAATAAAATTTGCATAATTCGTAAAAAAGTCGTATCTTTGCAGCGTGAAACCGAGTTTGGAATACATACAAGCGCATTTTGACGAATATAACCGGCAGTATTTTGGCGGAGCATTACCTACCTTGCCGATTAAACTCAGTCATGCAAGGGGATTTCTTGGAAAAGTGACCTTTGTGAAGCGGCGTTCATGGTTGTTTGGTCCGTATAAAAACGAGAACTTTGTATTACGTATCAATGTGCGAATTGACCTGCCGGAAGAGGTGGTACAGGACACCATTCTGCACGAGATGATTCATTATTATATCGCGGTTAATCAATGGAAAGATACCTCGGCTCATGGCAAACTCTTCCGTGCCGAGATGGCGCGTATCAACAAAGAAGGAAACCGTCATATACGCATCTCCTATCGATTATCGTCAGAAAAATAGAACATTGACCGAGTAGGCAATGCATAGCTATTGACCACGTGATGCATAGCTAATGATACCGATCGGGAAAATGAAACATTTCACGAAAGAACACAAAAAAAATCGCTCGAAACGAACGATTTTTTTTGTGTTACTCAACCGGTTGACCGGTTATCGTGTAGGTCTCATCTCCGTGACGGATGAAGAGGTGACCATCCCGTATGTATTTGTGATTTGTAATTTGTAATTTGCGATTAGAGATGCCTTGTGGAGTGCCACGAAGGATGCAATGAACCGTGCGTTCGGCAGAGTTAATAGCATTCACTTCCATACGTCCTTTGGCATCGACGGTAACCGTTCCTGCCATGATAAACCAGACGGAAGAAAGTTCGCTGCCCTTATTCAGATAACCCGCATAAGAGGGTGTGCAGAAGCCGGATATGTATCCTTCTGACGCATGGACGGACATGTACGGATTAGAGAGGTCGGTACCTTGCAGAATCGGATAAACGCCCGGCGTAATCTCCGTCTCGCCATCTGCGATATAGACATCAAGAGCGACGCATTGGAAATTATCATTGCGCGCATAGACAAAGATATCGCCGTTAACGGGTTGCTCGCTTGTGTCGAGCGTATAATCGGCAAAGAAAGCCTCGAAATCGGCGTTTGTGACATCGCCGTCCATCGGGTCATCTTTTTTATCGCGCGCACAGGACAAATACAGATTATATTTGGGCAGTTCATACCGATCGTTCTCGTTCTGACAAATGATATAACCTGTAACAGCTACCCGATTTCCGTCTTTACGGACGGTGAGTGAACCGCTAAGGACGTCATAATAGACATAGGATCCGTTCTTCTTGAGCCGCACCATGGACATCGTTTTATAGATATCATTGGAGGTGTACGTACCTTCAAGCATGGTGGCAAAAATCGTCAGTTGGAGGTACAGATCCTTGGTGTCATTCTCTCCGTAAATCTGGAACTCTCCTTCGGAGAGGATCCTGTCCTCGAGAGTGAGGAAATTCATCGTCAGGTTCTGCGTGCTGGTCGGAACGGGGTCATTACGCAGGTTGAGCACGTAGGTATTTCCGTTGGTGCAAGTGATAGAACCGGACACAAGGACTTCGCCGTTAGGACGGGTTATCTCCATCGTTCCGCTTGTAGCTTGGGTGGCATTCGCCGCAGAAGCACCTGCCGGTAAGACGAGTGCGGAGTTATCGGAATCGATGGTATAAGTACCGGTATAGTCTTCTGCTGTAGCTCGTATCCGGATACGAATTTGGGCGGTAGTTCCTGCTGCTTCCATATCCAAGATATACGACGGAAAACCGGCGTATTCTTCATACAGTTTGAGATCCCGTGCATCGATAGTGACAGTGGCAGCTGTTGCGCTGACTGTCAATACAATACCGGCGATAAGGGATAAGATTTTTTTCATTTATTCAAGTAGGATTTAAGTCTGTTAAGGGCTTCAACAAGGATGTCACGCGAGGTGGCCAAGTTAATACGCACATAGTGCTCCGCACCATACATCTCCGAGGGGTTAAAGAGGACATGTCCATTCTTCGCCAAGTCACAGCAGAACTGCTCAGCCGGCATGTTAAGCGCCGATATATCGACCCAACCGAGGTATGTTCCTTCAGTCTCATGGATACGCAGTTGAGGTAATTCCTTTTGAATGAAATCACGCAGGTAACAGAAGTTACCATAAACGTATTCGTTCAGTTCATCGAGCCATGCTTCCGACTCATTATATGCAGCCACTTGCGCTACCAATCCAAACGGATTGAGTCCGTTCACTTCGTGTACCTCCAGGGCATGGTTGATCTGTGCAAAGAGTTCCTTGTTCGGCACAAAGATGTTCGCACAAAGCAATCCTGCGATGTTAAACGCTTTGCTGGCAGAAGTGCAGACGCAGAAATCGGTATCATTGATGACAATGGACGCGAAAGGTGTGTAGGCATGTCCCGGAAAAGCGAACTCGCAGTGGATCTCATCGGAGAGTACAAACAAATGTTCGCGTCGCATGATATCAGCAATACGTTCCAGTTCGGCACGAGACCATACCCTACCCGTCGGGTTATGCGGGTTGCAGAGCAAGAAGACGTCGGCTTCTTTGGCTTTGGCTTCAAGGTCTGACCAGTTGATCTCAAAGCGGTTTCCTACCAACACAAGCGGACAAGGCACCAGTTCGCAACCCATATTCTCAATGCTGCTGAAAAAGGCGTTATATGCCGGCGTGAAGGTAAGAATTTTCAAGGGAGAACCGGATATACCAGTCTTACCGTAATGCGTCCGGAAAGCCTCCATATTCGCTTCCAAAGCGGCAAAGATAGCAGAGATAGCCGGTACGACAGCAGTGGTATAGAGGAGGTTATCCCGATTGATACCTTTCCATCCATGCCGACGTTCGAACCAATGCGCTACTGCGTCGTAGTTAGCTTGCGGCACGATGGAATAGCCGAACACACCATGGTCAAGCCGACGTTGCATAGCTTCACGAATAGGCTTTGCAGCTTTAAAATCCATGTCTGCAATCCATAAAGGCAGACATCCTTGTGCACATTCCGAATCCCATTTATAGCAATCGGAATCTTTACGATTTACATATTCAAGCACAATATTGATTTATGATTTCAAATTTATAATTTCAAATTTATTGTAAACAGTTGTCAAGGGCAGCTTTGAGGGCCGGTTTGTCCAGATGTTGACCGATGAAGACCAGTTTCTGCATTCGATCGCCGTACTGGTCATCCCAGTCTTTGCGCAGTTGGGCATCATCTGCCATGAGTTGCATCAACTCTTCTTTCGGCATGGTAGCGAACCACTCTCCGGCTTTGCGGAGGTTAAACTGGCGACCTGCCTGTTCGAAGAGATAACACATGTCATACTCTTCCGCAAAATAGCACATTCCCTTGCAACGGATAACGTTGGACGGCCAGTGCGCCGCGACGAACTCATCGAACATGCCTAAGTCAAACGGCTTGCGCGCGAAATAGACATAGGTATCGATACCGAACTCAGCAAGATGGTCATGGTCCCCATGTTCATGGTCATGATGATGATGTTCCTCGTGTTCCTCCTCATCGTCATCATCGTCATCCTCTTCGTCATGGTGGTGATGATGACTTGCATCCTCCACTTCCTGGATCCATTTGGCAGAAGTAGCGGTACGATCGAAGTCAAACAGACGGGTGTTCAGCAGCTTCTCCAAGTCCACATCGCAGTAGTTCGTTTCGATTATTTCGGCATTTGGTTGTATAGCGCGAATGATAGACCTGATTCGAGAAAGCTCATCTTCGCTAACTTCGGAAGCCTTATTTAATAAAATGAGGTTGCTGAACTCGATCTGCTCAATAACGAGTGCAGCAAGGTCTTCTTCCTTGGGTACATAGTGTGCCAAAGCATCTCCCTTATCGAACTCATCACGCAGGCGCAGAGCATCTACGACGGAGCAGATACAATCGAGTACCGGCAGACCGTCTTGTGCAAATCCGGGCACCATCTGCGCATAACTGCAAAGCGTTTGAGCAATCGGAGCCGGTTCACAAATTCCGCTAGCCTCGATTACGATATAATCGAATGCCTTTTGCGCACATAAGTCATGCAGTTGGCTGATGAGGTCCATCTTGAGGGAGCAGCATATACAGCCGTTCTGCAGGGCAACCAGGGAGTCGTCCTGTTGCGACACCACCCCGCCCTTCTGAATGAGGGAAGCGTCGATATTCACTTCGCCGATATCATTCACGATAACGGCAAAGCGAATACCTTTTTGGTTAGTAAGAATACGATTGAGCAACGTGGTCTTACCACTTCCCAGATAACCGGTGATTAGTAAAACCGGAATCTTATTGATTGTTTCCATAAGCCAAATACTCCGGGTAGTACATATCGACAAAATCATTCTCTCCGTAACGTTCACACACTTGGAGAACATAGCCTAAGATAGCATGCTCGCGATCCATCTTAGGTGCTACAACACGCGGTTTGACGTTCTTTTTCTTAGGAGCAAACTGCTCTGTAACCGCTTTCTCAAACTGCATATACTCCACGCAGTTATCCGCTACCGCTTTCATGATGGCAAGGGCTTTCTCCTTCTCGCCCAACATGAAATACATGGAAGCCATGGAAGCGGAGGTGTAGTCGTACGGGATATTATAACCGGGCAGCATCTCTTCCGCATAGTCCAGTACTTCAAGTGCTTTGTCACGTTGGTTCTCCCGAATCAGCTGTTCTGCCAGTTGGGCGAACATCATACGGTGGGTACGACACATACGCATCAAGTTCTCATCGATATAGATGCCCTTGATATTCATGTTCCCGTATTGGAACTTATGCATCATGTTCTCGTACATCTTCTCTGAGTTGACACGCGGTTGACCGTCACGATTACGGATCGGAGTCACTTGGTACGTAAGACCGGTCAGTTCCATCCAAGGTTCAAGCCCCAGATAGTAGTCATTTCCTACAGTTGCGCAGAAATAGATAGGACGTTCCCAGTTATTGGTGGACAGCATCTCCATGATCATCATCTCCGAACGAGTGTACATACGTTTGGATTTGAAAGTAATCTGTTCGCCGTCAGGCGTCTCGACATACAGTTTATCGGACGGGATGTAATGCTCTCCTTCCCGATTGAGGGTACGTGGATCCTCAGAGCGCAGGAAGTTAAACGCACGCTCTACCGAGATAGGTTGACCAAGTCGGTTATCAACACGTGCAATCTCGTTCTTACCCGGCATAAAGTCTTTGTACTCCCAAGAGATAGGAAGGGCTTCTGACTCATAATACGGACGTTTCATCTGGGAGATATACCAATCGGTCTGGAGATACGACAGGTTGCACACACGCAGGTCTGTACCCACTTCTTCCACCTCTTGGTTATACCAAAGCGGGAAGGTATCGTTATCACCATTGGAGAAGAGGATACCTTGCGTCTCGCAGGACTTGAGGTAGTTCGCTCCGAAATCCCGACAGGAGTAACGGTTGGAACGGTCATGGTCATCCCAGTTCTGACTTGCCATCTGAGCCGGTACGAGCAGACAAATGAGGCCTACCAGAACCGTGACAATAGTCTGTCCTGCTTTGGATTTGATAGCACGGGTGCACCAGTCGATGAGCGCCAAAGCACCCAGACCGATCCAGATACAGAAAGCATAGAAGGAACCGGCATATGCATAGTCTCGTTCACGCGGTTGGTACGGGGTCTGGTTAAGGTATATCACGATTGCCAGACCGGTAAGGAAGAAGAGGAGGAAGGTGAGCGTGAAGCTCTTGGCGCCTACCGCTTCACCTTTCTTATTTACGCGTATGAGTTGCCAGAGGATGCCGATGATACCTAAAAGCAAAGGTAAGCAATAATAGACATTATGACCTTTGTTCTCTTTGAGTTCGGCAGGCAGTTTGGATTGGTCTCCCAACATGGCATTATCAATAACAGGGAAGCCGGTGATCCAGTTACCTTTGGTGATCTCTCCGTAAGACTGCAGGTCATTCTGACGACCCGAGAAATTCCACATGAAATAGCGCCAGTACATAAAATGTACCTGGTACCGAAAGAAGAACCGCAGGTTCTCTCCGAAGGTAGGCACACGGTCGGACTTAACCTGTCCGCAGTAGTCATATTTGACGCGTTTGCCTTTGACCGCCCCCCATGACTTATAAGCTGCTTGATGACTGCCTTGCGACGAGTACATACGCGGGAAGAGCGTGCAGAACTGACGCATGTATTTATAGGATGACTTGTAACCTGTTACTACGTAACGGTCTTTCTTTCCTTCTTCACGTGGAGCGGGTGCGTACTGCGCATGTCCCACTTTCTCTACCGGGATACACATGTTTCCTTGTATCCGCAGTTGAACGGGTGCGTTGTAATACTGACCGAAGAAAAGGGGTCGGTCACCATACTGCTCACGATTGAGGTAGTATTTGAGACTGAAGACGTTATCGGGACTGTTTTGATCCATCGGCGTGTCGGCATTAGAACGAATAACAAGTGCCGCATAGGAACTATAGCCGATGAGGATGACCGCAATCATGACGGAGATGGTGTTGAGCCAACGTGCCGAGATGAAGCGACGCAACGGAATCATCACACCTAATAGCGTACCGATGACAAGTATTCCCATCCACCATTTCTCAAAGAGAAAAGCACCTCCGGAAAGGGAGAAAGCAGCGGCAAACGCGAACACTTGACGCAAGCGACTGTGTTCCTCTTTGGCAGTGTCAATAATTGCCCATGTGAGAGCTGCTATCGCCAAGACGATATAGACAATCAGACCCGTGTTGAACGGACAGCCTAACTTATTGACGAACAACAGTTCAAACCAACCGGCAACAGTCGGGAAGCCCGGAATGATACCGTACAGGATCACCAGCAAAATACCGCAGGAAGCGGCAAAAGCGGCAAACACGCCCCACCATGTGAAGCGATAGCGACGGAAGTAATAAACCAATCCGATTGCCGGAATCGTCAGTAAGTTCAAGAGGTGCACACCGATAGACAGACCCATCAGATAAGCGATGGCAATGAGCCAACGGTCCGAACCTTCTTCATCGGCCTGTTCATCCCATTTGAGGATCAACCAGAAGACGACAGCGGTAAAGAGGGATGAGGACGCATAGACCTCTCCTTCGACCGCTGAGAACCAGAAGGTGTCGGAGAACGTGTACGCCAACGCACCTACCGCAGCTGCAAGCAGGATACCTACTCCACGACCGACGGTGTCGGGTTCTACCAGTTTCTTCGCAAGTGCCGTGATCGTCCAGAAAAGGAAGAGGATGGTGAAGGCACTGGCGAGTGCAGACAAGGCATTAACGCACATAGCGATATGTGCCGGGTCTGACGCAAAAAGACTGAAGAAATGTCCCATGAGCATGAAGAATGGTGCTCCGGGCGGGTGTCCAACGTCCAGTTTGGCGGCGCTGGAGATGAACTCGCCGCAGTCCCAGAAGGAAGCGGTCGGTTCCATCGTAAGGAGATACGTAGCTGCAGCGATGGCAAAAACGAGCCACCCGCAGAGCGTATTCCATAATTTGAATTGTTTCATTGTTGTTGATATTTTAATTGTTCTTGTTTTTCTACGAATTTGGGCACAATATGCCAAATTTGGTGCAAAGGTACGAAAATTAATTGAAAATTGAAAATTGAAAATTGAAAATTTGCATATACTTGTATTTTTTTACAAAAAAGTACGCGCGCACTTGCGTATGTAAAAAAATTATTGTATCTTTGCGGGCTTTTTGTGTAAAAAGAGCATAGAGCACAGACTGAATTACAAAAATGGAAATAATATAAACAATATACAAAGTTATGATTAAAGTAGGAATTATCGGGTGTGGCTTCGTGGGAGGAGCCCTGAAAAACTGGTTGGAGAACAACAATCCTGAATGTAAACTGTTCATCAGCGATCCGTACAAGGGTTACAACGATGACTTAAGCGACATCGACATTGCTTTCTTGCAGATCCATGTGCCGACAGAGGAAGATGGTACGCAAGACTTGACGCTGATGAAAGAACTGATTAAGAACTTACCGGACGTACCGGTATTCGTTCGTACGACCATTCTGCCGGGAACGAGTGCCATGCTGACCAAAGAGACCGGGCACAACGTCTATTACATGCCGGAGTTCTTGACCGAACGCACGTTCATCGAGGACTTTAACAAACAGACGATGGTCTTCACGGGTGCACAAGAGTTGCTGACGAAGATCTTTGTGGGTAAGAAATTTACCGTTATGTCGCCGTTAGAGGCTGAGTTGACCAAGTACATGCACAATGTGTTTGGTGCGTACAAAGTGACCTATTTCAATGCCTGCAAGGAGTATTGCGAGCAGATGGGTGCAGACTGGCGTAAGGTACACACGGGTGTTCTGCTCTCCGGTTACATCAACGACACGCATACCTATGTGCCGGGTCCGGATGGCAAATACGGTTACGGCGGTAAATGTTTCCCGAAAGATGTGAATGCGTTTGCCGAAATGACAAAGGGAACTTCGCTCGGTACGTTGTTAGAACATCTTCATGAGTTAAATGTACACTTTAGAGGTGTAGAAGAACATATTTAATATGAAAATTGCAGTAGCAGGAACGGGGTATGTAGGGTTAAGTATTGCTACCCTACTAGCTCAACATCATGAAGTGACGGCGGTAGATATCGTGCCCGAGAAGGTCGATATGATTAATCGTCGGCAATCGCCTATTCAGGATGAGTATATTGAGAAATACCTTGTAGAGAAAGATCTCCATTTGAACGCCACCCTTGATGCCGAATCGGCGTACAAGGGAGCGGAGTATGTCGTTATTGCTGCGCCGACGAACTATGACAGTCAGCGTAACTATTTCGACACTTCAGCAGTAGAAAACGTCATTGAGACCGTACTGCGTGTCAATCCGAAGGCGATCATGGTCATCAAATCGACCATTCCGGTTGGTTACACGGAGAGCGTCCGCAAAAAATTCAATTGCAACAACATTCTCTTCTCGCCTGAGTTCCTGCGGGAGAGTAAAGCGTTGTACGACAACCTCTACCCGAGTCGTATCATCGTAGGTACGAAACTGGATGATGCGTATTTGGTACAGGCTGCCGAACGTTTTGCTGCTTTGCTGCAAGAAGGTGCGCTCAAAGAGCAAATCGAGACTCGTATTATGGGCACGACAGAGGCAGAGGCGGTGAAGTTATTCGCCAATACCTACCTGGCGTTGCGTGTCAGTTACTTCAATGAACTGGACACCTATGCCGAGATGAAAGGACTGGATACGCAGGCTATCATCGATGGTGTATGTCTCGATCCCCGTATCGGTACGCATTACAACAATCCATCCTTCGGTTACGGCGGTTATTGTTTGCCTAAAGATACAAAACAGTTGTTGGCGAACTACCAAGACGTGCCGGAGAACTTGATTGAGGCGATTGTGGAATCCAACCGTACCCGAAAGGACTTTATTGCCGACCGTGTATTGGCGAAAGCCGGGTATTACGATTATTACCACAAGGGTGATTTTGATGCCAATCAAGAGAAGAGTTGTACAATCGGTGTGTATCGTCTGACCATGAAGTCGAATAGCGATAATTTCCGTCAGTCGTCTATCCAAGGCATCATGAAACGTGTGAAAGCCAAAGGTGCTACGGTCATCATCTATGAACCGACATTGGAGAATGGAACTACATTCTTCGGAAGCGAAGTGGTAAATGACTTGGTGCAATTCAAGCTTCGCAGTCAAGCCATCATCGCCAATCGGTATGATGCAGCATTGGACGATGTGCAGGAGAAAGTATATACGAGGGATATTTTCAGACGCGATTGACGTCTGAAAATATTTGACATTTGATATTTGTAATTGGTAATTTGGCAGAGAAAGTAGAACATATCGGGAAGAAAGAGATCGTGTGGAGTTATGCCGGCACAGCGTTTATGATTGGTGCGGGTGTGATTCTGCTGCCGTTCATCTTGCATAAAATGCCGCAAGAGACGGTGGGGATCTGGAATATATTCCAGACAATCACGTTCCTGGTACTCCTGCTTGACTTCGGTTTCCGACCATCCTTTGCCCGTAACATCAGTTATATCTTCTCGGGTGTCAAAACCTTACAAAAAGAAGGTGTGGCACATGCGAACGCGGATTCGGAAGTCGATTACGGTCTGCTCAAGGGCACACTCATTGCCATGCAGCGGTTCTACCGATGGATAGCGATGGGTGTATTCGGCTTGCTGGCGACAGGCGGTACGGCGTATTTCTATTATATCCTGCAGAAATACTCGGGAGATCGGCAAGACGCGTTGATCGCATGGATACTGCTGATAGCTATCAACTGTTATAACCTTTACACGTTATACTACGATGCCTTGCTGACCGGCAAAGGGTACGTCAAGCGGATCCAACAGATCAGCATGTTCGGTCAGACGATATATATCGCTTTGGCGATCGGTTTGATTTATGCGGGTTTGGGATTAACCGCCATTGTGGCGTCGCAGATGATATCCACCGTCATTCGTCGTGTGCTGATGTACCGTGTGTTCTTCACGCCGGAACTGAAAGCGAGACTGGAGGCAGTGGTACCCAATGAACCCAAACAGATACTGAGTGCCATCACACCTAATGCCATCAAGATCGGTCTGACGCAGTTAGGCGGATTCCTGGTAAACAAAGCATCTATGCTCATCGCGCCCGTCTTTGTATCCTTGGAGATGGTGGCTTGTTTCGGCATTACCGTACAAGTGATGGATATCCTGGCACGTTGTGCAACGGTGTTCTACCAATCCTATATGCCTAAGTTGGCTCAATGTCGGGCAGAGAAAGATCTGACGGGTTTGAAACGGTATTACCTACTCTGCACAGGTAGTCTGGTGGCTGTCTATGCGGTAGGTGGTCTAATGTGGGTATTGTTCGGTAATTGGGCGTTGGATCTGATTGGCAGTCAGACGCATTTTGTGCCGACAATAATGTTGATGGTGATGCTGCTTATCAGTACGTTGGAACAGAATCACGCCGTTTCGGCAGGTTTCATTATGGCGGATAACAAGATCCCGTTCTTCATTCCGTCCTTGGTAAGCGGAGCGGCTACGGTATTGCTGTTATGGCTTTTACTTGGTCCGTTGCAGTTGGGCCTTTGGGGTTTGATCTTGGCACCCGGTATCGCGCAATTGGCATACCAGAACTGGAAATGGCCAAGTGTGGTCATCAAAGAACTATGGGGGAAAAAGGAAAAATAAGAGAGCATGGAAGAAAGAGCACTGAATATCTCATATACCGTCCTATATACCGCTATATTGGCATGGATGCTATATAGACACCAACGAAGCGTAGATGGCCGTTGGGGTATAGGCGGTTATATTCTGCTCAGTTATGTACTCTATCCTATTATTGGTGCTTTTTGGTTCTTTAATCAGAATAATATATACGGTGATATAGCGCCGCTAAAACTCTTCCCGTTTATCTATCTGGCCGTATTAGAATGGATTGCGGTGTGCCCCATCCTGCAATACGACAAGAATCACATACAACAGATCGAACCGCCATCAATGTCCTTTCTCAATATATTTGCTGCCATCTATATTGTTTGCACCTTGCTGCAGATTCCGCCTATCATAGCGAACATAGCAGATGGGATACGTAATATTATGGTCGATACAGCAGCCGGCGTAGATATGTATCTGGACTCTCAAATAGTGGATAGCAGTTACGATGGAAGTGTCAATAACTTGACGGCTATTATCTTCAATATTTTTTCTCCTTTAGCGTTTATCTTGTTTTTTTACTACATGACCTTAGGGAGGAAATACCTGTGGGCTATCATAGGTTTTGGCCTTTGCGTTTTGATCAAATCCTTCCATTCGCTCAGTAACGGACAACGCACCGAAGTGACCATGTCCGTGGTCAATATCTTCGTGGCTTATGTAGCGCTCAAACCCATCTTGTCCGATCGTATCAAACGCTATGTCCGGATTGTTTTGGCAGTCCTTGCTATCAGCATCACAATACCTTTCATTGCGCTGACTGTCAGTCGATTTGGAGAGAAGGAAGGCGGTGCAACCGGTGGATTGGTGTATTATGCCGGGGAAGCGCCATACTATTTCAACAATTATGCCTTGGATGCTAACGGCACGAGGCACGGAGACCGGACTTGCAATATATTCAAACAAATGATCGGAATGTCGGCTCCCAAAGGTATCTTTGGAGTCCGGGACGCTTATCCGGAAATGAGAATGGACGATTCGATATTCTCTACGTTTATCGGAGACTTTGTATTGGATTTTGGTGCCACTACGACTGCTATTATCTTTATCCTATTCAGCATTCTTTTTATCCGATTAACACCGACGAATGGACCCAATCAGATTCCTTTCCATCGTTTGATTTTGATTTATTTTGCGATGAGCGTATGCATGCAAGGAGGTTTTTATCTGTTTAATTATTCCTTCGACGGGAATTTGCAGATATTGGCGATCTTTGTGTTTTATGTCTTCTTTGGACTGGACTATCTCATGCGGCATAGAAAAGAAAGGAGGTTAGCACAATGAGTACATTCTTCTCCATCTTACTTCCTGCTTACAAATGCCGATACTTGAAGGAATGTATTGACAGCATTCTGGGACAGACGTATCCGAACTGGGAATTGATTATTGTGAATGATGCATCGCCGGAGGATATCGACAGCGTCGTGCAGACCTACACCGACCAACGCATCCATTATTATAAGAATGCGCATAATTTCGGTGCCAAGCGAATTGTTGACCAATGGAATCATTGCCTCAGTTTGGCAAAGGGAGAGTATATTATTTGTATGGGAGACGACGATCGGTTGAAACCGGATTGTATGGAGCAGTATGCACAACTTATTGCACGTTATCCGGATGTTGCTATTCTCCATGGACAGACGGATATCATTGACGAACAAGGTTCTTTATTGCGCCATACTCCTAAGCGTTCTGAGATAGAATCTGCGATGAGTTTGCTGTATCATCGCATTGCAGATAGACGACCCCAATTCATCGGAGACTTCTGTTATCGTACGGAGGAACTACGGGCACAGGGAGGATTCTATTACCTTCCCTACGCATGGGGAAGCGATGATATATCTGCTATTCGGGCAGCTGCTCTTCATGGTATAGCCAATACACAAGAAACGGTTTTTGAATATAGAGACAATAGTGCCTCTATCACCAGACACCCATATGTGGCAGGCAAATTATGCGCCATTATTAAGGAGAGCTTTTGGATATGCAAATTTCTGCGTAAACCGGCAGATAACGAACAAGACAAGCATTACCGGCGTTACGTACGTCGGCACATAGTAACGCACACCGCTCGAAAATGCTATTACATCCTTTTTTAAAGCATGAATAAACGAATCCTCATAGATGCCACAAACGTGAATATCTCCATCCCGGGAGGAGGCTCATTCTGCACAAAAGCATATATCGATGCTTTTGTCAGACTATTCCCGGGACAAGTAGATGTGATCCATCCCAAGGAGGCTGGTATCCGTGACGGACGATATCGCACGATAGATGTGCCTCGACGGACACGTATACAACAAATAACAGGTGCCTGCAAGGGATATTTTCATCGATGCGCTCCATTTATTGTCGATTATCTGCGTCAGAACAAGGACACTTATCAAACGGTGCTTATCAGTACCGGCTTGTTTGCCGGTGGTGTCATGGACGACATTCATGCTTTGGGCATACAGGTGATTGTGCTGCATCATAACTACGAACCGGAATATCGCATAGACAGCAAATCGATCTTAACACTAAAGGGAAAAACCGACATCTTGGTTCGGCATTGGGAAAGGAAAGGATACCGTCTGGCAGATATCAACTTGTTCCTGACCCAAGACGATTTGAATCGCTTCGAAAAAGAATATGGTTCTCGGACCAACAACTATGTTACCGGCATTTTTGAACCCACGGAGACTCAGCAGGAATTGCAACAAGGACCGATAGATCAAAGCGCAGTTATCACCTGTGCCCTAAGCGATATACAGAACCAGGCTCCACTGATGCGGTTTGCAGAGCACTACCTGCCGGTTTTCGAAAACACACTTCCGGATTGGAAGATACGTCTGATGGGACGCAACCCGTCTGACACCATTCGGGAAATGGCAGAGAAGCACGATACGATTCTGCTCATTCCGGATCCCGAAGATATCCGTGTCTTAGCAGCGGAGAGTGCGATATACCTCTGTCCGATGGACGCTGGAGGAGGACTCAAACTGCGTATCATGGACGGCCTGCGCGCAGGACAGCCTGTGCTTACTCATGTTCGTTCAGCGCGCGGATACGATGCGCTGCTCCAACAGCCGTGGTTCTGCACCTATGAGGATGCCGATAGTTTCCGTCAAGGATTGAAGCATATCGTGCAATATATCAACTCAAAAGATTATTCCCGCAGTCAGATACAGGCTCAATACTACGCCCTATTTGGTTTAAAAGCCGGGATAGAACGATTAAAAGCCATCTTATGTCCATAAGCGTCATCATACCTACATATAAACCGCAGGACTATCTTTGGAAATGTCTCGATAGCCTGGAAGCACAAACGCTTGATAAACGTTTGTGGGAAGTGGTGTTGGTTCTCAATGGATGTAATGAACCTTGGCTGACGGAAATTCAAAACTATGCAAAGGAGCATTTGACCATGCGGCTAAGCATCATCCAAACAGACACTGCCGGAGTTTCCAATGCGCGAAATATAGGCCTGGACAACGCAGCAGGAGAATACATCGCCTTCATCGATGATGATGACTATGTCTCTCCCTCCTATTTGGAAGCATTGCTACAAATAGCGGACATCGACACCATTGCCGCGTCCAACACCATCGGTTTCTCCGATGAGCAGGCACATATACCTTACTATTTGGAAAAAGAGTATAACAACAAAGCCAAAGCAGGCAAACAACCGTTTTATAAAGCCAAAAAGTACTTCGGTGGGCCTTGCATGAAATTAATACATCGGGATATGATTGACGAACAACGCTTCGACACCCGTTTCCGTAATGGAGAAGACTCTTTGTTTATGTTTGCTATTTCGCCCAAGATCCGGTATATCCGCTTTACGGACACAAACGCTATTTACTACCGACGTTTCCGTATCGGCAGTGCTTCCAAAACATACACACGCAAGCAAGCCTTGCAGAATGGATGGAAACTCATCTGCCAATACACACAATTATTCCATAAAGAGAAATATAATCGATACTTTTACAGAACGCGTATATTAGGAGTTTTACATAGCATTCTTGTTAACTGATGGAACTTATATCTATCATAATGCCCGCATACAATTGTTCCCGTTTTATCGGGAAGTCGATTGACAGCGTCCTCGCACAAACCTATACGGCTTGGGAATTGCTCATTGTGGACGATTGCTCCACAGACAATACAGCGGAGGTTGTTGCGGCGTACAAAGACGAGCGAATCCATTATACGCACAATAATCAGAATATGGGAGCCGCTCTCTCACGCAATAAAGCCCTGCGTGAGGCGAAAGGCAGATATATTGCATTCTTGGATGCTGATGACATATGGGCGCCCGAGAAATTAGAGAAACAGATTGCTTTCATGCTGCAGAACAACTATGCCTTTACCTATACCGCATTCCACCGAATAGATAAGCCTCTCCGCATATCCGGTCCGAAACGCATCAGCAAACGAATGATGTATGCTTTCTGTTGGCCTGCCTGCCCGACCGTCATGTATGACCAAGAGAAAATAGGACTCATCCAGATATCCGACCTGCGCAAGAATAACGATTACGCTATGTGGCTGCATGCCGTTCAGAAAGCAGATTGTTATTTATTGGATGAAGACCTGTTCGGCTATAATAAGCACCAAGGTTCTGTTAGCGATGCGAACCCCTTCACGCTATTAAAATGGCATTATATACTATGGCGGCAGGAGATGCACTACTCCAAGATGGGAGCATTGTATTATACGTTCCTCAACGGCGTGGCAGGACTTTATAAGAAAATTCGATATAGATCAAAAATCGCATAAATGCAGAAGGCACTCAAATACATATTCGATCGCTTGATGGCATTACTCGGCCTACTCTTCCTTTGGCCGATATTGCTGATCGTGGCATTGCTGATCAAGATCCAAATGCCCGGTCCTGTGCTCTTTGTGCAACAACGTGTGGGCAAAGGCGGCAAACTATTTGCCTGCCATAAATTCCGCTCCATGACGATCGGTCATAACGGAAGCAGCGTAAGTGTAGCCGGAGAAAGTCGTATCACTCCGCTTGGCGCCAAACTGCGCAGATATAAACTGGATGAACTGCCGGAACTATGGGATGTGCTCATCGGAAAGATGTCTTTTGTGGGACCGCGACCGGATGTACCCGGTTATGCCGACCAACTGCAAGGAGAAGATCGAATTATTCTGACACTTCGACCCGGAATCACAGGTCCTGCTACGCTCAAATACCGTAATGAAGAAGAACTGTTGGCGACAGTAGCAGATCCGCAGCGATACAACGATACCGTCATTTATCCCGATAAAGTGCGTATCAACCGCTATTATGCGGAGCATTACTCGTTCGTCAAAGACATACAGATGATTGTTTGTACCGTTTTGGGCAAACACATGACCTATAATAATGAAATAATTTAATCCTATGGACAAACGTATATACCTATGCCTCGCTCATATGAGCGGCAAAGAACAAGCATTTATTCAAGAGGCCTTTGATACCAACTGGGTGGTGCCCTTGGGACCTAATGTGAATGGTTTTGAAGAGGATCTCAAGCAATTCGTGGGACAGAACAAAGAAGTGGTTGCCCTCTCTTCAGGTACGGCAGCTATCCACCTGGCGCTTATCGCTTGTGGCGTGCAGGCAGGAGACGAAGTGGTATGCCAATCGTTCACCTTCTGCGCCTCGGCGAATCCGGTTACTTATCTCGGTGCTGTTCCTGTGTTTGTGGACTCCGAACCTGAGTCCTGGAATATGGATCCTGCCCTACTCGAACAAGCCATCCTTGATCGTATGGCACGTACAGGTCGTACACCCAAAGCGATTGTCGTCGTGGCATTATACGGTTTTCCGTACCGAATTGAAGAGATTATGGAAGTGGCGAATAAGTACGGTATTCCTGTCATCGAAGACGCAGCCGAAGGTTTGGGTAGCCGTTGGAAAGGACAGGTATTGGGTACGTTCGGCGCTTTTGGCGTTTTGTCATTTAACGGTAATAAGATGATTACCACTTCCGGCGGAGGTGCGCTCATTTGTCCTAATGCACAAGCCAAACAGCATATCATGTGGTTAGCCACCCAAGCACGGGAAGCCTATCCGTACTACCAACACGAGGCGATTGGCTTTAACTACCGTCTGTCGAATATATGTGCCGGTATCGGTCGGGGACAGATGACCATTCTCAACGAACATATTGCCCACCATAAACATATCGCAGACATGTATCGGGAGGCATTCCGACAAATAAAAGGAATCACTTACCATGAGGCGCCATCCAAAGCGTTTGACTCCAATTTCTGGCTCAGCACGATTCTCTTGGATGAGAATCTGCGTGTGCGCGGAGAGAAAGAAGCGTATGCACAAGCGGTACAAGGAGCCGTTGGTGGTGCTGCCGGCGTGGTACACGGTGGAGGAAGCATACACACTGATTGTGAACCGAATCCTAATGTGGAAGCGATGCGTATTCAACTGGATAAAGCCGGAATTGAGAGCAGACCTCTCTGGAAACCTATGCACACGCAACCGGTATTCGCCAATTGTCCTGCTTACATCAACGGGGTGAGTGAACACCTGTTCCGCCGTGGTCTGTGTCTGCCAAGCGGTCCTATGGTAAGCGATGAAGAGGTACACTATATCATTTCGCAAATCAAAAATGCATTACTATAATGGAAAGAAGAGTTAGAGTTCGTTTTGCGCCAAGTCCGACAGGCGCATTACACATCGGCGGTGTGCGTACCGCTTTGTACAACTATCTGTTTGCCCGTCAGCACGGGGGGGACATGCTGCTCCGTATCGAAGATACGGACTCCACCCGTTTCGTGCCGGGCGCAGAGGAATATATCCTCGAAGCCCTCGACTGGCTTGGTATCGGCATCGATGAAGGTCTTCGCATGCGCGACGGCAAGATTGAGGCAGTCGGAGAGCATGGGCCTTACAGACAAAGTGAGCGTCGGGAGATCTATCATCAGTACGTGAAGCAACTGCTGGATAGCGGTCATGCGTATATCGCGTTTGATACGCCGGAAGAACTGGAAACCAAGCGTGCGGAGATCCCCAATTTCCAATACGACGCACGTACCCGTCTCCAAATGCGTAACTCCCTGACGATGCCGGCAGAGGAAGTGAAGGCGCTGATCGATAAGGGTGAGAAATACGTGGTACGTTTCAAAGTAGAACCCGATGAGGATGTACATGTGCATGATCTGATTCGTGGCGAAGTGGTCATCAATAGCAATATCTTGGATGATAAGGTGCTGTACAAATCGGCTGATGATCTGCCTACGTACCACTTGGCCAATATCGTGGATGACCATTTGATGGAGATAAGTCATGTGATTCGTGGCGAGGAATGGTTACCTTCTGCCCCACTCCACGTGCTGCTCTACCGTGCATTCGGTTGGCAGGACACGATGCCCGAGTTTGCACACCTGCCGTTGCTCCTCAAACCGGATGGAAACGGTAAACTGAGCAAGCGTGATGGTGATCGTCTCGGTTTCCCTGTCTTCCCGCTCGAGTTCCATAACCAGAAAGATGGTACCGTATCCAGCGGATATCGGGAGAGCGGTTATTTGCCGGAGGCTGTTATCAACTTCCTGGCATTGTTAGGATGGCATGGTTCAGGAGATCAAGAGATGTACACGATGGAGGAACTGATAAAGGATTTCAGTTTGGACCGTGTTTCCAAATCAGGTGCTAAATTTGACTACGAGAAAGGTAAATGGTTCAACCATCAATACCTGCAATTGCGTAGTAATGAGGAACTTGCCGAGATGTTCCTGCCCGTGCTGAAAGAGAAACTGGCTTCTTTAAACTCTCCACTTCTCTCAACTCTCAACTCTCCATACGGCGTCAGCAGATCGGAAGAACTCTCAACTATTGCCAAAGTCATCGGTTTGACGAAGGATCGTGTGAACTTCGTTCCGGAACTCTGGGAACAAACCAATTTCTTCTTTGTCGCACCGACGGAGTACGACGAGAAATCGCTCAAGAAACGTTGGAAAGAGGAATCTCCGCGTCACATGACGGAGTTACTCGAGGTGCTCGAAGGCGCTCCTTCATGGGATGCAGAGACTTTGGATGGTATCGTCATGCCTTGGATTGAAGCACACGAATACGGAGTAGGCATCGTCATGAACGCCTTCCGTATCTGTCTCGTCGGTGCCGCACGTGGTCCGCATATCTGGGCCATTACCGATGTCCTCGGAAAAGAAGAAACAATCAAACGCGTAAAAGACGCGATATTGACGATTGGACAATTGACGATTTAACGATTGATTGTTCTATTGGATAAAATTGTACAATTGATTAAATCGTTCAATAAATCGTCCATTCGTAAATCGTAAAATCGTCAATTCCATGACTCCCCGCGAGGCATTACATACATTCTTCGGATACGATGATTTCCGACCATTACAGTCGGAGATCATCGAGTCCGTGTTGGCGCATCGCGATACCCTTGCGCTCATGCCTACCGGTGGAGGTAAGAGTATCTGTTTTCAGGTACCTACTCTCGTCATGGCGCAGGACGATCCGAACAAGCGTTTGTGTCTGGTTGTCACGCCATTGATAGCGCTCATGCGTGACCAAGTGGCGAACCTTCAGGAACGAGGCATCCATGCGGCAGCTGTCTATACCGGCATGAGTTACGACAAACAACGCGTTGCCTTGGATAACTGCCTCTATGGTCCGTACCATTTTCTCTATTGTAGTCCGGAACGGCTTGAAAGTGAAGAGTTTCGTAAGCGTTTGGCAGATCTGCCGATAGGTCTGATAGCCGTTGATGAAGCGCATTGTATCAGTCAATGGGGTTATGACTTCCGGCCATCGTATCTGAATATTGCAGCAGTACGGGAGTTACTGCCGAATGTGCCTGTTTTGGCTCTGACGGCAACGGCTACACCGGAGACGATCGATGATATACAGGATAAATTGGGTTTTGCCGAAAAGAATGTATTACGCAAATCGTTCCATCGGGATAATTTGATCTATGTGGTGCGGCGTACGAACAACAAACCCGAACAGGTTGCACATATCTTATCCAAAGTGTCAGGTTCGGCCATCGTCTATGTCCGCAATCGCAAGCGCGCCCAAGAACTCGCCGAATGGCTAACATCAAACAATCTCAAACAATCTCAAACGACATCAAACAAAGTTGATTTCTATCACGCCGGATTAACAACTAAGGAACGCAACGACCGTCAGGAAGCCTGGACACGAGGCGACACACGGGTGATAGTGGCGACGAATGCGTTCGGTATGGGGATCGACAAACCCGATGTGCGGGTGGTGATCCATGTGGATCTGCCCAATACGATGGAGAGTTATTACCAGGAGGCGGGACGTGCCGGTCGAGACGGTCAGACTTCCTACGCCGTACTGCTGTATAACGCCGAGGAAGACAAAGCCAAGATCCGCAAAAGAGCCACAGATACCTATCCGCCGAAAGAGTTCGTGGAGAGCGTGTATCATAAGACCATGGACTTTCTGCAAGTAGGAGCCGGTAGTGGTTTAGGTCATCGGTTCATGTTGCATATGGATCAACTGTGCCACGTCATGCACTTGCCGGTTCTGCAAACCTACTCTGCCCTGCATATCTTGACGCAAGCCGGGTACATCGATTTCGAAGAGGAACATGAAACCCAACCCCGTGTTCAGATCCATGTGCCGCGCCATCAACTGGGAGAGTATAATTTGTCTTACGAACAGGCCGAACTGCTCGATCTGTTAATGCGCAGTTATACAGGCATCTATACCGACCTGCAGTATGTTCGTGAAGCGGATAATGACGCTACGCATCAATTACTGGTATCGTTGGCCCAACGCGGTATCATCACGTATATACCTCGTTCTGTGGGATGTAGCCTTACTATGACCAACGAGCGACAGACAGAGATCTATCTATCGCCCGCTATCTATGATGAACGGCAAACACGCTTCATCGCCAAACTGAAGGCGATGGTCGAGTATGCCGACCAAAACCAGTTCTGCCGCGAACAGGTGCTGCTCTCCTATTTTGGAGAAAAAAACGCAGCGCCTTGTGGGCACTGCGATGTTTGTCGTGAATTGGAGCGGATTATTCTGCAGCCAATGTGATACGACGGAAGTCAATAATCTTCACGCCTTTAGCTTTCAGCACATCCTTCACGAGCTCTTTGCTCTCGCTCATGATGTAAGCTTGCTCAACCAGCGTGCTCTCTTTCAAGAACTTGTTCAGACGACCTTGTGCGATCATCTCGATTTTCTTAGCCTGAGAAGCGAGGTTAGCCTCTGCCTCTGCCGGAACGGTTGCGCGAATGTCGCGAGCTACTTGAGCTTGCTCCTCGGTTAACCAACCCTTCGTAGTGTTGGAAGCGATATGGTCATCGCTATCGCAGTGAGCCGGGTTCAGACCAGCCTTGCGCAGAGCGTTCTCAACGGCTTTATTGATCTCGTCCTGTTTGGTCTTCTCGATAGCAACCTCCAACTCGTGCTTCTTCACCTCTTCACTTACGTGATCAGCGTCCAAAGCAATCGGACTCATGGCAGCTACCTGCATCGAGATACCGTGAACGGTCTCGTGATCAGCACCTGCCTCTGCAGCAACCAACGAACTCAGTTTATTACCCAGGTGGTTGTAAGCGTCCACTACCGGTGCCTCCAGGCATGCGTAGTCTGCCAATTCCATCTTCTCGCCGGTAACACCCGAACGCTCCGTAATGATCTCAGCAACGGTGAAGTTACCGATCTTCAGGTTCTTCAGCTCCTCTTGGCTCTGTACTTTGTTATCCAAAGCAGCGTCCAGGATCAGTTTCACCATACCTACGAAGTCCTCGTTCTTAGCGACGAAGTCCGTCTCGCACTTCACGCCAACAATAGCGCCGAAGTTGTCTTTCACCTTTGCCAGCACGCAACCTTCCGAAGCCTCACGATCAGAACGTTTTGCTGCGATAGCCTGTCCACGCTTGCGGAGCAAGTCCTTCGCAACTTCGAAATCACCGTTTGCCTCTTCCAGAGCCTTCTTTACGTCCATCATACCGGCACCGGTGATGTCACGCAATTTCTTGATATCTGCTAATGTTACAGCCATAATCTTAATTAAAAAATAAAAATTAAAAATTACGAATTATTCTGCTGCTTCAGTAGCTTCTTTTACCTCAGCAACTTTTTCTGCCTCTGCCTTAGGCTGCGCTTTGCGGATACGTTGACGACGCTCTTTCGGAGCCGGAGCTTCCGTAGCAGCCTGTGCTTCTGCAGCTTCCTCGTCAGCTTTCTCTACCTTGCGCTCTTCGAGTCCTTCTTTGATAGCGTCGCAAACAGCGGTGAGAATCACGTCGATAGCCTTCGTTGCATCGTCGTTTGCCGGGATCACAAAGTCGATGTTGTTCGGATTCGAGTTCGTATCAACGATACCGAATACAGGAATACCCAGACGGTTAGCCTCTGCAACAGCGATCTTCTCTTTGATCACGTCAACTACGAATACAGCGCTCGGCAGACGAGTCATGTCGGCGATAGAACCAAGGTTCTTCTCCAGTTTCTCACGCTGACGTGCGATTTGCAGTTTCTCACGCTTCGAAACGTTATCCAGCGTACCATCGGTAGTCATCTTGTCGATCTGGCTCATTTTCTTCACAGCCTTACGGATCGTCGGGAAGTTAGTCAGCATACCACCGGCCCAACGCTCGGTGATGTACGGCATGCCTACTTCTTGTGCATGAGCAGCGATTACCTCTTGAGCTTGTTTCTTCGTACCAACGAACAGCACCTTACGGCCGCTGCGTGCCAGGTTCTTCAAAGCTTCAGCAGCCTCGTCAACCTTAACAACCGTCTTGTTCAAGTCGATGATGTGAATACCGTTGCGCTCCATGTAGATGTACGGAGCCATTGCCGGGTTCCATTTGCGTTTGAGGTGGCCAAAATGTGCACCAGCCTCCAGCAATTGATCAAAATTTGTTCTCACAATAATAATGAATTAAAAATTAAAAATTAAAAATTAATTATCTCCTTATACGATCATGTAGTATTCACGCGCGCACGTTCATCATTTATACGCACGCATAGGAACAAGAGTTCACTATTAACTAAACAATCGCAATCGAGAGGTAATTCTTAATTCTTAATTTTTAATTTTTAATTAAGACAAGAAGTCCTCTCGATTTGGATTTGTTCCAAGTATTAACGTTTACTGAACTGGAAGTGCTTACGAGCCTTCGGCTGACCCGGTTTCTTACGCTCAACCTCACGAGCGTCACGAGTCATGAAGCCTTCTGCCTTCAACGCAGCCTTGTCTTCCGGATTGATCTTCACCAGCGCACGTGCGATAGCCAAACGCAGAGCCTCTGCCTGACCTTTGAAACCACCGCCGTCAAGCGTTACTTTGATATCGTATTTCTCAGCAACACCGAGCTTGTTCAGCGGCTGAAGAACGATATAGCGCAGAATAGAAGACGGGAAATATGTCTCGATGTCACGACCGTTGATAACGATCTTGCCGGCACCTTCATTAACGTAAACACGAGCTACTGCCTCTTTACGACGACCTAATGCATTAACTTGTTCCATATCTTCTATTATTTCAGGGTGTTAATATCAATTACTTTCGGTTGTTGTGCCTGCATGTTGTGCTCTGCACCTGCGAAAATGTACAGGTTCGTGATCTGACGAGCACCCAGACGATTCTTCGGCAGCATACCTTTTACTACTTTGCGAACGAGCTTGTCAGCACCTTTTGCCATCAGGTCAGCCGGAGTGAACTCACGTTGGCCACCCGGGAAACCGGTGTAACGAACATAAACGCGATCATTCCATTTGTTACCTGTCAGCTGCACTTTGTCAGCGTTCACGATGATTACGTTGTCACCACAGTCCACATTCGGAGTGTAGGACGGTTTGTACTTACCACGCAGCAATTTAGCTACTTTGGAGCACATACGGCCTAAGATCTGGCCCTCAGCGTCAACCACTACCCACTCTTTCTTAGCGGTAGCTTTGTTTACAGACACTGTCTTGTAAGAATTGTATTCCATTAATTTTTTTTGTTTTTGACTGCGCCGACAGACATCTATTAAGCCTTTCGGCACTGCCCAACGCAGCGATTAATAATTATTGTTTTACGTGCGTTTCCGCATGCGCGTTACACCCGTTCACGCGAAAAAGCCTGCAAAATTACTACTTTTTTTTGACATGACCAAATTTTTGAGCATTTTTTTTATAAAAAAGTGCATTTTCTATCATTTCTTTGCATAATCATCCGGAATTTCAGCAGATTATTAGACGATGTATCTGTGTCATAGTATCTTATATTATCCTTCCTTTCTTTACTCCGTCTCCTGCTCGTCGTGACAGCGACGAGTTATCTTATTCCGTTTTCTGCTTCGCGTGATAGCGACGAGTTATCTTATTCCGTTTTCTGCTTCGCGTGATAGCGCGAAGGTCGCCAAATCCGCTGCATACCCGTTCATATCCAAGCATGTCGCACGCGATATCCGTACAGCTCTCGTCTCCTCGCTATTCTCCATATAAGGCGCTAACACCAGCATGAAACCATCCGAGCATCCCTGTAAATCTCTCCCGGACGGATACACAAACTTCCCATCCAATGCCCGGTTCACAATCCGTATCATCTTCAGTTTCTCCTGATAGCACGCCTCATAGACTGCCTTCTCTGCCGGTGATATAAACGGCGACACCAACACTACTCCCTGCCGTGCCAATCCTAAATAATAAGCTACTTCCTTTTTTATCTCCTCCTCTGTCAGATTACGATGGCATCGCACCTGTGCTCGCTCCGGATATTTCACCAAGAATGTCTCACCAACTGCCGTATAGCGATGCCCTTGCTTTCCTGCCTCAAACTCATACACTTTTCGCAATCGGTCCGTATTATGCACTTTTAACCACAATCGCCTCGGGTTATCCCGCAAATACTCAATCCACCCCTCTAACTGCCCATACTGATTCAGCACTCGATCATTATACCCTGCATTAAACAGACTATCTTTTAGTCCGTCCCCTGCTTCGCGTTTCTTTAGTCCGTCCCCTGCTTCGCGTTTCTTTAGTCCGTCCCCTGCTTCGCGTTTCTTTAGTCCGTTTTCTGCTCGGAGTGACAGCTCCGAGTCCCTTAGTCCGTCCCCTGCTTCGCGTGATAGCGCGAAGGTCTCCCTATACGCCCTTGTACATACCCCCTTCCAGCCGGCAATAATCTGCCCTAATGGCCATTCCTTCGGCAATTCGTCCCTTACGTACAATATCCCGTGAAAATGATCCGGCATCAACTGATACTGAACCACCTGCACCCGGCACCCCGTCTTCTGCTTTGTAACTTCCGGTATGCGGTTAAAGAGCGCAATCACCATCTTCCCTAAGTCTGTCGCTTCTACGTGTGCCTCATCAGCACTTCCCCCTACCAGTTTCCCTAATATCCGCTGCCTTTCTACCGTCGTAACCGTTATCAAATATAGCGATACGGAGGTATAGTCATGTCCTCTCTTTCTCCTTTGCTTATTGTGTTTGACAGGCGCATAGTAATCTCTCTTCACGCTGTCACGTGAAGCAGTCAACGGACTAGTCTTTTCTTGTTCCTCCATATCGTGCTTTCCTTTCTGCGCCAATTTTGGCGCAAAGTTACAACATTTTTCTGACATATGCAAATATATCTCCTTTTTTCTCATTTTTCTATTCCGTTTTCTGCTCGTCGTAACAACTCCGATCTGTCTTAGTCCGTCCCCTGCTTCTCGTTTCTTTAGTCCGTTCCCTGCTTCGCGTGATAGCGACGAGATCCCCAAAGGTTAAAAGTTAAAAGTTAAAAGTCTGCGATTTTTACTTTTCACTTTTAGCCTATTTAGCGTTTATGTAGGTCGTATTTATGCGACCGCTACCGGAATAATTAATAGTCTCACTCAATAATGATATATCGCGCGCACACGAATTGCATTTACAAATTCGATAACTTTTAACTTTTAACTTTTAACCTATAGATACTATTATAATTATAGATTAGAGAGAAGAGATTAGATGTGATTGGATATCCTTTCGGGACCATGTTACGAGATGGGGGACAAATACCACAACCTGGGGGACAAACTATTGCCCATGTCAGAAAAAAGCAGTACCTTTGCATCGAATTTAAAAATCACCCTTACACCTTACACCTTACACCATACACCTTCCACCTTCCACCTTACACAACATGGCACAAGTATCATTAATCAAAGGCCTCGGAATAGCCTCTATCTCCGGCAAATTAGGTAACTGCATCTTCTACACCCGAAACGGCAAGCAATATGTCAAACGGGCGGACAAAAACAACGATGATTTACCGTCCATAATCGAATCAATATCGGGCAATCACGTATGAATCACGTATCAACTACGTATCAATATCGTATCAATCACGTATCTGATCCCGTTCTGAAATAAGAATCTCCGTCCATTCCGTCCGGATTTTATCCGGACATTTAACAACCTAAACCCAAAACCAGTATGACCAAACAACAAATCATCAAAATCGTGATTTCGGTGCTCATCGCGGCCCTCACAGCCCTTGGCGCAGCCCTCGGATTGCAATCGTGCACTGCCTCCCGAGTCGTCTCCACCACCGCCAGTTATGTCCAACGCGGCGACACCACCACCACGATCATGACCAAGACCACGGAGACTTACCGTGGCGACAAACACAGGTAATGTTTATCTATGTTTATCTCTGAATATAAATTTATTTAAAAGAGCAGTTTTGCAAATAAAGATTCGATCAAAGAAAATCAATATTCAGTGTTTTATCTGTTTTTTTATTTACTAACCAACCTTAACCCCTCTCATCTGGCTTAGAGGATTTCGGACTTTGAAATGTTTATCTATGTGCCCACTTGGCGCGCTGATTATTGATTATTTTTGGCATTTTTGGAGATTTTTGAAGATTTATTGATTTGGATTTTGCCAAAAATCGGGAAGCTTTACTTTTAAAAGTGGTCTGCAAATTTATTTGTGAGAGCAGTTTTAAAATAAAGATTCGATGAAATAAAATCAATAAATCTATTTTTCTTTTCCTTTTGTGGTTAGATAATCAATAATCAGTGTTTATTTAGATTTATTTTCTTAAGTTCATAGCCAGCAGCAAATGGCAAAAGTAGAATATGCTGACGCGATCAAGACTGTCAGCGGTGCCCTCACCAAAATCAACAAGAAATCGCCGCACGCAGCGGACCAGAAGATGGT
>CACYHE010000018.1 GCA_902774185.1 uncultured Bacteroidales bacterium | reverse complement strand
ATATTCGGTGTTGGACAGTTGCGCATACTCATCCTGAGTCATATCGGATTTAATGACAAAGGGGATATTCTTATAGAGACGTTTTAAAAGGAAATGCGCGTACGCACGCAAGAAGCGCATCTCGCCGAGGCGTTGTTGCTTGAGTTCGTAACTATCGTCCATCGCGTTGAGGGCGTTGATAGCCGCATTGACACGGCTCAGACAGTTGTACAGACGTACCCACATGTCGTTGATATTCCAGTTGGTGGTGAGGATGCCTTGCGAGATCTCCAATTGGTGGAAGACGTCGCCGTCGTTCTCGCTGATACCACCTTTATAGGCATCATCGGAGCGGACGTCGAAGTTCCACATTGAGAATGACGAGTTGATATCCTCCGCAGAGATGAAGATTGCATACGCGGAGATACAGATATTGTCGATATACAGAGGGTCATTGACCTCGTCTCCTGTCAGGACACTTTGCGGCACGTCCTGATTAAGGAAACTGTCACAGGAAGTACAAAGGAACAATGTACAAAGTACAAAGGCTATTTTATTGAATGTTTTCATAACTTTCTACTTTAAACTTTTAAACTTCATTAAACTTTCAACTTTAAACTTTCAACTTAGAAAGTTACTTTCGTACCTAAGGTTACGGTCAGCGGGATAGGATATCCGAACGTAGGCACTTCTGGATCAACCCCGGTGAACTTAGCCGAGTGGATGGTGAAAACGTTTTGCGCCGAAACGAACCAACGCCAGTTTTGCATCTTCATCTTGTCGCACGCACTCTTGGGCAGATTATAGCCCAGCTGCAGGTTACGCAGTTTAAGGAACGAACCGTCCTCTACGAAATAGGTGCTGACACGGGTCTCGTTGTTGTTATTGTTGGTGGACAGCGCAGGTATGTCACTATCGGGGTTGGAGGGACTCCATGCGTCTAACACGCGCGTACCTTTATTAAGATTCGCTACATTCACGCCGGACCAAAGATCCGTCTGCTGCTTGAAATCCTTGGTGATAACCTGTTGGCCTCCTACGCCTTGGAAGAAGAGCGTCAGGTCGAAACCTTTGTACTCAAAGTAGAAGTTCGCACCGAATGCGACTGCGGGTATCGGCGAATAGATCCATGTCTGGTCTGCCTCGCTGACCACGCCATCGCCGGTGATATCCCGGTAGCGGATACGACCTAAGCCTGCACCCTCCTGATAAGCATGGTTATCGATCTCCTCCTGGCTCTTGAAGATACCGTCGGCTATGTAACCGACTTGCGAACCGATGGCATGACCTACTACCGACTGCACGCCGTTACCACCGAACTTACCGCTGGCTGCTACTGTTGCAGGCATATCGATTACCTTATTGTTATAATGAGAGATATTGGCGGAGATATCGTACTTGAAGCCGCCTTTGGTTTGGTTACGGTAACCTAACTGGAACTCAACA
The DNA here is from genome assembly GCA_902774185.1 of uncultured Bacteroidales bacterium. Taxonomy (GTDB): domain Bacteria; phylum Bacteroidota; class Bacteroidia; order Bacteroidales; family Paludibacteraceae; genus Colicola. Next base: position 62,877 of record CACYHE010000018.1, on the reverse strand, counting down.
CCCATATTATCCACCGCGCCGGCGTTCACCCACTGCGATGCGCCTTCACCCATCACACCTATTCCGGTCATCTCCACGAGGATATCTTTCGTCTGTTTGTAGAACCAGTCGAACGAACCGTAGAACGTCTGCTGGAAGAAAGAGAAATCGAGACCGACGTTAGTCTGGGTCGTAGTCTCCCATTTGATATCGTCATTACCGATCTGCGTGCGGCGGAAACCCGAAGGAAGGATACCACCACCATTGCTGCCGGCGATGTCGTACGACGTACCGTAAGACTGACCTCCGTTCTCGTTCACGCCGTAGTTGGAGTCGTAGATAGTATAACGCGCGGTAGCATTGATATCCTGGTTACCCGTCTGACCCCACGAAACACGCAGTTTCAGATCGTCCAACCACGAATTGGCTCCTGCCATGAACTTCTCCTGGCTGATACGCCAACCGGCGGAAACAGAGGGGAAGAAAGCAAAGCGGTTGTTCTTACCGAAACGGCTCGAACCATCATAACGCATCGTCAGAGATACGAGGTAGCGGTTGTCGTAACTATAGTTCGCCTTTCCAAAGAAAGAGATCAGCGAGAAACTGCCGCCGCCTCCATAAGCCTGGGCTATACCCGTTCCTGCGGATGGCCACATATAGGTAGGATTGAGCACGATGAAGTCCTCTTTGTAAGCAGAGAACCACTCATCTATCTGTCTATTGAGCTCCGTTCCCAGCAAGAAGTCTGCACGGTGTTTACCCATCTCCAGATTATAGGTAATAATGGCGTTCCACATCCACTTCGTCCAGTGCTCCTGCTTTGCCTCAACGGCATTCTTGTCGTTGGCTACTACGCCTTCGGTGATAGGATACGTGAAGAAACGTTGCTTCTTCTGCGCATAGTCGATACCTGCCGTGGTACGGATATTCAGACCTTTGATCGGGTTGATATTGATGAACACGTTTCCGAACAAACGCCAATAGGTGTATCTGTTGTCTTTGTTGCGCTCCAGAATGGAGAGAGGATTCTCACGTTGCGGGAAGCCGCTGGACGAAGGAGCCTGCGCCAGATCGCCGTTGGTCGTATAGACCGGCAGCAATGGGTTATATTGGAGTACGCTCTCAATGTAACCACCGGGAGCGCCTACCTCAGAAGTGCGGTTAAGCGTGAAGTTCTCACCGATAGTCACAATATCCTTCAGCATCTTATAGTCGGTGTTAACACGCGCCGAGAAACGGTCGAAGTTCGTAGTCTTGATGATACCGTCGTTCTTGTAGTATCCTAAAGAGAAGAATGCACTCCCCTTCTTACCTCCGTTGCTGACAGAGATGTTGTAGTTCTGTATCACACCAGGACGGGTGGTCTCAGCGAACCAGTCCGTGTTGCTGACCGGTACTGTTCCGGCAGCATCAAGGTACTTGTTGAGCATGATGTTATTCAAAACCCGTACCATCGTTGACATATGCCTGCCACATAGCTCGACCGAACTGCTCGGAATTGAGGACGCGCATCCGGTTTACGTAGTTCTGCACAGCTACGGATGCATCCAAAGAGACACTTAACTTACCCTCCGACCCTTTCTTGGTGGTGATGATGATGACACCATTAGCAGCGCGCGAACCATATATACTCGCGGACGCGGCATCTTTGAGTACCTGGATGGACTCAATATCATTCGGATTGAGCTCATGCATGCCCGAGGTCGTAGGTACACCGTCTATGACGTAAAGAGGATCCTTGGACGAGTTCAACGAGCCCTCACCGCGGATACGTACCGTTGCTGTTCCTGAAGGGTTACCATCGGCAGCGATGTTCAGTCCCGGCACTTTACCCTGCAATGCCTTCATTGGGTTATTCTCTTGCTGTTTCTCTAAATCCTTAGCCGAGATAGCAGTAACAGCACCGGTCAGATCGGCTTTGCGCTGCGTCGTATAACCGGTTACTACCACTTCCTCCAGCACCTCGCTGTCCTCCGCAAGGGAGACTTTCATGTTCGCATTCGGGAATAACTGTTGGGTCTTATAACCCACATACGAAATCACCACCATGGCGTCATTTGCCACAGAGAGCGTAAAATTACCATCAAAATCGGTAATTGTTCCGTTGGTAGTGCCTTCCTCCAATACCGACGCGCCAATAATCGGCTCACCCGTTGCTGCATCCACCACAACACCCGTAGCGGTCACCTGCGCGTACGAAGCCATCGTGCAGCATACCATCAGGAGAAAGGCTAAAAACACACTTTTTTGTTTCATGATATTGTTAATTTTGATTGTAAAAAAGCAATGTAGCGAAATCCGATTGCTCAAATTCCGCTGCAAAGATACGCGCATTTTGACACACACGCAAAAAATCATGTTGCAAAAAATAGCACGAATGTTGCACAACAACAAATTTGATACACTTTTCAACAAAGTGCACCTGTCCGGGAGTGGGGTCTATCGCTGGCTGGGCAGATGACCGAAATACAGTTTGTAGTATTTGGAGAAATACCCCGGTGAAGCAAAACCGAGTTCAAAAGCCACCTGCCGGACGGTCTTGTCGGTGGTACGCAGCAGCTCGTCTGCGCGCAGCAGTTTCCGTTCGCGGATATAGTCCAGCGGCCCTTTCCCGGTGATGTTCTTGATGCGGCGGAAGACCTGCGTGCGGTCTAACTGCAACGTAGAGGACAGGTATTCCACATTCAGTTCGGGGTCGCTCAGATGCTCGTCCACTATCTGCTGCACGTTCTCCATGAAAGCGGCATCACGCTGGCTGATTTGAAGCACCTCCTGCACATCCTCCAGCTGAGGCAGGATAGTACCGGTGATCTTCCGCTGCATCCGCCGCTGGATGACGATCACCGAACCGATGGCGAGCAGGAAAAGGGCCGCTAACACGCAAATGACGGTCAGCAGAAGCGTTTTGTTCGACTCCATTTCGCGCTGCTGCACCTGCGTCTGCATCTGCATGATACGGATGGTATTCAGGTCGTGCATCCGCTGCTGGTACTGCTTCAATATTGGGTACGCCGCCGCTGCGTCAATCAGCATGGTCTCCAAGATCGTATCGCGGACATAAGGTTTCCCCTCCAGTATCTGCACCGCGGTGTTGACAATCAAATCGCCGCGGGTGGGATAGACCGCCGTGCATTCGATAGCACCGTCCACGATGGCCTGCAGCCCCACGATGATACCGTCCACACCCATGATCGGAATAGAATAGCGGCCCGCCGCTTTGGACGCCTCTATCGCCATCAGGTCGTTCTGGGCGACGATGGCATCCACAGGACCGTGGCTGTCCAGAAACTCCGAAACCGCTGTATAAGCATCGTATGCACCGCAGACGGAGTGAACGACGGGCATCGAGCCGGAGGACGGGAAGGACGACTGCAAACCGTCCATGAACCCCTGGTGGCGTAGCTGCTCAGGCATCGACTCTTTCATGCCCTGCACCTCTAACACCTCGAATGGATCACTTTTAATTTTTAATTTCCCTGTCACCCATTCCGCCATCAGTTGTCCCACGGCGTAGTTGTCGCCCCCGATGAAAGCGGTCCATTCGTCCCCGGCTATCCGGCGGTCCGCTATGATGACGGGAATGTCCGCACGATACGCCCGCGACACCGCATGGCCTACCTTCTCCGGATCATTGGGACTGACAACCAGCAGATCTACATCCTCCGAGATAAAACTGTCTATCTGGGCGCATTGCAACGCATTGTCGCCGTAGGCGATGCGGCGGCTCAGTGACATGTCCGGATGCAGCAGCATCTCGCAATCCATCTCGTCGTTCATCTTCTGCCGCCACGCGTCGTCGAAACACTGGCTCACACCGATGCGGTACTCCCGCTCCTGATGCGTACAGCCTGCCGCCATGACGGCTGCCGTAACGACGAACAAAAATGTCCAAAAGTGCTTGAAGGTGTGTTTTTTCATGCCATAAAGAGTTTTCGGCTGCAAAAGTACTGCTATTTACGTAGCTATGCAAAAAAACATGTTGCAAAATATGCCGTTCATGTTTCAACGCAACAAGGATGACATATTTTGCAACAAATTTAGATAGATTCTCTTTCTAATCCTTAGAAAGCGACAACTGTACCCGAACCAAGGTCGCTGGTATTTCCATTGATACCAAGTTCGGTATTTTGCGAACTACCCGTCTGGGCCTGCATTAAGGAAGCACTTAATTCAATAATTGCCGTGCAGGGAATGATATACGTTTTCATAAGACTATTCCTTTTCTGATTAATGGGTGATCACTACTTTCTGTCCGTTGATGATATAGAATCCGGCGCTTTGCGGGTTCGACACTTTGCGACCTAAGATATCATATATACCTTGTTTGGACGGAAGTTCAACCTCTTCCATACCGGTCGGCGTTTGATGACGATCGATATGCACTACGCGGCGACGCGGACCTGCAGGCGCGCCCGCATTATAGGCGGGAATCTCACTATAGTCCACGTATGCGCGATTGACAGGCACGTATACATTCTCGGAATCAACAAGCATCAACTTGTCATAATAAAGAATATACTTCCCTGCATTTGCTTCAACGTGATAAGGATCACTTCCTGTCAAAGGTATATAACCTACCAAACCATGATAATGTGCTGCCTCCTTTTTCTGTCCCTGATAGGTCAAGCGCAACTGGCTGGATGTACCCAGGAAGAAATACGGACGACCGCCTACCATCGAGGTCACCTCGGTCAAGATGACACCGTCTCCGGCTTCATTGAAGGATGTGAGTTCATAGAACTCTGCACCTTCAATCTTTCCGGCAGCTACATCATAGCCCCAACAGATGGTACCATACACACCATCGGTAATGTCGCGGGTATAAACCTCCTCCGGAATATCTTCGTTGGCAAGATAAGCAAGGCAGTTTGCGGTCAGCGTTTTCAAGTTGTCACGTTCAACACCGTTATTGCTGGTTCCCCATTGGTATGCAGCCGAACCGATTGTCAGGATACGTCCCTGCCAATCTCCGTACGCATTGAATTCAACGATATTGCTGAAGCAATAGTCACCGATATTACCTTGGATACCAAAGACGGTTGCATGCCAATCCTGCTCGAAATCGCGTACACGTTGAATCAAACAGTTGTCATAGTGGGTGTCTTGATCGGAAGAACGCATGAAATCTTGCCATGAGCAATAATTATAGGTCTTCTTGCAATCCGGTCCGACAAAGAACATGTTCTTGCACTCGAAATAACTGAGCATATCATTGTAAATGCGATGACCGCTCATATCCAGACGCTCATCTACACATCCGGCTGTTCCCATTAAAGTGGAGATACTACGGATGTTGTCTTCATTTGTGGTAACATACCCACCGGCATTGAACTCCGGTGCATAACCTATACGATCCATCAAGTATGCGAGACGGGTAGCCTGCTTGGTAAGCAGCACATTACCACCCGCCTGAATATAGGTTTTGAGAGGCGCCGGCATATCGGTAAAGAGTCCTTCCTCCGTCGTAATATCGATACGCTCAATATTCACCCAGAGGGTTTTGATACCTTTCGCGAACAGCGTCGGCAGTTCGTCAAGCGTAACAAAACGTCCCTTACGGGTAGCAATATAGGTGTCTTGGAACCATTTAGCAGCATTATACTCAGGCTGCTCTCCATCATACCATCCCGCCAGATGCTCAATCGACTCAGCCGCCGGAAGCAGATAACCTACCTCAGAAGCATATACCGGAAGGCTCATCTCGAACTGATAGGTACCTACCGGCCATGCCAGTTTATAATCGTTTTCCGTAACGGATGCCGTAACCGTGAAACTTCCGCTCGTTACATCCCCCACCGTCAAAGTATTTCCATCTACGGTAGCATCACCTGTGACGGTATAGGTAGGCGTTAATCCTTCTATTTGAGCAGGCAGCGTAATAACACTATTGGGTTCGATGCCTCCTTTGAAAAATTCCAAGGGCCAATTCATCGTAGGACCTTCCGGTCTTTCAAATGCAAAGGTTACAACCTTGGTGAAGTCTTTTTCTCCCATAGACCATGCCTCTACCCAATCCGTTTCGTTCATCTTGATTTGCAGCTGTACAGAACCCTCATGGGTAAAGCACAAACGAGTAGCAGCGTTAGGATCTTCGCTATCTTTCACCTTCAGAGCTTGTCCTCCCGATTCTCCATAATTATTGACGATCGTATAGGATACAGAGTCCAAGCCCCTGATATTCGGATGCAATAGCATAAATCTATCATCCGTCTTACCATCAGAAGACAAGTCCGCCTCTACCGCTTCCTGCGCCGCATTGGAATTCGCATACTCGAACGTAATCTCACGGTCGTATTCATAATTGCCGTCATCCCATGCCTGGTCACCACGTGATTCCGTCAATACGATATGCAGCGTAACTGTACCGGCAGCTTTGAATTGGAGTTGGGTGATCGTATTTTCACCTACTATCACACCCTCCTGAATACGAGCGATACCATCCGGATTGCTGGTCAGCGAATATACTGCACTCATATTTTCACAAACCGGATGCAAAGTACGGAAAGTAGTGGTGTTAGACGGATAGAAGAATTCTTCTGCCAATTTTTCATCCATAGGAGTATCATCCGATGCACGTGGATATACTTTTTGGAAGACAAGTGTGTTCTCGTAGTTATAAGTACCCACTGGCCATGTCACCTTGACTTCGGTTTCCGTAACTGATGCTTGTACGGTAACACTACCGGATTCTACATTAGCAAGTGTCAGTATATTACCTTCCAACGTAGCATCACCCGAATGCGTATAGCTTACCGGGAGACCTTCTACCGTTGCAGGAAGCGTAATCACATGATTGGGCTTTGAACCAGTCGTAAATTCTTCCGGCCACGGGAAGACAGGACCTGCCTCCTGGGTGTAATTGAATTCTATCACACGCTCAAACTGTTTTGCACCCATCGGCCATGCTTCTACCCAGTCAGTCTCATTCAGATTAATCGTCAAGAGCACCTTACCGGACTTGCGGAAATAAAGACGTGTCACACCATCTTCCGTTTTCTTGTAAGCTTCACCTTCGGTAGCGTCGTAATGATTGGTAATAGTATAAGAAACCGAGTCCATTCCGCGCACGCTTGGGTGCAGACGCATTGCCATTTGTACAGCAGGTTCGCCCTCTGAGGTCACACCATTTCCGGGGAAGTCCTCATTGACGGCATCTTGTGCCGCATTCTGATTCGCGTAACTGAACGTGATCTCTCTATCATAATTATACACACCCTTCGGCCAAGCTTTATTATCGCGCGTCTCCGTCAAAGCGATATGCAGCGTAACTGTACCGGCAGCTTTGAATTGGAGTTGTCCATCATGAATACGAGCGATATCATTCGGATCGGTCAGTGTATAGGCAGCATTAAATCCTTCGCAATCCGGATGCAACGTGCGGAAAGTAGTGGTATTTGCCGGATAGAAGAAGGACTCTGCCAGTTTGTCCTCCATCGGAATGGGGTTTTCTCCATTCGACTGAGGACGTGCATCCAAGTACTCCAATGTACCACGGGTAACATCCTCCGTATTCTCAAATCCCCAACCACCGTTGTTATTGATCCATTGATAAGCAGCCAAACCGTTCATAATAACCGTACCTTTGCGGTTGCCGGTAGGATAGAACTCGATGATGCCACCATAATGACAGCCATTATAACAACCTTCATTGTTTACATTGTTACATTCATCTCCATCATTCGCCCAAGCGCCAAGCACTCTACAATTATTACGGATCTGGAAATCTCCCAGATGAGGTCTGTCAAATACATCATTCATCCCCATCCATCCGATCTCGATTCCGCAGTTATTATTAGTAATCTGTCTGCCAGCAGACCAGACCAGTTCTGCATAACTCGTATTATGGTGTCTTGTACCGGAGAACATTCTATGCCCCAGATAACTACCCCATCCTTCTTCGCTGAAGAACTTGAAGTCCACGCCCCAAGTAGCGGCGCCAATATAACCGCCATCATTGTATGCCGGAGTAATCACGTTGCCTTCTCCGGGAGTAGAACTTTGACCGTCGGTAGCACCTACAAGGTCTTTCTCCAGACGGGTTGCCTGTTTGCAGAGGAAAAGGTTACCGCCTGCGTTCAGGAAGGCTTGCAACTGACCTTTAACCGTCGATGTAAACAGAGCATCAAAAGAACCGGCATTAAATCCTACACGATCCACATAGATCCAAATGGCATGAATGTCAGACGGGATAGAAGCCAAGTCATTGAAACAGATAAACTGACCTTTGTTTGGAGTAACAAAATTGTCATTAAACCATCTCCAGGCACGACGCTCCGGACTTTGTTCGCCATTGTCGCAATTCTCATACTGCATAGACACTTCATTGGTGTTATTTGCAGGCACCAAGAAAGCCACCTTTGCATTCATAACGGAAACCGTTAGAAGAGCGAAAAATAAAGATAAGATTTTTTTCATGATATATAATGTTTTTTGTTTGTATGCTGTTTGCAAATGTATTTTTGCGTTGCAAAGGTACTACTTTTTATGCACATGCGCAAATCAAATACGCGCGCTGCAACAAAAGTAGCACATTTCGCAACATTTCTTACAATCGGTTTCCAATGACCGTATATTTTTTGCCGTTCCGCTCGATAAACAACATACCGTTATGCAGGTATTTGGTAGCGGACTCTTTCTGCATCGTTTCGCCGATAGCCGACGCACTGTCTTTGATCAATCGGATCTTCTTGCATGCTCCTTGCGGCATCTGCGTATAAGCCGGGATCTCAAGCGTGTCCACATACGCATATCGCGGCAAGAGCACTACCGGGTTCTGTGCACTGACCATTTTGAGCACATCGTCTGCCAATGCATAATAACCGGTTTCTACATTATAGGTATCGGTCTCCGACCAGCCGATGAAACCAACCAATCCGTTATACCGTTTGGCCTCTTCTTTCATGCCGTTATAGCTGAGTCGGATCTGCGAACCCGTAGCAAAATAGATATAGGGTTTGCCGGCTTCCATGTTATTCACCTTGGTCAGGATAACGGAATCACCGGTTGCATCAAAGGAATAGATCTCATACATCTCCGCTCCCTTGATCTGTGCAGCCGATACGGCATACTCGAAGCATATCGTTCCGAAATGGTCAGTTACTACCGGACGGGTATAGACCTGCTCTACTACCGGTTCGTTCGCCAGATACGCCAAGCAGTTCGCCGTGAGGGTCATCAGATTCTGACGCTCGACGTTGTTATTGCTTGTACCCCATTGGTAGGCTGCCGAACCGATGGTCAGGATGCGTCCCTGCCATTCGTTGGTAGCGTTGAATTCAATGATATCCGGCAAGCAGTAGTCGCCGATACCGCCACGACCTGCAAGCACGGTTGCACTCCAGTCGCTTTCGAAATCACGCAGACGTTGAATCAGGCAGTTATCGTAATGCGTCTCTTCCTCGGATGCGCGGAGATAATCCACCCATGAACAATAATTATAGGTCTTCAGGCAACCCGGAGCAACAAAGAACATGCTCTTGGTATCCCAGTAACTGAGCATATTGTTGAATATACGGTGTGCGCTCATATCCAGATGCTCATCTTCTGCGACACAGTCGCTCAGACCCATGACGGTCTGCATGCTGCGGAGTTGTCCGCGGTCCTCGGTCGTATAATCATATGAATCGAGTGCCGGTGCATAACCGATACGGTCCATCGCGTAAGTGAAATAAACAGCCTGTTTGGTAAGCAGTACGTTACCGCCGGCTTGGATGTAATCGCGCAACTTGTCTGCGTAGATGGCGAAGAATGGATCTTCGGCAGTGATACCTACGCGCTCAATGTTGACCCATAGGGTGGTGACGCCTTTGCTGTAAAGGGTCGGCAGGTCCTCAACCGTCACGAAGCAGCCTTGCTGCTGAGCATTGATATAGTTATCGCGGAACCAGATAGCAGCGTTGTATTCCGGTTGTTCGCCACCGGGCAAGGTGAGGATGGTAGAAGGCAGCAGGTAAGCGATACGGTTTTGTTGCGCAGTCGCTTGCTTGTGATCGAGGTAGTTAAGGGTATTCCAGGTCAGTGCCAGGGTGTTATCCCAACCGAAACCTGCATTGTTATTGATATACGAATAAGCAGCGAGTCCCATCGTGATGACGGTACCCTGACGAGCGCCGGTAGGATAGAACTCGATGGCGCCGCCGTAGTGGCAGCCGTCACCGTTTGCCCAACAGCCGAGCAGACGGCAGTTATTACGGGTTTGGAAAGTCGTCAGTCCGGCTGCGTCAGTGATGCTGGTCATATCCATCGCACCGATACCTATACCGCAGTTATGGTCGGTCATCATACCGCCGTTTGTCCAGATGAGCTCGGCGTAATTATCATCTCTGTGCGGTGCATACTGGAACATCGGATGATCCCCATTGGACCATACGTTATCCCCCGCAAACTCAAACTTAAAGTCCACGCCCCAGATCGCAGCGCCTTGGTAACCGCTGTCATTGTAGTCAGGAACGATGATTTCTCCGTTAGCCATAGTAGCGCCTACGAGATCTTTCTGCAGACGGGTTGCTTGCTTGCAAAGGAAGAGGTTACCACCTGCATTGACGAAAGCCTGCAGTTCGCTGATATGATCCGCAAACAATGCATCAAAAGCCTCAGCGTTGAAGTTTACACGGTCCACGTAGATCCAGATAGCATGGATGTCCGACGGGATGTTGTTCAAGTCATCAAAGCAGATAAACTGTCCCAACCCGAAAGCCACATAGGCTTCGTTGAACCATATCCAGGCTCTACGCTCCGGACTCTGTTCATGTTGTCTGAAGATACCGTCATCATTGGTCGTATACTCCTCAAACGGCAGCGAATTGATGTCGGTATTACCGGCAGGAACGAGAAATGCCACTTTAGCCTGTGCCATCATGCAGATGCCAAGGACAAGCGATAAAAAGATAGATTTTTTCATGATAGTTATAATTTTACTTATTATTTCCAGATTGTTTCCAAGGTACGTACTTTGAGTTCCGTCACTTCACCTTCCACCTCTATATTCCGGTAGATGCTACGCGGATAGACGGTATTGGTGAAGCAGGTACTTCCTTCGCCCGCAAACAGTTCGACACTGCTTTGGTCCACCACCACATCGAGCGTGATATATTGCTCATTTCCTTCGATCGGTGCACTCATGGACGGCACGGAGAAGAGGGTACTGAAATTCGATTCTCCGGTCTTACCTCCCCGGTCGCAATAGATACGGCGTTGCCCGGCATTGACCGTGATGACATATTGGTTGCCGTACTTATTCGATAACTTGATCGTGGCATCTTTGGCAAGCGATACCGTGATCCTTGCTTCCCATGCGTCGGCATAGTCGCCGCCGATATTCATCATTTCGGTAGCAGCTTCCTGCCATGGGTTCGCCACCACGCCCAACTCGACTACCGGTTCGGAGCAAAGTACCCAATGGTTTCCCTTATAACGCAGAGACAGTTCACGCGGTAAGGTATAGGCCCCTTTCCATGCGGAAGGAGGACAGCCCGGAGCATAATCCCAGTTATTCATCCAAGCGATCATCACCTTGCGGCTATCAGGCGCATTGTCGAACGTGACACCGGCATAGCAGTCCGCTCCGTAATCGAGCCAACGCGGATACTCATCCTCATCCGGGGTGAAAGTCACACCGTCGAAGTTACCGACGAAATACATGGTCGATGAACCGGTGATATAGCCGTTGGGGTTGATGCTGACTACGGCTACCCATTTGTTCGCCTGCTCGAAGTAGAGCAAGTCGCAGCACTCCCATTGACTCATGTTGCAGCGCTCTATATTGACCCGGAAGATACCGTCGAACTCCCAGTTCATGAGGTTGTAACTATGCCATATCTCGGCACCGAGATCCCAACCTCTGGCTACCAGCATGGTCCATCTGCCGCGTTGGGCATCCCAAACCACTTTCGGATCCCGGAAGTTAGCCAATCCGGTAGAAGGCACGATCGGGTTATGGTCATATTTCCAGAAGGTCTCACCGCCATCGGTACTAACCGCCAGACAGATGACTTGTTTTTCTCCGGATGCCGTATAAAATGCCAATACCGCACCGTTTCCGAAACCGGCTTTGTTCTCATGATCGACCACACTACACCCCGAATACATCGCACCCATCCAGTCGGGATAGAGCACAGTGGGTTTCTCCTGCCAATGCATGAGATCCGTCGAAGAGGCATGTCCCCAACTCATACCGCCAAAGTCACACTCGATACCATTGGGGTTGAACTGATAGTACAGATTCCATACCCCGTCCTTGTAGAACAGACCGTTCGGGTCATTACTCCAGTTATGCAGCGGAGTATAATGCACCTGCGGACGGTACTGTTCCGGACGGGTGGTAGGCGATACGTTTATCTCCGTATCGGCAGGAATAGTATCTTCCTGCGGTTTGATTTCGGGATCTTCCCCGTTATTCGGTCCTTTGCATGCAGAAAGCAATGTGCAAAGGACGATGCACAACGTACAAAGGAGTGATTTATTCATTTCCATTTCGCATATAATTAACGGCATTGCGTGCCATGAGTAATATATTATCCTGATACACGTTGTTCTTCGGATGCACCGAGAGATCTTTCTGCGTCTCGTATATCGGGCTTCCGTCACCATTGGTGCCCACCTGACGGTAACTCTTCATCGTGAACTCACATCCGCCGTTGCCGATACAGATCATCCGACCATGGTAATCGGTATTGCCTTGCTTGAGTTCATACACATTGAGTTGGGATATCCAGGAAATCTGTGAATCCCAGGTAGCCAACGGAATGATCCCGTAATAATCCTTGAGCAGCGTATAGCATATCTCCGCCTGCCAACTGCGACTGGTGATCTCGGAGGGGTAGTTGAAGAAGACGCAGTTATGGTCTTCCGTCCATCCCGGTCCTTTGACCATGAAGCCCCGGATATTATTATCCGTATAGATCGGTATATCTTTGAATAGCGGATGCGTCGAATGGTCTTTTTTGAATTTACCGCCCGGGAATAGTTGCACGGCCATCAACCAATGTCCCAGATCGAGATGTCCGGCACCGCATCCGCATGCCCATTCGTGTTTGGGATCCGTATAAGTACCTTCGGGCAGTCTGCCCAAGGTCTCGATATAGATTGCGGCATGTCCCCACAGCACGATGTTTCCTCCGGCTTTATACCAAGGGATGATATGTTCGGCAGCCTTTACAGCCGGTTCGGGTATCGTCGTCACATCGTTGATATTGCCGCTCTCCACATCGCGCAGCCAGAACAACACGCGCATCGAATCCAAGGTATGCGCCTTGATGTTTACGAAAGGCAAAAAGACGGCATTGGGGAATGTCTCGTGCATCCATATCCATGCACAAGCCTCATCATCATCGCCCTCCGCAATCAGTTGTTCCGGAGAAGCATAGATGGACAGAAAGGCAATCTGGTCCTCCCGTGCATAAGGATGGTTGGTCGGGTTGTACCAAGTCGAATCCCATTCGGGATCTTCATTCTCTGTCGGTTCATTGGTCTTCGTGCAGGCGCTGAACAAGACCGCTACCAGCAAAGACGCATATAACATTACTTGTTTGGTCATAATATCATTACGGATTTGGTAAAACGTTGCACTGCATTCTCGATACTGACAAGCACATAGCCTTTGTGGTCAACGGTCAGGCTTCCTTCTCCCTGTACCGGTTGGGCTTGTAACAAACGTCCCAGACTGTCGTACATACGAATGATGGAAGGATGAGATGTGTTGTAGCACACTTGGTTGCCCTTCACGACAAAAGGCGCTGCTTCTTCTTGCACACTCTCCACGGACTGCGCTTTGGAGTAATGGGTGATTTCACCCAAGCCGAAGGCCTCCATGGATAGGATCTTAGCCGCTCCGCCCTCCACATAGAACTCACATCCGTTCGCCGAGTAGTCATAGGGGAAGACACGGATGGAAGTGGCATAGCGGTCATTGACAAAGATATCCAGGATCGAGTGATCGAAGAACACATCCAACTTACAGGTCGATCCCTGCGGTAAGCCGGAAGGAATGATACTGCTATATACACCGTCAAACACACCGATATCGTTGGCGCGACGTCCGATGGAGGTCATATCCACAATCAGTTTCTGCTCCTGCGGATCGATATAGATCTGCATGCCTCCGTAGGTATTCTTGAGCAAAGTGAATCCCACTTGCGCTTCGCCTACCACGAAGGAGGTACACAATTCGACCGAACGTCCCTCAACCGGGTCGAGGTTCATCACCGTATCTTCCTGCACTTCGAAAGTCCGATACACGCGTCGTTCGGGCGTACGAAGGCCATAGAGTCCTTCGAAAGGCACCTGGTGCAGGTTACCCTCTCCGTCCAACCACCACTCACGGGGGAAGGAATAGAGGTGAGCGTAACCCAAGGTATAGTTAAGGGTTGTACTGGCTTTATCGGGCACGATACCTAAGACAATCGTCTTGCCGTCTTTCTGCATGATGGTCGGAGAGAGCAGTCCGAAACCGTCCTTCGCCATGCCCGGCAGTTCGATGGTCTGCGGACCCTGCCATGCGTTGAAATGACCGCCTCCGTCAATACCGCCTACCCAATAGAGGCAGCGTACGCCGTACGAAGTGGACATCGGCGTGCAGGTGAAGACCCAGCGGTTATCGCCGAAAGGAGTGACGTTAGGCATCTCCCAGAAATTACCGGCATCCGCCAGAGGTCCTTCCTTGAAGAAGATATCCCCGTCGCTGCTCCATCGGTTATCGCCTTCATATCGGTGCAGCGTGGCGATACCCAGACCTCCGTCGCTACAACCGGCGATAATATACGGTCTGCCGTTGGCGCGGAAGAAATAAGGGTCACGGAAATCCTCCTTGAATGCGCAGCAGATACCCGGTTGCGCCTGCTTGTGCCAGAAACGCAGTCCGTCATCTTTCGGAGAAGCGAACATCAGTTCGCAGTGACTGCCGTCATCGGGGTTGAGGGGGTTGAAACTCTCGCGGTTACCGATGGCAGAATAGAGTGCCCAAGGAGCACCGCCTGTTATCTCGTCATCCCGCACGATACATCCGGACCAACAACCCTTGATATCATAATCCTGATCGGGCATAAGTGCTACCACTTCTTCCCGCCAGTGGCAAAGGTCAGGCGAGGATATATGTCCCCAGTGCAGACGTGCCATGTACGGACCGTTACCGTTCTTCTGGAAGAAGACATGATACCTGCCGTCGCTGTACGCCATTCCGTGCGACTCGTTCGTCCATCCTTGGGACGGCATACCGTGATAACGGGGACGGCATAGGTCTTCCGCATACGCCTCAATCGGGATATTAAAGTCCACCTCATGTTGCGGTACACTGGCAGCGATCTTATCCATCGACCAGATACCCGTATCGATGCGCACTTCGTCAATGATACCGTTGAAGAAATTGAGGTTGAACATACCGGACATGATGGTGTCATGGGTACTCTTACCGATGATCAGATCCTGATCACCGATCGTGGCATCGTACATACAACCCGTTCCGGCGACCTCTTCACCGTTGTCATAAAAATGGATCTCCTGATTGTAACCGTCGATGGTTGCAACGAGGTGGTGCCATTGGTTCCACCATAACTTGCGATCTCCTCCGTCACACATCACTTCCCATCCGCTGGAGTAACAACGGAAGCGGAAACGACCCTGATTACTGATCTCAAACGAGAATCCGGTGTGTTTCTTATCGTCGATATTGCCCAAGAAATCGGTATAATACTGATAAGAGGGAGACATCGTCGCCTCCGTCATCATCGGATAGGTCTCCATCGCGCACCAGAAACTGATAGTGAGAGTTGATACGACAGAGTCCTTCATATTCACACCCAGTGCATTATTCTTGATCAGATCGTTAATCGGCAGTTGGATATAACTGGAGTATCCGTCGGTACGGAATCCGTTCCCCACCGCTGCCGGAATACTGATCGGTGTACGGGCACCAAATACCTTTACCCATGCACCGCTGGTCATCTCCTGCGTCTTTCCGTTCTCTATTTCCAACGGCAGATAGACCTGCGCCGGACAGAGCACGGACACCGACAGGAAGAGACCAATGATATAGGAATGTAGTCGTTGCATATTATTTGCGTAAACTTTCAATGATATTCTCCGTCAATCTCTCAATCTGATACTGGTAGATATTGCCATCTTGCTGAGCCCATTCATAGCAGCCCAGACCCATCGCCACGATACGTCCGCGATAGGTTCCTGAGATAGCGAAATCCACCAGACCGATATAGTTCAACTCGGTATTCTGACCCCAAGTAGCCAAAGCCGTCGATTTGGTAGCCAGTTCCCATCCTCTGATCTTATCCGAACCGGACGTGAACTTGATATCGGACAGGTTCCAGATACAGTTATGGTCCTCCCGGATACCGGGTCCTAACATCGGGAAGGAGGTGTACTCGTAGTCATTGTAATAATCGAGTTTCATTCCGTCAAAGAAGGAATAACCGCGCCGGTCATAACTGGTTTCCGAACCGGCACCCAGATAGGCATTCATCGTCCATACATCCGCTCCGTAACCGCCTTGTCCGGTAGATACCTCATTGGGTCGTTGCGCTTCGGTGATACGTCCGATAGCCGTCAGTAACTGGGTTGCATGCGTGGAGAGATACAGGTTACCACCCTCTTCCACGTACGCTTTGAGGTTCGCCACGAACGCCGGATCACCGAATCCGCCGGGCAGGTTCTGCCAACCCATCGGCATACCTTGACGGTCGATATGTACCCACAGACATGCCACTTCGTCCAGATTGACATTCGCCAACTCCCAGATAGGAATGAAACGTCCTCTGTTCTGCTGCACGAAGGCGCGATCGAACCACTCGGCGGCTGCCCGCTCATCGTCATCCGGCAGTTCGGCAATCGATCCTACGCTCATCAGATAGCCGGCATAGACCTGCTGATCATAGTTGATATGCACACGCACCGAAGTACCTTCGGATACGATCGAATCGTTATACCGGATCTTCACCGTATAGAGCACATCCTGGTTCGGTGTGACGTGACGCACCGTATAAGAGGTGATCAGACTATCCACATCCACCGGGTTCTCTCCGTTGCGGGCAATCTGAATACCGCACATGGTGGTATCCACATCCATATCCCAGGTCAGAAAGACCGTTCTGCCCTCGTTCGTATAACGAAGGTTATATACTTTCTTCCGATTGGCATTGGCTGCCGGTTCGGGTTCTATGTTATTGCACGAAGCCAGACATCCTGCCAGCAGTGCTACCACTATCCATACATACCTGTTTTTCATAACATCATCCTTTCTCATTATTTATACAATCCGTCCGCTGTGCGCACCTCGTCAATCGGAGTCGGCATATATACATCCTGCGCAGAGAGCGATGCACCACGCAGGTACGGACGAAGTTCGGATTCGGTTCTGTAATACTCGTTCATGGTCTCTACGGCAATACCCCAACGGCAGAGGTCGAACCAACGGTGTCCCTCCATTGCCAACTCGATACGACGCTCCATACGCACGGCTTTACGTGCATAATCCTGCGTCCAACCGGCAGAGAGGTATTCGCCTACTTTGTACGTACTGATCATCGGATTGACGTCCACCGGATAGTAGTACGGGTCCACCGAACGGGCGGCTTTCTCTCGAATCATATTGATATACTGGCGCGCCACATCCAGGTTCTTGTTTTGCTCGATGAGCGCTTCTGCGTACAGCAAGATGATATCCGCGTAGCGGAGGAAGATAAAGTTCAGGTTGCTTGCTCCCCATGGGAAACCTCTTACCATCTGGTCATTCTCCGGTTCCACCAACCATTTCTTACCGCTGAACTCACCGTATGTGTCGTACGCACGACACCATCTGCGGGTATAGAGGTGGCCACGGAACGGCAGACCGATACGCGCCATGGTGAAGTCTACACGCGGATCAATGTTACCGCGATAACCGCCGTTCATACGGTTACCGTCACCTGCCGGAGCCAAGGACTCATCCAGATACGGCAGACCGTTCGCATCCGTACGGAAGCAGTCCGCCAGGTTCTGCGAAGCAATGAAGAAATCATCACCCGTTCCATACAGGTTTCCGTCCGAATAGGTCGTGTTCAACAGATTGGACCAGTTGATCTGACCGTAGTCACTGGTGACCACAACCTGCAGCGCAATGATGGATTCGTAGAGGTTGTCATTCTCAATCTTCGACATATCCAGATAGTTCGGATACAGTTCATACTTACCGGACTGGATGACGATTGCGGCATATTTCTCCACATTCGGCCAGTCACTGAGTTGGGCACTGATCTTCGCCATCAACGCAGCAGCGGTGTAACGGTTGAAACGCGCCGGAGAAAGCGATTCCTCTTCCATCGTCTTATAGGCTTCCACCAAGTCCGCTTGCAGCATACGCATGATGCTGTCCTGCGTATATACATCATTCCGCACACTACTCGGATCGTCGGTATAGCGGAAGTACGGCACGTGTTTGAAGATACGCACCATATCGAAATAGAACCACGAACGCAGGATCGTCAACTCACCCATCATCTGTTCACGATGGGAGATATCTTCGATCTCGTCCAAAGCTTTCATCGCCTTGTGTACACGCGTGATTCCATAGAAATCATTCTGCCATTTATTCTCCAGACTGACGTTATCGCTATTGATAACACCAATCTCCAACTGGTGGATATTGGCTTCCATCGTAACGGCACCGCCGCCTTTGTATGCATCGTCGGAACGAACATCGAAGATCCAGTTCGTACTCGGACCCGCGAACGCTTCATTATTTCCGAAATAGTGCGCATTCAAACCGGCATAAGCAGCCGCCAACAATCCTTCTACCGATTGGTCATCCAACTGGTCCGCCGTGAACGCACCGTACGGAGTCTGGTTCAGCAGACTGTCGCACGAAGCCATCAGCACGGCACAGAGAAGGACCGATACCTTATATTTTATACTTGATACTTGATTCGTTTTCATAATCCATGCCCTCCTGTATTAAAAACTAAGATTTATTCCCATGGTAAAATTCCGTGATCTCGGATACGGTCCGTTATCCACACGGGCGCCGTAGGTACCTAACGGCAACTCCGGATCCAAGCCCGTATAACGGGTGATGGTGAACACGTTCTCCACTTGCCCATACACACTGAAACCCTTCGCATGCATTGCCTTCAACACTTTGTCAGGCATGTCGTACGACAACTTGAGGTATTTCATCTTCATGAAACTTCCGTCCTCCACATAATAGGTGGACATACGTACCTCATTATTCACATCCGTTGCACTGATGGCAGGAATGGTCGCATCCGGATTCGCCAAAGACCATGCATTCAGCACATCGACACTGCGGTTCGAACTGCGGTCGCCGTAACTCATGAAATGCAACTGGCGTTTGGTAGAGTTGATGATGTCAAACCCAAGCTCCGAATAGAAGAACATGGAGAGGGTCAGTCCTTTGTACCGGAAGTCCAGATTCAGACCCATCGTCACATTGGGGTTCGGGTTACCGATCACGCACTGGTCTTTCTCGTCGATATAGCCGTTTCCGTCTATATCACGATAACGGATACGTCCGAGGCCTTTACCCGCTTGATCGGCATGGTTAGCCACCTCTTCCATCGTGCGGAAAAGACCGTCTGCCACATAGCCGTAGTACACACCCATCGGCTGATCTTTCATCAGACGTACATCACCGCCGATCGAACTGACGAAGTCGTTCAACTTAACCACTTTGTTCTTATAGTGACCCAAATTGAAGTTACCGTCCCAAGAGAAACCGTTGTAGTCCGGACTGTGATAATCGACATTCAACTCAAAACCCGTATTGCGCATGTCACCGGTGTTCGCCAGATATGACGCACCTTCACCGGCAGTCGAGAGTACAGGCGGAGCGGTGATCATGTCCTTCGTCGTCTTCAGATACCAGTCGAAATTGACGGTTAAGGAGTTATTGAAGAATCCCAAATCCAAACCCACATTGGTTTGCGTAGTGGTCTCCCAACGCAGGTTCTTGTTACCCGTCGAAGCCAAAGCGATACCCGACACCGGCGTCTCGTTCTTACCACTTAAATCATAATAGGCATTACCCACGTACGCGTATGTACTATAGGTAGCATAGTTATTACTGATAGCGGCATTACCGTTCTCTCCCCAGCTCACACGCACCTTGGCGTCCGTCAACCACTGTTGCTGCGGGAAGAAAGGCTCCGCTGTCAAACGCCATGCAGCCGATACAGAAGGGAAGATACCGGCATTATTCTCTTTCGCCAGACGCGATGTCGCATCCCGACGGATAGTAGCACTGATCAGATAGCGATCCGCGTAGTTATAATCCGCCTTGGCGAAGATAGAGAACAACGCCCAGGTCTGCTTGGCACCGCCGTTGGTTGCTGTCGTGCGGTCACCGGCATCAAGGGTCATGAAGTGATCCGTCTCGAAAATATACGACTGACGGGATGCACCGATCGACTGATAGGTGTAACCGATTGCTTCCGTACCGAACAAAGCGCCTACGTGATGCTTATCTTTGAATACATTATTATAATTCGCCGTATTGGTCCACGTCCACGTGTCACCCGTACCGTAATCACGGCCCACCGATGCGATATCGGAGGCGTTCAGACGACGGTTCAGGTTATCGTTCAGATACTGGATATGCTCAATACCGATGTTGCTCTTCAGATTCAGCCCCTTCACCCATGGATTGACCTGCACATAGGCATTACCGAAGATACGCCAGGAGTCCGAACTGTTGTCTTTCGCATTCGCCAACACATGCACCGGATTGGCAATATCCGAATTGGCAAGGATCAACGGACTGGTGTATTTACCATCAGCATCCGTCACAGGAATCGCCGGGTGCTGACGCATAGCGGTAAAAGGAATACCGCCGTCCGAATTGGTACCGACGCCGTTACCCTTCCATTTGGCAACCATCAGGTTCTCGCCCACTTTCACCCATTTGCCGATATCGAAATGGGAGTTCAGACGCGCCGAGAAACGCTCGTAATACGTCTCCTTGATCATACCCTGCTGGTTCATATAGTTCGCCGAGAAGAGTACGCCACCCGATTTGGTATTCAACGACACATCGGCATTCACATTATGCGTCCAAGCCGTACGATAGACTTCGTTCTGCCAGTTCGTATTGCCGGCAGCCACTTTGCCTTCTTCGTCCAGATACGGGATCAGGCTGACCGTACCGTTATACTCGGAGTAGAACGGATGCGAAGGAATCATACCGGCATTCTGGTACGCCGTCCAGTACGCCTCACCCCACTGCTGGGCATCCAGCATCTTATAGGTACGTGCGATCGTATTGGCAGTCGCCGAATAACCTACATTGACATTCACCTTCTCGCCCTTGGCATTCTTGGTCGTGATGATCACCACACCGTTGGCGGCACGCGAACCGTAGATAGAAGCGGATGCGGCATCCTTCAGCACTTGGATAGACTCGATATCCGCCGGATTCAAAGAGTTCAGGTTCTCTTGTGAAGGCACTCCGTCAATGATATACAACGGTTCACACGAGTTCATCGTACCCATACCACGGATACGGATACTGGCTCCACCCGAACCCGGTGCTGCATCCGTCACGATCTGTACACCCGGCAGACGACCCTGCAACGACACCACCATATTGGCATTCGTCTCCGCCGTCACTTTGGACATGTCCAATACCGCTACGGCACCGGTCAGATCCGCCTTACGCTGGGTGGTATAACCTGTAACCACCACTTCCTCCAGCACCTCGGCATCTTCCTTGAGCACTATACGCATCACCGTAGAAGCGGGAACTGTTTGAGTTTTGTAACCCACATAAGAAATAGAGAGGTTTGCTCCCGAGGAGACCTCCAGGCTGAATTTACCGTCAAAATCGGTGATCGTACCATTCTCCGTACCTACTTCCAAAACGGAAGCACCGATGATCGGCTCATCTGTTGACTCCTCCACTACAACTCCTGATACTTGCATCTGGGCATGAAGATACATGCCTCCCGAAAACAGCATCAACAATACTGATAACAGAAGTTTTTTTTGTTTCATGATATGCATAAAATAACATCAAATTGCGTTTGCGGTGCAAAAGTACTGCTATTAACGCATACACACAAAAAAACATGTTGCAAAAGATGGCACGAATGTTTCAATGCAACAAACGGTACATATTTTGCAACAAAATTGCTACCTAAAAATGTTTCATTTTAGCGCGCACTGGGCAGATGTCCGAAGTATTCCTTATAACATTTGGTGAAATAGCCCGGGCTGGAGAAGCATAGTTCTAAGGCTACTTGCTGGATAGTCATATCGGTCGTGCGGAGCAATTCGTCCGCGCGTAACAATCTCCGTTCACGGATATAATCCAACGGCCCTTTCCCTGCTACCGCTTTCACACGACGAAAGAGTTGCGTGCGGCTTAGTTGTAACTTACCGCCTAAGAACTCTACATTCAGATTCGGGTCCGTCAGATAGTCGTCCACAACTTGTCGCAGCCTCTCAGCAAAGGCCTCATCCCTCTTACTAAGCTGGATAGCCTCCTGCATATTCTCCAGCTGTGGGATAATATCATGCTTGATCTCCGTCTGCATCCTGCGCTGCTTAATGAAGACATAGCCTAAGGTAATGATGAACAAAGTTAAGAAAAATACCACAGACAGAATAAGCATGAATCTATCGAACTGTAATTGTTTCCATTTGCTTTCGGATTGGGTTTGGACGATATGCAGGGTCTCCAGATCACGCGTGATAGCTTCGTCCTGCTTGAGCATAGGTTTCGCTGCTGTGATATCTACGAGCGCCGTCTCCAAGACCGTATCGCGCACGTACGATTCCTTATGTAGTATGCGCGCGGCCGCATCAATTATCATATCGCCGCGGGAAGAGTACGTAGCGGAACATTCGATCTTGCCATCCACGATAGCTTGTAAACCCGGATGAATGCCGTCCACGCCCATGATAGGAACACCCCCCGCTGCCTCGGCAGCCCCGATAGCCATAAGGTCGTTATGCGCCACGATAACATCCGGCAGAGGATGAGTCTCTAAGTAAGCCGAGACAGCCTCATAGGCATTCTCCTTGTACCAACGTCCCATCACGCTTTGCACCTCTACTTTAGCCTCTAGACTATCACCCATTGCCTCCTCGAGACCTTCCATCATGCCTTTGTGGCGCAATGTGGCAGGCGTTGAGCCCGGCAATCCGGCCACCTCCAGGACAACGAAAGGTCTGGAAGCAGTGCCTCGTTTGGGGGAGTTTGAGCGCTGCGCGGTTTGTTGGGCTGTTTTCCATTTTTCCATCACCCATTGCGCCATCAGTCGGCCGACTTTGTAGTTGTCGCCGCCGATGAAAGCGGTCCATTCATCTCCTGGAACACGGCGGTCGGCAACAATCACCGGGATGCCAGCCCGATAAGCCCTCGTCACAGCGGGTTGTACCTGCTCCGCCTCATTGGGGCTGACTATCAGCAGATCAACACGCTCACGGATGAAACTGTCAATCTGGGCACACTGCAACGCATTGCTGCCGTAAGCTATACGGCGCGAGAGCGTCATATCCGGATGAAGCAACAACTCCCGCTCCATCTCGTAGTTCATCTTCTGCCGCCACGCATCATCCAGACACTGACTCACACCGATACGATACTGCGGTTGACGGGTACTACAACCGGTCAACAATACCGCTAAAATACAGATAGTGCTAATTATGTTTCTCATGGTGCAACATTTTTTTACGCTGCAAAGGTACTGCTTTTTTTTGATATATGCAAGAAAAATTTTTATTTTTCCACATTTTGGTTTTTTTTAAGAACAAAAAAGCACAACTCAAAGTATATGATGAAATAACCGCAATTTAGTGCAAATTAGTATAAAATTTGTAATAACTATTTGCATATTTCGGAAAATATTCGTACCTTTGCAGCCGAATTTTAAAACATAACACCTACCATGAGACATCTTCGCTTTTTATTCGTTCTTATTCTTACTAACTATGCATTGTGCAGCATACACGGTGCGGTACCGGCAACCCCTCTTGCATATTACACGCCCTCCGAATCGCTCAACATGACCCGGAGCGGAAACGGTGATCCGAACGATGAACCGTACACGGTTATACAGACGGAAGCAGGACGGGAGTGCGTATATGTTCCGTCTTCCAAGTTCCTGTATTTCCGCATTGACAAGACAGCGGTGCCCTCTACGATGAATACGCTGATCTTCAAGGTGACGTATCTGGACCGTGGTACGGGTGAATTGCGGATGCAGTATAATGCGACCAACAACCGCAACTATGAGTCTTGTGTGGTGGGTAAAAGCGGTTCGGAGCAGTGGATCACGGTAACGATGGCGGTCACGGACGCCTCGCTGCGCAACTCGCAGAACCACGGCGACATCCGTTTCAATGACGGCAACTATATCGCCCGCGTGGAGGTATATAACGGCACGCTCGACCCGATGACGGAACCAGTATGCCCGCACGCAGGCGGGAGCGCGTATTCCGAATTTATAGGTAAGTCGGTTGCCGGTTATCAGGCATGGTTCAGGGTTGCAGGACGCTATGATTTCTGGCACCATTGGGGCAACGATGCGATTGCCGGAGACGGGACGCGTTGGCCCAGACCGAACAACCATACCTTCGAGATCTATCCGGATATCTCTTTCTATGAGGATGCCGACCTCGCGCAAACGGGCTTTGCCGACCTCGGTAACGGTGAAGAGGCAAGACTGTACAACGGCGCTTCGCCTTCAGTTATTGCCAAGCATTTTGCGCTGATGAAGCAACACGGCATCGACGGTGTGGCGGTTCAGCGGTTCTTAGGCGGCGAGATGCGTACGATTGCCAATAACCCTGCAGCGACGCTTTCCTCGATTCGCACGCAAGCGGAGCATAACGAACGACTCTTCTACATCTGCTATGATATCACGTCCAACGGTTTGGAGTCCACATGGGCAGACTTGATCCGCTTTGACTGGGTTTATAACATCGAGCAGAACTACGCGCTCACGCAATCACCTGCTTATGCGACCGTTAACGGCAAACCGGTGGTGCAAGTATGGGGAACAGGATTCACGGACAACCATCCGGGTACTGCGCAAGAGACGATTGAGTTGATCGAATGGCTCAAGAGTCGCGGATGCTATGTGATCGGCGGTGTACCGACTTATTGGCGGGAGAACCGCAATGATGCCAAGGGACCGACGCAACCGAATCCGGCTAACCAAGAGAGTTTTGAGGAGGTGTACAAACATTATAACATGCTCTCGCCTTGGCTTGTAGGTCGATTCAGTAATATCCAGGAAGCGCAGTATTTCTTCAATCTCCAGCGCCAGGACAAAAGTTATTGCGATGCGTTGAACATCGATTATATGCCGACTGTCTTCCCTGGTTTCGGATGGGCAACATGGAATACCGGTGTGCCGAATCAAGCGCCGCGTCAGGCAGGTCTTTTCCTTTGGGCACAGGCGAAGAATATCCGTCAGACGGGATGCAGTAACATGTATTTCTCCATGTTTGACGAATATGATGAAGGTACCGCGCTGCTATCGGCGGCTACGGACTATAGCATGCTGCCGACCGATGCGTATTTCCTGACCACTTCGGCAGACGGCCGCTGGCTCTCAGCAGATTTCTATCTGCGTCTCGCCGGTGATGCTGCGCAGATGCTGAAAGGAACCAAAGACACCGCTTTCGCTACGCCGTACAGTCTCGGTCCTGTTTATTACCGGAATAGTTTTGAGAGCCGCACGACGCCTTATAACTACGTGAATAACGTGGCGCAGAACACGGGTACCTTCCCGATTGATCCGTGCTTCTATCAGCCGCAGCTGATTAGCAGCAGTAATGTGAGCAATGCGAAATGCGAGATTGTCAAGTCGGGTGCCCGTACAGGCGATTATGCCGTCTCGGTAAGCGGAACGGCTTCCGCGAATGCGGTCTGGCAGTATCGGTTCGCGAAGACGAATATCGAGGTAACCAAACCGATGCGTCTGACAGCATACCGCGCTGCGAGTGGTGTCGGAGAGAAGGTGCAGATCATGATCTCCCTGCGTTCGGGGCAAACTATCGTAAGCCACTTCGAGGCCGTGGATGGCTCGTTCTCCCGGATAGTGGCAGATATTCCGCAAACCTTTGTGGGTGATTACATCGACGCTATCTCTATCTATCTCAATACCAGCGAAGCGGGCTCTTTCTCGGCAATGATCGATGATATCCTGATCGAAGAAGGGGAAACGCAAGACACGGCGATAGAGCACGTTGAGCGCTCAACTGATTCCGGCACAAAGCGTTATGACCTCCTTGGTCGTCTGGTTGCCCACCCGGAATCAGGAATCTATATACAGGTCATTGGAACGGAGACGCAAAAGATAATTTTTCCGTAAAATAATTTCCATAATTTGGGAAAAATAGAAAAATTCACTTATTTTATTTGGTAAATAAGAAAAATTTTACTACCTTTGCAGCGTTTTTCGCAAATATAGATACAAATTAGCGAAAAAATATTGGTAAAAAAGAGCATGGAAAGTATTGATAATTCTATATTAACGAGCTTAAAAAAACGCGGCAGGGGTGTAGTGTTCACAAAGGACGATTATGCACACTATTCGAATCCCAAACGGGTGCAAAAAGCATTAGAGCAATTAGAGAAACAAGGTCACGTTGTTCGGGTTGCTCGTGGGATATATTGCTACCCGAAGAAAGACAAAGTTTGGGGTTCGGGTTATTTTCCACCCTCGTATGATGATATAGCCAATGCGATAGCGAAGAAAGAGCGGGCGAAGATCGTCCCAACGGGTGTTCATGCGTTGAACCGGTTAGGGCTATCGGAACAGCTACCGATGCGGTTCGTATATCTGACGAGCGGTCGGACAAGGAGTATAGAGTTGGCAGACGGTCACACGATGCAGTTTGTGCATACAGCCTTGCGGAATATAGCCTTTCAGAACCGGACAGCGATGCTGGTAACCTTTGCGCTGAAGGAGATTGGACGGGAGCATCTGACGGAAGAGCAGAAGGCGAACGTCATAGGACTGTTGCAGAAAGAGGACAGGCACAGCATTCAGCACGATTTGGCACTGATGCCGGATTGGATACAAACAATCGTGATGGAGGCAATAGATAACAGGTAAATTATGGTAGCATTTTTGAAATACACAGACGAGCAACGTCGTCAAGCTTTTTTGCTGACCGCTCAGAAAAAGGGTTTGCCCGAGCCGATTATAGAGAAAGATTGGTGGGTGACTCAAGTATTGAACATCGTGTTTGATCTGGAGATAGCGGATCAGTTGGTATTCAAGGGCGGAACGAGTTTGAGCAAGGGATGGAACCTGATAGAGCGTTTTTCGGAAGATATTGACTTAGCTATCAATCCTGCTTATTTCGGAGTGACGGATCTGCCAACGAAGAAGCAAATCAAGAGTTTGCGCAAGCGTTCGTCGTTGTTTGTAGCACAAGAGTTAGCCGGGTTGTTGCAGCAGGCGTTGGATGATGCAGGTTTATCGGGCGAGTGCCGGTTGGAAGTACAGCCGGACGGCGAGGGTGATGGTACGTATCCCGAACCGCGCGTGATCAGTCTGTATTACCGCAGTTTATACGAAGAGAGTTCGATATCGTACGTGCAGCCGATTGTAAAATTGGAAGTGGGTGCTCGTTCGTTGATTGAGCCTACGGAGGAGATTGTATGCCGCAGTATGGTATCGGAAATACTGCCGGTTGAGGATTACAAAAATGTAGCAATCAGCGTTGCTGCTCCGCAAAAGACATTCTTGGAGAAGGTATTTCTGCTACATGAGTTGTTCTCTATCGAGCGCAAATCATTGTCTGCCAATCGCAGGAGTCGGCACTTGTATGACATAGAGCGAATGATGGATAAGCCGTTTGCTATAGAGGCTGTGAAAGATGATGCATTATGGGAGCATATCCGTCAGCATCGGATGGCTTTTACTGCAATGGCTGGAGTAGATTATAATGAACACATGCGCGCAGAGTTGTGCCTTACGCCGCCGGAACGGTGGATGCGTGAATGGAAGGATGATTATCAGCGAATGAGCGGAACTATGATCTACGGAGAGAAGTTACCTTTTGAACAATTAGTTGCGAGGATGAAGGAATTGGAGAAGCGTTTTCGGGAGTAAAAAGTGAAGGATTTATTAGTTCATCCAAAAACACCCAAAACAAATTTTTCTTTTATTACCTTTCTTTTGTACTAATTTGCACAAAATTTGTAATAAATATTTGCGTAATATACTGATGCGATAAAATTATTAGAAAAATACAGAAAAAAATTGATGATTG
Source organism: uncultured Bacteroidales bacterium (assembly GCA_902774185.1). Classification (GTDB taxonomy): domain Bacteria; phylum Bacteroidota; class Bacteroidia; order Bacteroidales; family Paludibacteraceae; genus Colicola. The sequence goes on along the minus strand of CACYHE010000018.1, from coordinate 34,668 downwards.
TTTTTAATACTGCGTACCATGAGTATTATTCCGCTAAAATGCTCTCATAAATAAATTTAAGACCATTTTACCCGAATAATCCTCATCTCTCCGAGATAAAACCAATCATCACAAAAATACCAAAAATACTTTTTCTTTCAAATCGAAAAATTAAATCATCCGCATAAACAATTATATATCAATAAGATATAAATATGTTGACCAAAATTAACGCAACACTAATAAGTGCAAATTAGTAAAAAAAACGCATAAAAATTTGCATATATCAAATATTTTTAGTAACTTTGCAGCAGATTTTGGAAGGTTCACCAAAAGTAAAAATTTCTTAAGAGAATATAGGAATTAGAGAAGGGTGACAATGGAAGAAGCAAGCGATGAGCATCCATTGGGCACCCTTTCAGCATCCATTGAGCACCCATTGGAATAAGCTGGAGAAGTGCTGGAGACTCAACGATGGATAGTCGATAGATAAACGAGACGAGTTAGATGGTGTGAGGAGGCAGTTGATCCATCTATATATAGGAAATTTAGCCATTTTTAGCCATATAATATATCTTGATTTTTTTTGCGGATAAGATTGGTGTTATTATTATAAATAATAATACCTTTCTTTTTTGTATTATAAATATCTATATTCCTATTATATTATTTTCGTATATGCGCGAAAAGCAGTAATTTTGCAGCGGTTTATTTAAGAAAAACCGACAAATAGAATGTTAAAGAATGGTAGCCTTAAGTATATAAACACAGATAAACACTTTTAAATGATTCAGAGCGCTGCTCTTTGTGAATTAGCCCGCTTGACCATCTATCAAAACAAGCTTTCATATCCACTCAATCGCACTAATCCACAACTCAGAGAGTCAAATCATTTAAAAGCGATAAACAGAAATAAATTTAATACTGAAAATTATTAACCAACAAAAATCTATACATTATGAAACACTTTACTCAAACAACTGCGAATGGGCTTTGTACCCCCCCCTGTGGTAGTTCGCAAAGCAAATCAACACGTTTTAGTCTATTTACATCGCTCTTGCTGTTCTTCCTGCTGTTTGTGGGAAGCAATGCTGCGTGGGGAGCCTTCACTCCAGGAGCCACGTATTATGTTGATTTTCGCACTGTGGATTTTTACAAGGATGGTGCTGTTTTATTAGTCAATTTCTATAATGGGAATACTTATCAAGGTGATGGTAATCGTGCGACAGTGACGGAAACCAGTGTTTCACATGTATATTCTTTCACAATACCAAGTATCACCACCGATAATTTTAAAATTGTACGTCTCAATCCGAATGATCTCAGCCAGCGATGGAATCAGACGGTAAAAATGTATCAAAATGCTGCGGGAGCCAATAATTGTATCAATTTAACATCGTGGCCCAGTGGAGATGTTCCGTGTTCATGGACGACTTATGTTCCTTCTGAAGAGCCCGATGATAACTGCTCATTTACGCAAGGTGAAACCATTTATTTCCGACTTAGCGGTAGTGTCAATTGGGGTGATGCTAGTGCATATCCAGCTGCTGTCTTTTACTATAGCAACAATAGTGCGAAAGACACCAAAACTAATGGCACGCAGTGGGACAACATGAGTGGATCTTGTCATATTGGCTGTGGTAATTACACCACACTGACTCCGCTCGGAAACAATATGTGGAGTGTTACTGTTCCGCGAAATGACATCGGTTACATTCGTATTGTTCGAATAGCTGGTAATGATTGTAATTACACATGGAACAATCAAAGTAAAATGAGCGTTGCAGATGCCGGCACTAATAACTGCATTTATTGCAGTGGATGGGACAACACCGGAGCATGGGAAACCTACGATGGAGGTAGAACCAACACTTGTGGAGGCGAAGAGCCTACCACATTTCAAGGCGGTGAGGTGTTCTACATGAAACGCATCACAAAAGACAAAAATGGTTCAGAACAGGATTTTATGCAATTTGGGCGTTGTGATTTTAATCTATATGACGAAAATGGGATATTCCTTGATAAACACCTAGATGCAGAAATAATACCTAATACGAATCCTGTCATGCTGAAGTTTGTGGTACCAGCTGAGTATGCCGGTACAGTATGGGGACTAGTAAAAGTAAAACAATTAGGGACTGGTGGAGACAAAGAAACCCAAAAAGATGCCATCCCAACAGACGGTAAAAATTACCTAATTGATGGTTCCACTATGGAGTGGGGAACTTATGTTCCGCCAACTCCCTATACAGGCAATTTGTATCTGATTGGAGGCTCTTGTACAGGACAAGGTTGGACTCTTGGCAATGCAACACTATTGGATAACGATGGCAATGGTATATATACTATTACCCGCCATATCAATGCTGTGACGGATAATAGTTCTGATGGATTCAAGTTTTTAGAGACAAACGCAAACTGGGACTCGCAGTGGCGTCCTACCGAGGAAAATGCCACCGTGACTATTGATGGAGGAAAAGCACAGAGCATAACCCCCGATGCAGATAACATTGTCATTAAGAAAAATCCATGTAACACTGACACCAAGTGGCAACTAGCTACAAGCGGAACTTATACCATTACCATTGATTTGTCTGACAGAGATAATGGCAAGATGAGCATTGAAGCGGTTCCCGAAACGCCCCACTCTGGCGATAAATTCTATGTTATGGGGTCTCATAATAGTTGGTGCAAAAATTGTGATGAACATAAGATGACCGTTGTTGATGGAGAATATGCCTATAAGACATATGAAAATATCACAAACAACTGGGATTTTAAAGTAGCCAAAGAAGATGGAACAGAATTAGGTTGGTCTTATTTCTCACAAAGCAAATCGGATTACACATGTACTGAGGTACCCGCAACTATTTCAAACATCAGACCAAACAGCTACAGCGGTGCAAAAAATCTCACAATCTACTGGGATGGATCGAACGTTTATGTGCATGTAGAAGATTATATAGCCCCCGTAACAAACTACACCGTTACGATTCATCCGAATGGAGGTACTGCTGTTTCGCCATTATCAGTTGGAGAGGGGCAAACTATCAGCTCTATATCCTCTACTTATGGCAACGGCACAGCTAAGTGGTATGAGGATGAAGATTTGACACAAGAATTCATTCTCGGTACTTCTACCGTTACCAGCGACATGGATCTTTATGCGAAATGGGGCGTAAGCGGCAACTACTATATTGGAGGTGATATGTGGATGCATGAGAAAAACGGTAACAACTGGGCATACTATAGCACGATGGCAATGACCACAACTGACGGCGTTGCAAGCGTGACCTATATTGCGCCTGAAGGACGTAACCGCTTTGAGATATTGACAACCCGCAGCAACTGGAGCACGATTGCTAACCAAGGCAGCGAACTAATCGCTGCTTCTACACCGACACTGAGTTGGGCACAATATGGACCGGATAACTACAACCACTTTGTATTCGATTTGGACGCTCCGAAGAAAGTGACTATTCGTTATAATGGTAAAGTATCCGTTACCGCGGAAGACTACGATGTAGTAAAGACCGGTTGGACGGTTGTCAGTCCTACATTATTTGGTCATGGTTCAGACGATAATGCTGAATACGCTGACAATGGTACGTTCATGAGTGGTTACAACGTGACGGAAGGTCAGATGAACGAGAATGGAGAACGTGTTTTCCGTAATGTAAATCCGGGAACTTATAAGTTCTGGATAGGAAAGTATAACACGAATCTGGACAAGACTAAACAACAGATAGAGGTGTTCGGCGCAGCTAATGTGGATAAAGCCACCTCTTCCTTGAGCGGATATGGAAGTCTTGCTGATAACAACAATGCACATATCAACCTTAATATTCCACAGGATGACAAGTTGCATCGTCGTGTAACCTTCACACTGACACAAAAAGCAGATATCAAGATTGCTTTTGACGGAGGTAAGATAAAGGTTAATGTATTACCTACGCACACTGTTACTTTCAAGAATGGTGAAACAACGTTCACTACTGCACAAGTGTTTGACGGCAACGTCGCAACAGCACCTGCGAGCAACCCCGAAAAAGCCGGTTATACCTTCGTGAAATGGCAGAAGGAAGGCGCAGATTATAACTTCAGCACACCTGTTATGGGTGACATCACACTGGACGCCGTTTGGGTAGAGGCATATACTGTAACCTTTGACCTCAATGGTGGAGGAGATGCTATAGAACAGACTGTTGCAAAGAATACTGCAATAGCGGCGCTAGATCCAGAGCCCACAAGAGACGGTTATACTTTCCGCGGATGGACTCTTAATAGCAGCGCGTATGACTTCAATACTCTTGTTACACAGAACATCACATTAGTTGCTAACTGGGTTGAGAATCACACTATAACTTTCAATAGCAAAGGTGGTAGTGCTGTTGCTGCCCTAATAGTACCAGCAGATGAAACTGGTACAGCACCTTCTGCACCTACACGATATGGTTATTCATTCAACTATTGGACGTTGAATGATGTTGAATATAACTTCACCACTCTTGTTACAGAAGATATCACATTGGTTGCAGAATGGACGGATGATCCGAGTGTTCCAGGTGTTGGATACGATGGAACGGAGTATATCTTCATGCATAGGAATCAGATGAATTTCTCTGATGGTATCAACACGACTGATGCTACTTGCTGGATTGAATTTGCTACAGCGGATGAATCGCATAGATCAGCCACGCAATATGCCGCCTTTGCTTGCGATGACAATACTTTAGCATCATTGGCTCCTGCAGGTAAGTGGCAAAAAGTTCGCGTTTGTCGAACAGGAGAAACTACATTTAATACAACATATGGAACTAGTGGTTGGTTAAATTTAGATTCCAAAGAAAAGAACTATATCAAAACGAACATAGGTGGATGGGAAACATACGCATTTGTTGATAGCCGCTTCTTTGTGGCAACACCACAAGATATAAATAACCCGGCCGGAAATTGGAATTGGAATGGAAACGGCACTTTGCATACCGGTTCATACACGATGACTTTAGCCGCAAGCACTCCATATATATTCAAATTGACTCGCGATTATCGCAAAGCAAAACAGGAGGTTCATTGGTCGGCACAAGGCAATTATACGCATTATAATACTTCTTTATCCAACTTGTCGAATACTGAATGCACTGAACTCAGCAATAATCAGATACAAATTCAATTAGATCGCAAGGCAGAAGTAACAATCAGTTGGCCTAATTATGGAGATATCATCATTACGAAAGTTCCGTACTACAATGTTACCTTCAAGAATGGCGAGACTCTTATCTCTACGGTAGAAGTGTTGAGCGGTAATACTGTTTCTGCTCCAGCTAACCAAATCAAAGAGGGTTATCGATTCACAGGTTGGGATTGGAACTTTGAGGATCCTATCACAGAAGACAAGACCATCAATGCACAATTCATCCAGCAAGTGACGGTTTCCTTTATAGCAAATGGGGAAACTTATGCGCCACAGCAAACAATTGATATCAATACTATTATAACTGCTCCTGATGGCACACCTGCTAAGGAAGGTTATCGATTCACAGGTTGGGATTGGAATTTCAGCAATCCTATTACGGAGGATAAGACGATCACAGCTCAATTCGTAGAGCAGGTGACAGTTACCTTCATGGCAAATGGAGCAATGTTTGCAGAGCGAACGATAGACAAAGGCGATAAGGTGACAGCACTGGAAGAACCTACTGCGCCAGCTAAGGCGTTCGATGGTTGGTGGACAGATGCCGAGGGAGGAACACAAATAGATATAGTTAATCAAATATTTAACGCGCACACAACGCTATATGCGCATTGGGTAGATGATCCTACCTATCTCCAACAATTGGTTGACGCAACGGACGAGGGAGGCGAACTGACCCTCACAGACGATTTTACAATCTGTGATCTTGTCATCAACAAGACTCTCACCATCAACGGTAACGACCATAGTATCGGTAACTTGACCGTAGAGATGGCGGGTGATTTGACGCTGAGCGGAGCGCTGACAGTCAATGATTTCAGCATTTACGCGAAAGCAGGTAACTCAAGCATCCATGCGGAATCCGGACAGGTACGTAATGCGGCGGCTAATCTTACCGCAAACGGGAATGCATACTTCTACTACACCGTTGAACCGGGCGAACATGTACAATACGGTTGGTATGACTTCACCGTACCGTTCCCGGTTAATACCGCTTCCGGCATCAAGGGTATCCAGGATGACGTACTCAAGGAGGGCTTCGCTTACGGAACAGACTACGCTATCTTGGCGCACTACGGCGACAAACATGCACAAGGAGAATACCCCTATAAAAAGTTCCAAGGCGTAATGCAGCCCTGTCGTCTGTACTCCATCACCCTGGATGACAACTTCAACTACAAGACCCTGCGCTTCCAGAAGACCAATGACGGCGCACTTGTTGCCGGCGATAACGTAACGCTCCACGAATATACAGGAGAAGTGTCGAAGGACAACTGGAACGGCGTAGGTAACGGAACGCTCCACCACGCGAATGTCGGAGTAAGCGCTGAATTTATTCAGGTTTACCAAAGCGGTGTGAATACCTTCATGACTGAAACCGCAAGCTCTACCTCGCTCGCTATCGGTACCGCTTTCATGATCCAAGAAGCAGGCACGATGACGCTCAACCAAGCTACTCATAGCCCGTTGTTAGCGCCGAAACGTGAAGCAAGCGTTCAACCGACCGCTATTCAGATTGCCAGCGAAGGCAAACCGTTCAGCGACCAGCTCTTCATCTCTGCGGACGAAACGGCAGGTCAAGGCTATACGCAAGGCGTGGATGTAGCAAAAGCAGGTAACATCGGTAATGTGAACGTGCCGCAGATCTGGACAAATGCTTACGACAGCAAGCTCTGCGCACACGAGGCACAACTGATCAACGGTCAGGCAGCATACGCCCTTTCGCTCTATGCACCGGCTAATGGCACGTACACGCTGACGAGTAAGAACATACCGGAAGGCTATACCCTCTACCTTACGCAGAACGGCAATAAGATTTGGGATATGAGTGATGCTTATGTTATCGACCTCACCAAGGGTACCACGAACGAGTACGGACTGCTGCTTGTAGAGCGCTACAATGCACCGACTGGTATAGAGAATGGCGAATGGACGAATGGCGAAGCACAAAAGGTATTGCGTAACGGTGTGCTTTATATCATCCGCAACGGTGAGGTCTATGACGCTCAAGGCGCACGGGTGAAATAGCTAAGAGTTAAGAGCTAAGAGTTAAGAGTTAAAAGATAATAATAACCAATAAAAATGAATAAAACAATGAAAAATTATGTAAAACCGGTTTCCGAGTCGATCGATCTCCGATCTGTAGGTCACCTGATGGATATGGCAGATGCATCCAATCCGGATCATGTGGCTCCAGCTCCTAAACGAGAAAAGGAAAAGACAGTATTTTAAATTATCATCCATGAAGAAACACAATCTTTTCAAATACTGCTCCGCTATCGGGTTGGCACTGTTATGCGCCACCAATAGTTGGGCGGACTATCGTCTAAACAATCCTAAAGGCGCAGATGGATATTACATTGTCAAGTGGGATTGCGAGAAGAACGATTGGGCGGACTCCAATGACATGGAATACGACGAGACCTTTGTTTTCGCCGTGGACCTGACGGGTACCAAATATGAAAGTTGGGTAAAGAGTGCTCAAACGCGTAACGGTGTCACCTATCCCGTAGAAAACACCATCGTCAGCCTGAACGCCCTTCGAGATGACAGGGGAAAGGAGTACAAGGATAACCGTGCGCGCCTATGGCATATCAAAGGCAATATATACGGCGCGATGTATAACTTTGCGCAGTTTGAGACCAAAGACAACGCATGGAACAACACCACCCCTGCGATCGGAGAACAGACGAAGATCCATGCGCGTATGTTCGCTTCTGCAACGCTGTTCAGCGACCGTTGCTATCCCATCGAGCCCTCCCAGAAAGCCGGAAGTGTTTGGGATTTTAAAGATGAGTGGTGGTGCGCACAGGACGGGCAACCCCTCTTTGTCTTCGCCCCTTATACAGGTACTAAAACCGGAGCGGCTTTCACTACACAGGAAATGACTCCCGGCACGCATATCTTCTACGACAAGGATCATTACGTAGTAGGTAACGGTTACGCCGCTCCGTGCGACGTCAATGATGACCAGTGCTGCCCGTTCTTCTATCCTCTGGATCCGATTGTGCAGAATATTCCGGTAGGCACCGATGCGACCTTGGTTGCCGAAGAGAAAAGCGGTAACTTGGCGGGTGTGACCTATCAATGGTACCGCTACAAGACCTCGGACGGCGAAACGGCTGCCGTTCCGTACACCGGTCAGGGCGCACAGACCAAGACCTGTCATCCGGCTACCAATGAAGGAGAGACGGATTATACCTATTATTGCTTTATCACGACCACTAACTGTCCCGAAGGCGTCTATACGACCAAAGCACAAGTGATCGTTTATAAGCCCTGCCCGGATTATATCATTACGGTAGATGGCGTGACAGTGACTTCGGCGCAGACCTTCTACCCGGGCGGATGGTACGTCATCGGTTGTACCAGTACCGCAGGCACTCCTACTGTTCAGTTATCCGCAGGCGCCAAAGCGCACATGGGGCATGACACCCTTTATATCGATGCCGATGCCACCACCGCTCCGATCTCCATTGAGTTTGCTACGCCAGAGACGTCTAACTATGCCGCTTGCTCCACTACGCTCTACGGACTGATTTCCCAGTGTGGCGAGGATCAGGCATATATCTTCAAATGGGACGGCAACAAAGGCTATGTGATCGATAATAACGGCACTGTACAGATGTCCACGTCCGTCAATGACAACACCGCTGACCGCTGGATGGCATTGCCGACCGGCGCACAAGTGGCAGGCAAAGATGTGGTCTATCTATACAACCTCAACACCAACCGCTATCTCTATCACGGACCGATACAAGCCACCACCCCGGGGACAGGAGGTGATTATTCGGCTGCACTCACTTCGCCGAGTTTGGGTTCGGGTGACGAATATAAGTGGATCTTCTACCAAGGCGAACAGCAGCGTATCTACATCATGAACATGTCCAATTGGACAGGCAATTGGCAACAAGCCTTTGTACTGCACTGCCGCAATTGGGAATATATGTATTGCGAAGGCAATAATGGTCAACACGCGATCCATGTATGCGCTCCGGCCATGAAAGTAGGCAAACTGGATGGATACGAAATAAGCGACGAGATGCATACCTCGGTCAATAACCTGAAGACAGTGACCGGCACCAAAGCTGTTCTACCCGCCACCGTACTCGGATGGGACGGGACAGCACCGGCTGCCACGGTAGAGTTAATGGAGGGAGAAGACGTCACTTATACCGCCAAGCGTACGGACAACACGCATTCGATTAACAAGACGATCACTTACTCTTCTTCCGATACCAATGTAGCTACAGTGGACGCTGCGACCGGCAAAGTGACTGCCGTCGGCAGTGGAACCACCACCATCACTGCCAAACTTGAGGACGCCGGCTGTTTCGAAGGCGCGGAGATCACGTACCAAGTCAAAGTGAAAGGCTGTAGCTCCTTCACCTGGTCTATCGACGGCGAACCGGGTCTGAGCAAGCTGATGTACCCGGGCGGATGGTATATGCTCAGTTGCAGCAACGATGACGGAGCTCCGACGATTACCGTCACCGGTACCGGCATAACGACCGGCGCAGCTACGACCTCCGGCAACACGACGACCGTCAAAGTGACGCTAAACGACAATGCTACGGGCACGATCGCCCTCAAAGCGGCTCTTCAGGTAAGCGGTATGGATTGTGATGACAGCCAGACGATCACCGTGAGCGAGTGTACCGAGACAGCTGCCGAGAGTCGTAAGATTGAGTGGTATAACTACAACGGCACCCGCCCCTTCTCGCAATATTGGATTCATAACGGAGACCCCGTTTATCTGAGGGATAACAACGGCAAACTGGAAGCCGACATCGAGCATAACGATGGTAACGATCAATGGTATATTATCAAGACCGGCGAGAAATGTCAGGGCGAGGATGTCTTCTACATGCAGAACGTACAGACCATGCGTTATGTCTATCGGGGCAGCCAGACCGGTAACACGGGCGGCGACTGGGAATATGCGGAAGCCTTACTATCTGAGACCAACGCTCTGACCGATGCCTATAAATGGATCGTTTATACCTATAACGGCAAGACAGCAGTGGTCAATGTAGGCGGTTTCACCGGAACGAACTTCACCAATGGTGCCTTTATGCTGCATGTACGCAACTGGGAGGCTCCGGATTTATTCTCCAATCCGAATATCCCGTCTCCCCGTATGGTATGCGGTAAGATGGCAAGTCAGGACGCCAGTCCCGCATTCTACTACAAGAACTACACCACCACCGTACCTATCACCCAGTTCCAGACGCAGATTGCATGGAAAGACTCCGTGCCGGATGCTATCAAAGAAGTGAAGGCAGGCGGCATCTATACCTACGCCATTGAGCGCACGGATGATATCCATTCGATCAACGACGCGATCACGTATGAGTCATCCGATCCCGCTTTCGCAACAGTAGATGCCAACGGCAAAGTGACCATCGTCGGCACGGAAGGAATGGCAATCATCAAAGCGTTCCTCAGCGATGTAGGATGCTTCAAGGGCGACACCCTCAGTTATCAGGTGGTGCTGAACTTAGACTGCCCGACATATACCTGGACCGGTCACACGGTACCGATGTACGCCGGCGGTTGGTATGAAGTATCCTGCTCCACTACTGCAGGTGCACCGACTATCACCGTTACCGGTACAGGCGTCACGGCTACCGCTTCCTCCTCCGGCAATACGACTACCGTCAAGCTGACCTTGGCGGGTAACGCCTCCGGAGATATCACCATCGATGCCGCGAACCCCTTGGCAGGAGGATACAAACTCTGTCCGGAATCGAAGACCATCACCGTCTCCGACTGCCCCACTCCGTTCACGTCCTCCTTCAAAGCGACCGTCAACTGGCAAGGGACAACGCCTCCGGCTGAAGTAGTGGCCAACACTATCGGACAAACGTACACCTACACCATCGTACGCACAGACAACATTCACTCCATCAACTCCGCCATCACGTACGAGTCCACCGACCCCGCTGTAGCGACCGTAGATGCCAATACCGGTAAAGTGACCATCGTTGCTTCCTCCGGTGAATGTGACATTCTGGCGATACTGGAAGATGTAGGTTGCTTCAAAGGCGACACCTTATCTTATCACGTGCGCCTGTACGACTGCACGCAGGACATCACCACCCATACGGATTATATCCTGCCCAAGCAACCGAAGACTTCGGAAGACTGCTCCTATATCGTGCTTTGGGATTGCGCCAATGACACTTGGGCAATGGAGAACACGATGGAATGGGGAGAGACCTTTGTCTTTGCGGTTAACTTAGCCGGTACGGCACTCGGCGACTGGGCAATGAAACCCGCCAGTGACCCTGCTTTGGAGCGCTCTATCGCTTTCGACCGATTCCGTATCAAGGAAGATGAAGGAAACCAATTCAACTTGGATGCTTCCCGTCTATGGCATATACGTGACACCATCTTCGGTGCAGAGTTTAACTTCTCCCAGATCCCCTATACGAACGGTACCTTCTATACCCCGGTTATGGGCGAACAAACGGAGATAGCTGCCCGTCTGTTCGGTCAGGAGACCGCCAAAGGTGCCGCGTGCGGTGCTGCCGGTCCGTCGAAAGCATGTAACTGGTGGCAGTGGTCGAACGAGGGAAGTTTGCAGAGCGAATTCACCGGCGCGTGGTTAGCGGGTTCGTATGTATCCAATAACGACAAATACCTCTTCCGGTTCGCACCTTATACAGGCAAGTCCGACCCGATTATCAAACCGGCAGACGATGACACACGTGACCAATGGTATGACAACCATTATTTCACATCGATCAACGGTTACCGTTCGCCTTGTCCGAAGGCATGGCCGAAAGACCAATCTCTTTCCGCCGATGCCACCTCTATCTGTTTGGAGACCGGAGAGACCGCTACTATCCGATTGGCGGGTAGCGAAACCGGTTGGGCATATAGTTTGTATCAGGACGATAGCGAAGTAAGCGGTTCTGCGAAAACAGGTACCGGTTCGGCACTCTCATGGAGCGATTTGGGCGTAGGCAACTATACGATCTATGCTACCGCGACGGATGCTCAGACGCAACACTCCGGCTGGATGGGAAACTGCTCCAATACGCAAAAGATCACCATCAGCGCTGCTGTTGACTGCGTACCGCCGGAGCTATGCGACAGTGTCATCTACCGCAAATGGGACGACCTGCTGTTCGTCAATAACGGTGATGGTCGCTATACGGCTTATCAGTGGTACTGCGATGATGTCCAGCTTATAGGTCAGACACGCCAGTTCCTCTATACGGACGGAGTCGTTCTTGCCGGTGACGGTAAGACCTACTATTGCGTCATGACATTAGCAGACGGAACCACCGTCAAAGCCTGTGCAAACACCTTTGATGCTTTCCCTGCCAGTGTTGCTACCGAGCAAACAGAGCAGGCGCCGCAAGTCATCAAGTATATCAACAATGGCAGATTATTCATCCGCTATGGAAATAAAACGTATAACGGGCAAGGAGCATGCGTAACCGGATTCTGATCATATTGTTGTTCATAGTAGGCCTATCTCTACCCGCCGCCGCACAGACGAGTTCCGCTTTGGAAGTATCCGTCGGAGGCGGATGGAGTACCTTGGGTTATAAAGTAGTCCCGACGCAGGCGGATATAAAAGGTTCGAACAGCGGCAGTTGGGGACTGCAAGCCCATGTGGGATATGCCTTTTTCTTCACACCCCATATCGGATTGGGAATAGGAGTTGATTTCTCGCATTATGGTGCCAATGCGTCCATCTCGGGAACGGCGCGCTGGAATGACGTCATGGATGCTGAAGGGGAGAGTTATAACCATCTTGCCCTTATCCACTCGCTCAGAGACCAACAGGATGTCTTTATGGTGGATATACCGCTTACCTTCTACTTCGTTTATCCCATTACGGATGACCTCGGTTTCAATTTGGAAGTCGGAGCCAGATACGGCATACCTGTTCTCAGCAAAGCCTCTTACCGCGCCGATATAGAGCATCAGGGAGACTATGGAATATGGGGATTGAACCTGCATGACGTATCGGGGCATGGATTCTACCGCGAACCGGACTTCCGGAATACCTATCCTATTGCAGTTCGAAACCGGATCGCCGGATTCCTCAAACTCGGTCTTACCTATGAGATCAACCGGAACGTTCGGTTCTTCGGGAATATCTACGGCGACTATAGTTTTACGAATGTGCTGCAGGGCGGATTCTCCGAACTCGGTTTCCGGAATGACCGCGCAGGAATGGAAGATACACACTCCTTCATGACCGACTATAACGGCATCCTCGCTACAGACAACATATCCGACAAATCACATCCTATTCAAATCGGAGTAGAGGTGGGAATACGATTTATCTTCCCGCATAAACAATCTTATCCTTGTATGTGCTATAGTTATTAATACCTATGAAACGCTTATCCATCATCACGTTGGCACTCTTCTTTCTCGTACCAACATCCATCTTTGCTGCTAAAAACACCTTCAGCAAGCGCTATAAAGATAAAACGGTAAAAGAAGTACTGGCGGACCTGAAAGAGTCAACCGGTGTACGTGTCAGTTGCAAACGCAAAGAAGTCAATACCACACGCCGGGTTACGGTCTCCTTCCATAATGCCACGCCGGAAGAGGTAATCAACGAACTGTTTGATTGCGAATATACGATCACCCAAAAGGGCAAAAAAGGCAACTACTATGAGGTGAGTAAACGTATCCTGCAGCAATCCGATACCCTTTTTGCATCGGTGCCTGTAGATACCGTATCACTGGGTAAGCAGGTCGTTTCCCAAGTGGAGCAACCGGAACAAAGTCAGACGATCCTCTATCGCGAAGAACGACTGCTCGTCCGCTATAACGACTCGATCCTTCGTACGCAAGAGCGCATCGACCGTCCGCAGGTCATCAAACAGGTAGCTGCAGAAGAAGTACCTACAGACCAAGGATCCTCGTTGCAGTTCTACCTTGGCGGTGCCTATTCGAATATGGGTTATGCCTTACAGGACGGTCGTAACTATGGTCATATCGGAGGAGAAGTGAGCGCCCGCTATGCCTATTTCTTCACGCCCGAATGGGGAATCGGAGCAGGCATTGATTTCTCGACCTACGGTTCGCGTGCCAAGTTGAACACGGCCGTCCAATGGGACGGACAAACAGACACGGAAGGCGAGTCGTATAACCATCGTTCCGTCACGCATGATTGGAAGGAGGATCAACGCACCTACATGCTCTCTATTCCGCTGACCGCTCAGTATCAGCACCGGTTTAATGACAAAGTGGGTATCTTTGCTGCTTTAGGCGGATTCGTTGGGATCCCCCTCGCTTCGAACTACCACCTGGTGTCCGGTTCAGTGGAGCATCGCGGTTACTTCCCGCAATGGAACCTCGAGCTTTTCGGTCTCAACAATCACGATTTCTATACGGAATCTATCGGCGAAGCCTTTACCAAAGAGCAGCATAAGTTATCGCTCAAGCAGGTTGCCGCCGGTCTCAAAGTGGATGTAGGTGCCATCATTCCGCTTACGCACCAACTGGATCTCTTTGCCGGTATCTATGGTTCTGTTGTATGCAATAATATGCAAACGGAGCAACATGAATTAGGTTGGCAACAACCCGCCTATACCGACTATCGGCAACATGCTTTCATGCCGGAATATCAGGGATTGGCCAACTCCACGTATACCAATGCCGTACGTCCTTGGGCAGTAGGTGTCAAAGTCGGCGTTCATTTCCGGCCGGCTAAGAAAGGATCTAAAACGATCACCGAAACCGATTGTTTTGTTCTCTATGACACCACGTACCACGCTACGCAACACGTGGACACGATTGTCCTTGCTTCGGTGGATACGATTGTCAGTCTAAAAAAGACCTTGGAGAAGTCCGTTATCTGGTTTAATGTGAATGACTATGAGCACCCGCGTCTTGAACCTGCCGATATCCTGCAACAGGTAGCCGACATCCTCAAGGCTAATCCTGCTCAACGTGTTTATGTCAACGGTCATGCCAGTGAAGAAGGAAACAAACGAGCCAACCAGGTACTGTCCAACCGTCGTGCAGAAACCATCGCTAACCTGCTTAAGGAATTAGGAGTTCCTGCCGAGCAACTGATCGTGCACGGTTATAGCGCCGATGTGCAGTATCAAGGTACCAGCACCACACGTACGCAACGCGAGCTCAACCGACGCGTTGAAATCATCCCTATTAACGACAAATAGCAGATCCCTATGTCATTACTTCTCAATATCTTGACCCTTTGCTTGGATTCGACATTGTCCTTGTGCTCTCCGGTGAGCGGAGACACACTCTTATACAATTGGAATACCGGGGCTCAGACCGCTTGCATCAACCTTACAGGTACGACCGTCGGAGAGGCTACTTATATATGCGAGGCGCGTACGAAGACCTTCCTCACCACTGACAACCTGATGGCTAATGGTGACTTCGAGAACTACAGTAATTACCATCAGCAACCTACCGGTTATACCTCCGATTACGAGTATCTGCCCTTCGATCCATACGGTTCGGATCTTTACGACGATCCGCAGTATCAAGGTAAGTCAGGAGTGTACTTGCTTTCGAACAACGCCAAGCATACCTGGCGGGACTACGCCAATGTGGGTCCGCACTCCGGTAATTTCTTTGCTATGTTCGATGCCGCGCAATCCGGCTACGCATGGAAAGCTTGCACTCCCGAGAACCCGGGACTGCAGATTATGGAAGGTGGGCTCTATGTCTTCTCCTATTGGGCAGCTGATTTGAATGAAGCTTTCCAACGCAATCATCCGGCAGAACTGCAATTCAGCATCCGCTATAAGATGCCGGACGGAACGATGAAAAAAGAGTTTTTAGGCGAGGTGCTCAAATTGGGCAAAGACAATCAATGGCACTATTCGCACACCTTCTGGACCTCCCCCGTCACCAGCGATTCGATCGAGATCGGTGTGGAAGATTTAAACACCTTCTATGGTGCCGGCAATGACTTCGGACTGGATGATATCATCTTCCAGATGGTGACCTTGGAGGGCAGTAGAGAAGTATCCAAAGATACCTTTGTAGTAACCACCGAGGATTGTACGCCGTGTCAAGATTTTGTCTATCGCAAATGGAATGATGTTCTTTTTATCGATAATACAGGCGAGCAGTTTGTGAGCTACCAGTGGTACGCCGATAGCGTTGCAATCATCGGTGCCACCCGACAGTTCTACCAACTGACGGATACAGTCACCCCGCATTTCTATCATGCGGAAGTCGTACGAACAGACGGTCGCGTCCGCACCAGTTGTGCTCTCCTCTTCGATCAGTTCAAACCCAGTGCAGCACGACCGACTGCGACAAGCAATCAGATCGTCATCCATCAAGGACATCTGTATATAAAAACCGAAGATGCCATCTATGACATCCTCGGAAATAAACACAATTCGCTCTCGCGATAATTACTCAGGTTATTGTTTGGCAAATCGGATTGCACATCCGCCTCCGGTAGCGAGGCGGATGTTTAGTGTATCCGCCGCAGTGACCATGCGCGTCTCGATGGATGTAGCATAGGGGTTGGTTTGCCATTCAGCATCCGCAGCATCTGCATAGATGGTAGCCTGCCATTCGCCTTCCCCAAGGAAAGCAAGCGGAACCGTTATTTCCCGTGCGTCCTCATTCGTGATTGCACCCAGATACCAGTCATCCGAATGACGATCCTGCCGCGCCATAACAACATAGTCTCCGATCTTACCCTCTAACAAGCGAGACTGATTCCAATCGCAGGGTACATCGCGTATGAACTGAAACTCTGCCGGATGCTTGGCATAGTTCTCAATCTTATCGCACGCCATCTGCAGCGGACTATAGAGCACCACGAATAAAGCCAACTGGTTACAAAGCGTAGCGTGAACGCGTGTGCCAGGGATGATCGGGTTCTCAAACGCAAACACGCCGGGTGTATAGTCCGCAGGACCTGCCATCATACGCGTGAAAGGAAGTGTACACACATGCGAACAAGGCGAACCGCCATCTTGTGCCCATGCGTTCCATTCCTGTCCACGGATACCCTCTTGTGTCATCAGGTTCGGATAGGTACGCTGCAAGCCCGTAGGCATCGCCGGTTCGTGATTATCGATGCATATATGGTACTTGGCGGCTGTCTCAATGACCTTGCGGTAATGCCGCACACCTGACTGACCTTTATTCCATTGCAAACCGTCCACGGTGCGAACGATCGGTGCCACGTATCCGGTTTTTACTGCCGGCATGCCGTGTTGCTGCATAAACCGATAGGCAGTATCGAGATCTGCTTCGTATTCGTCAGCACGTCCGGATGTCTCATGGTGGCAGATGATATTCACGCCAAGCTCCTTCGCATACCTGCTGAGCGACTCTACATCATAATCCGAATAAGGGGTAACGAAAGAGAAGCGGTCATTGTTGATACCTTCATATCCTTCCCAACCGGTGTTCCACCCTTCGGCAAGCACCCCGCCGAAACCGTTCTCACTTGCAAATTTGAGATAACGCCGCATATTCGCCGTAGTAGCGCCATGCCGTTTTCCCTGACTCCAAGTCCACTCATGCAAGTGCATAGACCACCAGATACCCAGAAATTTCATCGGCCGGATCCAAGAGGTGTCTTCTATCCGGCAGGGCTCGTTCAAGTTAAGCATGATACGGGAAGCCATAAGATCCGGCAGGGTACGGGTGAGAATCACGAAACGCCAAGGAGTGACAAAGGGTGCAACCACATATGCCTTATCTTCGAGCTCCTTGCCATCCTGCATCCAAGGTGTGAGATAGGTGCCAAGGGTGTTTGCGGACGAGACATAGAGATTCTGACAAGGGAAATCGGTCACATTCGCCTCATGGATGAAGGCATACATGCCATCCGACATCTCCAAGGTAAGCGGAGAGCACATGGTATCCTTCTCATGCAGCGGTGCCTTGGTAAAAAGCCCCTCGTAATACTCCGTTCTCCAAGGGATGGACCATACTTGTGGTTCCTGCGCAAAGACATACGCCGTTTGCTCGTCCAGCACCGTAATGTCGCCCAACTCCTGCTCCGGAAACTCATACCGGAAGGCAAAGCCGTCGTTGAACACCCGGAAGACAATGTTCATTCGGATGGCATTGGCGGCAAGACATACTTTCATCTGATTATGCTGATCGCGAATGAATCGCTCCTCGCCCCACACGGTCTCCCATGTCGTATCAGCAGCATCAAACTCAGTGGATTCAACAGCCCATTGGAGATCGCGCAGGGTGTCTTCACCTATTGCCAGCACAAGCCCCATCGGGGAGGGAAGCAGGACATCCGTCCCATTGCAAGAAACGGAATAGGCAGGTTGACCGTTACACACGTGGAAATCCAATGTAAGCGTTCCATCCGGAGAGGATACTTTATTGTTGCCATTGCACGCAACCAAGGTTACG
The DNA here is from genome assembly GCA_902774185.1 of uncultured Bacteroidales bacterium. GTDB lineage: Bacteria > Bacteroidota > Bacteroidia > Bacteroidales > Paludibacteraceae > Colicola. The sequence continues at coordinate 16,133 of CACYHE010000018.1, read as the reverse complement.
CACAGGAGTCCAATCAGTAGTTTCTTCATAATTGTCAATTATCAATTATCCATTGTCTAATATCCGGTTGATTGTTTCATATTCGCATTACGCTCCAACTCGAGTTGCGGAATGGGTTGCACATACGAGCAGTCACCCTTCCACGTGATGGCGCCATGTCGCGTGGACTTATAGTAATCCGCTTCCATCGCTCCGATGCGGTAACGACGAACATCGAACCACCATTGACCTTCTGCAAACAATTCCGCCCAACGCTCGTAACGTATCACATCGTTGGCAAGCGGATCGGTATCGAAATACGCCTTGGTGCGATCGGTAAGGGAGAGGTAGTTATACGCCGGATCATCTCCATACGCACGTGCGTGCACCCTATTCACATACTCAAGCGCCAAAACCGGGTTTTCATCTTTTATCAGTTCGGCATAGAGCAGATAGATATCCGCCAGTCGGATGATATAGATATTGCAGTCGCTGGATTCATTTCTACCATACGGAGCGGGCCCCATCTCCACACCACGGATATTGGTGTATTTGCGATGTTGCCAAGCCAGGATATCCGGACGGTTGTTCACCTCTGACGAACGGTCATACCACGTGGTCTCTCCGGTGGAACCCACATAGTCGTCCACGTACGGTTGTCCTGCACAAAGCATCAGACGGGGATCAATTTTGTTCTTATCCGCCTTCAGCGCCTTTGCATCGGACAGATAGGTTGCGTCATGCAGCATATAGGGGAAGTTCGCCTGGCTGCGCGGCGCATTCTTGTCGTAGGCAGGATTAAACGTCCAACGCGGCACCGTATCGCCATGGAAGCCCCAGAATCCGAAACGGGCGATATTCTTATCATGCACGAAGTTATTACCCCACTGCGAACTCTTGCTGGAGATGATGATATCGTCCTCCAGAGTAATGGGGTCTATGACATCCTCTCTTCCGGGACGGAAACGCGTATTGATGTTCACGTACCATGGCGCATACACAGTCGGCATTCCCGAACCCGTGGTGTAACCTTCCCAAGGACCGTCTTGCGTGTAGTCCGTAGTCATCGTGATCTCATACAGGGACTCGGAGTTATGCTCATTTGCTTCATTGCCGTAGAACATATCCGCATAGACACTATAAGGAACAAGCGTTTTACCGGACGTATTGATAATCTCTTCCATCACCGTCTTCGCAGCTGTTTTGTTCTCCGGGAAGATATACATGGATTGCATATACACCTTGGCGAGCAAACCCATAGCAGACCAATAGGTGGCACGATACTCGCCCGATTCATAGTCCGAGCGATGATCCGAGAGAAGGTCACAAGCCTCCTTGAGGTCATCTATCATGAACTGCCAACACTCTTTGACCGTACTGCGTCCACGTTTCAACTGCTCGGCATCACTGTAGATCTTATCGATAATCGGCATTCCCATTCCGTCTGCATCCATCTCAAAGAATATCTGTCCATGCCAGTAGGCAAGCGCACGATTGAAAAGGCACTGTCCGCGCATGTAATCCAATTGCTTGATCTCTTCCGAGGTCGCTTTGGTGCGGAACGACTCGATTCCCTCCAAAGCCTGCGTGGACAGATTCGCCCATTTGCAGATATCGGTATAGGAGGTGGTCAGATAGCGTGACTCCGGCGTGGAATAGTTGTCCTGACTGAACGCCCGCTCGTCATACGAACCATACAGATCCGTCGTGTGATCATAGAGCCATACACCCATCGGGAACCAGTAGAAGGAATACAGTCCGAAGGCATGGTTTTGCGCATACGCCGCAGTAACCAGTTGATTCACCTGCTCCAACGTGGATGGATAATTGGACTGAGACAAGGTCTGCGGATTGCTAATCTCAAAATAGTCCTTGCAAGATGTCAATGCCCATGCAAGTACAAGTATATACGCTACTTTTTTCATAATCGTGAATTCATTTACTTTTCATTAAAACATCACATCCAGTCCGAACGAGAACAGACGGTTCGGCAAATAACGATACTGCGTATCTACGTTCCACAACAGTTGGGAACCGTTATAACGTCCGATCTCCGGGTCGTTGCCCGAGTATTTGGTGATCGTGAAGACATTCTGCGCCGTAAAGTACAAGCGAAGTTTCTCTATCTTGGCCTTACGTGTCCATTTGGCAGGGAAGGTATAACCGACACTCAGATTCTTCAGTTTGAGATAACTGCCGTCCTCAATCAGATAACTGGAAACGGTGGAGTAGTTCTTATTGGCTGCACCGTCACCGATCATGGAGTTGTTTTCATCGATATAGCCTACACGAGGATCTGCCGTAACCGTTGTGTTGTCTTTACCGAAGCAGGAAGTATTGAATATATTCGCTGTCGTGTTATCCGAAGAGAACATATTCGTATAGGGTTTCATGAGGTTCATGATGTCAAATTTGAATGCACCGGAGAATACGGCAGCCACATCGATTCCTTTCCATGCGAACGAAAGGGAAAGACCCATCTCCATCTTCGGCCATGGATTACCTATCACTTTCTTGCTTTGATCCGTCACACGTCCTTTTCCGTTATCGTCAAAGATCAAGTCTCCTACGCCCGTATTCTCTTTCTGCCAATAGATACCGATCTCTTTCCCTTCTGCGTTCAGCGGCTGACCGTTGGGTGCATAGCCATAGGGATGATTCGGATTCTGGGCACGCCAGTTATCCAAAGCCAGTTGGTTATACGCATCCACTTGGGCTTGATCTTGGAAGATACCCAAGCAACCATAACCATAGAAGAGTCCCATCGGTTGACTGTCCTGCGTACGGGCAAGCAGGGTCCAGGAGTTATCCACACCGGCATCAATCGGTTCTGCTCCCGGAGCATCGCCCACTTGTTTTACCATATTCCGATTGAAGGACGCATTCCACTGGATCCCATATTCAAAGTCACCCCGTTTCTCCTTCCATCCAATCGCTATCTCATGTCCCTGGTTCTCCACCAGACCCGCATTCAGATAGACCGGCACTGTGTTGCCCGGGTCATCCGATGCAAAATAATAACTCATACCGGAAGACAACGGAAGACTTCCTCGATAGATCATATCCCTTGTCTGACGGTTGTAGTAATCGTAGGTCACCGTCAAGCGATTATTAAAGAATCCCAGATCCAATCCGATATCCCACTGGTTCACTTGTTCCCAGCGCAGGTTCTCATTTCCCAACACAGCCAGCCAAGCGCCGGTAGAACGCGTTGCTGAATTGGTAAAACTATAGCTGACGCCCGTCAGCGCATAGGTACTCTCGTACATGTATTGCGCCACATTGTCATTTCCCAACATACCCCATGAAGCACGCACCTTCATGTTGCTCAGCCAATCCTCCGTGGCGGTCTTGACCCAAGGCTCCTCCGAGATACGCCAACCCACATTGACCGAAGGGAAGTATCCCCACCTGTTCTTCTTCACAAAGCGGTCCGAAGCATCTGCACGGAAGTTAACCGCCAACAGATAGCGACCTGCGTAATCGTAGTTCACACGCGCAAAAGCCGAACCTCTACGCTCTTGAGGAGTGGTATCACTCGCCTTCTTGGTATTTCCCTCGGATGCCAATGCAATCGAGGAAGCCGGACTAACCGTAAAGTTGTACGCCTCCGTATAAATACCGTACCCGCTGAGTCGCCACCACTCGGTGCCGACCATACCTTTAAAGTGATGCTCTCCCCATGTATGCTCGTAAGACAAAATCGAGTTAAACATCAGGTTCAGCGTGGTTCCCGCATTGGAGAAAAGTATTCCACCCGGTACGCCAACCTGCACCGGACCAAAGTCCTTATATTCCTGGAACTGATTGCTCGTAAATGCAGAGAAAGAGGCGGAGCCATTGGTGTGCCATACCAGTCCATCTATGAATTTAACATCCAAATACGCAAGCGCATTCAGAGAGTAGTTGTCATTATGATAGGTCTTGAACGCATCTTCCAGTCCGGCAAAGTTAGGTCCGGAACCGACGGAAAGAGGCGTCTTGGCGAACTGACCGTCCTCGTCGTAAACCTCCGCAACCGGTACGGTGCGGAAAGGTATCGTATGGTAATAAACCGATGAGTTAGCTGCAGGGTCGGTTTTGGACCAAGCACCATAGACTGACTCACCGATACTGACATGATTTCCAATTTTATGGTCTAAGTTTGTACGGAACGAGAAACGCTTTGCTCCCGTTCCCCAATAAGTACCCTTCTCGTCCAGATAACCGACAGACATAAACAGATTTGTCTTCTCGCCGCTATGCGTGATGCTTGCATTGTACTCTTGTTCAATGCCCGTACCGTACATCACGTCCATCCAATCGGTATTGGGTAACTCGTCTATGGAACTGACGCCCATGGTGGTTAGGGTCGAACCCGTTCCCCAAGCGTCACGCGCCTTGATCCAGTCCTCCGTACCGAGCAGATTCAAGCGATTAAGGGTCTTGCGCCATCCCGCGCGTATATTAAGGTTTACATGCGTCTTATCCAAACGTCCATGTTTGGTTGTAATCAAAATAACACCACCGGCGGCACGGCTACCATAAATAGCTGCCGAACCGGCATCTTTCAGGATCTCGATGGATTCCACATCACGCATATTGAAGGTAAAACCTGCATCTTGCGCTACACCGTCCACCACGTACAACGGACTCATACCGCTCAGGTTACCGGCACCACGAATGAGGATCTCTGCTCCTTCTCCCGGCGCACCGCTTCCCTTCGTGACACTCACACCGGCAGCCAAACCTTCCAAGGACTCGGCTAATGACTTGGTGGAAAACGATTCTATATCCTTGGTGCTGACGGAAGATATTGCACCCGTCACATCAGAACGCTTCTGTGTACCATAGCCGACCACAATGACATCTTCCAACACTTCGCTATCCTCCTCCAGGGTCAGGTCGTACACAGCGCGATCATCTGTCACGCTGATGGTTTGTGTCTTATATCCCACATAGGAGATAACAATCTTCTTGCCGACCTCCACATCCAACTGATACCGACCATCGAAATCCGTCACCGTACCTGTCGATGTATTCTGCACCAGTACACTCGCGCCGATAATCGCTTCTCCCTTGGCATCCCGGATGGTACCCGAAATGGACTTGGCAAAAATAGATAATGAAAGAATGAGACCTATAAAAAGAACAAGGACTCTTTGTAAGTGGTTCTTCATGATACAAAAATAAAAAAAAGCCGAAGCGGCCTATGAACCGCTCCGACTTATTTACAATAACTTATTTTACAGAATTTCCAAGCGCATTGTACTTCACACCATTGCTGATGATGTACAATTGGCCGTTCTCGATGAACTTAGCACTCTTGGCTGCTTTCACCTCAGTCTGCTCAACGCCTGCTGCGATTGATACGCAAGGAGCTGCATAACCCTTGTTCTCAAAGCCAAACATGCTCTCCGGGAAATCATTTGCATAGAAATCCTCTACAGCACGTCCTGCTTCGTAAGGACGCGTTGCAAAGATAGCTCCGTCAGAGTTGGGAGCAAAGGTTGTGCCGACAGGATTATTATCCCATTGCCACCATTTTGCGCCTGCGTTATCAGCAGTGTACTCAAAACCGAATAGTTGACCGGTTACATAAACAATACTATCCGTCATAACAGCTTTGGGAGCCTCAGCACCAGTCATTGCCTGACTAAGACAAAGGGTCATACCATAAACGGTACCGTTGATTTGTTTGAAACGCTTGATATCACCATCTACATCACCATAGCTGGTCCAGAAATTACAAGCTACTCCACGGGATGCACCGGCAACTTCAGGAGTACCTTTCACCCAATTTTCCAACCAGGTGCCTTTGATGTCAATTGCAAATACAAATGCTTCATCTGCCATAATGTCGTTCGAAGCAGCGAATTTACCCTGCGCACAATCATACTTTACGATGTAGCGACCATCTTCGCCAACCGGGTTGTTGCACTCATACTGAGCGTGAGCAGCCATAGCCATTGCAGCAACGGCAATAAAAGTAAAAATCTTTTTCATGTTTCAAAAAAATTTAAAAGTTAAACATTTTTTTATGTAGGGCACATATGCCTTTTTTCTCCAAAATTCTGCACAAAATTACTACAATTTACGCACATACGAAAATAATACCATAAAAATATAGATGTTTTTACGTATTATCAAAATACTTATTATTATAAATAATAAAATGCCAAAAACAACTATTTATTATCAAGAAATTTTATAATATAAAATGAGCCGATTTTACTTGATTTTCGGCACTCTGATTTGGTCATGTCAAAAAATTATTGTATCTTTGCAACGTTTTTCACACAATTTGCCTTCAAAATGCTAAAATAACAAAACGAATACCATCATGAAGAAACTTTTTTCCTTTGTACTTGCTTTCACGCTCTGCGCAAGTGTTCACGCGGCTCAAACGCTCAATAATCCGATTGGGTCGGACGGATGCTACATCGTCAAGTGGGATTGCTCTACGAACAGTTTTGCATCAAGCAATAACTTTGAAGCGGATGAATCTTTCACTTTCGCTGTAGATATCACCGGGACGCAATGGGTGAGTTGGCTGTCAAAAAACAGTAACCGCGGTATCTGCACCAATTTCTCGCTTTCCAGCGACGGAGCACAGAACATCGCCCGGGACGGAGACCGCTTGTACCACATCACCGGCAATATCTATGGCAAGACCATCAATATCGCCCAACTGGCTCTTAACTGGTCCACGCCGGCAATCGGTGCTCAAACGGCTATTTATAGCAATCTGTTCGGTTTCTGCACCGATCCGGAAGCATGGTGGCAGAACCCGAGCGACAACATCGAGGGAAACAGCAACTGCTTCTTCCGCACGGCTGCTTATACCGGCACCCATACATGTCCTGTATTCTACACCAATGACTATGCGGGAAATATCTACACATGGATCAACCAAAAGGGATATGCCGTTCCTTGCGTGATTTCGGAACCGTGCTACAACACGACTCCGGGTCCCGGTCCTGACCCTGATCCGGATCCTACGCCTATCGTGGACGGTTCGCATGTCTATCCATTTGGTACGGACGCGCTGCAGCGAGGTTATTACAACCGACCCTACGAGCGTTATGAGGCGGAACCCAATTTCTGTGAGACGAACGGCACGTTCCTTGCTTCGTCGGATGATCAGGCAGACTTGCAGTCCGAAGCTTCGCACCAACAAGCAGTGCAGTTAATTAACCCGAACAGTTATGTGCAATGGAAAGTGAACAAAGCCGGAGACGGTCTGACGATTCGTTTCTCCCTGCCGGACAATGCGTCCGGAACAGGTACTACGGGTCACATCGATATCTATGCCGGTAACGACAAAGTGGGTTCGCTCACGCTGAATAGTTACTGGGCTTGGCAGTACACCGTGAACGGAGGCAACTACCCGAATAACACGCCGGCGACGCCCGGAAACGGCAATGTGGTACGTATGCGCTTTGACGAGATGCACGTCAAGTTGTCCCGTCAAGTGGCGTCTTCCGAATACCTGAAGATCGTGAAAACGGACAACAATTCCACTCCATACACGATCGACTTCGTCGAATTGGAACCCGTTCCCGAGAAAGTGACCTTCGAGAGCCTGAGCGGAAACAAGGTGCGGTACGACGGAAGTGACTTACCATCCTTCATTTCTAACAATGGCGGTAAAATCATCTACATTCCGGAAGGGACATGGAATTGCCCTAATCGAATCAAGATCACAGCCAATGGGACGCAACTAATCGGTGCAGGTATGTGGTACACCACCATTTACTTCAACACCAGTTCCGATAATCCAAGCACGTATGGAAATCGCGGCATTGAGACGGAATCAAGTAACTTGCTTGTGGAAGGCATCTATTTCAACACCGTCAATAACCAACGTTACTACAACGGCGATGCCAACAAACAAGTCGGAAAAGCGTTCATGGGCAGTTGGGGAAATAACTCCGTAATCCGCAATTGTTGGGCAGAGCATTTTGAATGCGGTGCATGGATTGCCAATTACGTAGGTAACGGTTCCAGTAATCTGCTGATTGAGCATTGCCGTTTCCGTAACAACTACGCGGATGGCGTAAACTGCTCGCACAGCAGTAACGGTCACACGGTTCGCTATTGTTCGTTCCGCAACAACGGAGATGACGACATGGTGTCCTGGAGCGTGGTGGTCAAATGTCAGAATGTAACGTTCGCCTATTGTACCGCCGAGAATAACTGGCGTGCCAGTTCGTTAGGCTTTTTCGGAGGAAAGAATCACACGGCGCACCATCTGGCTATCTTCGATGCTTTAGAGAGTGGTGTACGTGTTAATTCAGACTTCTCCGGTCCGGGTTTTGACAGTAACGGAACGATCAACATCTATGATGTCACCATCCATCACTGCGGTTGTATCGGTGGCACGCGTGGCAATCAGGGAGATTTCTGGGGAAATTTACAAGGTGCGGTGAATATAGGCAGCACCAACAATTATGCGATTTATAATGTAACGCTAAACAACATCCACATCAATAACTCCCGTTCGCACGGAATATACGTACGTGCAGCGTCTAAAACGCTTAACAATATCGCATTCGAAAATATCCGTATTGACGGAGCGATGACAGGCATCTATTTCTTCGGAGCAAAAGGTAGTGCAAGTTATTGCAATCTCTCTTTCCACAATGTCAACCAAAACATGAATACTGTTCCGTCAGCTCTATCCTGGACCCAAGCGGCAGATTGTCCACCCCCTACTCCATCGGGCCAAAAAAACGCTACCCCGGAACTACAGAAAGCGGGACACAAGTTTTTTCGCGACGGCAAGCTGTTCATCACCGTTAACGACCATACATACGATTCACTTGGCAGACTGATTCAATAACGCACTATGTCTTATCGTCATCTATTGTTTGGAGTCCTATGCGCGCTATGCCCAATGGTTTTTGGCATGCAAGCCACGGAGATCACCCAACTTGATCAGGAATTGCAACAAAAGGCGGAATACGACCGTCAGAAACATCTGCGCATTCAGGAGATAGAACAGAACACATCCATCAGCACATACGACAAATATGTGTTGCTCTTCGAGGAGTATCAATCTTTCAACTACGACACCGCATTCAGTTTCGTCAACAAGATGATCGATGAGGCAAGGCTGTTAGGTCATCCGGATTTTCAAGCCAAGACGGAACTGAGGCGTGCCTTCATCTATCTTAGTTCCGGTCTGTTCCATGAGTCCCTGGAGGTCTTTAATCACATTGATCCTGCCAGACTAAGCACGAAAGACCGTATCTACTACTACACCAATTACGCGCGTCTGAAATACGACATGGCGGATTATGTACACGGTGACCTCAGTTATGTTTACATAGCAGAGGGTAATGCGCTGAGCGAGAAAGCACTGGAACTTATTGCACCTTCAGACACCGTGCTTTATTGGAGTACGTCTGCCCTGTATAAAGTCAAGATGAACGATTATGCGCGTGCCATAGAGCAGTTTAAATTGGCACTCGCATGCTCCACGATCACCGAGCACGAAAAAGCGATCGCATACTCGAGTATTGCACATGCCTATACGCTGATGGGTCAGACGGAGATTGCCGATTCGTATCTTATACAAGCAGCCATCAGCGATCTGCGTAGCTCTACAAAGGAGACGATTGCCTTGGCGCTTGTGGCACAAAGGCTGTACCAAGAAGGTGACCTGCAGCATGCTGCCTATTATATCCGGATGGCAATGGACGATGCGGAGTACTATAACGCAAGACACAGACAGCTATCCGTTGGACGTATCTTGCCGATCATCGAGCAGGAACAGCTGCTTACCCTCGAACATACGAACCACCGCATAGCGATTCAGTCCACCATGCTCTATGTCCTACTGGCAGTGCTGCTCATTATGCTGATTATACTGATCAACCGCATGCGGGCTATCCGAAAGGCACAGAGCACCATTCAGAGTATGAACGAAAAACTGCTTGAGACCAATCGTATCAAAGAAGAGTATATCGGTTCTTCGTGCTGCAGTATGTCCGATCTCATAAGCCGGTTGGAACGTTATGAACGGTTTGTCCGCCGCAAAGCACAAGAGAAACGGACGGATGAACTGGTGATTATTCCCCATTATATAGATGCCCACAATTGCAGAAGAGATTTTTACAAGCAGTTCGACCAATCCTTCCTGCATATCTTCCCGAACTTTATCCGGGATTTCAATGCCCTCTTGCGGGAAGGCGAAGAGTTAAGCGTCAAGGGCAATGAATTGCTTTCTACCGAACTGCGAATCTTCGCGCTCATTCGGCTTGGGATAAACGACAACGATCAAATCAGTAAGGTGCTGGATTACTCCATCAATACCGTATATACCTACAAGACCCGTGTTCGCAACCGTTCCAATCTGGATAATGATGCCTTCTACCAGGCAGTGATGAACATTCAAAGTTTCTAATAGACAAAGAAAAATCGCTCAAATCAATGAGCGATTTTTCTTTGAACTTAGACCGATAACTAATCATTCAGCACATTAACACATACTGCACATACAAAAAAAAGTACGACAAAAGTACCGATAAAAAATCCGATAACAGACAAAAAAGCACAACCTTGCGATTGTGCTATGCCGGATGAATTTACGAAATGTGTGCTAATAGTTACAGATCGCCTAAACTCAATGCAACAAAATTTATCTGATAGCCGCGGAAATGAGAACGGATGTTCACAAACTTTTCTTCCAATGTCTGCATACTGATTTTCTTCTCATTGCGTTTCACTTCGCCTATCGTCACACGTTTGTCCAATTTCTCAATAGCAATTAAGTCTATCTCGTTCTCTCCGCTCTTGTCCCACCAATGTCCTACTTCCGTCACACGCTCTTTCTCTGCGTATAACTGCCGGAAATAACGCTCCAACATCAAACCGCTGAACTGGTCGTAGCCTTTGTTGATCGTCTCTTTGAGCAACTCCGACTTGCCCATCTCGACAATCGAGCGGTTAGATTCTATGAAACGGAACCAGAACGTCAGGAAATTATCATACAAAGCGAACTTGATACCTTGCGAGTTAGGTTTGGCAAACATCGGTCGCACCTTCTGAATAAGGTTATATTCCTCTTCCAACGTAGCCAAGTATCTTCCGTTATTACCACCGATGACGCTGTCAATCTGCGATTGCGTGGTCATGCTGTTGGCAATCAGTTGCATAATACTGAAATACACCTGATAGCGTTTGCCGAATTCACCAACCAGCAGTTCCGTACCCTCGTTGAGGAACACCGAACCGTTTTGGCACACGGCATCAATCATCTGATCCTTACTTATCGCGTGCGCGTCCATGAGTAGCTCTACGTATTTTGCTACACCGCCGCTAATGGTATATAGTGCCAGCAAGTCATCTGATGTATAATCGGGATTATAATCCGACAAAATCTGCTTGAGTAAAGCCGTGGAGAAAGGTTGCAACCGGATTTCTGCTGTCGCTCTACCGAACAAAGGTTGTTTCTTGTCGCGGAAAATCTTCAGCATCATCGAATAGACAGAACCGCACGCGATCAAGTGCATGTGCGCTTGGTTCTTGTGGCTGTCCCATACGTCTTGTATCTCGGACAAGATGGCAGGATTGATGTCGTACAAACGTTGGAACTCATCCACCATAAATGTTACATGATTTTGTTCGCTGTAGATCATCAACTCGCGCAATATATCCGCAAACTTGTTTGCACGTCCGTACAAGTGCAACCCTAAAACGGCTTCCACCGTTTGCTGCAACTCTTGGCAAAGCAACTGTTCCGATTTCTGAGACACAAAGAAATAGAGCATCGGCTTATCTGCAAAAGCTTGTTTGACCAGCGTGGTCTTGCCGGTACGTCTGCGACCAATGAGCAGTGTAAACACTGCCGTTTGCTCCGATTGACGGTCTAATTGCAACAACCGCTCTATCTCCTGATTCCTGCCGTAGAACTTCATATATTTTTACTTTTTACATTTTTGTAAATTACAAAATTTCAAATCCGCTGCAAAGGTACAGTTTTTTTTTGATATATGCAAGAAAAATTTTTATTTTTCCACATTTTGTTTTTTTAAAGAACAAAAAAGCACAACTCAGGAAATAGAGGTTAATAGTGATTTCAAGGGGATTATAATTAGTCAAGTATATGATGAAATAACCGCAATTTAGTGCAAATTAGTATAAAATTTGTAATAACTATTTGCATATTTCGGAAAATATTCGTACCTTTGCAGCCGAAATTTACAACATAATACCTATGAAACGTATCTACTTTCTCATCCCGATCATCCTGCTGACAGCAGCATGTAGTACAAAAACGCAAGAAGTGGCTTCGCCAAACGGACAATGTCAAGTTCATTTCCGTTTAGGAGAACAAGGTAATCCCCAGTTTTGTGTCGTTCAATTCAACGACACTATTATCCATTGGTCCGGTTTAGGTTTCAAAACGGCCGAACAAGACTTGACAGAGGGATTTGAAATTACCGAGACCAAGAAGATTGGTCATTCCTCAACATGGGAGACCGTATGGGGCGAAGAACGTTTGATTGCTGACCACCATAATGAACTGACTGTCAAGTTGGCTCACCACAGTGGTATTCAAATGCATCTTGTTTTTCGCGTTTTTGACGACGGGATCGCTTTCCGTTATGTTTTTCCCGAACAGGAGGCCAAACAGCTAACCATTACCGATGAGGTGACGGAATACCGCTTTACAGCCGATCATGAGGCATGGTCCATTCCTTGGCGCACGGAGTATTACGAAGGTATCTGGACGAAGGCTCCGTTGTCCGAGAAACAAGACACACTTTGCTCTCCGATAACCATAGAACTGAAAAACGGCGGTTATGCTTTGATGCATGAAGCAGCCTTATATGATTATCCTGCGCAAAACCTGTATATAAAGGATGGCGCTATGTGCACGTATCTCACTCCTTGGTTGGAGGACGGAAAAGAGATTCCGGTGAAAGCTTATGAGCCTGTTCCTTTCTCATCGCCTTGGCGGTTTGTAATCCTGGCAGATGATCTAAGACAAATGACAGCCAGTCGTATTATGCTAAACCTGAACGAACCCTGTCAAATAGAAGACCCGTCATGGATCAAGCCGATGAAGTTTATCGGTATCTGGTGGGGTATGCACATGAAATCCATGACCTGGGAACAGGGTCCTATTCACGGCGCCACGACGGTGAACATGGAGCGGTATATGCGATTTGCAAAGGCGCATGGCATAGAGGCCGTGTTAGCGGAAGGGTGGAACAAAGGTTGGGAAACGTGGGAACACTTCTCTTTCACCGAACCCTATGACGACTGGGATATGGATTATCTAAGCCGGCTATCGAAAGACTTGGGTGTACAAATCATCGGTCATAACGAGACAGGTGGTAACGCAATCGATTACGAAGAGCAGTTAGAAGCAGCATACGCCTATCATCAACAGCATGGTATCCATGCCATCAAGACCGGGTATGTATCGCCCATTATCCGTACGTTAGACGGGTTACAAAGGAACAAAGGTCAGTCGGGTGTGCGGCACTATCGCAAAGTGATCGAGACGGCGGCTAAGTACCAAATAGCGATTGATAATCATGAACCGGTCATGCCGACAGGCTTGCAACGCACCTATCCTAACCTCATGACGCAAGAGGGTGTACGTGGGCAGGAATGGAACGCGTGGAGTCAGGATGGCGGTAATCCGTGTAACCATGTGACAATTCTTCCTTTCACCCGTATCATGGCAGGTCCGGTGGATTTCACGCCCGGTGTGTTCGCGTTTGAGAACCCCTCCATGCCCGGCACGCGTGCATAGTACACTTACCAATCAGTTAGGTTTGTTCGTTTGCATCTATAGTCCGCTGCAGATGGCATGTGACCTGCCGGAGAACTACCTAAAACATCCGGATGCTTTTCGTTTCATCGAACATGTTCCGTGCGATTGGGAACGATCCTTATTAGTAGATGGACAAATCGGTGCGTTCTGTGTCTTCGCCCGTCAAGAGCGCAGTACGGATAACTGGTATATCGGAGGTATCAACGGCGATGAAACACGTGAGGTAGAGATTCCACTTGATTTCTTGGGCGAAAGGCAATATACCGCTACTATTTATCGCGATGGTGAGCATGCAGATTGGCAAACCAATCCATATGATTACCTCATTGAGGAACGCACGCTGTGCACGTATGACACGCTCCGCATACACATGTGTCGCGGTGGCGGTTTTGCTATTGAATTGATAATTGATAATTGATAATTGGTACATACAGAAAAATCGCTCATTTTGGACGAATTTACATACAATCTGTTGTCTATTCTTATTCTTCCCTGCGAAAGGAAAAAGTCCCGAAAGTGATTTTCATAGTTAAAATAATGACTTAAGTAGGACAAAACCCCGTTAAAACCCCGTTTTAGTGGCAGATTTTTTGGTGGTCAGACGGGAGAGGAACTGCAAGATTGGCTGACAAGGTGACTCATTACCTTGAGCCGCCCGTGTGATTAATTCACAAATTTTAAATCTTAAATGTCAAATTTATTTGACAACCTGTCCTTGGACAGTATATACTTTCTCTCCGCGGAGGATGAAGATTTCTAACCGTAATTTAATGCAGATTTGCACTAATATACGAATAAACAGCTCTAAAAACCGTTATTTAATGCAAATTTGCACTAAAATACGGATAACCATTTGCGGATTTTCGGGTATCTGGTGGATGTGGGTGTTATGGTAGTGCGTGAGATGAAAGACGGCAAGCAGCAACAAACGCAGTATGAAGTGGATTTTATTGCAACAAACGGTCAAGAGAAGTATTACATTCAATCGGCATACCGGATAGACGATGAGGTTAAACAAGAACAGGAACTGCAATCTCTGAAACGGATAGATGACAGTTTTCGGAAGGTGGTTATCGTAGGTGATGACATAGCTCCCTGGACGGATGAAAATGGCATAATGTACATCGGTCTTTTCCAATTCTTGCAAAAAGGCTTACAATCATAAAAACACACGGGCGACTCATTCTTTGAGCCGCCCGATTTGTTTCTTTGTACTTGGTACTTAATTACTTGGTCACTTTACCAGCGCACCTTGACACCCAAAGAGACAGTCCAGCGTAGCCGATGGCGAGAAGCCTGGCGCGCACAACTCACGACCGACGGCCACCATCGTCTCGTCCTTGCGACGGATGGCGACTACCGAGGGTTCGTCGACTACAATCTGGCCATCCACGATAATAATCGTGTTGGCGGTGCCAAGGTCAATGGCAATATTTTGTGTGAACATAGTTGTATAGTTATTTATAATATTACTCCATAGAAGCCTTTTACGTAGGTGTATTCTCCACGCAAGTATTTTTTATTCATTATCTCATAGTCGTATTCAGCCGTATCTACATGCGTAACTTTTCCATTCCAATCCAAGTATTCATCATGCATTACCCATATTTCATCAGCAGTACAGGTGGCAGTATCATCGTTTGTCAGTCTTGTGACAGCTATTCTAAAGCCCTCATCAGTTGTGGCAATTGCGGCAAAATCACAAATATATTTTGCTTCTAGCGTCTCGCAATTGACAATAAACAACTGATATTCCGTAGTCCACCCATTGCTATTTGCGTTCGCTCGCGTGACGACATATAGGGATTTATTATCATGCCCCGGATAATAAAGAATGTAATTAGGTATGCCTCCAATATAGGAGAAGAAGTCTTCTTCGTCTTCATACCTTGGGTATTTCAACTGGATGTAGGTAGTGTCTCTGGGAAGATCATCAACGGCATAGAGTCCATGATATTCCTCATAATAAGAATCAGCTACATGATAGAAAACATCCACGAAAAGACGACTGTGACCGTCTTTGCAAGTATATGAGCATAGTGTATCAACATTCCATCCTACTTGTGGAAGGTGTTTTTCGGCATTAACACTCCAACCTGATTGTTGCAAGAACCCGGTCTGGTTATTGTCTTGGTGTGTTGTACACGAAGAGAACGTGATTGTGAGCACTGCAGCGAGTGCAAAAGAGATAATAGGTTTCATAGTTGTAATTATTTAAGCAAAACCAATGGGTTTATGTTGTTTTTCTTGTAGAGGAAAATCCTTTTGTAGTATAGGTAAGATTTCGCTATAGTCGCTCATGAGCGATTGCATCTCGTTAAAAGCACCGTTAAAATGGAAGGCGAATTCCTTCTTTGAACGGATGTCAGCACGGTAATGT
>CACYHE010000017.1 GCA_902774185.1 uncultured Bacteroidales bacterium | reverse complement strand
AACAATCGACCTTATATAGATGGATACGTATCATCTTTTGCTTAAAAATTAACTTTTTATAACTTTTTTTAATATAGTTCGTGCCCTTGCGGCTAAGAATCGTATTCCGGTCAGGTTTCGTCCGTTGATTCGGGATTGTATCCCGCCTATTTTGCATCTCGGTCGCATTATTGCGGCCGTTTTGCTTGCAAAATGAAAATTTTTCTTGCGAGTATCAAAATTTTTTTATAACTTTGCACGCAATTTTGCATAAAGACAAAACGATATATGAAAAAGTTTTTTCTTTTAGTAATAGCCGTAGTCACCCTATTCGGGTGCTCGCTGGGTGCCGGATGGCAAAAAAGTTCGGGCTTTGACAAGCTGGACGCATGGACGGAGGTTTGGAAGACAGGTCAGCAGACCTATTTCGGTTATCCGGCGAACCAGGAGTCCCCTTTGCACGAGTTCTACGAGTGGTACGTAGGAACGGGGATGGACCGGGTGAACCTGAACAACGCCGGTGACCCGATGACGGACAAGCCGTGGAGTATGTCCACACAGGCGTTTGAGAAGGAGGTAATCGAGTTTTTCACACCGCTATATGGGTTTGACAGAGACAACGTCTGGGGCATCGTGACGCACAGCGGTACCGACGGCAATAATCACGGTATCTATTTCGGGGCGAATGATCTGTATAACCGCACGGGTAAGATGCCGATAGTCTATGTGAGCGACGAGGCGCACTACTCCAATATGCGGTTGTGTGACCTGCAGAACCTCGAGGTACGGTTGATCAAGAGCGACCCGATGGGTCGTATGATTCCTGAGGAGTTAGAGAAAGCGCTGGACACGACGCGTCCTGCGCTGATGGTGTATGCCATGGGTTCGACCTTCAAGGGTGCCATCGACGATATAGAAGCGCTGAACGCGGTACTGGACAAGCATCCCGAGATGGCGATTTATCGTCATGTGGACGCAGCGCTGTTCGGCGGGTACCTGCCGTTCACGCAGTACCGGAAGATGGTGAGCAGCAAGGACATGCATTTTGAGTCAATCGCCGTCAGCGGACATAAGTTCTTCGGCATTGATTCGCCGTCGGGTTTGTTCTTATGCACGCGCAAGGTGTATGACAACCAGAACAACTTCAACGTGACCTACCTGAACGGTAACATGAAGATGATCAACTGTTCGCGGGACGCGGTACAACCGCTTAAGTTCTGGTGGTTGATCCAGAAAGTGGGTTACGACGGCTGGTCAGAGCAGGCTAACGGGATGATGGAATGCACGAAGTATCTGCAAAGCGAGTTGGAGAATATCGGTTGGCCTTGCTGGCGGAACGAATACAGCAACACCGTGTTCTTCAAACGGCCGTCGAAAGAGATATGCAGCCTATATAACTTGGCTTTGGGTGTAGACGAGTCTTTCGGTGGCGAGTTGGCACACGTGGTAGTGATGCAACATGTAACGAAGGCAAAGATCGACGGGTTTGTTCAAGCATTACAAACAAGCGAATAGGCATAATCGCAAAAAAGTATGTATATACATAGTAAAAGATGGCTTTTCCTTCCGCTATTGCTAGCCGTTTTGGCTGCAAATGGAGCACCGGTCGTTCGAATCGTGGATGCCGCAGGAGCCGACAAGGACATTGCGATCGACAAGATACACAAACTGGTCTTGACCTCAACGGTCGTGGAGGTCGTGAATAACGAAGGCTCCGTGTTACTAAGCGTGCCGGTTTCGGACATCGTACGTGTAGAGTTGACCGACAGCGAAAGCACGCCTACTTCCTTCCCTGCCGTACCAATGGACGATACCCAACCCACAAAAATCCTCCACAACGGACAAATCTATATTTTGTATAATGGGACCATGTATTCGATTCAAGGACAAATCATCAAAAACGCAATACGATGAAAAGATCTCTACTGATAATTGTTGCCGCTATAATGGTAGCGGGCGCGTTCGCGCAAGGAACGGTAAAAAAAGTACGTGTGTATGAGGGCGAAAAGGTCGTGTTCGAACGGTACTACAGTCATGTGGATAGTATCGTGTTTGTGGATATTCCCGACGGAATGTTAAACGGTTCGTTCTCAGTCAGCGATACGAAGAAAGTGCATTTCGCACAGGGTAATCTGCAGGCCACTTTTAACGGGACCGATTGGTCTTGGGATTTTGCGCCTAATCAATGGACTTTTATCGGCAATGCGGCTGCCAACAATACCATCACCGGGAACGGTACAGCCTCTACCTACGGTACGGTCGATCTGTTCTGTTGGAGCAGCAACAAAACCTATTACGGCATTCATAAGGAATCGACTAACTACTATTATAAAGGCGTTTTTAAGGATTGGGGCGAGACGATAGGAGAAGGATGGTTCACCTTGAGCAATACGGAATGGCAGTATCTGTTCCTGGATCGCGCGAATGCGGACGAGTTATTCGGTTTCGGTACGGTCAATGGTGTGAACGGTACGTTCATCCTGCCCGATGATTGGACCTTACCTGCCGGTCTTACGTTCAACAGCGCAAAAGCAAAAGGCATCGTTCGGGATAATGACAAGTATTACTCTAATGCCGATAATAATAACTACACACATAATACCTATACGGCCGAACAATGGTCCGTGATGGAAGAAGCAGGATCCGTCTTCTTGCCTGCCGCAGGCAATCGTTATACCACCAATGTGAACTGGCCCGGCTCGGACGGTTATTATTGGTCGTCTTCACTGAAGAATGAAAACAATGCGTACTTCCTGTATTTCGCTTCGCACGATCTCAACCCCTCGAACGATTACGCTTTGTACAGCGCCAAATCCGTCCGTCTGGTGAAGGAAGTCAAATAACTTCCCCGAATACTATTCTGCCTCGCTATGTCCATTATCCCGAATGGTATTCTTTGCGTGTGACTTCCAATCACGCAACAGATTACATTCCCGATGAGGCGCGAAAGCTCCATTTTCTTCGTTCTTTTTCTGCAATTTTATGCGGATCTTCCATCTCTTCGTCCTTTTTCCGCAATTTTATGCAGATTTCATAGCAATCTACCTTTTTTGACCGACAATCTGCAAATAATTTGCACAAGTCGAATGTTTTTAGTATCTATGCACTCTCAATTAGCTATCTGGACCGACAGTGAGCCGACGGTCAACCGACGGTCAACCGACAGTCAATAGTAACGTCAAGCATCTGTCAGACTAAAAATGAACCCATTTTTAAGCAATATTTACTATATTATATATTTATATATAATATACATTTAAACCATCTTTTATATGGCAAAAACAGAAACAGCATCCGCGATCAATAGGATCCACAGCAAAAAAAACGGAACCCATTGGTCGTGGAAATTCAACTCTCTCCAATTTGAATACAAACAAACGCACCCCTTTGAATCATAAAAAATCGTCCAAAACGGGCGATTTTTCTGTCTTTTTGCTTTTTCCTTTCGACTTTTTTCTTTCGACTCTTGCATATATGAGATTTTTTTTGTAATTTTGCACGCAAAATCGTGCAATAACGAGAGATGAAAAAACAGATACCTATTTTTATAGCAGGTGCGAAGAGTTTTCGGGAGCAACGTGTGGCGTTGAAAGCTATGGCGAACGACCTGAATACGGAGTTCACGGAGCAGAAGAAAAACGCCGTGCTCTATATGTGCTCATACGATAACTTCGGCGATCACCAGGAGGAGTATAACCAGTTCATTGCGGATGTGGCGGATCTGGTGATCTTCGTGCTGGACGGTTCGATCGGTACGCACACGGAAGAGGAGTTTCGTCTGGCAGTATCGGAATTCAAAAAGGACAAAGTGCCGCAGGTATATGTGTTCCTCAAGGAGTTCAAAGAGCATACCGAACAGATCCAAAAGATTGAGGGATTACTGGAGGAGGCTTTCGGTCCGCATTTCTATTATATCTCGTACGCGACGAACGAGGAGTTATGCTCGAAAGCGAAGGATCGTATTCTGCAGTATGTGAACCAGTACCAGCACCGAATCAACCTCATCCGCAGGGGTATCGCTGCGGCGGTTGTGGTATTGTTGATGTTGGCGAGTTTCTTTACTGCTTTTGTGCTGAACAGGGTGAATCAGTACGAACCGGAACCGATGTTGGTGTTTGCAGGAGGCGGTTCAGCGGCTTCGTATCTGGATTCGATCTATGATTACGATGTGATTCAGAACACCAAAGAGCAGAAATCGGTGTTTATCAACATGCCGAGCGGGGACAGTTATTCGCTGCTGACCGATTGGATCTTGGAGCACTCGAATACCGACAATATAAAAGATGGGAATAACTTCTTCTTTCCTATCTCGCTATCAGCATCCAAAGCGAAACCGGAGGATTTTACGAAGAATCTGAAATCGGACACGGTGTTAACAAATAAAGGTATTGTACTCGCCTATTTCATGGGATACGACACGCTGAGTGTATCCTTCTACGATCCGAAAGGAACTCGTTTCCAGTCGTTGCAAGACAGCACAACGATCACGGTGGAAGAGTTAAAAAG
The DNA here is from genome assembly GCA_902774185.1 of uncultured Bacteroidales bacterium. Lineage (GTDB taxonomy): Bacteria > Bacteroidota > Bacteroidia > Bacteroidales > Paludibacteraceae > Colicola. Next base: position 35,684 of record CACYHE010000017.1, on the reverse strand, counting down.
TCTTCTAAGAAACGACCCTACCTTAACCTTCTTTACAACGCGTGATAACAGCGGTACGTACGTGACGTACCTGAATATACTGGACAGCCTTTTTATCAAAGAGAAAGATAAACTCAAAGCCACCCGTCAGATTTTCTATAAAGAAGATTCAATGAAAGATTTGAAGAATAATCCGGGATACATCGTATTAGGCAGTAATTTCTACCAACACTCCGACTGGAATTATCAGCGCGAGGAGTATCCAAAAAATTATCGCAAGCGTTACGTAGTAGATAGCCTCGGAAACATAATGAAAAAGGCGGTGTTTATCTATATGCCGGCTTGGATAAAGACTGTTGATGATTACAATATACCGGAGAATGCGAAGCGGTTTATCCACGATGTGGATGACACACTGGAGTTGGATCTGAAGATCAAAAATCAGGTAAATCCGGTTGTTATTCACTATATTAAGAAAGAACCGGAAGAGAGATAATTGATAATTGATAATTGGGGATGGATTCATTTGTATTTTTGGGTTTTGGAATAGATGCCTGGATCACGCTTGTGACTGTGTTTGCGATGTTCAGCGTGTTGCTGTTCACACGAATGCGTTCGGACGTGGTGTTTTTGTGTGCAGTAGGTATCTTGTACATCACCGGTGTGTTGGACGCGAAGGAGGCCTTATCGGGTATCAGTCAGACGTCCGTCGCTGTAGTGGGCGTGCTGTTTGTAGTGATCGCCGGTCTGATGCATACCGGTGTGCTGCAATGGATCGTGAAGCATCTGTTAGGTACCCCGAAGGGTTACGCCCGATCGGTTCTTCGACTGATGTTACCGGTGGCTGCACTGAGTTCGTTCTTGAGCAACACGACGGTGGTAGCGCTGTTTGTAAACATCGTCAAGATGTGGTCCAAGAAATTAGGCATATCGCCTTCAAAGTTATTGATTCCGCTGAGTTACGCTTCGGGTATGGGTGGTGTATGTACCTTGATCGGTACGCCGCCGAACCTGATCATCAGTGGTCTGTACGAAGAGAAGACGGGTGAGGCGATGAATATTATGGCAACGACCGTACCGGGTTTGTTCTGCTTGGCAGTAGGTGTGCTCAGTATAATCGCGTTGCGTAAGTTATTGCCGGACCGTAAGTCCCCCGAAGCTGCATTCGAGAGTACGGGCGATTACACGGTGGAGATGTTGGTTCCTTCGGACAACAAGCATATCGGAATGACGATCGGTGAGTTGGGGCTGAACAACGTGCAGGGCGGCAGTCTGATTGAGGTTCGCCATTTCGATGACGAAAAGATCTTATCGCCGGTGCCTGACGACGAACCGCTGATGGGTGGTGACCGACTGATCTATGCCGGTCAGATAGGCGATTTATTGGAGCTGGAGAAGTCCCACGGTTTGGTGAATGCGGATCATCCTGTGTTCCATTACGACGATGAGGCAAAGAGCGGACATCATCTGCGTACAGCGTATATCAATTTCGGCAGTCATCTGATCGGAACGACGATGGGTACGAACGGTTTTGAGAAAGAGCATCAAGTGACGTTAGTGGCGGTCAGTCGTCGCGGTATCCGTCTCGAAGAGTCACCGCGTGAGGTGAAATTAGAAGCCGGTGACACCTTGCTGCTGGAGAGTCTGCAGGAGTTCAAGGCCGATACGCAAGCGATGAGCAGGGATCTGCATTTCTTTGATTCCGAAGATATCCCGAATATCGGATGGGGTACGTTCGTCTCGAGTGCGGTGATGATCGCGATGGTGGCATTGTCCGCCTTAGGTGTAATGCCGTTACTGCAATGTGCAATCTTGGCGGTCTTTGCAATGCTTATCTTCCGTTGTTGCACGCCGGAACAGGCAATGCGTTCAGTCAACTGGGATATCCTGATGATCTTTGCTTGCAGCGCTGTGTTGGGTCTCGCTATTCAGAAGACAGGTATCGCCGAACGCATGGCAACCGGTATTCTGGATATATGTGGTACGAATCCGATCGTGGTGATGACCGCTATCTGTTTCGCCGGTACGTTCATCACGGAGTTTATCTCGAACACCGCCGCAGGTGCGATGTTCTTCCCGATCATGTACGAAGCGGCTATCAAATTGGGTTACGAACCCTATCCCTTCCTGATAGCCCTGATGATCGCTGTAAGTAGTAGTTTTGCTACGCCTATCGGTTCCCCGACCCATATGCTGGTGTATGGTCCGGGCGGATACCGGTTCAGCGATTTCTTAAAGATAGGTCTGCTGATGAACCTGATCATCCTGGCAGCGAACATATTGATTGTTAACTTGGTGTATCCGTTGACGCCGTTACCTTGATAGCAGATGGGAAAGATACAGGATAAGGATGGGTTGTATGCTTTTTTGAGGCCGTATGTCGATTGGTTGTTCCGGCAGTCGTATCGCAGTTTTCGGTATGAGGGTTTGGAGAAGATACCTACCGATGGGGCGGTTATCTTTGCGCCGAACCACACGAACGCACTCTGCGACGCCATGGCGGTATTGGGGATCGACCACGGACAGAAAGTGTTTGTTGCCCGAGCGGATATCTTCAAGGACCCGAAGAAAGCGAAGATCTTAAACTGGTTGAAGATTATGCCGATCAATCGGGTGCGCGACGGTTGGGAAGAGGTAAGGCATAACGACGAGACGATAAACAAGGCGGTGGAGGTGTTACGGGACGGCGTGCCGTTTTGTATCTTCGCAGAAGGAACCCACCACCCCGACCGAACGATACTACCGTTGAGTAAGGGTATCTTCCGCATTGCGCTGCAAGCCAATGATTCGTTCGGACAAGACAAACCGATCTATATCGTGCCGGTAGGCATCGAGTACGGCGATTTCTTCCATCTATGGACGAGCGTGAAGGTGACGATAGGCGAGGCGATAAACGTGACGGCGTTCGTAAGGGATGAAGGGGTGAACGGATTAACGGATGAATGTAAACCCCGACTGATGATGGCGCTGCGAGAGGAGTTGACCAAGCGGATGAACGGGTTAGTGAGTGAGAGGTTAGAGGTTAGAGGTGAAGGGAAGTTACCACGCTGGTTAGCCATCCCCTTGGCAATCGTGCTGAGTCCGGTGTTTGCGGTAAGTGCGGTGGTGACGATACCCTTATGGGGCATGTGGCTGTATATACAGCATAAAGTGAAAGATCGGGCGTTCCATAACTCGGTGATGTATGTCTGGCAGTTGGTGTTTTTGACCATCACACTGTTGATTCCGTTACCGTTTTGGATGTTTGTACAGGAATACCTGTATCAGTTGAAAGGTGAAAGTTGAAAGGTGAAAGTTGAAAGGTGAAAGTTTAAAGATATATGATAAGAGTGTATTTGGTGTTGGCGCTGTATGTGTTGGTGCCGGTGATGATTATTGAGTGCTTCAAGCGCTGGAGCTGGATGAAGAAAATCGGCACGGTGGTAGCAGCGTACGCGGTGGGGATTATCTTTGCCCTAACGGGATTTGTGCATTTCGATGCCGGTACCTTAGAAGCGGCATCGTTCGGAGGGATCCAAAAGATGTTGATGTCGGTAACGGTGCCCTTGGCGATACCGTTGATGTTGTTCAACTGCGATTTTAAGTTATGGACAAAGGCCTTGCCGAAGACCTTATGGTCCTTGGTGGGCGGTTTGGCGGCAGTGTTGGTAGCCGTGATCAGCGGTTATTTCATCTTCCGCACGCCGGAAGTACCGGAGTTCAATAAGATAGCCGCCATGATGACGGGTATCTATACGGGTGGTACGATGAACTTCAATGCGCTGGGTGCATCCTTGCATGTCGATGCGAACGTGATACCGATCGTGCTGGCGTTTGAGATGGTACTGACGACCCCGTATATCTTCTTCATCATCGGAGGCGGGTATAAGGTATTCCGTAAGATCCTACCTTACGACGATGTGACGCGCAAGGGACGTAAGGACGAAGAGGCGGAGACGAAAGATATCGAGATATACCAGGGTATGTTCCAAAAGAAGAACATAGGCGGTATGTTCGCCGGTCTGGGACTGAGTGTACTGTTCTTGGTGATCGGAGCGGGTCTGGCGATGTTACTGACCGGTACCTTGAATGAGTTAGTTGTGATCCTGACCATCACCACGCTGTCCATCATCGCATCGTTCTTCAAGAAAGTGCGCGAACTGCCGAAGACCTTCGAGTTGGGTATGTTCTTCATCCTGATCTTCTCGGTCATCGTAGCCTCGCTGTTCGATATAAACAGTGTGAACGGCGGTAGTCTGATGATCGGCGGGTTCGTAGCATGGGTGATGCTTTGTGCAGCCGGTCTGCATTTGTTGCTTTGCCGGATCATGCGGGTGAGCGGGGACCTGTTCTGCGTCAGTCAGATTGCCTTACTCTGTTCACCGCCTTTCGTTCCGCCGGTAGTGGGAGCGATGAAGAATAAGAAAGTGCTGATCTCGGGTATCGCGATAGGATTAGTCGGATATGCCGTAGGTACCTATTTGGGAGTATTGATTGCATATATTTTGAATTGATAATTGACAATTGATAATTGATAATTAAAATGAAGAGATATTTAATTATTGTTCTTTGCTCTTTGTTCCTTGTTCCGGTTTACGCCAAGAAAGAGAAGAAGGCACAGGAAGTGGATTCCTTGGGTAATAAGATCAAGACGGGTTGGAACTTCGGTATCTTACCGTCTATTGCATACGATGCCGATTATGGTTTTCAAGGCGGTATTCTGACGAACATCTATTATTACGGTGACGGCAAGCAGTACCCGGAGTATATCCATTCGCTTTATTTCGAAGGTGCTTATACAACCAAGCACCACGGTATCTTCCGTCTCAACTACGACTCGAAATACCTGATTCCGGGTTATCGGTTGACCTTAGACGCGACCTATCTACCGGACGCGATGTGTGACTTCTACGGTTTCAACGGTTATCAGTCGGTGTATAACCCGACCTGGCATACCTGGAAGAAGAACCCCGAGAAGATGTCTGTAGAGGACTATCGTACCCGTGTGTTCTATAAGTACAAACGCGATTTGATTCGTGTGGCAGGTGATATCGAAGGTACGATCTACAAGAACCTCAAATGGAACGCCGGTATCGGTGTGTTGGGTTATATCATCGATGACTGCAATATCAAGATGCTGAACGGTAAGCGCACCTATGACCCGACGCTGGATCATCAGAAAGCCTTGAACCCCGACGAGCCTTTGTTGTACGACAAATACAAGACCTGGGGTCTGATAGGCGCAGATGAACAGAACGGAGGTTGGCATCCGTATGTACGTGGCGGTATCACGTATGACACCCGGGACAAACGACAAGGTCCGAACAGCGGTATCTATACCGACCTGTTCTTCACCTATTCGGCAGCGTTTAACGCCAAATACGGTCAACAAGCCGCAGCGGGTTATAACCACCTGCAGTTCAACTTCACTTTCCGACATTACGTACCGTGTTTCAAAGACAAGAACGGCGTAAACCGTATCACCTTCGCCTATCGCTTGGGTGTGCAGAACCTGATAGCCGGTCGGTCACCTTTTTACATGGATAACTACATGAACACCTTGTTCATCCAGCGTGTGTATTACGAAGGCCTGGGTGGCGGTAACTCAATACGCGGTATGATGGCGAATAGAATTCTGGCGAACGGTTTTGCGTTTGCGAATGTAGAGTTCCGGTTCCGGGTGGTTAACTTCGACATAGGTCGGCAACATTTCTTCGTGGGGCTGAACCCCTTCTTCGACTTAGGTGTGATCACACAACCCTATCAACTCGATGACTTAGTTCAAAGGCATACCAACGGTTCGTACAACACCTTAAAGGAGAGTATGACCGCAACTACACCGAATGACAAATACGAAGATTATTTCAGTACCAATACGAAGGATATCTACATGCCGCATATGACTGCCGGTGTGGGTTTGAAGATCGGTATGAACGAGAACTTCGTGCTGTCTGCAGACTGGGGAATGCCCATTGACCGCAGGGATAACGGTAAGTTAGCCAATTTCTATGTGAAGATGGGATACCTGTTTTAAAGTTGAAAGTTGAAAGTTTAAAGTTGAAAGACGAATGAGTCAGAAGAAGAACCACTCGGGATTATGGATCATGATTGTGGCAAGCATTGCGCTGGAAGCCATCTCATGTCTCATGTATTTCACCAGTCGTGCAGCAATTCGTCAAGAGGCGGATATGCGTGCAAAGACGGAGTTACGCAAAGCGGAGTTGGAGATTGAGTTACACACAATCGAGATGGAGACGACCGCTAAGACCTTGGCCTTACTGGTGGAGAAACATATCGATTGTCCCGATTCGGTCTATGCAGCAACGAACTTGGCAGTTCGTACGATGCGTACCTTCACCAGTGTAGCTGTGGCGTATGTACCGGATTACTTCCCGAAGGCAGGTCGTTATTTCGAAGCCTGTAGTAGTCGGATCACGGAGGATAGTGTCTATACCCGTCAGATAGGCAGTGCCGCACACGACTATACGGAGATGGAGTGGTGGCAGAACGGTTTTGTGCACGACAGTTGTTGGTGGTGCGAACCGTACATGGATGATTCGGGTTCGGAGGCTCCGGTGGTCAGTTGTTCCTACCCTGTTTGCAACGCACAAGGCGAAGTGGTAGCCGTGGTATGTGTCGATATGCGACTGGATTATCTACAACAGAAACTACCGGAATATCTGCAGGTTTATAAGAACAGTTATTTCTCGATTCGTTCAAGCAAAGGCGGTGACATCGTACGTGCAATGGACACAGTGCCCGGGCGCAGATACAATACATACAACGAAGAGATCGATGCTACGGGTTGGCATATCGAGATTGTCATTCCGGACGATGAGTTATTCAAGGACCTGAACCATACCGGTCGTATCGTCGGCATACTGATGTTACTGGGTCTGGCGCTTTTGGCGATGATGCTGATTCACTCGTCCCGCACGAACAAGAAACTTCTGGAATCGACGGCGAAGAACCAACGCATGGAGAATGAGTTATACGTAGCCGGAGCGATTCAGACGGCGATGCTGCCGAAAGTCTTCCCTCCCTTCAACGACCTGAGGAATGTGAATGTCTATGGTACGGTGAAACCTGCCAAAGAGGTAGGCGGAGACCTGTATGATTTCTACGTTCGGCACGACAGACTCTTCTTCTGTATCGGTGACGTGAGCGGTAAGGGCGTACCGGCATCGCTGGTGATGGCAATGACACGGTCCTTATTCCGCTCCATCACTTCGCACGATGAAGATGCGGCTTCGGTGATGACGAAGATGAACAAAGCCTTTGTTGAACAGAACACGCAGAACATGTTCCTCACCCTTTTCATCGGTATCTTAGACTGCAAAACGGGCAGGTTGGATTACTGCAACGCAGGGCATAATGCACCGGTAAGAATACAGAATACAGAACACAGAACACAGATGCTGGATGTAGTACCGAACTTACCCTTAGGCGTGGAAGGGGAATGGGTGTTCCAGGCACAGCAGGTACAGATGGCATACAACGACCTTTTGTTCTTATACACCGACGGCCTGACTGAGGCGGAACGCAGTACACACGAGCAGTTCGGAGAAGAGCGAATGATGAAGAGATTAACGGATGAAGGGATGAAGGGGTTAGTGGCTCCTCACAAACTGGTGGAGAAGATGCAGGCAGAGGTGGAGGCGTTTGTTGATGGCGCAGAACAAAGCGATGACTTGACGATGATGGCGATACGGTATCAACTGCCGGCATTGATTATGCGCAATGACATCCAGCAGATCCCTACCTTGGCGGAGTGGATAGACAGCCTTGATATTCCGAAGGAATTGAACACACCGATTAACATCGCCATCGAAGAGGCGGTAACGAACGTGATGCTGTATGCATATCCGGGACAGAGCGGACAAGTGTTAGTCGAAGTGGCGAAAGGCGAACAACTTGTCTTCACCATCACGGACAGCGGTGTGCCTTTTGACCCGACGCAGAAGGAAGAAGTGGACATTACGCTGAGTGCGGAAGAACGTCCTATAGGCGGTCTGGGTATCCATCTGGTGCGTCAGATCATGGATGAAGTAAAATACGAACGAATAAATAATCAAAACATATTAACTTTAGTTAAAAAATTATGACGACAACTATTCAAGAGAACGGAAACCAAGTGCTTGCGTTCTTTAGCGGACGTTTAGATACAGCCGCAGCTGTACAGACCGCAGAAGAAGTAAAACCTTTGTTGGAAGCAGCGAACAAAGAGATCATCTTGGATTGTACGGAGTTGGAATACATCTCCTCAAGCGGTTTGCGTATCTTCCTCAGTATCCGCAAGGAAGCCGCAGCACACGGCAGTAAGGTAATTGTTCGGAATATCAACGCCGATATCCGTCAAGTATTCATGATGACGGGATTTGTGAGCCTATTCGTCATCGAATAAATCGTCCAATCGTAAATCGTTAAATCGTAAATCATTTTATGGACTTGCATTGTGAGATGATGATGGAGGAGTACCAAGCCGCATTGCCGGAGTTGGAACGTCTTCTGCAAGAGGTGCTTGCCAAACTACGTGAAGCCTTGGAACGCAACGAGATGCTGGTGACTGCCGTGGAAGGACGCGTCAAGACGCGGAAGTCCCTGGAAGGTAAGTTGGCGTTGAAGGGAGCCAAATACGCAACCTTAAGCGACATCACGGATCTGGTAGGAGCCCGTATCGTGACGTTTTATACGGACGATGTGGACCGTATCGCTGCGATGGTGGAGCAGTTGTTCGAGATCGACTGGACCAACTCCGTCGATAAGCGTATGCTGCATCAGTTGGACAGTTTCGGGTATAACTCGCTGCATTACGTATGTAAGATGCCGGAGTATGATTTCCGTTTTGAGTTACAACTCCGCACGACCTTACAGCACGCTTGGGCGTCCATCAACCACGATATCGGTTACAAGACCGGCGTGGAGATTCCCCGAGAGTACTTACGGCGTATCAACCGTTTGGCGGGTATTCTGGAGATGGCCGACGATGAGTTCAGTCGTATCCGTACCGAGATCACCGATTACCGCAGACGTGTACACCAACTGGTTCAGAACGGTAAGTTGGACGATGTGCAGTTGGATGGTGATACCTTCAGCAGTTATCTGCAGGCACGTCCGTTCGATGCGCTCAACAGACGTATCGCAGCCATCAACCAGGCTGAGATACAGGAGGTTCCGTTGAACCGCTACCTGCGCGTGTTCAGCGCCTTCGGTTGCAAGACCTTGGGTGACGTACAACGTTTGGTGAAGCATTACGAAGAGGATGCTTACCGTCTGGCACGTCATCAGTTGGGCAACACGGATCTGGATATCATCTCTTCGGCGGTAGGCGTACAGAACATCTGCATCGTGTGTATCTTGGCAAGCGGTGGAGGAAAGATGGGGCTCGTTCGATTCTTCGATGCCATCAACGGTCACAACACCCAGAACGAAGCGATCGCCGAAATGACGTTTAATTTAGCCAAAAATTTACAGTTATGATAGAACCTATTTTGATTAATTTGAATGACTACGTACGTACCGGTGAAGGTGCGAACGGTGCGAGTTATAACCATAAGACCGACCCGAACATCATGATGAAGATGTATTTCCGTAATTTTGAGGCGGCCGCATTGGAATTGGAGTTGGCGAAGAAAGTGTATAATGCCGGTATCCCGACACCGGAACCTGGTGACTTGGTAACGGACGGAGAACGCATGGGTATCCGTTTTAAAAGGATCGTAGGTAAGAAGAGTTACTCCCGTGCCTGCGGCGATAATCCCGAGAAAGCGGAAGAGTACGGACGTGAGTTTGCGCAGCTATGCAAGAAACTGCATGCTACGCATGTCGATACAACGCAGTTTGAGTGCGTGAAGGACCGTTTGTACAAGATGTTAGACGCCAATCCCGATTTTACGGCAGAGCAGAAAGCGAAACTCCGTGACTTCATCGCCGCAGCGCCCGATACCGATACGGCGATACACGGCGACTTGCAGTTCGGCAACGGTATCTTTGTGGAAGAGAACGGTAAGAAGACGCAGTATTTCATTGACTTGGGTGATTTCTGTTACGGTTATCCTATGTTCGATATCGGTATGGTGTATCTGTGTTGCTGCCTGAATGACGAGGCATGGACGATGGAGATGAACCATATGAGTAATGCGACGGCTGCCCGTTTCTGGGACGGTTTTGCAGCGGAGTATTTTGGTCCGGACGCCAACATGGAAGAGGTGATGAAAGAGGTGAAGATCTACGCCGGACTGAAGACCATTATGATTGAACGCGACACCCACTGTCCGATGCCGAATTTTAGAGCGATGCTGGAAGGAACAATATATTGACGAATGGACAATTGACGATTAAACGATTTATGGCGAATAAATATATAGACACAGATTTATTGGATCGGGCGATAGTGTTTGCCGTGCAGGCACACCATAACACGGAGCGAAGAGGAAAAGGTTTTCCGTATATCGTTCACCCGATGGAGGCAGTAGAAATCGTGGCGACGATGACGTCCGATCAGGAGTTACTGGCTGCGGCCGCGTTACATGACACGGTGGAAGATACCGACGTGACGGTAGAGCAGATCCGGGAAGCGTTTGGAGAACGTGTGGCAGACTTGGTGCATGCAGAGAGTGACCAGATTAATGGTGAATTGTTTAATGGTGCGAATGGTGATGAAGAATCCACTTGGCATGCCCGTAAGCAGGCAGCGATAGACCGTTTGGCAGCAGCCAGTCACGATGCGAAGATCATAGCGCTGGGTGATAAGTTAAGTAACATGCGTGCCATCTGGCGGGACTATCAGGTGATCGGCGATGCCATTTGGAATATCTTCCACGTCAAAGACAAAGCCTCCCACGAATGGCATTACCGAGGCCTTGCCGCTTCGCTAAGTGAACTGCAAGATACGTTTGCATATCAGGAGTTCGTGCGCTTGATAGACGAAGTTTTTCCGGGATCCCGGAATCCCGGTATACCGGTATCATGAATATTGTTTTCGAACATATTGACAATGCCCGGGATTTGGGCGGAATGATCGGAGCCGGAGGTCGGGAGATACGTCCCCACCGCTTGATCCGTACTGCCCATCTGCACGATGCGAGTGATGCCGATGTGGCACGACTAAAAGAGGAGTATAACCTCTGCCGGATCTTCGATTTCCGGTCCATGAACGAGTTCAAGGTGGTGCCGGATCGGGAGATAGAAGGGGTACAGCATCATCTGTTACCAACCATCGACATGCGAGCAGAACAACAGACGGGTAAACCGATTCCCGATGAGGCGTTCTTTGAGTTGGACCGACATATCGTCAACTACTCCTTTTATCCGGAGGTACAGATGATGGCGCGGAACATGTATCCATCGCTGATACAATCGGAGTTTTCGCAATTACAGTACGCGGCTTTTTTAAGACTGATCGTGGAGGCACTCGAAGACGGAGGAATCCTTTGGCACTGCGCGCAAGGCAAGGACCGTACCGGTTGGGGTGCAGCCTTCCTGATGTTCGCATTGGGGGTGGAAAGAGAAGCGGTCATTGCCGATTTTGACTTGAGTAACGAAGCCTACCTGCCTATCGTGAATAAGTTGAATCACGACATCGACGAACGAGGCGGAGGAGATGCCGAAAAAGCTGTTATTCAGGCGTTTATGGGGGTCAGCACCGCCAATTTTATAACTACTCTGGACCTCATTGACCGTGAATACGGCGGGATGACCCATTACTTACAAGACATTTTGTGCCTTACGCACGAGGATATACAAACGCTTCGAAAAAGATATTTGTTACAATGAAAAAACTACTTATTCTTTTTGCCGCAGCGATGATGCTGACGGCATGTTACCACAAGACGGACAGCCCTCGTGGTTCATGGGCAAAAGGAGCAGACATTAGTTGGCTCAGTGAGATGGAACACGACGGAGTGAAGTTTTATAAGAACACCGACCGCTGCGCTGACAGAGTACAGAGCACAGACTGTATTGAACTGCTGCGTGGCATGGGGATGAACGCGGTGCGGTTACGGGTATGGGTTAACCACAGCACGGGTTGGAGTAACAAAGCCGACATGCTCGTTCTTGCCAAGCGTGCCGCACAAGCCGGTCAACGGATCATGATCGACATCCATTACTCGGATTTCTTTGCCGACCCCAACCAACAGACTATTCCTGCAGCCTGGCAGCATTATGATTATCCGACGATGCTGGAAGCGGTTCGTGAACACACGCTGGATGTGCTGTACGCACTCAAAGAAGAAGGTATCAAACCCGAATGGGTACAGATCGGTAACGAAACCCCGAACGGGATGTTATGGCCGATGGGACGGGTGAAAGAGACAGCAGGTAATTGGGAACACTATGCCGGTTTCACCAAGATGGGGTATGAAGCTGCCAAAGAAGCGTTCCCGGATATCAACGTCATCGTACATGTGGACAACGCATACGAACGGCGTGACTGGTTCTGGAAATCCATGCAGGCCTACGGTGGCAAATGGGATATGATCGGTTTGAGTCACTACCCGATGATGAGTGCCTGGAATGGTGGTAAGAGTTGGCAGGAGATGAATGTATTAGCCGAAGAGAATATCAAGCGTCTCATTCACGACTGGCATTGTCCGGTGATGATCGCCGAAGTGGGTATGTTTGCCAATGATCCGGAGTCTGCCATCGTGATGGAGGATTTCATGAACCGCATCACCGCCATTGATTCGTGTGCCGGCATCTTCTACTGGGAACCCGAAGTGTACGGCGGTTGGCGACCGGCGGAATACATCCCTTTGGGATGGGGCAGCTATGAGATGGGTGCATTTACCCCGGAAGGAACACCGTCCGAAGTGATGCAGATAATGCTGTCCGGTACGAAATAAAGAAACGGTTTCTTACCGACGAATCCAAGTCTGATTTCGGCCGATGATACTGAATCGGTCAATCGAACCCCGGAGGACCAACTTACCGTCCTTCGGGAATATTTTTCCATAGTAGAACTTACCGGATTCGGGATCGAGCACTTTACCTCCTGTCAGTTCGTCATGGGCGGTACTGTAACTCATTCCCCGAATGATCATCAGTCCTTCGAGCAAGGCGTTATGGTCTTCCCCTTTGCACGCTTCGCAACGCAGGTCTTTGGGCCCCATCAACATCTTGGATACCTTGCCGTAGATCAGTCCGTCCTCGCCTTGATAGATGGTGATAATGGAGTAGTTATTACCGGTTTTGTCATCGACGGTTTTCCAATCACCCAAGATATCATTGAGGTGCGCAGAGACGGTCAAAGTCACCGTCAGTAGTGCCAAAAAGAGCGTTATTCGTTTCATAAATCCTTGTTTTACTCAAAATCGGCTGCAAAATTACTAAAATTTTTGCATATTTGCAAAAAAAAGTGTACCTTTGCGCCAAATTTATGGTTTATGACACTTGTTTTTGCATCAAATAACGCCCATAAGTTGGCAGAAGTGAGAAATATTATGCCTGCCGGTATCGACGTGCTGAGTCTGCACGACATCGGTTTTGAGCAAGAGATCGAAGAGAACGGTACGACGCTTGAAGAGAATAGTAAAATCAAAGCTGAAACCGTTTGCCAATGGTTAAAATCGTCCAATCGTCAATCGTCCAATCGTCAATCGTCCAATCGTCAATCTATTGATGGCGTTTTTGCCGACGATACGGGTTTGGAGATCGATGCCTTGGGCGGTAAGCCGGGTGTCTATACGGCAAGGTGGTACCGATTGAATGACGGAATGAGCGCTGCGCTTAATGATGAAATGATGATTTTTGCGGCGAACCGCAAGAAAGCCTTAACCGAACTGGCTGACAAAGAAGACCGAGGCGCACAGTTCCGAACCGTTATCACGCTGATTCTTTTTGAGAACACAGACATTCAGGTGAGCGGTATCGTTCGGGGACGGATAGCGGAAGAGGAGTACGGGCAAGGAGGTTTCGGATACGACCCGCTCTTTATTCCCGAAGGGTACGACAAGACCTTCGGCGAACTGCCTGCAGAGATAAAAAACAACATCAGTCATCGGGCCAGAGCACTCGCAGAACTCGTTAAACTGTTAAATCCTTCAGAATGATCAAATATAAATACATCGCAGTCATTATGTTGGGTTCCCTGCTATCTGCACTAGTACAGGCAGGTCCGATGTGGAGAACCCATTTTGCGTATAACAACGTGACGCAGATCGCTGTGTCGCAAGACAAAGTGTTTGCCATCTCTGACGGCAGTCTCTTTAGCGTGGAGAAGCAGTCGGAACAGGTGAAGGTATATAACCGCTTGTCGGGTTTGCACGGCACAGGTATCATCTGTATCCATTACGACACGAAGGGCAAACAGTTGTTGATCTGTTACTCAGACGGTAAGATCGATGTGCTGACCGAACAGGGAGTGCAGTATATCAGCGAACTGTACAACAAAGAGATGACGCAACGCAAGACAATCTACAACGTCACTATTTCCGGCAGAACGGCGTATTTATCTACGCATTACGGTGTGCAGACGATGGATCTGCAGGAGCGGAAGTTAGTGGACAGCTATTGGTTACGTCCCGCTGGTCAGGAGACGCCGATCCAAGATGTCCGTATCGTCCAAGACAGTATCTACGCGTTCGCCGAAGATAGTATGTACTGCGCATCGTTAAACGATAATGTATCCGATTACAATTATTGGAAACGGGAGAAACGCGGAAACCGTATCACGCCGGACGCCAAGAAAGGGATCGAGTATGACGACACGAAGGATATCTGGTACGCCGGTTACGGAGAAGGTATCAAACGTTATACGAAAGCGACCAAACAATGGATGAGTTACAAGCCGGCAGGTCCTGCCGTCAACACACCTTACCGCATCACGGCAGCACAAGGTAACATATGGGTGGTGCCCGGCGGTCGATGGGATTCGGAGTATAACAGACCCGGTATCGTGATGCGGTACGACGGGCAGCAATGGACGAATGTCGAAGCGGCAGTCACCGAAGCGAAGACCGGTCATGTATGCTTGGATTTTATGAACGTGGCGGTTGATCCGAAAGACAAGACGCACTATTTCGTCACCAGTTACGGAACGGGGCTGTATGAGTTCAAGAACGATGCGGTGGTTCGTCAAGAGATAGCCGGAGGGAACAACACGCTTATCACACTTGATCCTAATCTGCCGGACCGCTATACCCGTGTGGACTTTGCCACGTATGATGCAGCCGGTCGGTTATGGTTCATGAGCGCCACCACTTTCGGACAGCTGCAGTGTCTGGAGAAGAACGGTACTTGGCACAGTGTCGATGTAGCAGCTGATGGTTCATTGCTGGCTGCTCACACTCCGGCTTGTCTGATTCTGGACAACCGTAACTCCCGCCATAAATGGATAGCGACTGCACGTTATAACACCTTCGTATGCCTGTTAGACGACGGAGGTACACCTTTTGACAATACAGACGACAAGACCATACGTCGTTCCGAATGGACCGATCAGGAAGGGAATACGTTCAAACCATCCTTCATCAATGATATGATGCAAGACAGCAAAGGACGTATCTGGATGGCTACGGATCAAGGTATCGCTTATATCGAAACCACCGATTATTTTCATTCGGATGCCATCGTTCGACCGGTTGTGATGGATAACAACGGAGAGAACCCCACTCGTTCGTTGATCTTCAAAGCTCTTTGCGAAGCAAGCGACGGGTCTATATGGGCAGGTACGGAGACCTTAGGTATCTACGTACTGAACGAGGATGCTACGGAGATCACAAAACATCTCACTACCGATAACTCCGCCATGCCGGCTAATGGTATCTTGTCCCTGGCGTGTGCCGACAACGGACATATCTTCATCGGTACTGCAGAAGGCTTGGTAGAATACGATGCAAACGGATGGGGTGAAGGCTTGAACGGCTCAGAGGATGAAGGAGAGAATGGATTAGAGGATGGAAGTATGCAACGATGGAGACTGCATTTCTGTTATTCCGATCCCCAAGAGATAGCCGCTTCTGACAAACGGGTTTATGCAGCCGCTAACGGTGCGCTCTTCTGCGTGAACAGAGCCGATGAGAGTATCGATTACTGGAGTAAATCGACCGGTCTGAACGGAACAAGCGTGTCGCATATCGCGTACGACGAGCAGTCCAACCAACTGGTGATCGCTTATAATGACGGGCGTATTGACCTGCTGAGCGATGACGATGATGTGACCCAGATGCCGGATCTGTACATGAAAGCAGGTTCGATAGCGGTCACCATCAACTGCCTGACTGCCGGTTCGCGTTACACCTATGCCGGAACGAGTTTCGGTATCATCGCCATCAATACCCGTAAGGGCGAAGTAGCAGATACCTATTATATCGGGCAGGAGGCATCGTCGGTCGATGTGCGTGCCATCATCGAACAGGGAGACTCGCTCTATGTTTTCTCCACCAATAAACTGTACAAAGCGGCATTGAGCGATAATCTGGTAGATTACGCTTTCTGGTCTGCCGATACGATTCAGGGAGGAGACGTACAGCAGGCAGCTGCTTGGCAGAACCAGTTATATATCTTGCAGCACGACTCGCTCTATCGCCAAACAGGAGACACGTGGCAACTGGTGCTCGGCGAACCGATCCGATGGATGAGTGCGAATGACGGACAGATGCTCGTCTATACGGACAAAGGCTTGTTCCGCTTGAAGGATGATTATACACCCGAAGGGCTGAGTGACCGCTACGCCATGAACACAGCTTGTTTCACCAAAGGTGAATACTGGGTGGCTGAGTTGAATTGGGGATTGATCAAGTTAGACGTAAACGGGGATCATATCTTCCATACCGAAGGTCCGAACAGTAATTTCGGTTACAGCATGCATGCGGCTAACGGACATATCTACTCGACGGTAGGCGGCAGATGGTCCACCGAGTTCATTCGTGAAGCACGAATCAACATCTTCGACGGATATAACTGGCGAGGCATCTCGGCATATGATATCTTAGCCGATCTGGGTGTTTGGACCTTGGATGCGGTCAGCGTAGCCGTCGATCCCACCGATGCCGGTCATTTCTATGTAGCGATGTACGGATGCGGTGTGGTAGAGTTCCGTGATTTCAAAGCCGTCAAACAATACATGCCGAATAATAGTACCTTAACATCCGTCGATCCTACCAATCCGGAGTTCTACACCCGTACGGACGGTGCGATGATGGATGAAGAAGGTAACCTGTGGGTACTTAATGCAACGAACTCAGCGGCAGGTAAACCGGTTCATGTGCTCACACCGAACGGTATCTGGTACGGTTTGCGTTTACGCAGTAACGGTACAGACATAGCCTTCACCACGCCCACCGGTATCTGGCCGGACAGACGAGGCAGCCGTTATAAATGGATGTTCGACCAACGTTACAGTCAAGGGGTCGTGCTGTTCGATGACGGAGGTACGCCTACCAATAACAGCGATGACTACTGTGTCAAACGCAGTTCGTTCGTGGACCAGAACGGTACGCTGCTTGCTCCATCGAACTTCAACTGCTTTGCACAAGACCATACAAACCGGATCTGGATAGGTACCGAGAAAGGTATCATATTGATCCCTGAGACGGTCGATTTCTTCCAGTCTAACGCATGTCGCCGTATCATCATCCCTCGTAATGACGGAACGGGTTTGGGCGATTACCTCTTGGGCGATGAGCAAGTGACCTGTATGGCGGTAGATGGCGGAAACCGCATGTGGATAGGAACCGCCAACTCGGGTCTGTACCTCATCGAAGATGACACCATCACCGCAGCCCATTTCACGGAATACAACAGCCTGTTACCGTCCAACAGTATCCAGTCCATCACGATCGTGCCTACGACGGGCGAAGTGTTTGTCGGTACCGGCAAAGGTATCGCATCTTATCGCAGCGATGCCAGTGATCCGGCGGAGACGATGAGCGGCGCGTACGCCTATCCGAACCCCGTTCGTCCGGACTACGGAGGAGTCATCAGCATCTGCGGACTGATGGATAACACAGTGGTGAACATCGTAGATGCAGCCGGCAATCTGGTATGTAAGACCCGCAGTCACGGAGGTACTGCCGTATGGGATGGAAACGATGCCTACGGCAGAAGGGCTACACCCGGTGTCTATACCGCACTCTGTAACGCTAACGGCGGTCATACGGTGGTCAAGATCATGGTGATACGATAAAAAACAAAATGCGTAAGTATCTCCTGCCCATACTTTTCTATTTGTTCATCAACGTTCTGTTTGTGGACAAATACACCCTGCGCGTCACGGAGTGGCATTATATCCTGGATGCGCTATATGTGTGTGTCGCGTGCGCATTGATGGTCGGACTATACTATTGGAAACCGCGTCCAAAGACCTCCATGATACTCTTGTACAGTGCCGGTTTGGGGTATTCCGCATTGCTGATCGCTTTGCAGTACAAGATCGACCCGCTCGGACTGCAAGTGGACCGTTGGTCCGCTATCCATTATTTCCTGGATAACTTATTCCAAGGCATCTATCCCTACGCTGCCCAGACGCACTTAGGCGGATACGGTTCTCCTTTCCCCGTATGGCAGGTGCTTCATATCCCGTTTTATGCGATAGGAAACGTAGGACTATCCTTCTTTGCTGCCTTGGCGCTCTTCTTATTCGTCATCGCACGCAGTCGTTCCGCTCATTTCGCACTCTTGACGCTGATCCTGCTGATGGCATCCCCTGCTATCCAGTATGAGATAGTGGTACGAAGTGACTTGTTCACAAATTTCATGTGCGTCTGCGCCTTGTGCGAATGGTTGCGGTATAAGTCCGTTCGGTTTACCGACCACACCTTGCTTCTCGCTATCATCGCCGGTTTATGCGCTTCCACCCGTCTGGCTGCGGTGATTCCGCTGGCATTGCTGTACGGCTACGCTTTCTTACAATCCGGTTGGAAGAAACAACTGCTGTTCGTGCTTACGGCATGCGGCACCTTCGTGTGTACCTTCGTTCCGTTCTTAGTATGGGGAGGACACCAATTACTGTTCTTCGAATATAATCCCTTCGTCCTGCAGACACGACAAGGCAGTCCACTCGTTTTTGCCATCTTCGCCTTGGTAGCGATCGCATGGACGGTGTATAAAAAAGACCACCTGCAGCATTTTCATTATGCGGCAGGCGGACTGCTTACGATTCTTGTGGTGCTGGCTTTCGGCTATGATATCGTGCGTACCGGCAATGGAGATCTGTACAGTTCGTCGTACGACATCACTTATTTCAACATGGCATTACCCTTCTATCTATACACGATAGTTTGGGGTCTTAACCACGAATCAGTTTCAGAAACTCTTCCCTCGTCTCTTGGCGATTAAAGGCTCCGGTGAAGTCCGACGTGACGGTCATCGCGTGTTGTTTCTGCACGCCTCGCATCTGCATGCAGAGGTGTTCGGCTTCGATGACAACCATCACACCTAAGGGATCCAAGGTCTTCTGGATGCACTCTTTGATCTGTGTCGTCAACCGTTCCTGTACCTGCAAGCGACGGGCATAGACATCCACCACACGTGCGATCTTACTCAGCCCGGTGATACGGCCGTTCGGGATATATGCCACATGCACTTTTCCGAAGAACGGTAACATATGGTGCTCGCATAGGGAGTAGAAATCGATATCTTTGACCACCACCATCTGACGATAGTCCTCTTCGAACAGCGCCGAACGAAGGATCGCTTCGGGGTCTTCCTGATAGCCTTTTGTCAAGAACTGCAAGGCTTTACCTACCCGATGCGGGGTACGTTTCAAACCTTCACGCTGCGGGTCTTCACCTATCTGCGCCAAGGTGCTCTCTACCGCTTTCGCGATCGCTGCGGTTACTGCCGGATCCGGCGTAAATGCTTGCAAATCCATTACTGCTTCACTTGTATTTTATCGCGCACAATATAGGTATCACCCCGTAGATGCGGGAATTGCTGCACGAAGATTTTCTTATACTCTTTCGCTTCGTCGTAGGTACGGAAGTCGCCTAAACGCACTTTCCAGAACGGCGGTTGGTACTGCACATAAACAGTCTGACTGATACGATCCTTGAGTCGCATCTCCAGATCCAGGGCTTCCGCTTTCGACTTCTGCTGATTATTGGCGGAGTATATCTGCACACGGAATCCGTCGATAGTGACCAACTCTTTCTTGCCGTACATCGCTTCCTCCATCAGCACACTCACCGTGGAGTCCTGCAACACCTGCACGCCCGGGATGGAGTCAAAAACAGATAATATAATGACTAAAAGGATGTTCATTCTCTAAACCTTACACACTAAACATTCAACAATTTCCATGCCATTAATAACGGAAGGACGAACCACCGACGAACTCACGCAGGAACGATGTAGGCGGAATCTCTTTCTCCGGTATCGGCATGAAGTACTGCAGGAACTTCAACAGGCGGTGCGCCTCGGTGTATTCCTCACAGAACTTAGGCACCTCCGACAGGATCGGTTCCGCATGACGTTTGAGCACAGCGAACTCGAAGATCAGCGCCGAGTTGAACATCACATCCGCCTCCTCTTGGAACGGATAGACCCATTTCTGCTCACCGCGTATGACGGACGGACAACGGGCGATGGTCTCCTTGGCGGAGAAACCACGGTACTTATAGTCCCGCACGATACGACGTAACAGACGGATATCCGTAGTCGGGATCCAGTTATGGTTATCGATATTGATGGTGGTCAAAGCGGATACGAAGATCTTAAAGGTCAGCTCCTTGTCCACGTCGGGCAGCACGCAGGGGTTGAGCGCATGCAAGCCCTCAATGACCAGCACACTGTCTTTCTGCAGTTTCAGTTTCTTTCCCTTGAAAACACGTTCACCGATGGTGAAGTCGAAAGTAGGCAGATCAACCTCCTGACCGTCTAACAACGCATGCATCTGTTGCCGGAAGAAAGGCAGGTCAACGGCTTCTACGGTCTCGAAATCATACTCTCCGTTCGCATCCTTCGGTGTATCGACACGGTTGACAAAATAGTCATCCATACTCAATACCTCCGGCTTGATACCATCGACTAACAATTGTATCTGCAGACGTTTGGAGAAGGTGGTTTTACCGGAAGACGAAGGACCGGAGATGAAGACGATCTTCGGACGCTTCTCAGCGATCGCATCGGCTATCTGCGCGATCTTCTTCTCGTGCAGGGCCTCTGCCAACTTGATCATCTCGAACGATTTCTTATCTTTGCAGGCTACGTTGAAATCGCTGACGTTATTGATATGCAGCAACTTGTTCCAACGGTTATACTCCTGGAAGATCGAGAACATCTTCTCCTGCTGTATCGAGTCCTCCAAGATAAGCGGGTTCGTACGGTTCGGGATTCGAACCAACATACCGTCCTTGAAGGGTGCGATATCGAAAAGGGTGATATAACCCGAACTGGGAAGCAGCACATTGCTGTAGTAATCGATGAAATCACCCATGCGGAAATAACGACAATAGGGGTTACCCAACACTTCGAAGATCGAACTCTCGTTGTTATACCGCGCAGCGAACATCTTCATCACCTCTTTGGTCTGCTTCTCTTCCTCCACGATGGGTCTGTCCTCCGCAATGATCTGGAGCATGCGCTGTTTGATGGCTTCAATCATTTCCGGCGTCACCTCAGGCGGCACGATCTCCCCCTCTATCTGCTCATCTTTGTCTATATGCCATTGGAGCGTGCAGTAGTAACCTTTGCTGATCGGGTGCTCGACACGCAAGTCCATTTTCGGATACAACTCATTGACCGCACAAGCCAACACCATACCCAAGGTACGCACATAAACACGCATGCCGGAAGGCGAACTGGCATCCAGAAACTCCACATCTTTGGGTTTGTACAGACGGAAGTCCAGGTTCTCCTCTTTGTAATTGACATGTGCCGCAATAATCGGGTATTTCAACTCGACATGCAACAGGTCTTTGAGCTCTATCAACGAGATACCGCGTGGTACATCATGATAGGTGTGCGTGTTCTTGCAATAAACGGTGATTGTCTGCTCCATTATTCGATTCGTGATTAGGGATTAACGATTCGTGGAAAGAGAGTCTATTTCGATGGCTTGTTTGAGCAAACGCTCCATGTCGCTTAACCGTACTTGGTTAGCGGCGTCTGATATAGCTTGGTCGGGATTCGGGTGTGTCTCGATGAACAGTCCGTCAATGCCTACCGCCAAGGCAGCACGCATCAAGTATGGCACCATCTCCCGGTTCCCTCCGGTGATACCGGCTTGCGAAGAAGGTTGCTGCACCGAGTGGGTGGCATCGAAGATGACCGGGCAACCGAAACGACGCATCTCCACCAGAGAAGTCATATCAACCACCAGACGGCCGTATCCGAAGGATGAACCCCGTTCGGTCAACCATACGCGTCCCTCTTTGGCGGCGTTCGGTGCTACCTGTTCGATCTTACGGATAGCCCCTCCCATGTCCCAGGGCGCCATGAACTGTCCTTTCTTCACATTGACCGTTCGTCCTGTCACCGAAGCTGCTTGCAGCAGGTCCGTCTGCCGACTTAAGAAAGCAGGTATCTGCAGCACGTCTGCCACTTCGGCTACCGGCGCGCACTGATGACTCTCATGGACATCGGTCACGATAGGCAGACCAAACTGCGTCTTCACCTCCTGCAGGATACGCAACCCTTCGTCCATCCCTACCCCACGTGCCGACGCAGAAGTGCGGTTGGCTTTGTCGAACGAGGACTTGAAATAGAGGGTGATACCCAAGTCATAACAGAGACGGTTCAGCGTCTCTGCAGTCGTCATCACGACATCTCTATTTTCAATGGCACAAGGACCTGCAATCAAAAACATAAATCTATTTACGATTTAGTCATTTACCATTTACGATTTACTCAACCGAGCGGTAAACTCTTGCCCAACGCACTTTCAGCTTGCCTTCGCCGCCTTTCTCGGTTGCCGGCAGGAACGACTGCGCCAGCATGAACATCGCCTCTTTCGGCAGACTGTTCGGCAAACGGAGCAACTCCAGATTATTGACGTACCAGATCAACTCGTGCTTCGTCCAACGGAAGGAATAGATGAAGTAGAAATAGTTGGCAGGCAGTAAACCGGTCAGATCCGCCATTTGCGTGCGGTCGCCCTGAATCAGACCCATCTGAGGACGGCTGCCGTTGAAGTGATACAATGCGATCATCGGATTGCCCGGCTTGCCGGTCGAGAGACCGAAGAAATGATGACCACTTCCCTGACTGCGCACTTTCGCCATGAACAAACCTTCCTCTTGCATGAACGCTTCTTTCGTGTTCATCACATCGGAGGTATAGGCAAACGTATGCTCTACAAAGCCTTTCTTCTCGTCCCAAGCGATAGCTTTCTTGCTCTCGTTGCGGGTCTCCAGGTCCATACGTCCTTCAGCGAAGAAAGTGTTCTTGCCGTTGTTGTAAGCCTGCAATTCGTTGGTGCGCGAATGACCGTCTTTCATCGCCGGATTGGCGTAACCGTAACCCGGCTTCCAGTTCTTGTTGCCCGACATGTCGTCGTCAAAAGCCGGACGGTACAACTCAGCCCAGTCGATTTTCTCGTTGCGGGACTCAAAGAAGAACTTGATGTCCTCCGAGTTCGCCAACTCCTGGAAACGTGCATAGGTCTTGTAATCATCCGAGTGCTGCCAGCGCTTGCTGTCTGCCCATACGGCATGACGCTTCTGGAAATCCTCCGTGTGTACTTCCTCCTCCAAATCAGCCAAGCGCTTCAAGTCCGGCGAATTGAGCATCTTCAGATAGTTCTTGTATTTGGACGAGTAGTACAACATGTTGTACTTGCGAATTACCGGATCGGTAAGAACCGCTTTGAGGCTCTTGATCTTCTGGAAATCCTCTGACTCGCGGAAAACGAGGAAGTCCTGAAACTCCTTGTCATTGAGCGCACGACGGTAACTGCGAATGCTGGAAGAGTTGGCTAATGCCTCGTATTCCATCATCTTCTTTCCTTCTTGCGTGTCTTTGTACTTACGCTTCTCAAGCTCGTTCTTGTGCTCCTGAAAATCGGGACTCTCAACGATCTTCTTCAGCTCATTGTACTCCGCCAACTCGGGCGATTTCTCAATGGCACGCCAACGTTTGACACGCGCTTGCATGTCCGCAATTTCTTTCTCGAACGCATCCGTCGAGAGCATTTTACCGGTTAGTCTGGCTGCAAATAGGTTCATAAATTAATTATTTATTTTGTTATATAATTCTTCCAATGTGTCCACGAAGATGGGTTTGTAGGCCTCTTGTTCGGGAATAAAATGCAGGCTGCGCATCACTTCTATCTGCTGCTTGAGCGGTTCATAAAAACCTTTGTAGTTCACTACGAACGTCGGTTTCTTATGCTCACCTACGATTGCCGAAGAGGTCGCATCCATCATCTCGTCCAACGTGCCGTAACTGCCGGGCAGGCATACGATGACATCGGCTTCGTCACGCATACGCTGCTTGCGTTCGGACATGTTCGCTACCTCGATGAGATAATCGCAGTTGGTGGCTAAGCGTCCTGCTGCTTTGATGCGCGGAGGGATAACCCCTATCACATGCGCACCGGCTGCCTTCGCCGCATCGCTCGTGCGGGACATCAGCCCACCTGTAGCACCACCGTAGATCAAGGTGTGCCCATGCTCACCGATCCACCGACCCAATGCGTCACCGAGCATCAAGTACTCCTCCGGGATCGCATCTTTGGCACTACAATAGACTGCTATTCTCATAAATTTCGTTTGTTTGATGTTGTTTGACGCTTCGCGTTTGATGTAGTTTGAACAATCTCAAACCTTCAAACTTTCAAACCTTCAAACATGCCAATATTTATGCATCGATATTTGCATAGGTGGCATTCTCTTCGATAAACTCGCGGCGCGGCGCAACATCGTCACCCATCAGCATCGCGATGATACGGTCAGCCTCAGCGGCGTTCTCGATCGTCACCTGCTTGAGCATACGGCGAGCCGGATCCATCGTGGTCTCCCACAGTTGCTCATCGCTCATCTCACCCAGACCTTTGTAACGTTGCGTCTTGATCGATTTCTCATCACCGTTACCGTAGTTCTGGATGAACGCCATACGTTGCTGGTCGTTCCAGCAGTACTCGCTGTAGTTACCCTTTGAACACTTATAGAGCGGCGCACAAGCGATATAGAGGTGACCTTGCTCGATAACCTCTTTCATATGACGGAAGAACAAAGTCATAATCAGAGTAGCAATATGGGCACCATCGACATCGGCATCGGCCATGATGATCACTTTGTGGTAACGGATCTTGGAAAGGTTCAACGCCTTCGGATCCTCTTCGGTACCGAACGTGATACCGAGCGCCGTAAAGATGTTACGAACCTCTTCGGACTCGAATACCTTATGCTCCATCGCTTTCTCCACGTTCAGGATCTTACCTCTCAAGGGCAGGATAGCCTGATGGATACGGTCACGACCGGTCTTGGCGGTACCGCCTGCAGAGTCTCCCTCAACCAGGAACAACTCACATTCGCTTGCATCCTTGCTTACACAATCCGCCAACTTACCGGGCAGACCACCACCGCTGAGCGGCGATTTACGCAGCACACTCTGACGGGCATTACGGGCAGCGATACGGGCTTGGGCAGCCAGGATCACCTTCTCCACAATCTTCTTCGCATCGTCCGGGTGCTCCTCCAAGTAGTTCTGCAGCGCCTCCGAAACGGCGGAGTTAACCATACCGGCAACCTCCGAGTTACCAAGCTTGGTCTTCGTCTGACCCTCGAACTGCGGTTCTGCCACCTTGACCGAGATAACCGCCGTCAGACCTTCACGGAAATCGTTCGGGTCGATGGTCGAGTTACCGTCCTTGTCTTTCAGTTTAGCCTTCTCCAGCATCTTGCTCTCCTCCGCGTATTTCTTCATGACGCGGGTGAGGGCAGCACGGAAACCGGCTACGTGGGTACCGCCTTCGATGGTGTTGATGTTATTGACATACGAATGTACGTTCTCGTTGAAATCGGTGTTGTAGATCATGGCCACCTCTACCGGCGTACCGTATTTCTCCGTGCTCAGATGAATAACCTCCGAGATAAGCGGCGTACGGGTACCGTCGATATAACGAACGAACTCACTCAGACCCTTCTCCGAGTAGAACACCTCTTTGCGCTCTTTCAGCTCCTCCCCTTCAGGGGAGGTCGGGTGGGGCTTCCGTTTATCTTTCAAGACAATGCGAATACCGGCATTGAGGAACGCCAATTCGCGCATACGGTTAGCAAGAATCTCCCAGTGATAAACGGTCTCGGTGAAGATCGTGTCGTCCGGCCAGAACTGCACGAACGTACCCGTCTTGCGCTGCTCCCAGTTACCGGTTGCCTCTGCTTCCGTGATCGTATGAACCGGCGCCAGCGGTTTACCCTTCGCATAATCCTGACAGTGAATCTGTCCGTCGCGGTAAACCTCTACGTGCATCTTCGTACTCAACGCATTCACGCAGCTCACACCTACACCGTGCAGACCACCGGATACCTTATACGAATCCTTGTTGAACTTACCACCGGCGTGCAGCACGGTCATTACAACCTCCAATGCCGACTTATGCTCCTTCGGGTGCATATCTACCGGAATACCACGACCGTTATCCTGAACGGTGATGGAGTTGTCCTCATTGATATGAACGGCGATCTCATCGCAGAAACCGGCGAGCGCCTCATCAATGGAGTTATCCACTACCTCATAAACCAGGTGGTGCAGACCCTTCAGCGATATATCGCCGATATACATCGCAGGACGTTTACGCACCGCCTCTAATCCCTCGAGCACTTGAATACTCGATCCATCATACTTTTCTTGTTGTTCTTTGCCTTCCGGCACGATTACTTCTTCCATTATATTTGTAAATTTTCAATTCTCAATTATCAATTATCAATTCCTATAATAATAGGTATGTACGGGCGCGCCAAACGCACGCGCACGAAAATCGGCTGCAAAGATACAAAAAAAAATTGACATACACAATAGTGTATGCCATTTTTCTGTGTTTTTTCGCATTTTTTCGCAAAAAGATAATAGATTATTGGTAAATATTATACCAACAAATGCGTATTTCTGCGCAGCCAATGAATGAAGATCGGATAAGATCTCCTCGTTTACTTCGCCCGTTGTACGCGCCCAAACTAGCCAACTCAGTTGCTGCACTTTCAAACTAACAAATAAATTAGTAATAAAATTGTTACTAATTAAAAAATTACCTGCATTTTTTGTTTAAAATTCTACTTTTTCACCTATTCTTGCGTCCAAAAGCCGGATGTGCCAACACACCTGCCACCACTCCTGCGATTAAAACGATTATTCCGACAACAATCAATAGAATTTTCATTCCTTGTGTTCCTTATCCCAAATCAGTTGCAAAGATACAAAAAAAAATTGACATACACAATAGTGTATGCCATTTTTCTGTGATTTTTTCGTATTTTAATCTGCGCTCTTTGCTTTGTGTTCTTTCTTTAACGCACTAAACGAACGGCACAACCGTAATGCGGACCATTATACGCTTTGGGACAAAGCGCAAACCATGCGAATAGCAAGTTGTATGCAGACCTATCACCCGCAGCGGAAGCAGACCAATAATAACCATATGTATTAATAAAATCCAAAGATACAATATAGGTATCCTGTTTCCAAGTACGTAAACCGGCAGCCGGCAGGAAGACAACGCCGAGTTCCTCCAGTTTTTGCCACATATCCATATCGTACACGTTTTGTCTATAGCCGTAGAAGAATATGTTTTGGTAATAACCTTCTGCCACTACACCATCCTGCTTTCCCCATACCATACCCATGTCTGCACAGGATTGGAACTCAAAACCTTCCGGTTTGATTTCCTCCCAGTTATCCGGGAAGAGGAAGACACCATTCACGGTATCGATCTCATTCTCAGCGATACATCCGTGACCGAAGAGTTTGTCTGCATTGGGACGACCATGGAAGAGGTAAAGCCACTCATCGCCCGTCAGCGTACGCCAGAGACCTTCGGTATTACCACCGTTATAAATAGGCTTGTCACCCCAGTCTTCAAAATCACCAACATAATCATCTGCCTCATGACGCGTCGGATCATTGGCGGTGTTCCAGTTAAAGAGGTCGATGGCACTGTAACTCGGCATGTCTGCTATGTCCAAATTACTCTCACCCAACACGCGGTATTGTTGTACCGCAAACTCCCAACGACTATCGAAATTCAGTTTGGAGTACCATAAATTACCCTTGGAGAAATAAACCTGCTGGGTCTCACTGACCGCAAACAAACCCGGCAGACAGCCTTCCACAGGATCCTTGTGATAGTACGTCGGTTCCTTGGGGGAATCGTCATCATCGTCTTTGGGTTGAGACGGTTTGTTTTGTTCGCAAGAAGCGAAACTGACAGCTATCAATGTGGCAGCAATGAAGTAGAAGAATTTGTTCATAATGGTATGTTGTTTGAGATGGTTTGAT
This sequence comes from uncultured Bacteroidales bacterium, assembly GCA_902774185.1. Classification (GTDB taxonomy): domain Bacteria; phylum Bacteroidota; class Bacteroidia; order Bacteroidales; family Paludibacteraceae; genus Colicola. The sequence continues at coordinate 7,352 of CACYHE010000017.1, read as the reverse complement.
GTTGTTTGATGTTGTTTGAGATGGTTTGATGTTGTTTGATGTTGTTTGAAATGGTTTGATGTTGTTTGATGTTGTTTGAAATGGTTTGATGTTGTTTGTTTTTACAATCGGCTGCAAAGATACGAAAAAAATTTGACATACACAATAGTGTATGCCATTTTTCTGTGATTTTTTCGTATTTTTTCGCATCAGTACTATTTTCGTGCCAAAAAATTTGCATACGTCAAAAATATAAAAATATTCGGAATAATTTGCATATGTCATAAAAAAGCAGTACCTTTGCAGCGGATTTAGTTGTAGCAAAATTTGCACATAACAAGAATTATACCCCACAAGACAATGAAAGACGAAATAGTTTTATATCAGCCTAATGAGACGATCCAATTGGAGGTTCATTTGAAAGATGAAACCGTGTGGCTTACACAGCAACAAATCGCAGATTTATTCGGAGTGAAGCAACCTGCGATTTCAAAACACATCGCAAATATCTATAAATCAGGCGAATTAGAAGAAGAGGGCACGTATTCCATTTTGGAATATATGGGGCATGACGGAAAGCAACTCTATACAACTAAAGCATATAATCTGGTTCACATGATAGGTTCTTGTGTCTTGATGACACCGTTTATCTTATCGGCGCAAGCCTCAAAGATCTCGGTAAGAAGTGGTTTGGCTTTGTCAAACTGGAGCAGACCACAGATGAATTGCTGAGCAAGCTGTAAGATCTTTGATATCACAATTTGTGACCATAAAAAATAGCTGAGCTCAGCAGCGTAAAAAGCGGTGACATAAAAGCGAATATTAAAATAAAGACAAGTAATAAATATGAAAAAACTCTTTACCCTATTGCTCGCTGTAGCAGCCAGCGTAGGAACTTTGTTCGCTTGGGACTATGAAAGAGTCCAAATCGGCAACCTGTATTACAACCTCGATGCCACCAACCATACGGCTGAAGTGGCTAGAAATAGCAGTGCGAGCGGAGAAATTATTATCCCTTCCTCTGTGACTGGCGATTCCGTATCGTATAGCGTCACCAGCATTGGAAATTATGCTTTCCAGTATTGCTCCGGATTGACCTCTGTGACGATTCCCAATAGCGTCACTAGTATTGGAGATTATGCTTTCCGGAATTGCACCGCTTTGACCTCTGTGACTATTCCCAATAGCGTCACAAGCATTGGAGATTATGCTTTCAGTGGTGTCCCAAATATAGTCTATTCTGGCTCTGCAACCGGTTCGCCATGGGGAGCAAAGAACGTGAATGGATATGTTGAGGGATATTTAGTCTATGGCGATGCAACAAAAACAAATTTACTTGCGTGTTCTAAGGCTGCTAAAGGTGATATTGAGATTCCCAATAGCGTCACAAGCATTGGAGATGAGGCTTTCCGTGATTGCACCGGTTTGACCTCTGTGATGATCCCTAATAGCGTCACCAGCATTGGATATGCTGCTTTCTATAATTGCCGCAGTTTGACCTCTGTGACGATTGGCAATAGCGTCACAAACATTGTAAGTAGTGCTTTCTATGGTTGCAGCGGTTTGACCTCTGTTACCATTCCCAATAGTGTCACAAGCATTGGAGAGGGGGCTTTCTATAATTGCACCGGTTTGACCTCTGTGACCATTCCCAATAGCGTCACCAGCATTGGAAATTATGCTTTCTATTGTTGCACCGGTTTGACCACTATGGAGGCTCCGGCAGGATTCTTTGATATTCCGGAAGGTAACTGGCCTTCTTATACGAAGATCTTAAACCATGTAACTGTCAATGGCGGCGAATTAACGGAGAATGCATTATTGTTCATCAACCGCTCTTACAAGACACTCCAGACATTGGATGTGTCAGGTGTAACGAACACGGAGTTTGCGGACGAGGCTTTCAAAGGTTACTATAACCTGCAACAATTGGTATTGCCGGAAGGTCTGCAGAAAGTAAGTTATATGATGGTAGCCGGTTGTAAGAACCTGCAATCCATCGACATTCCTGCTTCAGTAGAAGAAATTGAGCAATCCGCTTTTGAGGATTGTCGTAGTATCAAGTCCATCACTTTTGGTGGCGCACCTGCCGGCGCTCCCGGACGATTCAATGCGCCTGCAGCCTCTGCCAGCCAACTCCGCCGCATCGGCAACTGGGCGTTCTATAACGCACACGAACTGCAGAATCTCGTTATTCCCGAAGGTGTAACGGAAATCGGCGATGGAGCTTTCTATGGCTGTACGTATCTGGAAGAGATGGTTCTGCCGTCGTCAGTACAGACTATCGGAGATAATACTTTTGCACTCTGCGCCAAACTGCAGAAGATTACCGTCAATTCCGTTACGCCTCCTTCTATTCAAGCCAAGACCTTCTTCGATGTGAAGCGCCAGATCCCTGTCTATGTACCGGACGAGGCTGTTTCGGCTTATGAGAACGATACCTATTGGCAGGAGTTCGACATCCAAGGGGCATCGCAGATGCCAACAGGAATTGACAATGTTTCCTCTTCTCTTCAGGGAGGAGACAGAGGTAGGCTTATCCTCCATAACGGCCAGATCTTCATCCTCCGCGGAGAGAAGGTTTATAATGCGCAAGGCGCGTTCGTAAAGTGACTAAGGGACTAAGTACCAAGTACAAAGAAAAAAAAACGGGCGGCTCAAAGAATGAGTCGCCCGTGTGTTGTATTAATGGTAAATATACTTAATATTTTTGATGAAATACACAAAATATTAAATATACTTTAAATTTTTGCAAAATAATTTACATATATTAAATAAAAGTTGTACCTTTGCAGCGTGGACTACCAAACAGTGAACCAGATAAAGCGGTATAAACAAATCAGTTATGGTCATGGTTAAAGAGATTAACAAGACATTTGTGTATGGCGTTTCTGTGGCAGGAAATAACTTCACAGATCGCGTCAAAGAGACTCGTCGGTTGAAGATGAACTAATCACAAAATGTGATAGGTTCCAATCCCTCAAACATTCCTCCACTACTCCATACGCTTTTACCGAACAAGGCGTAGCCATGCTTTCGGCTATACTTCATAGCGTCCTTCAATGAATTAGGAAAACGCTTGTTTGCTTTTGATAAGATGGGGCTGGATAAGAATTTAAAACTGAATCAATTGTAGCATTACTTTCAAGGTCGCAAATTGCGATGTTGAAAATACACGTCCCATCCATGACGTAAAACAGGAGCGTCAGCTGCCCATGACGTAAAACCGGGTGACAGGTAATAAGCGGTTCACATCACGTGAGCCGCTTTTTTGTGTGTGTCCAAAATGACCTAAAATGAGCCAAAAATTCTTTTACCTCTTGCATAATTCAGAAAAATATTGTACCTTTGCAGCCGCAAAGGTGTGAGGCGATAGCATGATAATATGCCGGACATCAAGATCACCGGCACATTAGAGACCTTCGATACCCTGGATTTCGCAGGCTTTGTCGCCGAACTCAAAAAGCAGAAAATCAAACTCTCCCTCGTTCAACAAGACGAATGGGAAGAGTACTTCGGACAGTATAAAGCGGCGCTGAAGGAGATAAGCGCGCAGATAAGTGCGACGGATAAGGAGATAGATGAGCGGGTATATGCGTTGTATGGATTAACAGAAGAAGAGATAAAAGTAATAGAAGGATGATCTATACTCCGTTCATTCACTCTGAATTAAATTCAGAGAAAACTGACGGAGAAAGAAAAACCGATGGAGACGGACGACAATAAGAAATGGCATTGGCAAACAAGTAAGGCATGGTATGGAATAGGCATCTACCATGTGACGTTGACTGTGCCAAGTCGTGAACCGTTGTTGGGCAAGCTTGTTATTCCGGAGAATGACCCCAAACAAGCTTATGTGGATCGGACAGAACTGGGAGACAGGATAACGGAAGAAGCATTGCGAATCAATCGGTATTATCCGGAGATTCGGGTCATACAGCATTGCTTGATGCCTGACCATCTGCATATTATCTACTATGTGACAGAGCCGATGGATGCAAGCATTAAGTCGGTGATACGGGGACTTTGGCAGGGGGTTAAGAAGATAGGGCGCGCTTATATAGAGCATAGTCAACCTCCGTTCATTCACTCTGAATTGAATTCAGAGAAAACAGACGAAGAAAAGATCTTTACCGAGATTCCATTCATCCGCCCGATGTCCCGCAAAGGTCAGTTCCAAACGATGATCCGTTATGTACAGATGAATCCCCAACGCCTTGCTACCAAACATCTTATGCCGGAATTTTTCCGCGTACAGGAGGGTATCGAGATAGCCGGTCGTATCTACAGCGGCGTTGGCAATGCAGATTTGCTGCAAAGAGCAAAATATATGCCCGTTCATGTGCGCCGCACGATGGTGGAGGAAGCAGAGCACGGGGATAATCAGCGCCTGCGCGATTACATGAACGGCTGTGTGCTGGCTGCCCGGCAGGGCACAGTAATGGTCTCGCCCTTTATTTCTCCCAAAGAGAAAGACGTGATGGCGGTATTACTCAAAGAAGGACTGCCTTTCATCTACATTGCCGATAACGGCTTTCGGGATTATTACAAACCGCAAGACAGTCTCTTTGATGCTGTTGCCAAAAAACAGGTGCTCATCTTGAGTCCTTGGGACTATGATTCGCATAAAAATCATGTCAGCCGCACTGAATGTGTGGAAATGAATAAAATGGCAGAAGAAATATGCATGAAATAGAGCACTAATAAAATAAATCAAAAATCGCTATAAATTCAGAGGGCACTTTGTCCTTTTTGTAACACGTGTAACACGACATTTCAAACATGAAATGCCGTTTTTTATGTAAAATTGCAAAATTAGTGGGTGTTTGCAATAAAAATATAGGTATATAGGTAATTTTGAAGTGCAAAAAACGTGTCTTTTGCCATTTCAAATATTTTTTGTACCTTTGCACTCGAAATCGATTTACAGCTAATAAACGGCTGGCGCCAGCCATAATTTTTAAACCGTCAAACGATGTCAAACGACATCAAACGACATCAAACAATTTAATCATTATGGCAAAAAGAAATTGTTATCGTAATCTCGCTATCGAGTTTTACGCCCGTAATTCATCTTCTGTATTGGCTATCACGCACAAGCGATGGCCGGAACAACCGTGGTCGTCCCAAGCCGAACTGGCACGTATCATCAGTGCGGAAGTGGGCTGGGAGTTGGACTATCGGTCGCTTAGTCGTCAGTTAAAACGTGTACAACCTTTTGACCGAAAAGTAACGGAACGCATACGTGAAATCATCGCCGGATGACGGTGAAATGCTTCCATCTGCCACAAAGAGAGGGGTCGCTTTATTTTGTGGCAGATGGATTTGCGTGTATGCATGAAAAGCAGTAATTTTGCATAAAATCTAACGATTATGGCAAGAAAGAAAGTATCAGACAACAGGCAACAGATAGTATGTGATTACATCTATGACAACTATGTGCAGTTTGAGCGGCTGCGGCATGACGTGATCTCCAATAAAGTGCAGATTAATGATGAAATGAGCGCGGCGTCGCCGCTCAATGATGAAATGATGCAAGCTGCGCGGTGGCGGGATATCACGACCAGCGACATCAATGATATCGTCTGCGACTGCTCGAACGAGAGCGGTTTGCAGATCACGGCACGGGAGGTGCTGGCGGTGCTCCAGTCGCATCGTATTCCGGACGTGCATCCGCTGCGCGAGTATGTGCTGGACTGCAAACCCTGGGAACCCGGGTCGCATGACTGGATAGGGTGGTTGTCAGAGCAAGTGACGGTCGAAGGAGGGGAAGAGGCGCAGAAACTATGGCGCATATGCTTTACCAAATGGTTCGTGGCAATGGTAGCCAGTTGGCTGAAGGATGAGGCCGTCAACCAGCAGGTGCTGGTGCTCATCGGGCGGCAGGGCATCTACAAGACCACGTGGCTCGAACATCTGCTGCCGCCGGAGTTACGTGCTTACAGTTGCAAGATGGCGAACAGTACGCAGTTGAACAAAGACGAGCGTCTCCGTATCGCCGAGTACGGCCTGATAGCCTTGGATGAGATAGACGCGATGGGACCAAAGGAACTGAACGTGATGAAATCCGTCATCACGGCTTCGGATATCTCTGAAAGAGCTGCGTACGGGTACACCAAGGAGCGTAGGATCCGTCTGGCATCGTTCTGTGCGTCGGGTAACAAACAGGAGTTCCTAACCGACCTGACGGGTAACCGGCGGTGGTTGCCGTTCCAGGTGGAGAATATCCAGAATCCGTTCTATATCACTTTGCCTTACGAAGCAGGAGAACGAGGAGCAGTTGCTTGCCGTCTATTTCGATGTGCCGGCAGACGGGTACGGTACGTTCATGACGACTGCCGAGATCAGCGATAAACTCGTCATAAAAGGCTCCATCAAGAAGCCGATGAATATGGTACAACTTGGGATGTTACTTAAGAAAAGTGGCTTCCAAAGCAAACAATGCGGTCCTTCCCGTACGCGAGGTTGGTTAGTGCGCGAGCGTAGCACAGATGAAATCAATGCGAATAGAAACATAGAAGGGCGAACACCCTGAACACCTGAACACCCTTCTGTATAAACTCACACACGTGCGTGTGTGTATTTTAGAAAAAGGGTGTTCACCCGTTCACCTGTTCACCTAGACGCCGGATACTATCCGGCGGAATGGACGGAGAACCGGCATCCCATGCCGGACAATAAACGAAAGATAAAACCGGCATGATGCCGGAACAATAAACAAAGTAATTCGATATCCGGCAAAGTAGGAAACCTGCAGTTTCGGACGCTTAAGAGCGGCAGGACGGTGGTACATGCCCGTCGGGGTATGACGGAAGAAGGGATTGTGCATCGTTCGACACCGCCTACACAGGCAGAGATCGCGCACCGCAAACGCTTCGGGATGGTGAGTTCCATCACGGCAGAGATCCAGGGTCGTTATGCCCGCATCGACAAGGCAGCCGCCGACCGTCAGCAGATATGGTTGAAGGTGAAATATCTGTACGACAAACATGTGCAGGAGGTGGAAGACGAGAAAGAGTTGCGTAAGTTGATCCTTGCCAAGTACGACAAAAGTACCTCAAAACCCCGATAAAACCCCGTTTTAGTCCGAAAAAAATGACACGAATCAGCAAAGAAGAATTGGCGCGGCGGTTGGCAAAAGCGGTAGGATTGGAAGACGGTAAGGAGGGCTTGGGCATCCTGATCTACGGTTGGTTCCGTTACCGCCGCTACGGCAAGAAATACCGCAAGGCGGTGTATAACAGAGACTGGCTTTACATCACCGAAGTACAGGACCTGAGCGAGTACGCAGGGTACGATCTGAGCGTTTGTCCATCCTAATGGAATTTGCGAAGGCAGATATTTGGTCATGTCGTAAAAAAGCAGTACCTTTG